>CAMKMD010000078.1 GCA_946413815.1 uncultured Ruminococcus sp.
GGATCGCCGCCACACGACCGCCGCCGCGCTTTGCATGACCGTGTTCGAGCAGATGTGCGATCTGGTAGCGGTCTTTGCTGTGGACGGTCATTTCCAGCGTATGGCTGTTTTCCTTGGTTTTCTTGGTTGTCCAGCTACGCTTGTAGCGGCCGGACTTCACAGGGGCATTTGCAGAGATCTCATTCTTAACGGCGGTTGCAGTCTTGCGGACTGCCTTTTTCATTGCTGTATCCGCAAGCTCTGCGTACTCCGATAAGCCCTCCATGATCTCCGCAGCCATATCGTCAATAGATGTCATCCTTTGATCCCGCCCTTCGTGATTCGCAGATCAGCTTCATATAGTCCTGCGTCTGATAATTCGGCACAATGCCCTTGATGTCATAGTCAATACCTTCAAAGCGGATGCGGTATACGGTAGAAGCCATCTTTTTTGTCTGCGGGGTCTGTCGGATAATGACCTCCAGCTTTTGTATCTCTCTGGTCACTCCGGTATTGGTCTCCTCAGCCGCACCGCCCACAGTATTGGATACCGTCACAGAAGCCCAGAGGGAAAAAACTTCCTCCCACCGGGCTTTGTGATTTCCGATCGCATCTTTTTTGACATGATTTTCAAGGACGGCGATCCGCTGATTCATTTTTCCGATTTCCATCAGACGATGCCCTCCCTCTGCGCGAACAACAGCGCCCGTAAGGTAAGTGTCAGCGCATGATAATCAGCAGTGTTGCGGTTTTCATAGAGGTACGAAACAGTATACAGCATAGCCTGCCGGGAGGTTTCCTCATTTTCCGCTAACTGTTTTTCGGTCATGCGTCCCACATCCATCACGAGCCGCTGTGCCGTATCGATCAGAGTGAGGATGAGCTTGTCATCCTCACAGTGGTCAACACGGAGGTAGTTTTTTGTTTCAGGCAGTGAGATCAGATTCACTTATCTGCCCTCCGTTCTTATCAGCCGTTGCCGCCGGTATTACCGCCAGTCGTACCGCCGGTCGCTGCCTTCGTGCCTGCCATCTTAAGCACCTTGACGGACTCCGGAAGGATCAGTCTGCCATCCACACGCTGAGTAGTGAGGAAGCCGACCTGATCGGTGCGGGCATACAGCTCGTTCAGACGGCGGAAGGTGCGGTTCTGACGGTCAGCCACCCAGTAGTTCTTCATATCACCGAAGAGGAGAACACGCTCGCCCTTTGCGATACCGGGCATGAAGGAAGAGGTGCGGATCGGTCTGCCGAGCAGTGTATCCGGCTTTGCGATGTCGAGCGACGGCTTCCAGAGGTAGTTGTCGTTCTTGTCCTTCAGCTTCATGAGCTGAAGCAGGATGGTCTCGTTGCAGACGAACTGTGCGTTTCTGCGGTAGGGAGACTTCAGGCTGTAGTAGAGATCAAAGATCTCATCGAAGGTGATAGCCGTCTGAGATGCTGCAGTCACGCCAAGCTCTGCACCGCCGGTCTCATCGAGAATACCGAGAGGCTTCTTGTCGCCGTCACCGGTGAAGAAGGCACGCTCCTCTGCATTGCCCATTGCCACACCGAAACGTGCAGCGATATACGATGCGAGGTCGAAGGCGGAGTCGTGCAGAAGCTCGTTGCTGATCTTGATCATTGTACCGAGCTTGTATGCGGAGAGGGTTGTCTGACCGAATCTTGTGTTGGTTTCCGGGATCTCCTCACCCTCATCGATCCACTGCGCCTCCATCGTATCGTTGGCGATAGGGATCTTGCGGGTGCCGCTGTTTGTCTTGATGACCGTTGCCATCTGGCGGAAGATGTTGTTCTCTTCCAGCGCCTGAATCAGACGGCGCTCGAACTCATCCGGCACAGTGTAGCCGCCCTCGGTGTCCTCACCGACAGAGAGCGCGTTGCGGACTGCAAGCTGATCGCCCTTGTTGCGAATCATATCCCAGAAGGCGGACTTGTACTCGTCGGTTGCGGTCGGGTTGGTGGGCGGCGTATTCTTTGTGCCGGGAGCGTTGGTGACGGGCTTGCTGGTCGGAGCGGAAAGTGCTGCATCGAGTGCTGCCTGCTGCTCAAGGCGCTCGATCTCTGCGCCCAGTGCCTGCACTTCACCGGCCATTTTGTTGTACTGCTCGACTGCGGAAGCCTCCACGAGACCGTTTTCACCACGGTGCTTTTCGAGGAATGCCTTTGTCTGCTCCCACAGGGTATTACGCTTGCTGCGAAGTTCCATGATCTTGCTCATATCTTTTCTCCTATTCTCCGGAGGTAAAAACTCCGGCGGTCATAAAAATACAGCCTGCTTATCTAAGAAAAGCAAGCTGCTGTTTCAGAATTTCATACGGCATTGCGCCGTCCTTTGTCTTGCCGTCCATACCGATCACAGGCATTTCCGGCACAATAACTGTCGGTGCGGTCAGCCCTTCCTCGGAAGGTTTCTGTGCATCATCTGCCTTGCCGTCATCGGACGGCTCTGTGTCTTCGGGTGCTGCGGAAGCTGTGATCTTTCCCAGTATGGTCTGTCCCATGACACGGGTACTGTACTCCCAAAGGGCATCGCCGGTGTCCAGCTTGAACGGCTTCTTTTCGGTCTCTTTCTTTTCATCGCCCTCATCGTCACCGCCTTCCTGATCGGGCTTTTCAGGCTCGTCCGGATCGTCAGGCTCCTCCTTCTTGTCCGGTTCGGGCTTTTCGTCAAAGAGGATCTCATCTGCAAAGCCCAGCTCGACCGCCTTTTTCGCATTGATCCATGTCTCATCGGACATGAGCTTGCTGATGCGGTTTCGGGAAAGACCTGTCTTTGCGGCATATGCGTTGATGATGCTCTCTTTGACCTCATTCAGTGTTGCAATGGCCTTTTCCATGTCCTTGGCATTGCCGAAAGCAATGGTGGACGGGTCATGGATCATGAGAAGTGCGGTGGGAGACATCTGCACGGTATTGCCCGCCATTGCGATCACACTCGCAGCTGATGCAGCGATGCTTGCAATTCTGACAGTGACGTTGTGCGGATAGTCACGGATCATTGTGTAGATCTCCGAAGCGGCGAAGACGTTGCCGCCCGGCGAATTGATCCAGAGCGTGAGGTCGCCGTCCTCGGCATACAGCTCATCTCTGAAATCCTGCGGCGTGATCTCGTCACCCCAAAAGCTCTCCGAGTCGATAGGACCTTCGAGGCGAAGCACTCTGCCGCCGCTGTCATCGTGAATATAGTCCCAGAATTTCGGCATTTACATCCCTCCGTTTCGTACTTTCTTCCTGCGTCTTTTTCGCAGGAATCTGTCATCGGTCGATTCTTCATCCGGTTCGTCCTGTTCCTCTGTATCTGTCTGCTCCGGCTCGTCCAGGTCGTAGGCTGCACCTGCATCCTGTAGCTTATTGTAGCTGCCGTTGAGGTAATAATCATCACCGCCGAGATCGTGCGGAATGAGATCCATGTTTTCAAGCCTGCGCACATCATTCGGGCTCATAAAACCGTTGCCGACACCGATCGCATAAGCGTTCATTCTGCTCTGATAATCTCCGCGCATCAGGCCGTCCACGTTGAATTTCGGGAAATATACATCCTGTTCCTCTTCCAGCAGAAGGTCTTTGATGATGCCTTTTTCAATGCGGATGATCCACGGCATGAGCGAATACTGCACAAATGCGATACCCTGATGCTCGATGTTATTGAAGGTGCTGCGTTTCAGGTCCTGCACCAGATGCGGCGGAACCTGAAACATTCGGCAGATCTCTTCCACATCGAACTCGCGGGTTGACAGGAACTGCGAATCCTCCGGCGGCAGCGATATTGGTTTATACTGCATACCTTCTTCGAGAACGGCGATACGGTGCGCATTGCGGGAACCGCCGTACACTCTCGTCCAGTTTTCACGGATCTTTTCCGGATTTTTCAGTACGCCCGGATGTTCGAGAACACCGGCAGGCTGCGCTCCGTTTTTGAAGAAGGCACTGCCGTAACGCTCCACCGCCATTGCTGCGCCCAGTGCATTTTTCATCATGGCAATGGGTGAAAATCCCACAAGACCGTTGAAGCCCAGCCCGGGAATGTGAAGAATCTCGTCTCTCTGAAAGATGATATCCTTATCATGCTCACCGGGTTTTTCATCGGTGTATGCGTGGTAGGTGTAGATCAGGTCGCCGCTTTTCGGGTCGCGGTCAATCTCCACATTCTCGGGGAGAAGGGGATACAGACCGACAATCCCGTTTTTGCCGTCGCGGACAATCTGCGCGTATGCGTTGCCCCAGAGCAGCAGATGACACATCAGTGCTTCCCAGAATGAGAATGAACTCATTTCGGGATTTGGCTGCCTATAGAGTATTTTGTACAGCGGATGATCGGTAGCACGTTCCTTATCCTCGCCGTCACCTGTATATCTGTACAGATGCAGCGGAAGCCCTGCTATCGTATTGGAAAGCAGTCTCACGCAGGCGTATACGGTAACGATCTGCATTGCCGTTCGTTCATCCACACGCTCTCCGCTGTGCGTCATGCCGAATACAAACAGATTACCGGAATCACGGACATTGTCCCGAATATTCGGCAATGACGGTGCGTCTCTCGGCTTGCTGATGCCAAGCCAGCTTAATAAGCCCATAATAATTACCTCCTACAGAACGATCAGGTCATGATCGGGTTCGTCATAGACACTGCCCTGCATTTCATGGCGGATCACTCGGTCGAGTGCCATGATCCATGCGACAATGCCGTCAATTTTTTCAGTACTTTTCTTTTTGCTCGGTTTTATATTCTCCGCCGCATCAATTTCAGCGACCACATTTCCTGCCATCCATCTGAGAACGGGATTGCCGCCGTGAACGAACATCCCTTCGAGTATGAGCTTATACAACTCCTTCATCGGCGGTGACATATCCTTGAATCCCATGCCCATCGGCACAACGGTAAAGCCGTCACCCTCAAGGTCTGTGATCAGCTGTGTAGCATTCCAGCGGTCGGCTGCGATCTCCTTGATGTTATACATGGTGTGCAGCTCATTGATCGTTTTCCGAACAAAGTTATAGTCCACCACATTGCCCTCTGTGATATGGAAAAGTCCCATGCGCTCCCAGACATCGTAGGGAACATGATCTCGCCGGACACGCAGGTCAAGCGTTTCTCTCGGCAGCCAGAAGTGCGGGACAACGATGTATTTTTCGCCCTCTGTCAGCGGTGGAAACACCAGAACAAAAGCTGTAATGTCGCTTGTACTCGAAAGGTCAAGTCCGGCGTAGCACTCTCTGCCTCTGAGCTTGTCAAGGTCAATCGGCAGATTTCCTCTGTCGTAGATATGCTCCGGGATCCATGCGACCGCACTGCCGACCCACTGATCGAGTCTTAGCTGACGAAATACATTTTCTTCTGCTGGATTTGTCAGCGCCTCACGGTGCGCATCCCGGACACGGTCAATGGTGATCGTATGCCCGAGAGACGGATTTGCCTTGTACCACGATTCCTCGGAGTTCCAGTCATCGTCATCATTCAGTCCGTAGATCACGGGATAGAAGGAAGGGTCGATGCGTCTGCCGTCCAGAATATCTTTTGCTTTGGTGTGGTATTCGTAGCAGATTGAATTTCTATCAGTTCCCGCTGTGGTAATAAGGAAGTACAGCGGCTGCGTTCGGGCATCGCCGGAGCCCTTTGTGAGAACATCCACAAGGCTGCGGTTCGGCTGCGCGTGAAGCTCGTCAAGCACCAGACCCGATACATTCAGACCATGCTTTGTGCCGACTTCCGCCGAAAGTACCTGATAGAATCCCACATTGCTGTAGTTCACCAGACGTTTTGTCGCCGCCATGATCTTGGAGCGTTTCAGGAGCGCCGGTGTCATTTCCACCATACGCTTTGCAACGTCAAAAACGATAGAAGCCTGCTGTCGGTCAGCCGCTGCGCCGTAGACTTCGGCGGACGGCTCGTTATCGGCGTAAAGCAGATACAGTGCAATTGCCGCCGCAAGCTCCGATTTTCCGTTTTTCTTCGGAATCTCAACATAGGCTGTACGGAACTGCCGGGTGTCGTCTTCTTTTACAACACCGAAAATATCCCGGATGATCTGCTCCTGCCACGGCAGCAGCCAGAACGGTTTTCCTGCCCAGCGGCCTTTGGTATGGCAGAGGTTTTCTATAAAACGAACAGCCCTGTCCGCTTTTGCCGCATCGTAATGGGAATCCGGCAGCATAAAGCGGGTAGGCTGATAATCGGTGAGTTTCGGATAATTCGCAGGTCTTTCTCTTGCTTTTGCTGTTCTTGCCATCAGCCGCCTCCCAGAAGTGCATCCATATCGTCAACGGCGGCGTCCTTCATATCTGCACCGGCAGTGATACGGCTTCTTGCCGCCGGAGTCAGTCCGAACTGCTCTGCGATCTTATTCATGATCTTTAGATAGGTCTGTGCAATGCTGACCTGTGGTACCTGCTGCCAGTATCCGGATTTTGTTTTCACGATCGTGCCATGCTGTGTCATGAATTCCTCGGCTTCCTTCCAACGGGCGTATGCCTGACAATAGGATGCGAATGCCGCCTGATCGACCTCGGTCAGCACACCGATCGCTTCAAGCTGTTTGGATAGCCTGCGCCATTCCTTTTTTGCTTCAGGCTCCAGCCACTTCGGACAGGGCGGCGCTTTGCGTTCCGGTTTCGGCTCTGCCTCATTCAGCGGACGCTTGCCCGGATTGCCTTCCAGCTCTTTGATCGCAGTGGGTTTTGGTTTTCTGCCTCTCTGAGCCATCCGCATCACTCCTTCCTGTAAAAATGTGCATAAAGAAAAGGCCTGCGATCTGCAAGCCCTTTCTATGTATGTTTGCTGCCTTTAGTTGTACTCATGCATCAGGATCGCCAGCGCCATTTCTGCGGCTTCGTTCTGTGGCGGAACATCTTCCCCCCGGTCGTAGTTGTAAATGACCTTGCCTTCGACCTTCAGCGTGAGCTTGCTGATTCTGCCGCCGTCGATTCCGTACTGACTGCCTTCTTCGTAGGCTTTCACCCAGTAGTGAACCACCGTGTACTTTCCGTTGCCCTTCGGAACTCCGATCGTACCTTCATGCCACATATTCTTTTCCTCCGTATTTTCGTAGTTTTCGGCTCGGTTTCCCGTTCCGTTGTACACATATTAACTCTAAACGGCGGATATATCAAGTGTGAGTAATAACAATGATCGCTGCGGTATTTTCCGCTTGTTTGTGTACTTTACGCCCGCCCGCAGGAGCCGCGTAAATGCGCTGTGTAGGGCGCTATTTCTGCTGGCATCCGTTTGCGCGGAACCTGCTGCCCGCGCACAGGGCGGCGTTGTGCCGCCCCGGTGGGGCGACCGGCTCATCTGCCGGTCATCCATTCCCATTCGCTTTCGCAGGCGGCTGCGTAGTCTTCGTCAAAAAGGGCATCGTCGTCGATCCATTCGGTTTCGTACTCGATCTCCTCGATGCCCTCGAAGGTCGTGCCGTATGCAGCTGCGTCCTCCTGCGCAAGGCTGTCGGCGTTGTCCTCAACCCAAGCCCTGAAGTCCTCTGCGTCGAGGTTGTCCTCGTTCTCGATCTCCAGTTCGTAGCCTTCCTCTTCGGTGTCGTACCAAAGGATCGTGGCGCTTTTGATCGCCTCGCGCTCGTTCCAGTCGTCTCTGCCTGCCATTGCTCTTGCCTTTGCCATTCCGTAGCTGATCATTGTTTTTTCCTCCGTGTTTCGTAGTTTCCGGCGGGCTTTGCCCTTCCGTTGTGTACATATTAACTCTAAAAGCACATTATATCAAGCCGCTAAAACTACAGAAGATACGGGGAAAATGTGCGGCAGGTGTTGTGTATTATATGCCGCCTGTATGAGGTGCGGCAGCCCCTCCGCAGAAGGGCTGCCCGCTGGTTTACTTGCTCTTGCGTCCCGCCTCGTAAGCCGCCGTGAGCGCTGCCTTGATCTCCCAGACTGCAACCTCGAAGAAGTCATCGTCGTCCCTCATGCGGGTTTCGAGGTCGCCCCGCTGTTCCACGCTGATGATGTGGGAGAAGGCAATGCCGGTGATGACCTTGTCCACTCCGGTCAGGCTGTCGAGATGCGCCATTCGCAGCTCCGCCTTTGCCTTGCCAAGGGCTGTCTGGAGGTTGGTCAGGCAGGTCTCCTTCGGGATGCCGTAGATCTCTGCGCAGTCCTCCTCGGTCATCTGCTCGGTGGCGGAGATACCGTTCTCCAGCATCTTGATCTTCTCCTCGATTCTCTGCTTCTTGGTCATGTTTATGTCCTCCGTGTTTTTATTCCGGTGGGCTTTCCGCCCTTCCGTTGTACCCATATTAACTCTAAAAGCACATAATAGCAAGCCGCTAAAACTACAGAAGATACGGGGAAAATGTGCGGCGGGTGTTGTGTATATTACACCCGCCGCTTTTTGGTTATTCGCTCAGGGGAATCGGCATCAGGATGTTGCCGACCAGTACGAAATCGTATGCCTGCCGGAAGAACTCCGCGTATTTCTCGGTCAGCTCCTGCGGCAGGTCGGTGAAGTCATCCTCGCCCAAACCGCAAAGGAAGAACGTACCCTTGATGACACCGTAGCCTTTGATTGGGCGATTCCACTTCTGCTCCGGATGGTAGAGGGCTTCCTCCTCGCACACCAGTGCGACCGGATCATCGAAGGGGTAAATCGCCTGAATGTATCCGCCGACCGTCTGCTGCAGGCTTTCAAGGTCTCCGCTGATCTCCTTTGCGTAGGGGCGCTTGCCCGGTTCAACAACTAAAATGTTCATGTGAATGCTCCTTTGTGTTTATTCCGCTTCTCTTGCGGTAGTGACATATTAACTCTGAACCGAGGATATATCAAGCAATATCGGCAAAATAAATGTGACAAACATCGTGGCGGAAATGCCGCTGAATTGTACATCGCACAAGAGCCGCACACGTGCGATGTGTGGGGCGGGTTACCGAAAGGGATACCGTTTGGAGGATATCCGTCCCGCGCCACACGTTGCAACGTGGCGGCTCTGTGCACCTTATTCTTCGCCTTCGTACTTCTCGTGGATGATGCCGAGAATCTTGTCCTGTTCCTCGCGTCCGACGCCGATGCTTTCAAGCGCCTCACGCGTTCCGCAGTCGGGGCAGATCGGGCTGTTATCCACTCGGGAAAGTGCTGGTCGGGCGGTGTACGCCTGCCCGCATTTCGGGCAAATGTGCGGCTCGTTGTTGCGGTCTTTCATCGCTGTACCTCCTTTGCGCTGATTTCGTAGGCGGCATCGAGAAACTTGGTATCGAAGCCGAAGTTCCGGTAGCCTTCCTCACAGGTGCGGATGTAGGCAAGCGACGGAATTCCGTGGCTGCGTTCCTCATGCATGATGTACACGAAGGCGGTCAGCTTTCTGGTCTTGCCGCTTGCCAGCTTCACCGGCAGGCGGACTTCCTTCTTGTAGTAGAAGGTCGGGCAGCCCTCGTAGGCATCCAGCCGCTTCTCATCTTCGGCGGTGACCTCCCAGACCGCGATCGGAACAATGCCGTTCTTCTTCGGTTCGATGGTCAGGTACGCGCCGGTCTTGCTGCCCTTGTAAAGCAACTCGTAGTCGGGGATCAC
Organism: uncultured Ruminococcus sp.; assembly: GCA_946413815.1. Taxonomy (GTDB): domain Bacteria; phylum Bacillota; class Clostridia; order Oscillospirales; family Ruminococcaceae; genus Ruminococcus. The sequence goes on from CAMKMD010000078.1 coordinate 9,493, forward strand.
CGTAATGCCGATGGGCTTTGCGGTCGGGCAGCGGTGCCGCATCTGGCGGATGTTCAGGTTCGAGCCGTAGGCAAGGTAGTACTTCTTTTCCATGTCAATCGTCCTTTCCGAAGGAAGTCTCCTTCTACCACCCTAAGCCGCCCGTAGGCGGCAGGTAGGGAAAGGCGGCGGTTACTTTTCCGCCTTGCCCAGTTCGTATGCCTTGCGCAGCATCTCGCGGATGCCCCAGATGCTCACCTCCGGGAAGTCCTCTGTGTCGTTCCAGCGGGTGTCCAGCCCGCCGCGCTGCTCCAGTGCGTAGTCCGCTTTCATTGCGATCTGCTCCAGCTTCTTGTCGGTTTCCGTTCCCCATTCGATGTTGCTCATTGCTCGTTCCTCCGTGTTTGTTTTCCGTTCCGGTAGTCACATATTAACTCTTTTCGGGAAGAATAGCAAGCCGCTAAATGTACAAAACATCGCGGGGGAAAATGTGCCGTTCTTTGTGTAGTATATGCCTTGCCGCTGTTTGCACCGTGTGCGCCCCGTACAGGGCTTTTTACCGAAAGGGGCAGTTACTCGGAGGATACCCGTACCGCCACACACGGGGCGCTGTGGGCGGCTGTTTCGCCGCCCTTGCCCGTGGCGGCAGACCGGTTAAGGTCTGCCGAATCGGAAGGCGTTGTCGCCGGTAAGGTTCTGCGTCAGGGTTTCTCTTGCGGTGGCGAACTCGTCGCCAATGAAGCCCATTCTCATCAGCCAAGTCCGCATCGCGAACTTTTTGTTTTCCTTCTGCTGTTCCTTCGGGCTGGCGCTCCGCAGGTCTTTTGCCATCTGGCTCATCGCGAGGCAAAGCTGAATGTAGCTCTTGAGCTTGCCTGCGTGAAGTCCGTTCTGCTTGCCGCCTGCGGGCTTGTCGAACTGGAAAAGGCGGAATTCAATCGTGCCCTTTGTGAAGGTGGCGTGGAGGTTCAGCATATGGTAGCGGCTGTCGTTGTAGTGGTGGGTTCTGCCGTAGTCGCATCCCTGTGCGCCGTACCAGATGTCTGCAAGCTGCGCCATCGTGGTGGGCTTCTTCTTGTTGAGCTGCTGCAGGAAATTCGGGTTTACCGTTCTGCAGTAGCGGTTCATGCGGCTGCTGTCAACCTTGATTGCTTCGGCGATCAGCGTTTCGTGGCTTGCCATCAGGTTTGCGAGGTTTCGCAGGCTCTGCGGTGTGTGTCCCGCTGCGCCGATGTGAATGTGAACTCCGCAGCCTCTGGTGTAGTCGCTCTTTGCGCCCGCCTTGCGAAGGCGTCTGATCAGCTCCTGCAGGGTTTCGATGTCCTCGTAGTGCAGGATCGGTGTGACCAGTTCGCACTTTTCGCTGTCCGGTCCGCTGATGCTGCAGTCGCGCTGGAATTTCCACTCGCGTCCCTGTGCGTCCCAAGCGCTGTAGGTTTCGTAGCCGTTGCGGTGGGCGGTGTACTCGCTGCGGTTTGTTCCGAAGAACTCGGCGGCAAGCTTTGCGGCAGCCTTGCGGGTGATGTTGTTCATCTCAACCTCAACCCCGATCGTCTGCTCCTTCATTCTGTTGATCTGTGCCTGTGTCTTTGCGTTCATGGTGGTATCCTCCTGTTTGGTTTTTGGTGTGTTTTCCCTTTCGGTAGTCACATATTAACTCTAAACCGAGGATATATCAAGCCGCTAAAACCACAGAATATCGAGGAAAATACAGCATTGATGATTGTGTATTTTACATTCTTGACACACTTGATTTTCTATGGTAATATTGGGTACGATGGAATAGGTCCTCACATTTTCCGGCGCCCCGGAGGCTGTATAATCAGCCGCCGGAGATGACCTCGAACTCATCTGCGCCTTCGATCAGCGCAAGGCTTCTGCCATTGTCCCACTTCATATGAATGTTGCCTGCATCGTCGATGATAGCAACCGAACCGGTCATACCGGGCGGTACGGGCGCAATGTCGTCTGCCATACGGATCAGGCGGATGCGTGTACCTACGGGATAACGCTCGCGCAGCGTCTGAAGCTGTCTTTCATTCGGAAACTGCATCGTTTTCTTCCTCCTCGCTATTCTGAGCATCACGCTTTGCCTTCTGCTTCGCTTCCCAGCGTTCACGCTCCGCGTCATTGCGAAATGCGGTATGCCCGGAAAGGTTCTCCATCAGGCGCTTTCGGTCTGCCTTGTAGTCTTTTCCGTTCAGCCCAAGACGGATCAGCCAGACGCGGAGCGAATACTTCTCGTTACTGTCATCGACATCCTTTGCCTGAACACGCTTCTGGGTAATTGCCATCTTGTTCATAGCTGCGGCAAGCTTCATGAAGGTCTGCACATGCTCAGCATCCTGTGCCTGACCGAAACCGTCGAAGGTGAGCTTGTCATCATCGAAGGATATTCCCATCAGCGGAGTACTCATCTCACCCCATTCCCTGACATATGAAATCAATTCATTCACACTCCGGAATACCTTCTCATCAAGGATCGAATCTACCAGTTCCTTGTCTGCGAAAAATGTACCGCCGGTTGCTTTGGAAATCAGAGGTCCGCGGGAGTGGATCATACAGATCAGATTTGTGAGGGACTGTACCGTATGCGCATTCAGGGAAAAAGAGATTCTTGTGCAAAGATACTCATCTGATTCAGATTCCGCATTTTTGTAAACTGAATCCCGGCTTTCATCCATATCGCTTTCCGGAATGGTCTCAGGCTCCGATTCCGACACTTCTGCAGGCGATTCTTCGATGAAGGGCTGCTCATCTTCAAGCTGTTCATCATCACCCCATTCTTCTGTGGTTTCAGTCACAAGACTGATTTCCGGGGATACCTCCACAGGTGTCTCGTCTTCGCTGATCAGCGCACCGATCATACCTTCTTTTGTAAGAATGCCGATAATCAGTTCATCCGCATCATTCGTTGTTGTCAGTTCGCCGTTTTTCTCAACCGTAAATTCCCCGACTTCAAAAGCGCATCTCGGTACAAAGGTATATCTCGCTTTCTTCCTCGTAAGCTCTTCCAGTCTCTTTACCAGTTCTTTGCGGTTTGGAATCTTCTGTGCATAAGTTTTCATATGTGTACGCTCCTTTTTCATTATTGCCGTCCAACCGTCCTATACGGTCTTCCCCGGCGGTAGTCACATATTAAGCTATTTCGCTGATAATATCAAGACTGTAAATCGGAGAATGTAAGGGGCTATATTGCCCCTGTGATTGTGCATAGTACAGAATCTGAAATGCCGAACAGCTTACTTAGTATCAGTTCGTTCACAATTTGCTGCAGCGGCGGTACAGATATCAGTCATCGGCTTCAGAATCATTTTCATCAGTAGGCATCTCTGCAACAGCTTCCTCGTATGACAGCTTCTGCCCATCACGGAGTACATATGCGACCTCGGCGGTCTGCTTCTCCCGACACCATGCGAGGTATCGCTTCACGATGACATCCACGAATTTCGGGTCAAGCTCGATGCCGCGGCAGACACGGTCTGTCTCACAGCAGGCGATCAGCGTAGAGCCGGAGCCGAGGAACGGGTCGAGAACGATGCCGTTTGTCATGGTGCTGTTCTTGATCGGATATGCCATCAGCGGGATGGGCTTTGTGGTCGGATGGTCGGGGCTGCTTTTCGGCTTGTCATATTCCCAGACAGTTGTCTGCTTGCGGTCGGCGTACCACTGATGCTTGCCCTTCTGCTTCCAGCCGAACAGACACGGCTCGTGGATCCACTGATACGGACTGCGTCCAAGCACCAGCGAATTCTTCTTCCAGATACAGCAGCCGGAAAGCTGGAATCCTGCATCCTTGAATGCCTTTCGGAAGTTCAGCCCTTCCGTATCAGCGTGCCATACATAGATGCTGCCGTCATCTGCAAGGCTGTCATACATACACCTATAGGCTGCAAGCAGAAAGTTATAGAAATCGCTGTCGCTCATGTTGTCGTTCATGATCTTGCCGGCGGTCTCCTCAACGTCCACATTGTAAGGCGGATCCGTCAGGACGAGGTTTGCTTTCTGTCCTTCCATAAGCTTTGTGTATGTCTCTGCGACTGTGCTGTCACCGCAGATCACACGATGCCTGCCGAGTATCCAGATATCTCCCGGCTTGGAGAAGGTCGGTTTCTGAAGCTCCTCTTCCACATCGAAGCTGTCCTCTTTGACCTGCTTATCGTGTACCTGATTGAAAAGCTGCTCGATCTCCGGCGGGTCAAAGCCGGTTTTGCCGAGGTCGAAATCGCTGCTTTGAATATCTTCCAGAAGTTCAGCGAGAAGGTTCTCGTCCCACGCACCCGTAATCTTGTTGAGCGCAATGTTCAGCGCCTTCTCACGAACCTTGTCGATGTCCACCACCGCACACGGAACTTCCGTGTAGCCGAGCGCCGTTGCTACGGTCAGTCTCTGATGTCCGCCGATGATCGTCATGTCGGCATTGACAACAAGCGGATCGGCAAAGCCGAATTCCTCGATGCTGTTTTTGATCTTCTCGTATTCCTTGTCGCCGGGCTTCAGCTTTTTACGCGGGTTGTATTCCGCAGGCTTCAGCTCCGAGACAGGGATCATACGCAGTTCTGCTGTTTTCATCTCATTCCTCCCGTATATACATCTGCCGCAGCTCTGCGGCGCGTCTCAGATTTTCCTGTTTCAGTCTTGCAGCAACAAGCAGTTCCATTTCGCTGAGCGTTGATGTCTTCTGACGATCAGCGAATACCGCATACTTGCGGATGTTTCTGCGAAGGGCTTCATCGGTCACGGACACGATAAACGCCTTTCCGCAAAAATCACAGTTGAAGAAGCTGTATTCAATCTCGCCCTCACGTTTCGTTTTCGGTCCGGGAATAAAAGCGCATCCGCAGCTGTCGCAGCGGCAGTTGTGTTTTTCCTTCATATCCGTACTCCATTTCTCAGCCGGATGATCCGTTGATTTCTGCTTCCCCGGAACGACAGGGAGATGTCCCGCTGCTCCAGCAGGAACGGACCGTCCACAAGGACATCCACATAGCGAAGGATCTCCTCGCCCTGCAGCATCTCATAAGTGTATCCGGAGAATAACCAGGTGTCCGAATTCGGACACTCCCGCTTTACCCGTTTCAGAAACGGTATCAGCACACACTCGTTTTCTTCCTCGCAGGGTTCACCGCCGAGAACAGAAAGTCCCTGTATCCAAGAAAGACGCAGGGATTCGATGATCTCATCTTCTGTTTCTTTGGTGAATGGCTGTCCATAGCTGAAATCCCAAGCCTCCGTGTTATGACAGCCCTTGCAGTAATTCCTGCATCCGGATACAAACAGCGACACACGCACACCTTCACCGTTTGCGATGTCATTTTTATTCAGACCGCAGTAATTCACAGGTGCATCACCCGATCCTTGATCTCAGCAGTGCGTCCCTGATTCCAAAACTGCGTTCCGAGGTATCCGCAAGTGCGGCGGCAGACATTCAGTGTCCGCTGATCGCGGTTGCCGCAGTTCGGACATTCCCAGATCAGCTTGCCGTCCTCCTCAGTGATCTGTATCTCTCCGTCAAAGCCGCAGGCCTGACAGTAATCGGATTTTGTGTTCAGCTCCGCATACAGGATCGTTTCATAGATATGCCGCATCAGCGCCAGCACCGCAGGGATGTTGTTCTGAAGGTTCGGCACTTCTACATAGGAGATCGCTCCGCCGGGAGACAACTCCTGAAACTCCGCTTCAAAGGTCAGCTTTGAAAAAGCATCAATTGGCTCGGTGACATGAACATGATAGCTGTTTGTGATATAGCTTTTGTCAGTCACATGAGGAATAATGCCGTGCCTGCGCTGTAAGCACTGAGCGAATTTGTATGTCACAGATTCCATTGGTGTACCGTACAGCGAGAAGCTGATATTAGTCTCGGCTCTCCATTTGCTGCACTTGTCATTGAGAAATCTCATGACCGCAAGAGCGAAGGTCTTACCGTCCGGCTCTGTATGTGAACAGCCTGTCATGCGGTATGTCATCTCTGCGATGCCTGCATAGCCGAGGGAAATGGTGCTGTAATTGTTGTACAGCAGATCATCAATGACCTCGCCGTCCTTCAGCCTTGCCAGCGCACCGTTCTGCCAGAGAATCGGGGCAACATCGGACGGCGTTCCTTTGAGCCGTTCATGCCTGCACATGAGAGCCTTACGACATAGTTCGCAGCGTTCATTCAGGAGCTGCCAGAACTTATTCTCGTCACCGTCTGCGCTGCAAGCAACATCCACAAGGTTGATGGTCACAACGCCCTGATTGAAACGCCCGTAATACTTGTGGTCAGCAGAAGGAGTCAGGAAGGAGCGGCAGCCCATGCAGGCATACACATCACCCTTCAGCCGTTTCATAACCTTGGCGGAGATATAGTCGGGAACCATGCGCTTTGCCGTACACTTGGCGGCAAGCTCAGTCAGGTAGTAATATTTTGTTCCGGGTTGGATATTGTCTTCATCGAGAACATAGATCAGCTTTGGGAATGCCGGCGTGATCCAGACGCCCTTTTCGTTTTTCACACCTTCGATACGCTGAAGCAGCGTTTCTTCGATGATGAGCGCTAGGTCATCTCTGGTCTGTCCCTCCGGCACCTCGTCCAGATACATGAACACCGTTACGAACGGTGTCTGCCCGTTGGTGGTGAGCAGCGTATTGATTTGATACTGAATGGTCTGCACGCCGCGTTTGACTTCCCGGCGTACTCGCTTCTCAACGATGTGGCTGATCTCATCCTCAGACAGTTTGCAGCCGCAGTCGCAGTTCACATCCTCGAATACTTCAGCTCGTATCTTCTGTCGGCTGACATCCACGAAAGGCGCAAGGTGCGCAAGACTGATCGTCTGACCGCCGTACTGATTCGATGCGACCTGCGCAATGATCTGCGTTGCGATATTGCAGGCAGTGGAAAAGCTGTGGGGCTTCTCGATCATTGTACCGGATACCACCGTGCCGTTCTGCAGCATATCCGCCAGATTCACCAGACAGCAGTTGTGCATCGGCTCTGCGATATAGTCCAGATCATGCACATGGATGATACCCTCATCATGCGCAGCTATCACATCTGCCGGGAACAGGAAACGCCGACAGATGTCTCTGCTGACTTCGCCTGCCATATAGTCCCGGAGCGTGCTGTTGATGATCGGGTTCTTGTTAGCATTTTCCTGTTTGGCTTCCTCATTGTTGCGTTCGAGCAGGCTCAGGATCTTGCCGTCTGTGGTATTCATTCTGCGCTGCTGTTCATGCAGGAGACGATACTCGCTGTAATGCCGTGCAA
>CAMKMD010000079.1 GCA_946413815.1 uncultured Ruminococcus sp.
AAAGGACAAGAAAATGATCAGAAATTATGAATATGGTGACACTACACAGATCACCCAGCATTTCAATGCAAAAGAGTTCCGCTGCAAGTGCGGAAAAGAGCACGAGTTCAGTGTGTCCGATGAGCTGGTGCAGAAGCTGGAACAGCTGTATGCCGCCCTGAACTGTTCTAAGATCATTGTGACTTCCGGCTTCAGATGTTCCGCTCACGATAAAGCGGTGAAGGGTAGCGGAACCGGACAGCATACACTCGGCAATGCCGCTGACATCTGCTGCTACGGACAGGACGGGCTGCCGATTTCCTCTAAGGTGGTCTGCTGCAAGGCGCAGGATATCGGTTTCAGCGGTATCGCAAACATCACTGCCGCTTATCAGTACACGCATGTGGACGTGCGCCCCAACGGCAAGTGGTATGGCGATGAAGTTCACGGTAACAGCACTGTGACCGATGACTTTTACAAGTACTTCGGGGGTGAGGATATGAAGGGCATTGATGTAAGTGTACACAACGGCGATATCGACTGGGGTAAAGTCAAAGCTGACGGCATCGATTTTGCTATTCTCCGTGCAGGCTACGGCAGACTTGAAAAGCAGAAAGATGAGAAGTTCGAGCAGAACTACGCAGGTGCAAAAGCCGCTGGTATTCCCGTCGGCGCATACTGGTACTCCTATGCCATGACCCCGGAGGAGGCAGAATTGGAAGCGGATGTGTTCCTGTCTGTTATCAAAGGTAAGCAGTTTGAGATGCCGGTGTACTTCGACCTTGAGGAAAAGAAGCAGTTCAATCTCGGCAAGGAACAGGTCTCCGCGATTATGCGTGCGTTCCTCAAAAAGGCTGAGAGCGCGGGTTACTTTGTCGGGCTGTACGGCTCTGCATCCTCTCTCACCACGCATACTGCCGATGATATCAAATCGTGGTATACGATCTGGCTGGCGCACTGGGTCGATCAGACCAATTACAACGGTGCTTACGGTATCTGGCAGCACTCTGAGAAGGGCAAGGTTGACGGCATCAACGGCAATGTGGATATGGATATCTGCTACAAGGATTTCCCGACCATCATCAAGGGCAAAGGGCTGAACGGCTGGGAGAAGACTCCTGAGCCTGCGGAACCTGTGAAGCCTGCCGAGCCTGATGTCAAAGCCACTGTGACCGTCACTATCGGCAACAACACCTACAAGGGTACGCTTGTGAAAGAATAAAAAAATCGGGCAGACGAAGTTCTCTGCCCGGTACATACCATTATAATTCAGAATTCACAGTATCATCGACCGCCGCCGGCATATTTCCCACAGTTTATATCCAATACAGACCTTTCCGGATCTATAAGAGCGTTTTCATATTGAACATTCCATTGTGGAGTAATCTGCATTTTACCGTTTTCATCTATACTGTCTATAGTATCTCCGCTCTTTATAGGAAAGTCATTTTCAAACTGATAACTTGCAATATTATAAACGTAGTTTACAACATGATTCGGATTTAGTCCTTTAAAATGAACCTGTACATCAGCTCCACCAAACACAAAAAATCCTAATGTATCGATAACCATTTCATTTGCCTCAGATACATTAAAAAACCTGACATTCACAAAAAGTTGTATAAATCGCTCTGTCAGGCTGTAATTCTTCTGCTCTTCGAACATCTCCGGTGTGATCAGTTTTCCACTCTTAGGAGAGTATATACCTATGCATTCCGGATAACACTCAAGCGCTGCCTCAACCTGTGACAGTATGACTTCCGCCTGTTCCTTGTAAGGAAGAGCAGCACCAAGCATAGTATTGACCAGAACGGTATATTTACACTCGTTGATGATCTGATCTGCATCCTTAACATCCCAGAGCTGACTGAGTTTCATTTCATCCAAATCAATGCCCGAACCGGAATCAGATGCTAAAAAGGCAGCCATAACCGGAACACCATCGGGGTGATCCTGTAAAACTACTTTATGTTCCGGAAGAGGAAACATAAACATATCGCCTTTGCTTTCCTTAGCTGTTTCTGCAAAGGGCAGATCGCCCAGATTACCAAAACGCTTCTCCAGCGAATTTCTGAACTGTTCTGTAGTCGGCGATTTGGGCTTGTTTTTAAACATAAGCTGTATCATCATTATTCCAATATTATTATCCATTATATACCTCCATCTCATTGATTTCTTACTTCCGCTAGGCGAAATCTTTCTCTATAAATACTACGGTTAGTTTTAATATGAAGAACGAACAAGAGCTGCACTTATTTATTTTCATTATACATCCTCTCCCCGAAAAAGTCAATGCGCTATGCCTACATAGCTGCACATTTTACATATCCATGATAACAGAAACGGAGGTATGCTATGGAACAGCAGAAAATCATTGACGAAGTAAACTACCATAAGGCACAAAAGATCACAGAATCCCTTTACAAAAGCGGACTTATTTCCTTTGACGAGTATGACAAATTGACGCAGTTAAACAGGCAGTCTTTCTCTCCCCTTTTTGTGGATCTATTGCCGAGAACACTTGATTTATCAGGAAGTCAGAGCTAATATAGATACCAACAGAAGGAGGTATTTCCATGAACATTCGAGTGATCGAAGCACAGAAGCCGAGTGTGAAAAAGAAGAAACGGCGTGTGGCTGCATACTGCCGTGTTTCAACGGATAATAAAGATCAGCTTGAGAGCCTTGAAACACAAAAAGCACATTATGAATCATATATCCTGCTTCATTTAGAATGGGAGTATGCCGGTCTGTATTATGATACCGGAATTACCGGCACAAAGGCTGAGATCCGTGATGGGCTGCAGAATCTTCTGACAGCCTGCCGTATCGGAAAGGTGGAACATGTCCTAGTGAAATCTATCAGCCGCTTTTCCCGAAATACCACGGACTGCCTTTCCATTGTCCGTGAACTGCTGAATATCGGTGTTACGATCTATTTTGAAAAGGAAAACATCGATACCGGCGAGATGGAAAGTGAGCTGATCCTTTCCATTCTCAGCAGCATGGCAGAAGAAGAATCTGCTTCCATATCAAAAAACGAAAAGTGGTCGATACAACGAAGAATGGCAGCCGGAACATATAAGATAGGGTATGTTCCCTACGGATATCAACGGAATGAAAACGGGGATATGGTAATTGAACCCGCCGAAGCCGGCGTTGTGAGATTTATCTTCAGAACGCTTCTTGCCGGAAATAGCACTGATACAATAGCATCCGCTCTGCAGCAGCAGGGCATCCCTACGAGAAAAGGTGGAAAATGGTCAGGCTCGACTGTGAGAGATATTATCGTAAACGAAAAATATGTCGGCGATGCATTGTTTCAAAAGACCTATACCGACGAATCCTTCCGACGCCACAACAATCACGGCGAGGTTAAAACATATCTTGTTTCCGAACATCATGAGCCAATTATCAGCCGTGAAACCTATGAACGGGCAAATGCCCTGATCAGACAGCGCGGCAAAGAAAAAGGCATCGTAAGGGAGAACGGAAAGTACCAGAATCGGTTCCCCTTTTCGGGAAAGATCACATGTGGGATATGCGGCGGCAAGTATAAGCGTCGGATCCACAGTCACGGTGCTGAAATAGCATGGGTCTGCAATACACATATAGAGGATATCAGAAGATGTTCCGCTAAATATGTGCGTGACGATGTACTGAAAGCTGCATTTATCACTATGCTCAATAAGCTCATTTTCAGCAGAAAGCTGATCCTGAAGCCTTTGTACGATACGCTCAGAGCAGACAGTACGGATGAAAGCATTAAGAGAATGCAGGAGCTTCAGCAGATGCTGGAAAAAAACTCCGAGAAAAAGCACACCCTGCGGCAGCTCCGTGCGCAGGATATCATCGATAATGTGATGTTCAATCAGGAAATGAACATGCTGAGAAAAGCAGCAGAAGATTACAGAAATGAGCTTGCAGTCCTGGGAACATATACATCTGCAGAAGCCTATGAGATCACAGAGCTGGATAAGCTTCTGAAATTCACTGAAACAACGGCATTACTTGACGAGTTCAGCGATGAGCTTTTCACTGCTTATGTAGATCACATTATTGTTTATGACCGGGACTGCATTGAGTTCAGGCTGAAATGCGGGCTAACGCTGAAGGAGGTGCTGTGATGGGCCATACACCATACGGATACCGGATCGAAAACGGTGCTGCCGTGATAAACGAAGCTGAAGCAGACTGTGTCAGACGCATTTTCGATAACTACATCAGTGGAATGAGCCTGAGAGAAGCCGCAAAAGCCGCCGGACATCCGCTCGTACACAGTACAGTGAAACGTATGCTGACAAAGAAGTATTACTGCGGAGATGATTTTTATCCGGCAATTATTGATATATCTACATTTCATACTGCGAACAGCGAACTGAAACGGCGGGCTGATAATAAGAACCAGACAGGTAAAACACGAAGAATAATACCAAAGCCTGAAACGGAGTTCACGTTCTCTCCCCCACTGACACAGTATGACGATCCATACGAACAAGCTCAGTACCTGTACAGCCTCATAGAAAGAAAGGTGGTCAAATGCCAAAAGTAACCGAGATCCCGGCAAAGAAACCGGTCGGAAGCATCGCCAAAAAGGAAGAGATACGGAAACTACGTGTAGCTGCCTACTGCCGAGTATCGACTGATTACGAAGAACAGACATCAAGCTATCAGACGCAGATAGAGCACTATACCGATGTAATCGAGAAAAAACCGGACTGGGTGCTTGCGGGGATATTTGCAGACGACGGAATCAGTGCAACATCGACAAAGAACAGAGAACAGTTCAATAATATGATTCAGGCCTGCAAGGACGGTAAGATCGATATGATCATTACAAAATCGATCAGCCGCTTTGCCCGCAATACTGTGGACTGCCTGAACTACATTCGTGAACTAAAAGCGCTGAATATCCCGGTATATTTTGAAAAAGAGTCCATAAATACAATGGACGCAAAGGGCGAAGTCCTGATAACCATTATGGCTTCCCTAGCTCAACAGGAATCCGAATCGCTGAGTCAGAATGTAAGACTAGGTATCAAGTACCGTTTTCAACAGGGTAAGGTCATGGTCAATGCAAATTGCTTTCTCGGGTACGATAAGGATGAAGATGGTCACTTGGTCATAAATCCTGAGCAGGCAGAAGTAATCAAGCGTATATTCCGTGAGTATCTGGAAGGCGCAAGCTGTCAGCAGATAGCAAGAGGGCTGGAGCGTGACGGCGTTCCTACCGCCAGAGGAAACAAAAGATGGCACGACAGTGGAATCAGGCGCATCCTTGAAAATGAAAAATATATGGGTGACGCGCTTCTACAGAAAACATATACTGTAGATTTTCTAAACAAGAAGCGTGCCCGGAATAACGGCGACGTTCCGCAATACTATGTTGAAGATGACCATGAAGCGATTATCCCGAAGGAACTGTTCATGAAAGTACAGGAAGAAATGTCACGGCGCGGTTCGCTGATTGACTGCAACGGCAGAAAGCGAGGATTTAGTTCTAATCACTGCTTTTCAGGACAGATATACTGTGCCGAATGCGGTGAGCGATTTCGCAGGATCCATTGGAACAACCACGGCTGCAAGTCTGTAGTATGGAGATGCATCACGAGAGTGGATAAGGCCGGTGACTGTTGTGCAAGAACAGTACACGAGACAGAACTGAAAAATTCCTTTATCGCCGCTTTGAACCAGCTGATAGCAGACAGCGACTCCTACCTTCCGGTATTGCAGAAGAATATCGCATCGGTCCTTATGACAATGAATCCGGAGTCCGCCGAAAGTATTCAGGCAAGGATCAGTGCGCTTCAGCAGGAGATCATCGACAAAGCTAGCCGTCAGGAAGACTACACCGAAGCTGCACAGGAGGTGCTTAGACTCCGTAAGCAGAAAGAAAACGCTCTGCAGAATGATACTTCCCGAAATGAGCGGCTTGACAGGATCCGCGAGCTGCAGGAGTTTATCGCAGCGCAGCCCAGTGAGATCACAGAGTTTGACGAGAGCCTTGTGAAGCACCTGCTGTCAAAAGTGACTGTTTTTGAAAGCAAGCTCGTATTTGAATTCAAATCGGGAGTAACGCTTGAAATTTGTAAGTAATTAATTTGAAACCGTATCCCAAACAGCATGAAATGACGGAAATGACGAATTGTTCGGCCTGGGCGGCAGTTTTATGATATTGGATATTGCTTTTTTATGGTCGGTATGTTATAATGTTGAGGTAAGGTGTGCATACGGCATCACCGGGTAAAAATGTTCACAAAAGGAGATTAATTATGAAAGTAAGCGCTGCTGAATGGTACGAAGACATTATGAAAATGTGTAAGGTGATGGAGTCTCTTGGGTGGACATATACTGCCGAAGGACCTGCATCTGCTGAAAAGATCAGCGAATTTGAAAAGGAAACAGGATGTCAGATACCTGATGAATACAAGGAGTGGCTTGGTCTTACTGCGTCACTCACCATTGATGACTGTGATTTCAGTCTATATATGCCTGAAGACGCAGGAGAAAACGAAAAGGGATTCAGAATGTTCGCTGTCGGAAGTGTTTCTGCCCGTGAGTATTTTATCAATGCTGACAGTGGAAAGATGTTTGTTTATGATGATCTGATGCAGAAAACAGAGGAATTTGATTCGCTTGATGATATGATATTTGATATGTATGCCCGTATCGAAATGTATGCAGATGAAGACTTCGGCGACGAATGGCAGGATGCTTACGATGAAATGTTCCCCGAAGAATAAAGGAAATGCTTCGGTAGAGTATCATTTATGATTGATACGATAATGAATACGCGTTCTATCCCCTCCTCCGGTGTAATGATAACCGGTGGAGGGGATTTTTTTATATCTTGATATTGTACTAATTATTTACACAGCTTTTATTTTGGAAGAAAATATACTTTCTCCAAACAGATCATGCATTGCTGTCATGACAGATTTCTGTGAATTTAACAACTCAGGCGGCGACGCGCCCGGACTTATTTCCTTCGACGGATATAACAATCTTTTCAAAATAAACAGATTGTTTTTCTCTATGAATTATATGCGATTATTGCCGAATAAGCTTGATAAACCAGACAATTTGAGTTAATATGGATACTACAAAAAGGAGGTGTGACCATGCTACAAAAACAGGTCATAAGCGAGATAGATTATCATCGTGCGCAGAGAATTACAGAAATGCTATATCATATGAATTTAATCACGTTTGAAGAATACGAAAAAATCACCAAACAGAATCGTTATACTTTCTCACCTGTTTTGGTTGAATTACTGCCAAAGCCAGACAAGAAAAGCACGCTGACCGATTCTTACAATAGCGTTGAATTGAGAGAGGTGATCTGAAATATAAAAACCAATACTATGAGCCTTCCTATGTGATTGAAAGAACTTACAATGATTGTGGATTCTGATAAAAGATATACAATAAAAGCTTCGTGACGTGTTAATATTGAAATGCTTCAGTTTTACCATTCTTTCGGCAAGGTTATTTCTTAAGTGGGGCTTACTGCGAAATAAGATACAACGCTTATATATAAGACTCAGTTCAAACTTGAAAGCATTTTTCCTGAATTGCTTTCGTTCTCAAAGATTAATCTGCAGTACATGTTGTGATTCTGTGATTGTTATCGCTGATTGAAAATCTGCCCCAAGTTGAGGCAAAATCTGCAAAAGCAAATCCGCCACAAGTTGTGGCAGAATTGAAAGAGCAGAATAGTTTACTTCTGACACCATGTAAACGTTATAAGGCATTCTTGATAGAAGTATGTCGGACGGCAGAGCATAACACATCCTGTGAGTGTAGTGCTTTTTCATCCACTTCCATTCAAGAGTGCTTTTCTGTGAGTAATTACTTCAAAGTGCCATTCTGCCGTTTCAAAGTTCCATTTTTGCACTTAGGAGTACTTAATAAATGATAATCGTACCATTTCACAGGAAAAAGAATCCATATTTCAATTTTACTAAATGCATTTCAGAATTATTTTCTGAAAATCGAGGATACAGCTTGACAAACGGCGCATAATATCTTATAATAGAGTGGAGGAGGTGTAAGCTATGCTATGCCAGTTTACATTTAAGAACTATAAGTCCTACAGGGATGAGACAATCCTGGATATGCAGGCTGTGAGTAGCCAGGGATTTGAGCATTCTCTGCTTCCGGACGGGAACAAGCAGGAAATGCTGCCGGTTGCTGCAATTTACGGCCCGAACGCCGGAGGTAAATCCAATGTTCTCGACGCCCTGAAGTGTCTGCATAGTCTTGTGGTATCCCCGATTCTTCTATTCAGAGGCCAGACGACCGCACGGACTATGAACTGTGTACCGTTCCTGTTTGACGAGAAGACGCCGGAAGAACCCACAGAGTTTGAGATTTTCTTTATCCCTGATGCAGAGTTTGAGTATCGCTATCAGATATCTGTTCAGAAGGGCAAAATCGTAGAGGAGAATCTTTACCGCAGAAAGCTTGCACCGAACAGTCGTATCAGCACGCTCTTTGAGAGAAGCGATGGTGAGATCAAGCTGGGCGCAAGCATACGCAAGCAGTCGATCAACACAGAGGTCAACGAGCAGATGCCGTATCTGTCGTTCCTTGCAATAAACTATAAGATCGAGCCTATCAATATCGCAACAAAGTGGTTTGAGCTTTGCATTATCAAGAACTATGCAAATCCCTATGAGGAGATGCAACTTGTTATGAGAGCAGACGAAGTATCCAAGAAGAAGCTCGTGGAGTTTCTGGTAGATGTTGGTATCACGATCAGCGGCATCCAGTTCGTGAAAAAGGATGACGAACGTATTGATATCCTGTTTGAACACACCGTGAATAACCACACATATCAGCTGCATCTTGCTGATGAGTCGGACGGCACACAGAAGCTTTTCAATGTGCTACCGCTTGTTATTATTGCTCTGACAGAAGGCAGGCTACTTGTATTGGATGAGCTGGACGCAAAGCTTCATCCGAAGCTGCTCAGATTTCTAATCATGCTCTTTAAGAATCCGGAGATTAATCAGCATAAAGCGCAGCTTATCTTCACGTCTCATGATATTTCAACCATGAAAAGCTCTGTATTCCGAACTGATGAGATTTGGTTTGCCTATAAGAAGGACGATGAGGCAAGCGACCTCTATTCGCTGTATGAGCTGCGAGATGAGAATGGAAATCGAATCGGTCCTAATACAGCTTATGATAAGCAGTATCTGGAAGGACGTTACGGCGCAGACCCGTATTTCCGCAACATGATGGAGTGGAGGTAATGAAATGTCCAATAAACCTCCGAAAAAAAGCGATGAGAACAAACGCTGGCGTAAGCCACGCCGCGACAGAGGCAGTCGTATCAGCCCAGAGTATCATCTGATTATTACAGAAGGCTCGAAAACGGAACCGCTGTATTTCGAAGGACTGAAAAAGGCTGTTAATCAGAATTATACAGGCAGAATCGAGATAGTCGGGCTTGGTGAGGGAGCGAATACCCTGACAATTCTTGATAAAGCAGAAAAGGAACAGCTCCGTTCTGGCGGAAAGTATCGGCATATCTGGATTGTATACGATAAAGACGACTTTCCGGAGGACGATTTCGATAACGCCTATTTTCGCTGTCAGGAACTATCAAGCTCTTATGATACAGTCACCTACCATGCTCTGTGGTCGAATGAGTGCATAGAACTGTGGTTTCTGCTGCATTTCGAGTATTTGCAGTCCAACATTCACCGTGACTTGTACTACCCGAAGCTCACAAAACACCTCGGGAGCAAGTATAAGAAGAACAACTCTGATATGTTTGAGATGCTGTATCCGCACCTTGACGAAGCTATCCGTAATGCAAAGAGACTGCTTCAGAACTATCCGGATGGATCGGCGCCATCTCAATGCGCTCCGGGAACCAGCGTTTATGAAATATTTGAGAAACTAAAGGAGTATTTGTAATTTCTCATGTTGTTATTGACAAAAAAACATTTCTTATGTTATACTAACTCTATAAAGAATCCAGGCTATTTTAGCCCTATAAATCTGATTTGTAACTGATTTTTAGGGGCTATTATGTTAAGACTATATCGTTTAGGAAGGAATAGGATCAAATGGCACAGTTGGATGAGAAAATTAAAAAAATAATGGATTTATCGCCTTTTGATTTCTATGGCGGTGATACAAAGTATATTGCTTGTGTTGGAGAAAACGGCGGCTATGATCAATCTACCATCTATGACGGCTTTAACGATGCAGTATCATTAATGATAAATGCGGTTGAAAACAGACAAACAGCAGCCGACTGCATTGTATATCCACTTCTATACGCTGTCAGGCATTGCATTGAACTTTTCTTAAAAAATGTCCTTGAGAAAGTCAGATATCTCAAAGCAATCAAGAACCATCCTAAACAATTTAATGAACTTCTCTCCTTATTACGTCAAATAGCAGAACTTCAAGAACAACAGTTATTTGATCTTGACTCCATGACAGAAAGTCAAAAGCTAAACATAAACAGTAAAATCAATTCTTTGGAAGAAAAGAAACAAAGACTTTTAACAATAATTTATAAAGATGATGATAAGAGCACTGGAGGGCATGATTTAAACAAATTAATTGAATTAATTGAGGCTTCATATGATGTTGATGAACGGATTAAGACTTTAGTTCAGACTTTTGTTCCAGTACTAAGTCAATATAGGAATATTGATCCAGAAGGAGATATGTTTAAGTACCTTTGTGATATAAATGGTAAGCCGCATTTTAAATCACAGAATATCCAACATGTTTCATTGAAACTTGTTCAGATGCAATTCGAACTAATGTCGGGTTTATTTGAGCTTGTAATTGAAAAGCTAAGCGAAATCGTGAAAGAATACCAAACAGGTACATATACTAAAGAATTATCACGTCATCAAATTGAATGCATTTCAAAACAGATGCCTGAACCACAGTTTTATACTGAGAAAATGTCTGAATTTGCTGAATCAATTAAACAAAAATATAACTTAAGCGGTCATGCTTTTAATCGGGTTATTGAAATAATCAAAAATCATCCGGAGTTTTCTGCAAATCACGGAGAGGAAATACTCGTTGATCCTTTACGAGAATCCCCTTTACGAGAGTCATCATTAACCCTCTTTGCTGAAGCTGCATTTGGCTTGACTGAATGGGAAAATGTCTTTAATAAACTAAGCAATAATGAAAAAGCAGCTCTATTTGCTTTTTCTGATATAAGCGGATGGAGATACCTAGAAAAAGACGGCACTTATTATTCTGAGATGTTCACACAAATATATGAAGACAGGCTAAAAAGTGGTATAGATTTATACTCAATCATACCTGAAAAAGAGTATAAGTATGTTATCAAAGGAATGAAAAAATGTGGTCAGCTTCAATTTGCAAATCAATTAATAAGACTTGAAGAGGAAATGAAGAAGGAAGAGCAATCCTAAATATTTATCGGAGGTGTATTTTCAAGATGATTAGAAGAGAAATTTGTCCACAGTGTGGTTCTGAATGTGAATACGATGATAAATCCGTATGGGAAGGTAATCGTGAAATGGAAGATTTTTGTTGTCCAATGTGCCATTATGTTTTAGCTACTGTGTTTACAGATCAGATTCCGAATGTTCGTTTGATCAAAAAAGGAAATTTGTCTGAAGATTAAACTTATAGTAATCACGATAAAAAGGGGGATAAAAATGGAAATTATTCATTTGTCCACAACATGGGAACCAAGAAACGGTGTTTATAAAAATGCCATTGTTCTTTATGATGACAACTGGAATGATTACAGTTATCGTACAACTTTTCACATGGTATATTGCGATAGGAACGGAAAAGTTATTCAAATAGGCTATGTTAAGATTTACTGCTATGATATTGATGAGGAAAGAACAGTCAACTACAGCAGACCAGTTGCAAATGAAATTCCACATACAATAGATCACTTAGATCAGGAACGTTTCTGTTCGTTAGGCCAAGATTTAAATTATTATAAAAACTTAGAAAAATATTTACCAGATGATTATATTGATATTCTAAAGAGAATATGCGACCTTGCATTTGATAAATCATTGCAAGATCGATTCATAGATGAAAAGGGAGTAAGAGTTTCACTTTTACGAGAGTCTAGCGCTGAAAAAGCACTTCGCGAAGCGTTTCTTGATAAAGAAAATATCGAGATAGAAACAGAAGATAAGGATATGTCTTTTAATTACACAACAACATTGCCATATTCAGATTTAGAATCGATATTTCACTTTAATTTTAGACGGTCTGAAACATTACCATATAGAATTAATATTCTCATTGGTAAAAACGGAACTGGAAAAACTGAAGTTTTGGCTTCACTTGCAAATTCTTTAAGTGGTATTTCATCATCTGCGGATGAGCGTATAAGAATGTTTGGTGAAAAACGTCCTTCATTTGATCGAGTGATTTCTATATCATTTAGTGCTTTTGATAAATTTAGAAAACGAACTGCCTCTAATCATTATGAGTCAATAAGCTATATTTACTGCGGAATTCAATCGGAAAAAGGTACATTATCATTAAATGATTTGCACAGTAATCTTTACTCTTCGCTTCAAACTATTAAAGAAAAAGGACGTATCGAATCATGGAAAAAAGTTATGAGCGAACTTATAGAAAAAGAACACATTGAATTAATTGAGAAAATAGCAAATGATCCTAATGGTGATATTCATTTAAGTTCTGGACAGCATATACTGATTTGCTCAATTACGGAAGCGTTAGCTAATATAGAGAACGAATCAATTATTCTTTTTGACGAACCAGAATTGCATTTACATCCAAATGCTATAGCGAATACGATGAGAATGTTCTATACGTTATTAGAAGAGTTTAATTCTTATGCTATTATGGCGACACATTCTCCATTAATTATTCAGGAAACACCTTCAAGGTTCATTCAAGCCTTAACTCGAATAGATAATGAATTAATTATCCGCGAACCAGATATTGAGTGCTTTGGAGAGAATATTACTACAATTACTGACGATATATTTGATGTAAATAGTTCTGAGAGTTGCTACAAAACGGTTCTTAAACAGTTGAGCGATAAATATTCGATAGAGGAAATAATCAAATTATTTGAAGACAAATTGTCTTTAAACGCCATGATTTTCCTTAAAACCTGCTGCCGGGAGAATAATTGATATGAAAGCTCTAGGATATGTTAAGGCATTCAGAAATAGCAACGAAATACTTGATAAAAACAAAAGATTGTATAAGCAAACAAAAGACAATAAGTTCAAGAAGGATCGACCTCTACTAGAGCGAATCGAATCCGCAGTGTTTAATAGATATTGTCTATATCTTGACAATCAACATAATTTAGACGCAATTATTCCTATAGATAGTTTTAAAGCTTATGAAGACATCATGCGTAAATCGTATACAAATAGTAAGTTTTTTAAGACTGAACGTAAGGCTATATTTGATAGCCTTCCAAGAGGAAGAAAAACAATATGTCCTTATTGTTTAATATCTGATTCCAGCACATTGGATCATTATTTTCCAGAAGCGCTATATGCTGAATATATCATTTTTACACCAAATCTAATTCCATGCTGTGAAAAATGCAATGAACTGAAAAGTAAAAGTATACGAAAAACAATACATTTTTATTTTGACGATATTTCTCAAGTAACTTATCTAAACATTTCATTAAGTATAGATTCTGGCATTCCAGTAATCAACATAGAACTTGATCCCAGTACGCCGCCTTTGTTAATAAAACACTTTCATCAGTTGAATTTAATTGCCCGATATAAAGAAAAAACATCAGATGAATTAACGCAAATATTGGAGATGCTATGTGAGGCTTATTCAGAGAATAACTATGATGGCTTAATGGATATGTTTGTTTACAAAATTAGCTCATTAAAAAGAATTTATGGTTCTAATTATTGGAAGGCATGTCTATTGGAAGCAGTTTTCAAATCAAGAAATGAAATCCTACAAGTGATTGCGAATGAGTCACTAAAAAAAACACTATTGTAAATTCAAAATCGTTCAGCAAAACATAAATACTACGCGAATTATAATGTGAAGAAGAAAACGATAGCTTTCCGACAAAACAAAAATGCACCCCCTGTTCATTCAGAGGGTGCATTGTATCAAAATTGGAGTCTTTAGCCATCTTGAGTGAATATGATAATTTGTAGATATTTAAACTAAAAAGCTTCTCCATTTACTGCAATCAATAATCAACCAATCCTCACTGTTAAAACTCTCGTTTCATTAGCTTTTGTTGCCGGTATAACATCAACGCAGGCTTCCGAGGCATCTTGAGTGAATATGATAATTTGTAGATATTTAAACTAAAAAGCTTCTCCATTTACTGCAATCAATAATCAACCAATCCTCACTGTTAAAACTCTCGTTTCATTAGCTTTTGTTGCCGGTATAACATCAACGCAGGCTTCCGAGGCACGTTGAGTGCGTAGTTTTGATGTCAAGGGATAAGGCGTAAAAGTGCCGATTTTACGGCAGTTTTCGGCTATACAGTCAATCTGCGAAGTCAACCCTAACCAGCTTTTTACTGTATTTGGAAAAACATCTACGAACTAAAAACGCCTGACAACCAATCTGCTCAGTGAGATTAGTGCGTAAATTGGATAACAGAGGGTTCGATACTTCGTAGATTGGTTGTCATTCGTCAAAATGTACAAAGTGGGAATAAATCCGTATGATAGGGAAAAGAAAATACTATGGTAACAGTAACAATTGAAAACGGAAAATTCTCCGTTCACGGTTCTTTTGATTTCGGATATATGGGTATCTATCACGATGACAAAATCCTTATTCTGCGCACACCCGCAGAGGTACGCAAATGGGAAAGTGCAAGTGCAGCTCTGGATACAATAATATGCTCCGATGACGATATTGCCGCATTCCTGACGGCACATCTCAATACATGGGAAGAAAAGGTACGGAAGAATCAAAAACGCATCAACGATAACTTCCTTGTTCGGATTTTTGAAGATCTGGAGGCATGCGCCTATCCCTTCTGGGAAACGGAGGGACTGTATGTTCCTGAGCTGATGCCTGAGGATCCGGAATCTCTTTATGACGGACACGAAGACGAAATGTCCGTGCTGGAGGACGCATTTAATAGTTCCCCGAATGACGGCAGCATTGAAAAACCGGATGCCGAAGCCGCACTGAGGAGAATGTATCCGATGTTCCGCTTTGATGCGTTTCTTGCAAGTCTGAAGCCGGACTGCATGAGCCTCAGCGACAGACGGATTTCATTCCAGTGTACAGACGGCTTTGGAGCAGCGGTTGCCTGCGGGGCGTATGATGAGCTTGACAACGCCCTTGTCTTTAACGACTGGCACAACTTCTGAAAGCAGAAAAAAGCCCCGCATCTCTGAATCAACAGTAATGCGGGCAGGCGGAAAGGAGAAAGAATATGGACTATCAGAAATTTGATCAATTATGCAGACGTCTAATAAAAAGCTATAAAAAATTGAATGAGGAAGCATATTTTAAAGCTGAACCGTGTGCAAATGAGGTGAGCATCAAAGCCGTTGAAGAACGTATTGGTATGACCCTACCCAAGCAGCTTAGAAACTTCTTTCTGAATTTCTCTCAGTGTTTTGAAATGAATGCGTTTCTTCCGGAAGAATTCAGTGACTCTTTGCCGAAAGAATTGAGAGAGCTATTTGCTGCACATTATGTAATTTCTTTGGAGGAAGTTGAAAGCAACGAGATGATACGAAGAGATTGGGTTTCAGAATGTTTCCCGAATGAAGACGATGAATACGATAAAGTGTGGCATCACAAACTCGGAATGATCGATGTTGGAAACGGAGATATTATTTCCCTGGATATCGGTTCAAATCCTGATAATCCACCTGTTGTGTATCTGAGCCATGAAGGTGATGACAGTAACGGCATAATACTTGGAAAAGACTTCGATACTTTCCTAATGAACCTCGTTATGTCCGGTGGCTGTGGAATGGAAGACTGGCAGATTGAGCCGTTTATATCCGACAGCAAGAATGGCATTGATCCTGATTGTGAAAATGCGAAAACCTTTAGAAAGCTGATTGACTTTCACTATGAATAAAAGCAGCTCCGCACCGCAGAATCACAAGTGATACAGGCAGTTCTATCCAGAAAGGAAAAAACGAAATGGCAAAATACAGATTCAAATACTGGTATGAATGGGGCGAGCGCGACCGCTTCCTCTGGGCAGACGATGAAGTCACGCGGAATACATTCGCTTAAGGAATAGGCAAAGCTTTCTTTGCGTGTCCTGGTTATATGCTGACATTGGATTTCTCAGAAATCAATCTCATCATGTTTTATTCCTTATGCGGCTGATCGTGCGTTCAAACTCTCCGCT
>CAMKMD010000080.1 GCA_946413815.1 uncultured Ruminococcus sp.
CCCACATCCGCCCGCTTGACTTCTGCGATAACTGACTTTTTTGACAAGCTGAGGCGTACTTTTATAAAGTGCGCCTTCTTTTTTGTCCGGATAGAAAAATTCAGCCCTTCTACAACGGTCTCACGTTGTAGGATGGCTTTTTCCTGCCACCTTATGAACGGCATTGACCGTTCGATGAAAGGAGGTAATACTATGCCGTCATCAGACAGCAAGACCGCAAGACGCAGGCTCTTCTGCTGCTGGTATGCCGTTACCGGTGATCCGGAGGGCTCCGCTGTCAGGGCGGGATACAGCCGTGAGGAGGCTCTCCCGCAGGCGCTGGCCTGTCTCCGTTCACGCTGCTGCCGGAAACAGATAGCTCAGCTGAGAACTGCTCTCTCCGGCACGGACAGTATACTCACCGGACTCCGCAGGCTCGCCTTCGGCAGCAGCACGGATGCTGTAAAGCTCGCATTCTCTGACGAGCTCCCGCCGCCGGATATCATCAGCAGCCTCGACCTGTACAATGTATCCGAGATAAAGCGTGTCAAGGGCGGTGGAGTTGAGATCAGGCTCTTCGACAGAATGAAGGCCCTCGAAAAGCTCTTTGAGCTGGAAAACAGCTTCTCCGGCAGGGATATGGCGGAGAGCCTTATCAGCGCCCTTGCGCCGGGAGAGGAGGATGATCCCCCTGAGGATACGTAAGCTCTCGCCGAAGCAGCGGCTTGCGGTGAGATGGTGGTGTATGCCGGAGTACAGGGGTTATGATGCTGTGATATGCGACGGCGCTGTCAGAAGCGGCAAGACTATGTCTATGTCCCTCGGCTTCGTGCTCTGGGCTTCCTGCTGCTTTTCCGGACGCTCCTTCGCCTTCTGCGGAAAGACCGTCACCTCTCTCCGCCGCAATGTCATAACTCCCCTGCTGCCGCTTCTTTCGGAATACGGTTTTCAGTGCTCGGAGAAGGTCAGCCGCAGCTATGTGGATATCACCTTCCTCGGCCGCACGAACCGCTTCTATCTCTTCGGCGGCAGAGACGAGGGCTCGGCGGCGCTGATACAGGGCATGACGCTTGCAGGGGTGCTCCTTGACGAGGTGGCGCTCATGCCGCGTTCCTTCGTGGAACAGGCCCTCGCCCGCTGCTCGGTTGCCGGTTCAAGGATGTGGTTCAACTGCAATCCCGACAATCCCGGCCACTGGTTCTACAACGAGTGGATAAAGAAGGCGGCTGAGAAAAAAGCCCTCGTCCTCCATTTCACCATGGCGGATAATCCGTCACTTACAAAGAAGCTCCGGGAGCGCTACGAAAGGCTCTATTCCGGAGCTTTTTACGACCGCTTCGTTCTCGGGAAGTGGACGGCCTCCGAGGGGGCGGTCTACCCCATGTTCAGTGCGGAGAAATATGTGTACACCGGAGATGTGGAATGCGAAAGGTATGTCATCTCCTGTGACTACGGCACCGTCAATCCCTCCTCCTTCGGGCTGTGGGGGCTTTCCGGAGGCGTATGGTACCGGATAAGGGAATACTACTACGACTCACGCAGGGAGGGCATCTCACGGACGGACGAGGAACACTACGCTGCACTTGAAAAGCTCGCCGGCGCTCTCAGTATCTCCAGAGTCATTGTTGACCCTTCCGCTGCCAGCTTCATCGAGTGCATACGCCGTCACGGCAGATTCAGTGTCGTGCGGGCGGATAACGATGTGGTCACGGGGATACGCCGTGTATGTACTGCCCTGAGGCAGGGAAAACTCCGGTTCCATGAATCCTGCACCGACATAATACGGGAGTTCTCGCTTTACCGCTGGAGCGACAGGTCCGGCACAGATGCTCCCGTCAAGGAGAACGACCACGCAATGGACGATATGCGCTACTTTGTCGCCGATATGGTCAGGGACAGCGGCGAAGACGGATTCATAGCGCTGTCGGTATCACGATGAAAGGAGGAGCTATGAAGCTGTTCGGAAAAAAGAAAAACGACATACCCTCAGGGGCGGTGCCGGAGCTTATTTCCTCGGAAAGGCTGACGGAAGGCGGGTTCACTCTGCCGGAAACAGTGGAGCCCTTCGAGAAGGAGCTCTTCGACAGGCTGCGCTGCTCGGTGCCCGTCATCGATGCTGCCATAATGAAGATAATACGCCTTACAGGCGGCTTCCGGCTCGTATGCAGCGATGAAAGATATCAGGAGCAGCTGGACAGGTTCTGTGAGGATGTTCCTGTGGGGCTTACGGGAAGGTCTCTCGGCACCTTTGCCGATTCCTTCCTCGACAGCCTGCTCACCTACGGCAGCGCCGCCGGAGAGATAGTCACCGACCCCGGGGAAAGGAAGATAGCCGGTCTCTGGAACGGTGATATATCCCGCATAAAAGTATCTGCCGGCAAGACACCATTCCGCAGGAGCTATGCCGTCACTGGCAGTGACGGCAGTATAAAGAGGATAGCCCATCCGGAAAGAATAGTCTATGCCTCTCTCACGGGAGGGCATTCCCTGCTGAGAGGTCTGCCGGCCCTGAGCAGTATACTCCTGCGGATATACCGCTGTATCGGGCAGAACTATGACCGTGCCGGAAATGTGAGATATGCCGTCACCTATAAGCCTTCCGGGGATGCCGGAGATATCATCAGCTCAAGGGAAAGAGCGGTGCAGATAGCAAGAGAGTGGGCGGACGGCATGAACTCGGCAAGGTACGGGCAGGTAAAGGACTTCGTGGCTGTGGGAGATGTGGATATAAAGGTCATCGGCGCGGAAAATCAGCTCTTCGATACTGCTGTGCCTGTCCGTCAGCTCCTTGAGCAGATAGTCGCAAAGCTGTCCATACCGCCATTCCTGCTGGGGCTCAGCTGGAGCAGCACGGAGCGTATGTCCTCACAGCAGGCGGATATACTCACCTCGGAGCTTGAATACTACCGCAGGCTCCTTTCCCCCGTCCTCTGCGATATCGGTGAGGGTTTTCTCTGTTCGCAGGGCATACTCGCCGGATGCAGCATAGAATGGGACAATATCAATCTTCAGGACGAAACAGCCCTTGCAGAGGCAAGACTGAAAAACGCACAGGCTGCCGAGATAGAGATGCGTCTCGCAGCCGGAAAATGATTACGGAGGTAAACTATGTATAACGATATCAAGCTTGAAAAGGCACTTTACAACCTCAGCGGCAAATCCTTCACCGCTGCCCTCGAGGAGCTCGACCCCTCCTGCGCCTATACCGGCACCGACCTGGCCGGACTTGATGCATTCGAGAGACAGCTGAAGCGCTTCGACATAAAGGTGAGCGGACAGGACTGCGACAGGGTGGAGAAGTTCTTCTCCTCCACAGGCTCTGCCATACTCTTCCCGGAGTTCGTTACCCGCTGCATCAGAAAAGGCTTCGACGAGACGGTACTCTCCTCGGTATGCGCAGTAAAGACCCTCAGCAGCGAGAGCCAGTACCTGGGCTGCACCATAAGCGATACCGATGAATACGCCCCCACCTATGAGGGTGACCTCTTCCCCGAGGCTGAGATAAGAGAGGGCGGCACTGTTCTCCTCAGGAAGTTCGGCAGAGTGATAAGCGCCTCCTATGAATCGGTACGCCGTCAGAGACTTGATGTGTTCGGCGTCATGCTCAGGAGCGTAGGCGCAAGACTTGCAGATGCGGTAGTGAAGAAAGCGGTAAATGTGCTCCTTACCGGCGCTGAGGGCATAACCACAGACGAGCTGACCTATGCCGACCTTGCGGCGCTCTACGGCGAGTTCGAGGTGTTCGATATGACCGCAGTCATCGCCTCTCCCGCAAACGCCTCACAGATAGCGGCAATGGAGCAGCTGCGTGACACCAGGGCGGACAGCGACGGCAGGATGATACTCCCCTTCGGCTCAGAGCTGATAAAGACCTCCGCTGTGCCCGACGATAAGATAATCGGCATCGACAGGGATTTCGCCCTTGAATTCATCACCAGCACAGATCTCGTCATGGAGACAGACAAGCTCATCGACCGCCAGCTGGACCAGATAACAGTCTCCCTCACCTGCGGATTCCGCAAGATAACACCGGATGCGGTGAAGGTGCTGACTATATCCTGAGGCGGTTTTTAATCCGGAATTCGGAATTCGGAATTAAGAATGCTATCCATGTCACCTGTGCGATAGCCCCCTTTAGCCTGCTGCCCCCGACAAAGCAAAAGCTGACAGGAGGAGGTGAAGGGGAGAGTGAGGGGGAGTCCAGAGGGGGAGCCGTAGGGGAAGGGGGAGGATGTCAGCTTTTACTGCGGTTTTCTTTCCTCACCCTGTCTCCCCGAAGGCTCCCCCTCTGGCATTAACGGTACAAGCAGGGATAAACGAAAAACAAAAGACAGAAGAAAAATGTGTAGGGACCGCCTCATGCAGTCCGCAGTCTGTCGAAAAATCAGGAACAGAACAACATCATCAAAAACCGAAAGGAGCGGATAAAGAACATGACACCGGAAGCACTTGCAAAGATAAACCGCTTTACCCGCAGGGAATTCAAGGAGGACGAGCTATATACCTTCTCCGTTATCCTCTGCGACAACGATATAGACCGGGACGGGGAACGCTTCTCCGATGCCGCCCTCGACAGGCTCAGTGAGCTCTTCGTCGGCAAGACAGGCATCTCCGACCACGACCCCTCCTCCGCCAATCAGACCGCCCGTATCTACGATACTGAGGTAGTCACCGATGAAGGGCATATCACCCGCTTCGGCGGCACCTACAGATACCTCAGGGCTATGGCCTACATGGTGAGGACGGATGAGAACCGTGACCTCATCACCCAGATAGAGGGCGGTATACGCAAGGAGGTAAGTATCTCCTGCTCCGCTGCAAAGCGTACCTGCTCCGTATGCGGGGCTGAGAACTGCGCTCACGTAAAGGGCAGGGAGTACGGCGGGAAGGCCTGCTGCCATGTCCTTGATGATATCGCGGATGCCTACGAATGGAGCTTTGTGGCTGTTCCGGCACAGATTAACGCAGGCGTCACAAAGCGCTTTGTCTCCGGCAGTGAGGAAAAAGCAGCCGGAGAGATATGCGCTGACACAGACGATGCCCTCCGCAGGGATATCTGCCGGCTTGCCTATTTCTGTGGCGGACGCAGGGAAGCAAAGACAGCGGAGATGACTGCTGAGTCCCTTGATACAGCCGGACTGCTCGGCATGAAAAAGGAATACGAAAGAAAAGCCGGCAGCGGTACTGCGGAAGTACAGCTCATGCCGGAGGAACAAAGGGATGCCGCCCGCTACTCAACAGGCATTGCAAGGGAGGTGAAAGGCGATGAATACCGTATCGGTAAGAACTCTCTTCGCTCTGTTTTCGGACGAAGAGGACACTGAGAGATATGCACCTGTCATAGAGCTTGCGCTGAAGGAAACAGAGCTTATGCTCGTTACAGGCGCCGACAGGAGCGATGTCAGGCTCGATTTTCTCTGTGCTGCCCTTGCGAATTACCGTCTTCAGCAGATAAAATCCGGTCAGGACAGGAGAAAATACACCTACGCCGGAAAGGTCATCGACAGCGGCGCCGGCAGCAGCCTTGACTGTGCGGAAAGACTGCTGAGAGACTATATACAGCTATGTGAAGGACTTATAAAGCCCGCCGGCTTTGTATTCTTCTCGTTCAGCGGAAAGGGGGATGTCTGTGATAAAGGAAGCACTTGATACCATAGCACAGTCACTGCGGGAAAGAGGCGAAAGGAACGTTTATACCGTCTTCGATGCCATTCCGGCAGAGCATAAGGGAAGGCTCTTCACGACAGTCGGCATCAGCGGGATGGATATCTCACGCCCCGTTTATTCCCTCGGGAATATCTACATACCCTTCAGGGCTGAGACAGAGATAAAGCTCACCTCGCCGGAGAGCGCAGGCTCGGCGGTGCTCCTTGAGCATTTCAGCAGCTGCACCGAGCCCGCCCTTGAAACTATGTCGGGTATGACCTGCCGCCTTACGAAGCTCACCCTGAAGCATGATACCTCTCTCGGGCGGCTCGTCCTCTGTGCCGGCTTTACTGTTACGGGTATCAGTATACACGAAAGGACAGGAATATGAACTGCGTCATCACAAGGCGTGAGCCTGTGCCGGTGCAGATAGGCACGGTCACCCTCTTCTGCGAGAGTTTCAGAGCGGAGGGCTCGGCTGTGGTATACGAACAGGCCTCCGTCTCAGGTAATACCGTGATAACCAACAGGTACAAGCGCTCCTCGGTGCTGACCTTCACGGGCAGGGTATGCGGGAGTGCATCAGAGGTAATCGCTGCTCTTGACGGACTTGCCGGCAGCGGCATCACCCTTGCGCTCTCCTACCGTGACCTTGATTTCACAGGCTGCACCCTGCGTTCCTACTCCGCTGCGGAGGATGGTGATATCGTCAGCCTGACGGTCACCTTCATCACTCAGGACAGCTTCACCCTGACGGGAGGTGAGGGGCAGTGACGGCAGAGATAGTATTCACCCACCTCGGCGGAGTAACAACCACGGTCAGCCGTATAATCTCCTTCAGCTTCCGCAAGGAGGCCTATACACCGTATACGGAGCTGAATGCCGTGTTTGAGGACGGAGGCACCGATACCGGCACAGTCACGGAAGTCAGGTTCTTTGTCGGCGGTGTGCTTATCCATCACGGCATCGTGGACAAGCTGACTGTTACGGAAAGAAACGGCTGCCGGACCGGCCTTCTCTCCTCCCGCAGCTTCTCATGTATGCTGATGCAGAATCAGATGGAGCCCGGTCTCTATACCCGCATTTCCATAAACAAGCTGATGGACAATATGCTCCCCATACCCTATGTCACCCATGAGAACAGCGCTGACGAGACAGGATATATCTACGTTAAGCAGGGCTCTACCCTGTGGGATTCCCTTGCGAACCTTGCATACAAGCAGCTCGGCAGATATCCCTATATACGCGGGACGAACTGCGTCATGTTCAGTGAGGCCGCCTTTCCCGGGGAATATTCCTATACGCCGCAGGAGCTTCTCTCGCAGGGCAGAGAGGTCTCAGAGAAGCGCCTTGAAAGCGACTTCCACATGGCGGATATCAACGGAGACTACGGCACCTATGACCTCAATGACCCGGATGTATCCGTAAGGAGCATAGTCCGGCACAGATACTTCGAGCTTGACAGGCAGTACCTCTACGACCCGCAGAGCGCACTGGTCTTCCGGGACAGGTACGCCTGCCGCGGGTGGAGGAGGATTTTCTGCTCCTACAGCGGCTACAACGGGGAGGATATCTCCGACATAGTCTCCTTCGGGGATGTTTCCGGAGAGAGGATATGCGCCCTTCGTATAACAGGCGGAAAGAGAGGGATAGTCACAGAGCTGAGCGTCTATCATGACAGGTTCTGTAACTGAATACACCAGAAAAGGGACAGCCGGCCGGCTGTCCCTTGTTTTTATTTCTTGAACCATTTGTAATAATACCTGCGGCAGGTATAGAATATCTTATCCCATAATGTATGCCCGAAGAAGAGGACGAGGTTTATGAGCGAAAGTATGATAAACAGGCGGACGTTCCAGTTTCCGGAGATGAAAAGCAGCGTAAGAAGGATGCCGTCTACTATGCCGAGCCACTTCATCTTCACCGGTATGATGAAGAAAAGCAGTATCTCATAATCCGGATAGACTATGGCAAAGGCAAGGAATATGCTCATGTAGTGGTATACATTTGTCGCATAGCCCGTAATGAAGCCCGCTATTATACAGCCTATCGCACCGAGGAAAAAGTAGATGTTGAACCGGAATGCTCCCCACTGCCGTTCAAGACCAGTGCCAAGCATCCAGAAGAAGTAAAGCTCCAGCGCGGCGAAAAGTATCGAGCCGGTGTTGGGTATCACAAGGAAGGTGATGACCCTCCATATCTGCCCCTTCAGTATCAGCCCCCTGTCAAACTCCAGCATGGAGACCAGAGAGAAGGTGTTGTTCGGATTGCGGGAGACGAAGAGATCAAACAGGAATACAAGTCCCATCGTCAGTGTCACATAGAGCATCAGATCCGGTATCGCATATTTCCCGTACCTGCGTTCAAGTTTGTTCAGCCATTTGTCTATCATTTAAAGCCCCCCTCAGAGTTATTTATTAATAGTATACCACGCCGCCGCAGTAACTGTCAATCCCTTCCGATGTATGTGCTTCTGTGCGGCATCTGTGACTGACCGGTATTGAGGGCTCTGCCCTCAAACTCCCGCCTAAGGGACTCGTCCCTTAGGAATCCCGCTTCAAAACCAGCCCTCCCCACGCGTGGGGAGGGCTGGTTTTGGAATGAGAGTCCAGAGAGGCGGAGCCTCTTTGGCAGGGGTGCGGGGGCAGCGCCCCCGCTATCAGTCCGCCGCAGATCCCGCATAAAGGCACACACAGCGGAACAGAATTGACTTTTCATTGTATCATCTGCCGAATTTTACGCACCGGCAGCCCGGTTCTTTATCCGATATAGAGGAATTACGGCCGTAACGCTGCGGGAAATTTGCAAAAGGGAGTAAGCTGTGGTATAATATAAAGATACATAAGGTAAAAAAGATAATCATTGAGACCGTGAGGAGTGTATATATGTCAACTGAAACATTACTGCATTACAACACACCAGCAGAAGACTTTACAGGAGCTCTCCCTGTCGGCAATGGCAGAATAGGCGGCATGATCTGCGGAACGGCTGCCGAGGAGCTCATCAGACTCAACGAGGACTCATTATGGTCGGGCAAGGACAGCACCGACAAGGAACTGCGCGGGGAGCTTTCCGTAGTAAGGGAGCTTCTCCTTGACGGCAGGACAGCCGAGGCAGAAAAAGCTGCATTCAGCGCACTCCGGGGCGATACTCCGGATGTGCGCCGCTTCATGCCGCCCATAGACCTGCGCATATCCATGAAGACGGAAGGCAAGCCGAAGAACTACTACCGTGACCTTGAGCTTACCGATGCCGTCTCCCATGTAAGCTATACCGTAAACGATGTGCGCTTTGAACGCTCCGTATTCTGCTCTGCTCCCGATGAGGTGATGGTCATACAGATAACCACCGATACTCCCGGCAGCATCAGCCTTGAATGCCTTATCGAAGGCTGTGAGAGCAGCAGCTGTGAGGACAGTCTCCTCCTCTGCACCGGCAGCTTTGAAGGCATCTCCTACGCTGTCTGTACCGGCGCTTCGGCAGAGGGCGGAGATATACACACAGAGGAGGGAAGGATAACTGTCAGCGGTGCTGATTCTGTGATGATAGTCCTTTCCTTCCGCACAAGCGCCCGCACTGAGAGCTATGCCGAATCTGCGGAGGTGGATGCCGAGATGGCTCTGCAGTGCAGCTATGACGAGCTCTATTACCGTCATGCCGACGGATACAGGGAGCTCTTTGAAAGAACGGAGCTCTGCCTTAACGACAACAGCGAGCATCCGGATATATCATCCATAACTACAGAAGACCGCATTGAAAGGCTCAAGGGCGATGTCATAGACAATACGGAATGCAGGCGGCTCATACACGACAACAAGCTTATCGAGCTGCTTTTCAACTACGGCCGTTATCTTATGATATCCGGCAGCCGTCCCGGCACTCAGCCCCTCAGCCTGCAGGGAATATGGAGCGAACAGATGCAGCCCGGCAGCGGATATACTATCAATATAAGCACCGAGATGAATTACTGGTGCGCCGAAAGCTGCAACCTCTCCGAATGTCATCTTCCCCTTTTCGATTACCTTGAAAAGACAGCAGAAAAGGGCATGAAGACCGCGAAGGAGCTCTACGGCACGGAAAATGGCATCGCCTTCCTGAACAATACGGATATATGCGGCGATGCGGCACAGGATATGCTTCTTTCCGGCATTCTCTGGCCGGCAGGCGGCGCATGGCTCGCCCTGCATATCTTCGAGCACTATGAATACACCCTCGACAAGGATTTCCTTGAAGAGCATTACCACCTTCTCAGGGGCGCTGCGGAGTTCTTTACAGAATTCCTTACAGAGAATACCCGCGGAAGGCTTGTTACCTGCCCCTCTGTCTCCCTTGTGAACACGGATATCACTCCGGACGGAGCAAAGGGATGTCTCGGTACAGGCTCCTCTATGGATTCACAGATACTCACGGTACTCTTCACCGATGTCATAAAGGCCTCGGAGATACTTGATACCGACCATGAGTTTGCAGACAGGCTCCGCAGCCTCCTCCCGAAGCTCCCGCAGCCGGAGGCAGGAAAGTACGGACAGATAAGAGAATGGGCGGTTGCCTATGACGAGACCGAAATAAGCCCCTGCCATGTATCACAGCTCTTTGCCCTCTACCCTGCGGACCTTATCACTCCCGCAGGTACTCCCGAGCTGGCTGATGCCGCACGCACCACCCTTGTGCGCCGTCAGATACACAGCGGCGACCATACCGGCTGGAGCAGCGCCTGGATAACGAATATGTGGGCAAGGCTCGGCGACGGCCGCATGGTATACGAATATATCAAGAGGATACTCGCCCACTCCATAACCCCGAATCTTCTCGGAAAGAGACCTCCCCTTCAGATAGATACTGTCTTCGGAACAACAGCCGCTATAGCAGAATCCCTGCTCAGGTCCTGCGGCGGCGAGATATTCCTGCTTCCGGCTCTCCCGGATGAATGGCAGGAAGGCAGCGTAAGGGGACTTCGTGCAAAGGGCGGCTTCGGAGCGGATATAATATGGAAGGAAGGAAAGCTCGTTTCAGCTGTCATAACCTCCGCAAACGGCGGAGAGTGCAGGCTGCGTACAGGCTGCGTGGTCAGCATAAGCTGCGACGGCGAGACAGTAGGCTCACGCATAGAGGACGGCGTTATCATCTTCGCCACAAAGCCCGGCTGCGCCTATACAGTTAAAGCCTGACAGAAAGGAAATGACAAGGATAATATGAAATTTCGCAGGATATCTTCATTCATAGCCGCCATGCTCCTGGTCTGCTCCCTTGCATCCTGCAAGAAGACAGGCAAGGAGGGCGATGCCGCCGGCAAAGCCGCGGAAACAACGGAGGCTCCGACGGAGGAAGAGACAGAACAGCCTACCACGGTCCCTCCCGACCTCTTCCCCGATTACCCTATCTCCTACCCCGAGATAACCACTCAGGAGACCGGAGACCTCTACGAAGCGGAATACGCTGTTTTCAACGGCGAGCTCAGCATCAGCGGTGAAAAGAAGGATGTACCGCAGCCGGCAACAGACCGCTACGGCAGAGAGGTATACATCGAGGTGTTCAGCGGCGAGGGCTATGTGACCGGCTTCGGTGAGGAGGGAAAGAAATCCGTCACCTTCAGAGTCGAAGCACCCAGCACCCAGCATTATGACCTGGCCTTCAGCATATCCTCAGAGGCCGCTGCAGACTGCAAGGTACTCATTGACGGCCATGAACAGACCACCTTCACCACCATTGATGACGGCGAGTTCACCCTTATCACCATCTACGGAGTATTCCTCACCGAGGGCAGCTCCGAGATAGAGCTTATCCCCGAAAACGGCGATATCAAGCTCGATTACCTGAGGCTGAAGAATAATACCACTCTCGGAGAGCTGAAATACAGCGCCGGAAAGGATACCGTGAACAAGGAGGCCGCAGAGTCTGCAAAGGAGCTGAAAAAGTTCCTCACGGACAACTACGGCAGGTATATCATTTCCGGTCAGTACTGCTCAGACAATACCAACAAGGAGCTTGACCTTATCTATGAGAATACCGGAAAGTATCCTGTGATACGCTTCTCCGCCATGCATAACTCCGGCGATTCCTTCGATACAGCCGCAAAGGATATCAAGGCCTGCGAGGACTGGCACAAAAAGGGCGGTATCGTCGGACTTATGTGGTACTGGGAGGCTCCCGGAAAAACACGTTCGGTATACGCAGAGGAAACTGATTTCCGTCTCTCCGATGCCTTTACCGAGACCGATATTTCCGGTATGTCACAGGAGGAGATAAAGGCTCTCTACACCTCCGGCAAGATACCCGAGGGCTGCTATGCACTGATACAGGACCTTGACAGCATGGCCGCTCAGCTCCTTGCTCTCAAGGACAAGGGTATACCCGTTCTCTGGAGACCTCTCCACGAGAGCAGCGGCGACTGGTTCTGGTGGGGCTCGGACGGCCCGGATGCCTATACCTGGCTGTGGGAGCTGATGTACAAGAGGTATACCGGCTTCTTCGGCCTCGATAACCTGATATGGATATGGAACGGACAGAGCGACAGCTATACCGTGAACAAGGATACCTTTGATATCGCCTCGGTAGATATATACCTTGACAGCAAGAGAGAGTTCGGCAGCCGCTTTGAGCAGTTCGCCGCACTTCAGAAGATAGTCGGCCCGGATAAGCTCATCGCCCTCAGCGAATGCAGCTGCATACCCGATGCAGACGCCGCCTTCCGCGACAATGCGGTATGGTCCTTCTTCGGTCTCTGGTACGGCAAGTATATAGAAAACAACAGGGGCAGGCTTGCAAAGGAGTATATGGACAAGGATTATCTCATCCACGCCTACAACTCCGACGGCATCCTCACCCTTGACGAATACCGTACTCTCCTCAGCGGAGAAAAACTCACCCCCGAATACGGCACAGAGCCATCCACAGAGGACAGCACCGCAGATACTACGGAGGAGACCTCCGGAGAGGAGCCTGCGGCAGAGGAAAGCAACGAATAGACCTCTGCGGGAAATGACAGAAAATGTTTCACGTGAAACATAACGGATACACAGAAAAGGAGGTAAAGTATGACCGGCAACCCGAAAATATGGCGGCCTGATTCCCCCGACCAGAAGGCGCTGCTGAAAAAGATGACCGGCGAGATAACACGCTCCGGCACCAAGACAGTAAGCTTCCGGCTCGAGGACACCCTTGTTCTCCTGCCCTTCGATAATATGGCGGATATCTTCACCCTCATGGAGAGTGACTTTGATATGCTCTCCGCCGTGAAGAAGCCCTTCACCTACTTCCGCAATGCCGCACAGGCCAAGGCCGGGCGCTCAGGAAAGGTGACACTGGAAAAGATATACGATATCATAGCGGCATCGGCAAAGCTCACCGACTCCGGAAGGGAACAGCTCATGAAACGTGAGTGTGAGCTCGTGGTCTATTTCTCCTTCCCGAGAAAGGCAGGAAAGGCTCTCTTCGATGAGGCTGTCAGGGCAAAAAAGAAGACTGCCGTAATGACCTCCACCATCTATCCCCGCAGCGTAGTCAACAACATCATTTCACGCTGCGGCTATGACAGATTCAATGAGCTCGTCATAGCCAACGAGCATGATAATGATTTCGATATGCTCGATGACATCATGGAGCGCACCTCCTCCTCACCGGCTCAGCTTCTCCATATAGGCGGCGACGTGGAAAAAGACGTTGAGGCAGCAGTACTCAAGGGCGCACGCTCCATGCTCCTTACTCCCGTAAGGAACCTGATGATACATTCCGGAAAACTCAGAGGATATATCGAAGCAAAGCACGCCATCGACCTTGAACAGCCGGAGTATATGATGCTCCGCTGCGCCTTCGGCATCTATGCCGCCTACGGCTTCGACATCCCGCAGAACAAGGTGCCCCACAGCGACTTCTGCGGAGACCTGTACATGACAGGCTTCATCGTCCTCGGTCCCCTTTCACTTATGGGGGACTATACCACGGATACGCCCATACGTGAGAGCATACTTGCAGCCCTTAATGCCTCCGGTGAATGTCAGAAGGGCGCAGAGGATTTCAGGGCGCTTATGAATGCCCATTTTGCCGATTTCCTTGACAAGTACGGCAGCGAGGACTGCGATCTTCCTTTCCGTTTCTTCACAGACCACTCCGCTGCCGGAGACCGTATGCTCTTTGACAGAGTAATGCAGCCGACGGACCTTGCTGAATGGGCGGGCTTCGTGACAGATGCCGACATCGCACCCATACACACAAGGCGCATACAGAAGAACGCCATGCAGCGCTTTGCCGACAGGCTCTTCCCCCCCGGCACGAAGGTGCGCAATATCGTTGACGGTATGCTTTTAAAGCTGCACCGGTGATAACATAATACCTCACCTTCTTCCATCATTCGCACTCCCCTGCCTTTATACTTCCCTATGCACTGTTATGATCTGTTGCAGGAGCGGTTTTCCTGTGGTAAGATTGTAGTATAGTAAATTTGAGGAGGTAAATTATCATGAATGATAAGATAAAGGTACTTATAGGAGATGATTCCGGCGCAGGAGTCGGTATCGCAAACAAGCTGCGTGAGCGTGATATGTACGCCTACACCCGCAGGCGTGAGAGCGGAACGCTTATCGAAGCCATACGCAAGGAGAGCCCCGATGCTGTGATACTCGATGTCAATGTACAGAACGGCGATGCGGTCACAGTCATGCGAAAGGCTGCGGAGGTATGCGGAAGGGCACCGGTATTCATAGTCCTCTCGGAATACGACAACGAATTCATCGAGAGACAGGTAATGGACAACGGCGCTTCCCGTTTCATGCTCAAGCCCTGCGATGCGGATGACCTTGCCGCAGCTATAACCTCTTCCCTCGGCGGAAGAACAGGTGCTCTCAGCGATGATATGGAGATAGTCATTACTGATATCATCCATCAGCTGGGCGTGCCGGCACATATCAAGGGCTATCACTATCTCAGGACAGCAATACTCTATTCAATACAGGATAAATCCCTGCTTGAGAGCGTCACCAAGATGCTCTACCCTACTGTAGCTACATTATACGAGACCACTGCCTCCCGTGTTGAGCGTGCCATACGCCACGCCATAGAGATAGCATGGGACAGAGGAAACGTAGATACCCTCAATTCCTTCTTCGGCTACACAGTCGATACAGGAAAGGGCAAACCCACCAACTCGGAATTCATCGCACTGATAACCGACAAGCTCAGGCTGCGGTTCAAGGCGGTATTAAGAAAAGCATAAGGAGGAATAAATTATGTCATTCAGAAAAGCAGATATCTCAGAGCTCGGCTTCGACCCCTTTCAGAAGATAGGCAAGGAGTGGATGCTCCTCACCGGAGGAAGCGGTACAGAATCCGGCAAGTGGAACACCATGACCGCTTCATGGGGACAGGCCGGAGTGCTCTGGAACAAGAACGTCGTTACCTGCTACGTAAGACCTAACCGTCATACCTTCGGGTTCATCGAGGAGGGCGAGTGCTTCACGGCTTCATTCTTCAGGGAGGAATACAGACCGGCCCTCTCCTTCTGCGGCTCACATTCCGGAAGGGACTGCGACAAGGCAAAGGAGACAGGTCTCACTCCCGCAGCTGTTGACGGCTGTGTTGCTTTCGAGGAGGCAGATACAGTTCTCGTTCTCAGAAAGCTCTACGCCTATGACCTCACTGAAGAGGGCTTCCTCACAGATGACGGCATACAGGAGAAGTTCTTCGGCGAGGGAAATCCCTATCACCGTGCATACATCTGCGAGATAGTTTCATCTTACAAGAAGGACTGATATGTAAAAACGCCCGGGCGGTCATAATGACTGCCCGGGCGTTTTTAATTCTTAATTATAAAAAGAGGGGAGCGAAAAGCTCCCCTTTCAGTCTGTCAAAAAACCTATATCTATTAAGGGGACGCCCTCTCTTGCAGGGCGTCCCCTCTTCAAAAACAGTCCCCCGG
>CAMKMD010000081.1 GCA_946413815.1 uncultured Ruminococcus sp.
CTCCTGCTGAAAAGGAGTAGCTTCGACCTGAACCACCTGATAATCACAGTCAGGCACATCGAGTTTCAGTGTATCCGCCGTCCTAATGTCAGCCACCTGCTTGAACATACTCATAAGTTCCGGCATACCTGTATAGTTAGCGATACGGGTGCGCTCCTTGAAACCATTGCCCGCAGGCTTTAACTAATAGTCTGTCTTTTGTTCACCGAAAACCGCAACCCAGTTGTCGAAGTGCTGTAAACCGTGGTCTTTCAGGAAATCATATTCCAAGTAACGCATCATGGTGTGCAGCTCAGTAATGGAATTGCTGAGAGGTGTGCCGATTGCGGCACTCCAATGATAATTTAAAAAGCGAAATGGACATTCGATATTGCGGTAAATATAACCACGTTCATCTTGACAGTAATGGCGGAAAGTGCTATAATAATAGTGAGCAGAGAGCTTTTCATTATGTGAAAGGCTATGACGAACAGAAAGGGTGAGAACTATGCTGAATACGAAGCCTTATTACGCTCCGCAGAATGATTGGAGCAGCAATGATTATTATAGCCTGCACAGGTATCTGCACCGTCTTGTTCTCCATGCTGACCGCAAGAAAGACGAGATTGCACAGCTCGATATTCAGAGAATGTCCGATAAGACAAAAGTTCTTCTGTATTGTATCATCAGCTACTATCATCTCGAACAGCTCTTTGAACTCGCCAATTTACAGAAGCTTACAGAATGTAAGCCTCTTTCAGAACCTCTTGTACTGAGTAGTCACGGGCTGAAAGAAGAAAATGTTTACTATAAGATGAATGTAATGTTCTGAGGTGTATCATGATTGGAATAGAATGCTCGTTAGATGATTTCAAAGAAGCACTCGGCATATTAAACGAGAAGCTGTACGCACACCATATCACCATTGAGATCAGAGCTATCGGCGGTTTTGCGATGCTCTATAATAAGCTACGCAGCGGTGGATATACAATGGATGTGGATACGGCAACCAAAGATATGACAGAAGAAGTGCAGGAGCTTATCCGTGAGGTTGCAAAGGAAAAGGGACTTGACGAGGACTGGATCAACAATGATTCCTACAAGCTCACTGAGGTGACAGATATTATTGGTAAGCTCGAATGGATAACCGATGACAGCTATTCCAATATCAAGCTGTATATAGCCAAAATACAAAGTCTGCTCCTGCTGAAAGTCCGTGCGATCCACTTTGCCGGCTTAGTACCAAGAATTACAGATCAGACGGATGTACTGGATATTCTTGCGTTCCTCGGTATCCACACAATAGAGGAAGTAAAGCAGAATCCTTTGACGAAGGATATTGAAAAGAAGTATCCAAGATGCTTCGATTTTTTGAAGAAAACGGAAAAATGGTGATTGTTGTCTCAACGGCAGATACGCCCAGATTATGGGAGTATCTGCTTTTTATTTTAGATGATGACTTATGTCAGCGAAATATTAAATGACAGTTTGTGAAATTGCCAGGCTTATACTATAAGTTGTTTAGGGCAGTGGACAGGTTCGACTGCCTATAACAAATTAAAGTGAACGCATAAATGAATTTGAATTTTTACTATTCGTGATGCAATCTCGCCCCAATTAAACCGATAATTATATTTCTGAAATTTTAATTATTAAATGCACTCGCTATAATTACGTACAAGCCTATTACTCACCTTAAAAGAACAGAACCTACTTCAGTAAATGGACAGGAGTTTACAACCGTTTGGTATTACTACTGTTTCTCCATACAACAAGTAATTTACTAATAATCATGTGATAAGTTTCGGGGACATGGTCTCTATGCCATATGGTATCTAATGAATATTTGCTGCAATAGAACACGATAACAATATTTTACTTTATTTTACGCTATCAAAACTGTAAATTTCGTTAATTACGAAGCCCCTGTCATAATTTGTGATAAAATAATAATAAATGCATTATCAACAAATTTCTACAGATCATATTTTCGCAAAGTTCAGTCTTTTGCGAGAAGTGGCATATTAATTCTATTCATATATGCTCTTTTCTGTTCAAAAGAAGAATGCACATATCTATTGAGCGTTATTTCAACAGAACTGTGTCCAAGTAATTCACTTAATGCTTTTATGTCAAAGCCCAAGGAGATACAGAATGAAGCAAAGCAATGGCGTAAAGCATGAAAATGAACTGACGGTAAATTTGCGTTTTTTAAGATAGTTTTGAAACGATACTGCATTGTTCGAGGTTCTATTGGCTTTGTTCTTCCTGTTAGAATAAATTCATCATCTCGACCTTTGAAATCAGATAAAAAGCCCATCATACAATCCGGAATAGGTATACTTCTTCTTGAAGATTCACTTTTCGGATCGGTGATGATGAGCTTTGTCTTTGAGTTTCCTTTATCACATTGAATTCTTTGCATAGTCTTTCTGACGGTTAAAACACGTTTTTTCAGGTCAATATCGCACCATTGAAGCGCACATAATTCTCCTATACGAATACCTGTTGTGATAGCAAGTGCTGTACCAAGTGTTGCATAATTCGGATGATTACTAATATATTTTTGCAATTCGGCTTGTTCTATATCATCAAGAAGCGAAATTTCAGTTTTTTTCTTCTTAGGTAAGGTGATATTATCCATAGGATTAAAGACGTTATATACCTGAACAGCATATTTAAAAACTGTTTTCATTAGGATTATAATATCGGAAACATAGCGGCTTGATAAACCTTCTTGTAGTTTCATTTGAATAAAACAATTAATTTCATTCGATTCAAGACAATCTATAAACTTTTCACCAAAGTTAGGTAAAAGATGTTTAGCTGCTTTCATTTGATAGTTTGCATATGTTGATTCTTTAATTCTGTGGCGGACACTATTACTCCATTCAGTAAAAATCTCACAAAAAGATTTTGTACATTTGATATTCTGCTCATTACCTAAAATAATATCAATTTTTCTTAGTACTTCACATTTGGATCTTGCGAATATATA
Source organism: uncultured Ruminococcus sp. (assembly GCA_946413815.1). GTDB lineage: Bacteria > Bacillota > Clostridia > Oscillospirales > Ruminococcaceae > Ruminococcus. The sequence goes on from CAMKMD010000081.1 coordinate 2,978, forward strand.
CTGATATTTTCGTTTACCATCTTCACATCTACCACGTGAAATACGTCCTTCCCAGCGTCCATCTTTACGATGATAAACATTATATTTTGCCATACATCATCAACTCCTAAGCAATAATAGTATCACATCGCAAAAGACTGAACTTTGCGAAAAACGATTAATTCTATTATACTACTTCTCAGTTGTATTATACCATTGCTTTTTCTTAGCTGTTTTGGTATAATTGGAAATGCAGAGAGAATAATCAATCAAGTTGCACTGATTGGAATTAGGAGATGAGACAAATGATTAGAATCGCAATTGTCGATGATGCAGATGTAATTTGTGAATCAATAGAAAACTTTTTAAATAAGTTTTCTAAAAATAATGGGATAGGCATTGAATTTGATTCCTTCTATAGTGGAACTGAAATTATAGAGCGATTAAAAAATGCATATTTTGATTGCATTTTCCTTGATATAGAAATCGGGAAAAAGAGCGGCATTGATGTTAGTAGATTTCTTAGGGAGACGTTAAAGAATGAAACAACTGAAATCATTTACATATCATCTCACAGACAGTATGCCATAGATTTATTCGATTTTGATCCTATAACATTTTTACTGAAACCTATTGATAAAGAAAAACTTATTCTTGCATTTAAGAAATTTCTTAAGAGATTGAAGATAAGTGAAGAGATTTTTGCCTTTAAAACTGGCAGAGAGCTCTATCGAGTTCCATTGAAAGATATTCTATATTTTGAAAGTTGCGATCACAAAATTATACTTCATACGGGAGAAGATAATTTTGAATTCTATGATAAAATGGATCGATTAGTATCTTTACTTGAATCTCAAAAGTTTTTAAATGTCCATAAGTCATACTTAGTAAATAGTAAGCATATTCAAAAATACGAATACGAATTGATAACCATCGACGACGGTAAAGTTATTCCGATTGCTCAGTCAAAAAGAAAGACCATTCGTGAATGGCAACTTGAAAATGATATTGAAGAAACGGGGTGGAAATTTTGAAACTATTAAACCTTAATACATATGAGATAGCATTAATTTTATCTAATATTTTTACAGTATTTATTTCCAAAAAATATTTTTCTATATTTAACTCAGAAATTAAGAGTCCTGTTTTAACTAAAACGCTATATGTCATATATGGCGTGGCAATAACTCTTACTTCTGTATTGATAGATATACCTATAGTGAATTTAATAACAACAATTCTTGCTATATCAGCAATAGCTTTTTCGTATAAAAACGAAGTAACCAGATCGCTTTTATTAATAGCATTTTATTGTTTTATTTTATTTATTGGAGAACTCCTTTCTTCAGCTATTACAGGAAGAATTATTATTCAACCTTTAATCCGAGGTGAGTATAATCATATATTTGGTTTACTGCTATGTAAAGTGATTACATTTCTTGCCGTTCTTATATTAGAAAATAGGAGTTTTTATAAAGGAAATCACGCTCCTCCAATGGCGTATCTATTTGCAACAGTTCTTATACCAACATCCTCTATGGTAATTGGTGCTATGATAATGAGCATTAGTGGGGTTACTAAAACAATTGTATTATTTTCAATGGGAATTTTAATTTTTACTAATGTATTGACTTTTACAATGTACGATAAGATTTCAGTATATTATGAAGAAAAAATGGAAACAGCAGCCATAAGGCAAGAAAACGTATTTTATTCCAATCAATTGAAATCTATGGACGAGTCGCTAAAAGATACCAGAGCATTCAGACATGACATCCAAAATCATTTTAATATGATACAAGGCTATTTGAAAGCCAAAAAGTATGAGGAAGCCATATTGTATCTGCAAGAATTGAAAAAATCCAATATAATGTCAGAAGTCGTTGTTGTAAACACTGGGAATTTTATAATTGATAGTGTCATCAATTATAAATTATCTACTATAAAAGATATGGAAATCAAAACAGAATTAGAAATTTTTGTTCCTCAAATGATAAATATAGATACTGTTCACTTTGTAACAATTTTAACTAACCTCCTTGATAATTCAATTGAAGCATTACGAGCAATGGAATCTCGTAAGGATAAAGTTTTAAGAATACGTATCGTATACACCAAAGGAAGATTGTTAATGCTTATACAGAACTCGTACAAGGGAGATATCGTGTATGAAGATGGAGTAATTTGTAGTTCAAAAACAGATGCTACGAATCACGGTTATGGATTGCAAAATGTAAAAAAAGCAATTGAACACTATAATGGATTGTTAAAAATCACTCATAATGGCGGTATTTTCTCGATTCAAGTCTTACTTTACTTATGCTAAATTTTAGTTTGCGATATACAATCTGTAAGTTTCGTAAAATAATCAAATTCCCTATTTGATTGTGGTATAATACAATTGCCAAAAGAAAATCGAACAAGGGGGGTGAGAAGCTTGAAAAACTGGATCAAGAGATACTCTGGTGCATTGGCAGCGTTTGCTATGGTAGTTACATCGCTTGTAGCTAACTCTACTTGTATATATATTATGCATCAGGACGAACTGCCTGAATCCGCAAAGAAGCTTCGCAGATTCTAATGTTTGCTATTATTGCAAACAAAATCGCAAAATATCTAAAAGATAATAATACAATTGATGATGAGCATTATGAAATTTGCCGATATGGTTTACAACAAGGATTTATGGTAATCCTTAACTTTGCTTCCACTATAGTACTCGGTTTAGGTTTTGGTGTGTTTTGGCAAGCGTTACTTTTTACACTGTTATTTATCCCTTTAAGAAGTAATGCAGGAGGTTATCATGCTAAAACAGCTGGTCGATGCTATGTTTATTCAATTCTATTGATGAGTACAATTCTTTTGGCTATAAAGCATATTACTCTATCGAGCTTTATTTGTATCATCACACTTATGTTTTCAATTACTATTATTTGTATACTGGCTCCAGTTGAGGACAATAATAAGCCTCTTGAGAAAATAGAGTTAAGAGTATACAAGAATCGAACATTGTTGATCACTGTTATTGAAAGTATATTGCTTATAATCAGTTTAAGTCTAAGATGGATGCAAATTGCATATTGCGTAACTTGGACTTTTATAATGGTATCTGCAATTCTGTTCGCAGGAAAGTGTAAGAATAAAAAAACGGCAAAATCGAATGTTCTTTAATCAGAAAGGATGGTCACTATGATTAATAAAATGAAAAAAATACTAATTGGTGTTGTTGCATCAGCTATGTGTGTAACAGGAAGCATAGGCGCATTTTCAGCAAGTGCTGCTGAAGATATTGATACTCAGGTGTCAATTGAATATAATCTCGATACGGAAGAAAGCTCAAGATTAGGTCATGGTTATTCATGGTCTAATATACACAGTGTAACAACCCTTCCAGAAGGTTTCTCACTTAATACAAGTAAATCTGTTACTATTAGTTTTTGCAATTGCACAAGCGGCGCAGCCAGTGTAAAAATCTATAAATATGGAGACGCTAATGCTGTTGTATCAATAGCAATTCCTGAATACTCAATTCCAACTCAGTACATATATAAATCCCTTGCAGCAGGTTCATATTACATTACTGTTTGCCCTGCAACAGGTTATGAATCAACTTCTGGTTCGATATACATAAGTAATATTGATGGTGTAACACAGACAACTTAAGACTTCGAATAATCAGCATAGGCTGTACTGTTGATTAACAACAGTACAGCCTATCTTAGAATTGGTAAGAGGTGATCATATGTCAAAAGATTTTGTTTTTTTACTTAAATATTGGAAAAAGCACAAACGTGAATTACTATCAGTTATTATCTCAGCATTCTTTTTAGTTATTATGCTGTTGGTATCAGGGTACTTAGAACGTACAGAAATTCGTCGCGATCTCCACTCATATTATGATGTTGATGGTGCATTTGATGTTGAATATAGGAATGTTGATTCTGATACAATCAATCTAATTAAAACTTCAAAAGTGGTGGATATTATTGGAGATATTTATTGTGTTGGTAGAATTCAGAATGGCGATTTTTCAGCAACAGTCGGTGCTTTTAACGATAAACAGACAGAAGAACTTGCTCATTACCCAATTATTGAAGGAAGACTCCCCAATTCTAAGGGCGAAATAGCTTTAACTAAAAATGTTTTACAAACAATATCTCCTCTTACAAAATATGGTGATAGTATTATCTTGGATATTCACACATTCAATGAAAATGAAATCGTAACAAATGAATATCTTATTGTAGGAATAATTGATGATGTCGATAGGACAACCTTTGAAAATCCTATAAATGGTTATGAATATTGTGATCCAAGAGTCATTCTATCAAAAGAGGATGCAAATATAATCAATAATGGATACAATAACATATTATTTCAGTTTAAAAACGGAGAGAGAATGGCACTATCAAATGATGATAATGTTTTTCCAGAAGAATACGAATTAAATCATGAGTGTTTTGAACGTGGATATAGCATTTCTGGAAACGGAAGAAGACATGGAATTCAAATAATAGCTATGTCTCAAGATGAAGATAACATTGAAATATCTCCAAAGCTTAAAATGGTTAAGATAATCACATTATTTAGCATGCTGATCTCAATTATCTCAATGTTTTCAAGTCTTACCATTGTATTACAGAATAGAATGAATTCTTTTCAACTTATGCGTTGTGTTGGTTATTCAAAGAAAAGGATAGTGCGGCTACTTTTTATTGAAATGATTATATTCTTTTTTATCGCTACTATAATAGGTATCTGCTTGGGTATATTATTATACGAGGGACTTGTTCACATTCAAGTATCATGTTTTAAGTTGCCAGCATTTAAGGGGTATAATGTTGAATGGATTGTTGAGCAGAAAACCATTCAACCGATGAGTTTGGCAATTTTGGTAGAGCTTATAACTATAACGATCTCTTATGTAATTATTATACTGAAAATCGTCTTCACGTTTAGTGCTGCTCACCATACCAAGCATTATATGTATCACACTAAAGTGAATTCATTGTATAGAAGTGTTAATCGAATTTTGTCACAAAAAGGTACAACAGTTCTGCAAATCGTCTCGCTATCTTCTGTACTATTTATTTGTGTAGTTGGTTATTTATACTGTACCCCCATTAACAAAGGAAATACAGTTGTTTCACAAACAACTTTAAACATAAACAATTCATCAAAAACATATGAAGTTCTTGATGAATTAGATTTAAAAGAAAATGGATTTGATGCATTATTAGAGACTGGAGACACATTGGGAACAGCTGCATATCTTTCACCACATATAAATTATGGGTTATCCGAAACAGATGTAGAAAAAATGAAAGAAAATGGTGCTAAGCGAGTATTATGTTGGAGTAACTGGTTTAGTCTTGTTGTTAGAAAAGAAAATTATACAAACAATATTATCCAATCAAATGCTATTCCAGCAGACTATTGTGAAATACTTGGATTTAAGCCCGATTCATTATACTCCATACCATGTATTATTGTCAATGAAGATGCGTTAAATGAATTCGCTACAATAAGCAGCGAAAATAATATTTCTGATGGAGCGGTCTGGGTGTCTATATTTGGTGATGGCAAGGAATTTAATGAAAATAATACTTATTGTTTATATTCATTTCAGGCAGATAGTACTGGATGGGTGCCGGAAAACAGGATTTCTACTGATTTTGAAATAAACGGTAGTATGAAATTGAATCCTCAAAACATCGAGAATAGTAGTATTATAAGAAATATCGTAAACGATTTAAAGAATTACTCTGGATTTCTTCTCATTACAGGAGAATACGCCAATCAGCTTGGAATATATAATTCTAAATATGATAAGGTTCTAATATCAGGGGATTCCGATGAAAAATATGTAGAATCAGCTATAGCATCAATTGGTGCAGAAGCAGGACTTATTAATAAAACTACAATCTTTGAGCTAAAAAGGAAGGCTATATATCAATTTGTTTTCAATTATCTTACAATTATAATATTGTTTATCCTTCTGTTTATAATTTTTATTATTGGGTTTGGCAATATACTTAATCTTTCTTTGAAAACAAAGTCAAGTTCGTTTGCGATATTAAGATGTTTGGGACTTAAGAAGAATAAAATTACAAAATATATCATTGCAAGCTATTTGAAAATTCCTCTAATCAGTTCGTTTATAAGTGGTGTTGGTATATTTTTTTACCGAATGATATTAAAAAACAAGTATTCTTCTTACTGTGATTTGATAGATAAACGCAATCAGCTTTACAACGCTTTTGGTAAAGAAGAAGAAATAAACAAGGTGAAAGATGCACTTAGAAATCTCAAAAATGAATATCTCTTAGGCGAGGAAATGTGGGTTCCAAGTTGGTATCAGATTTTTATTCTACTATCATGCTTAATAGTGGTTTTTAGTATTGTCGCTGTTTATATAATTCAAAAAAAGCAGTTCAAGAACAACTTAATAAATGAGTTATCTAAAATAAATAAGGAGTGATATATATGGACATATTATTGCGTACGGTGAACCTTTGTAAAATATACAATAACGGATCTGTTATGGTTAATGCTCTTAATGATGTAAATGTTGAATTTGAAAGAGGTTCGATTACGGCAATAATTGGAGCTTCTGGAAGTGGCAAAACAACTTTATTAAATTTACTTGGTGGAATTGACTCTGATGCAAAGGGAAGCGTGTTTTTTCAAAATACAGATATTCTTAAGATGAATGACACAAAGCTTTCTCAATTCCGTTCAGAAAAAATAGGTTTTATATTTCAGTTTTTTAATTTGATTCCAGAGCTAACTGCTAAAGAAAATATTCTTCTTCCGCATTATATCATAAAGTCCCCAAAAAGCAATAATACAGTTATAGCTTTATCAGAAAAACTTGGCATTGCTGACAGACTTGAGCATTATCCGTCAATGTTATCAGGTGGACAGCAACAACGTGTAGCAATTGCAAGAGCATTAATAAACAATCCGGATGTTTTGCTTTGTGATGAACCAACAGGTAATTTGGATTCTAGGACTTCAAAAGAAGTGATTTCACTGTTGAAGGAATTGAGTAAGAATGAAGGGAAGACAATTATTATTGTAACCCATGACATTCAAATAGCTCATCAGTGTGATAGTATTATTACTATAACTGATGGATCTATTATGTAATAGGCAGAAATTTGTACTTAATCACCTTAAAAGCTCCGCAAAACATCAAATTATAACTATAAAAGATTTAAGATTCATCACCAAATTTATTATCCAAATACAAATTATTAATTTAAACAATAGATATTGACATCAGTTAAATGTTGATGTATAATATACTCATCTTCAACAAAGAAAGGATATGATACCAGTGCGCTATAATTAAAAATGTTTATTTTCAATAAGCTATATGATAGGAAAGGATGGTTTCATTATGATAAAAACAAAAGCGGTTATTTCATCGGTTCTCTCATTTGCCATGTCTTTAATACTTGTTGCACCTGTGACGGCTCATGCAGCACAGGTTTGGGTTACGGGTGTTGAAGATGGTTCGTTTTTAGAAAAATACACTACCTACAATTTTACTGTTTCCTCTAATAAAAGCTTTAACAACATTAAAGTGGATTATACCGGTCATTATATTGGAAGTGATGGTCCCAGTTCTTACCTGTTGGTTGATCATAACTATTCTCCTGATGTAACGGTTACAAGTGGAGAATCGCTTTACACAGGATACATAAATGGATTAGCACCTTATTATGATCCGAGCACAGGCAAGTTTCTTAAAAACAACTTAAAGTTTGATATAACTCATACTGACGATACACATTCACAAAAAGCTATTCATTGCAACGTTCTTGGTTGGTATCTCTCAGAATATGCATCAAGTGATTCTACATTTTACTATACATCGCCTAAAATCAATTCTTTTATTTCTTCAAAAACTCGTGCAGGCTATAATGTTGCTCAGAACAATTATAATTGTCTTTCATATGCAGTTCATGAAGAAGATAATGGATGGTTATGGCCATTTGGCGACTACGCAACAGGTGCAGCTGTCACATATTGGTTCTATGGTGAAGGTTACACTCAAAATACAACAACTAATCACAACTTCGCCCATGTAATTGCTTATGGTAAATACGATTCTTCTCTTGGTGAGAATGGAATTCTTCATTTTGCAAAAGTAACTGACTGGAGCGCAGACGGAACACCAATTGAAATCAATTCAAAATGGGGGCAATTGGAAGTAATCCATAGCTCAAGTACTTCCCCATTTACGAGTTCGATCAATTATGGCTCGCCGCTTATTTACTTCAACAAAATATCTAATAACAACAGTTCTATAGTTTATAATCCGGCAACCAACACTTATTATGACAGTATGTATAAGACATGGAATCCGAACACATATTCTTATGATTACATTGACATCCTTTTCAGCTCGAACAATTCCAAACAGTCTGTTCAATCTCAAATTGAGAAAAAGAAATGCTCTAACGAATTATCCCTAATTTATCAGAATTACAGAAAAAAGATAGATGAGTACACAGAGACAATTCCTAATTATGAATCAATTTCTTATGTAATTACAGATGACGGAAAGGGAGCTGCATCCAAACTTATCACATCATCTATTCCATACTATGATCAGATATTTGATATAGCAACACATGATGGTTACGAAAACTTCGATTCAAGAACAGCTCAATTCATCATAACTAATACTCTCAAACTTAATGTATTTTATTCAAAACCTGATAAATATTATAATGACGTTAAAGAACAGTATGAACTTGCCTCTGAATCCGTTGAAAAATATGGTTCAGATATTACCATGGAGGAATGTCAAGTTCTACAGAAAAAGTATGGTTATTTAATTGCACCCGCACTTAATAACATAGGCAAATCTGAATATTTGCAGTTTGAAGATTCAGATTATTGTAAGGATATTGCTACAATAATTGAAATATGCAATCTGTTTGATTAAGCAAAACGGCGCCTCTAATACAGAAATGTATTAAGGGGCGCTTATTTAATAATATTATAATCAAACACCGCCGTGATATGCTGTTGAAATTACATCATTTCCGATTTGTGTTCACACTATTCTCAGAGATTGACTTTAAAGGAAATGTATGCTATAGTATATATAGTGGTAACGTGTATTTGTTAGAATTCTTCTTAAGAGTGAAAGGGTGTTATCATATGTTTAAACGATCTATATCTTTATGTTTGGCTTTAGCTCTTCTTACTTCGATGTCGACATTTGCCGCTAATGCTGTAACTGAAAATCCACAAACTGAAGTAGCACCTTCACAAGTTGATTCTGTGGAGGCTACGGGAGATGTGAATGATGATGGCTCGTTTGATGTAGCAGATGTTGTATTGCTTCAAAAATGGCTTTTAGCTGTGCCAGATACTTATCTTGCGAATTGGAGAGCTGCAAACTATTGCGATGACGAATGCTTGAATGTCTTTGATTTATGCTTAATGAAGCGAGCATTGCTCCAAAAGCTATATCCTGAAAGCAAATCAAATGAACCTCCAATCAAAGCAATCAATCCAACTCTGCCTTCTCTTGGAACAGATAGAATTCCCGTATTCGCTGTCGAGTTTCCTGACTGTACATTCACAAGTAAAGATATTTCCAATAAATTGCAGGATAATTTCTTCGCTTCTGTTGATTCTGACTCCGAATTGTTCCCAAAAGAAAGTATTTCTGCTTATTATGAGCGATCTTCCTATGGAAAGCTACATTTGACCGGCGATGTCTTTACCTATACAGCGGAACATCCTATTGATTGGTATGCTGACGATGACGCTCGTTCACTTGTTGGCGAAATATTATCAGCATACGATGAACAGCTTGATTACCATGATTACGATGCAGATAATGATAAAACCATAGATTCTATTGCTATTGTCCTTCCTGACGCAGCCATTGAAATAGATAATGATGCAGACGGAAAGCCTGATTGGTGGGCGTTCTCTACGACTGTAACCAGCAAAGAAAAGTATGATGAACTGGATGTTGGTAAATACTGCTTAGTTGTTTATAATCAAAATGAATGCGCTGATTTTATTACTAAAATGGCTCATGAACTCGGACACGCAATGGGTTTGCCTGATTATTACAAGTATACAAAAGATGAGACTTACGAGAATGATGGTTTAACAGGACCAGCAGGTAACGAGCTTATGGATGAAGGCAGCAGTGATCTTTCCGCTTGCTCCAAGTTGCTCCTCGGTTGGCTCTCAGAAGATCAGATACAGGTATATTCAGGCGGAACACAAGATTTTTCATTAACATCTATGCAATATTCACCGTCCTGCATTTTGATACCGAAAAATCCTGTTGACAACTATCTCTGTGAGTATTTTTTAATTGAATATGTAACAGCCGAAGCTAATAATGATATATCAAGCGGAAATGGCATCCGTATTCTTCACGTTGAAGCTGAGGTTTCTGAAGGTAAACACGGTATGGAGCTAACATATAATAATTATGGACAAAAATATGATAAGAGTAATCAGAAACAGCGTGTACTAAGACTTGTAAATCAGTATGGTTCTTTCTATCCAGGTAAAAGAGGAATTCAGTATACGAATCTTATTGACGGTAGTATAGATGGATTTCATTGGTACGATGAAGAAGGATACCTTACTGTGGATACTGGACTTAAAATAGAAATAGAAGGTCTACGTCCTGGACCAGACTTTGATCCTTCGGATATTTTTTCATCATCATCTTCTGATTTTGAAAACGATCCATCATATATCAAAGGCAGTACCTATAATATAACAATATCACCTTTTGAATAAGCTAAGAACACCTCTGCTCGTAATGAACAGAGGTGTTTGTGTTATGTTTAATTGCCAAAATAGCTCGGAGATTGCTTTGAGCCTGCTTTCTATTTCAGCGGATACTTTTCCCCATAATCATCACGGACAGCTTTGAGGGCTGTTTCCGTTCGCCGCAGGACATAGCAAAAGGCTCTGCATTCTGCAAAGCCTTTTTGTGATTATTCATCCTCGTCCGAACACTCCGACAGTCCATGTGTGAGCTGAATGTAGATACATTCTGCTCGGTCACGCTCCTCACCCTCTGTGGTCATCATGAGTCCATGAAAATACGCCTTTGCTTTTTATCAGTCGGTACCAATATCATGTATATTATATTGTTCCTTGCTATCAAAATGTAAAAATAGAAGAATCATCAATCTTGCATAAGAAAGATATATATTTGATACAGCGAATTATTATTGATACTAATAGTACATATTATATTAACTTTGAATCCACTGGGTTCAAAGTTAATTATTCTATTTCTTGCTTCTTATCCTTACTCTTAGGCTTATCCTTCGTAGTTCTCGGCTTTTTAGCAAGTCGAGCTGCATCACGCTTCATCTTAGCCCTTTCAAAGTAACAGGTTTTGTCACGCTTAGGAGCGTTCTTTTTGGCTTCGATAGCTGCCTGATTCAGCTCATCGGTCAGAACTTTCAGCCTTTCCTCTTTACTGTCAAGCTCCTCCTGCTGCGGGAACGGCTCTGCTACGATCTTTTTGGCTTCTTCATGGTCAAGCCTGAGCTTTGCAAGGTCAGCCTGAGTACGCTCTATTCTGCCGTCAATGTTGTAGAGGGCAGCTTCAAGACGGTTCAGGTTATGGGCAAAACTCTCGATCAGCTTTGTAGTATGTGAAGCGGCACCTTGCAGGCAAGCCGACATACCGCCGCCCATCATGTTGCTGTTTACCGTCACACTCAGCTCAAAGCCCTGGAATGAGCCTACTTTCACAGGTGTATCGGCATACTTGATAGCCAACACAGCATCTTCAAGAGCCTTAGCAGCTTCTTTTCTATCGGTGTACTCAGTTTCACCAATGGTGATCTTGAATACGGGCAATTTGCGTTCGGGATCAATTGGGAGTTTTCGGAGAGCTTCACGGTCAGTATGAAGATCATCGAGGATAGCAGTGAGTTTCTGCTCCTGTTCAGGAAAACGAGCGATCTTGTCCTCCATTTCAAATACCGTGTTGCGGTGTTCCGCAGCAAGTACCCTCAGTTCCTTCACTTCATTTTCAAGCATCAGCTTTTCCTTGATGCGCTCGTCACCCGTGCAGAGTGCCTTGATCTCTGAATAAGTGAGTGCCTGCTGGTCCACATCTTCACATTTTCTCGCAGGAGTCTTACTCGTCATGATCTGACTGATAAACCTCTGCTTATTCTCCAACGTCTGATAGCTGTAGGCATCGAACGTGCCTTTGGTGACATAGCGGAAGATCTGAACATTCTTGTTCTCGTTACCCTGTCTGATGATTCTTCCGGCACGCTGCTCCAGATCTGCCGGTCGCCACGGTATATCGAGGTCGTGGACGGCAATAAGCCTTTTCTGCACGTTAGTACCTGTACCCATCTTGGCGGTTGAACCGAGCAACACACGGATTTCTCCGCTGCGGACTTTATCAAAGAGATCAGCTTTCTGCTGTTCGGTTTTCGCATCGTGGATATATGCGATCTCCTCCGCAGGGATAC
>CAMKMD010000082.1 GCA_946413815.1 uncultured Ruminococcus sp.
CGCATAGATACCAGCCATGAGGAATACACGTCTGAATGTATTCTTCAGTGCTGTACCAAGCTTTACAACCGGCTTGACTGCTGCACCTGCCGAACGGCTGAACACTGCGAAACGTCTGCTGAGTGCAGATGTAGCTTTACCTCCAACTGAGGTAATGTGCCCGAATGCCGAGCCGAAGCTCTTCTTTATTCTTTTACCTGCACGGTCAGCTGCTCTGCTCGTCTTTCCAATAGCCTCATCAATGTGCTCTGTCACAGGTCCGGCTACAGGAGTATTCAGATCTGACATTTTGCTTCTGAGTCTGTCAAGCTTGTTCTGAGTGCTGATTATTTGCTTCTCAACAGATAAGAGTTCAGAATTGATCTTATCGGATGGTTCTGCTGCTGAAAGTTCCTGCCATTTTTTCTGAAGAAGATCCATCTGAGTATTTACAAGCTCTGTCTCCTGCCTCAGACGTTCTGCCGGCTCTGCACTGATATTATACTTACCTATCTCAGCAAGCTTATTTTTGACCGTTTCTGTGGTCTCATCAGCAGTCTTGTTTATCTTTTCTTGCAGCTTATCAATTGTATTTGCAGTTGAAATTATCTGTGCCTCAAGACTTACAAGCTGAGGACTGTCATAGTCGCTTCCGGCAAGTTCAACCCATTTCTGCTTTAACCGCTCATATTTAGCTGTAAGATTCAACAGCTGGGCTTCCAGGCGCCCATTGGATGAACTCAACTGATTTTCAAAATCACTGAATGCTGATTCAGCATCTTTAAGAGCTTTGGTTACAGAATCAACAGGAGCTTTAGCTTTCTTGCCTGCTCGTTCTGACGCCTTAGCAGCTTCAAGTTCTAATGCTTCGATCTCCTTTGCGATCTTATTCCGGTCATAGTTTACATAGTCCGAACCGGATCTTGTATCAATGCGTGGAGTGATTTCAACATCAACACTTCTTTTCTGCTTGTTCAGAGCATCATTTATAAGGTCATCAAGATCACGTACCGCACCTGTTCCATCAAATGTGAAATCTGGTTCCGGCATTTTCAGTTCAGCTTCGCTGACGGCTTTTTCTGCTTTTTTCATTGCCTTGCTTACTGTATCAGCAGCAGCTTTACCGGCTGTTTCCATTGGCTTTTCTATCGCTGCCTCAATTGCTCTGCCGATATTCTCAGCGTTTGCAGATACATTCTGTTTGATTTTGTCAAGCTGCTGACCAATCTTATTGCGTATCACCAGATCAAGTGATATATTGCCTACTGACATTGCATTACCTTCTGGCATTTCTTCCACCCCCCTTTTTTCTATTTGAACATCGATGCAAACATTTTTTCAAAGTTAACTGCATATTCCTCAGGACGCATTTTATCGCGTTCAGTCTTCTGTTGAGAGATAAAACTGCGCCATTCATTGCGAATACGATGTTCATATTTCGTGAAGTTCTTCAGCCTGTTCCGGTCCTCTTCCTTCCTGATGAGAACAGTCTGACCAAGCGGTGTATCTTCCATTATTCCGCTTACCAAGACCGCCCACTCCCCATAAGGAAGCTCTTCCTGAGCAGACGGAAGAATACCGTATTGCTTTGCTATAGACTGAACTATCAGATCACGGTCATGTTCCGGATCATACCATATTTCACTGTTCGCTGCGAAACTTATCCTCTTTCTTCTCAGCTTTACGCTGCTCATAGGTCTCAGGATCTCCGCCGGTCATAGCGTCCATAGTCATATCAATGAGCTCCATTGCTGCTGCGAAGGTAAGATCAAGCTCATCTATCTCTTTTGCCTTATCACCGAACGCAAGCTTGAACATCTCATCTATCTTATCAATGTCATCAGCGCTCATTTCCTGCTCACTCTTGCCCTTCGTGCCGTTAAAAAGCTTCATGACCTTTCTTACTGTTTTATATCTGTTGTCTACCGGATAAAGCTTTTCACCTATAGCTATCTCCGGAGAGCCTATGAGAAGTTTCTTGTCAAGTGTATACATCTTAGCCATATATTACCTCCATTTATGGGCAGAGCCCGATCACTCAGGATCGGACTCTGATTCTATTGTTTCTTCTTCGGTGCTGCTGGATTCTTCCTGCGGCTCAGACGGCGCAGCTTCCGTCAGGTCGCTGGCGTAAAAGTCGGCTTACCGTCACTCATTGCATCGAAGGCAAGAGGAGCGACTGCTCTTGACTCACCTGCGCCCCACTCAGTTACGTTGATTACGCAAGGCATAACGAGTTTTGCACCGCTCGGGAAATTCCATGTGATCGTAGTACTGCAATCCTGACCTGTCTTCGTTGCAAGGCCTTCGATATAATCATTTCCGTCATCGCCTACATTGCGCTTGCCGTTAACTGATATGGTGATTGCCTTACCTGTTACAAGACGACGTGTCCAACCTTCAGTATCATATGGGTTCCACTCCTCAACGTTGCCGTCAATGGATACTGAGAAGGATTCCATATCTGCAATTGTCTTATTGTTGGCAGCTGTCGCACCGTCGCCGCCTGTTATATCGATACTGAACTGGTTTTCATAACAGGGATATACTCCTGTAACTGTATTATCTTGCATTAAAGATCATTCCTTTCTGAATAGATAATATCAGCGTCTACGACATATTCGCAGACGCCCTTTTCGTCTTTTCCTATAGCATGGATCGCTTTAACATCCGTGTATTTAATGATGTGTGCAGCTGTCGGTGTTTCCCGGAGCGTCTGCATAATTTCGCCGATTTCCGATGCCTTTGACTCTGCCTGAGTGGGATTCTTTCCCCACCTGATCAACAGTCTAATATTTGCCGTCTCATAACTCGGCTCTGTTCCTATGCACTTACGCGGCATGAACTCACTGCGCTGATACACACTGATAGATTCAGTAAGCTTGCTGTCTGCCGCGCCGGCCGTCACATATTCAAATGTGAGTTGTTCCGACAGCAGATCAGCTACTTCAAGCAGTGTTAGATAGTTCATATACCTGTCCTCCGTCTGAATATTTCCTTAAACTCTGTCTGCACGAATTCTTTCTTGCTTCCATTGATGTATGGTTCAAGCCAGTATGCACCTGCATTAGCATTTTTCCCAAGTTGAAAATTGTACTCAGGGTGATAGTACAAGCGTCTTGCCTGAGGGGATCCTGTTATCAGTACTGCTCCTGTTTCAGTGCTTTCAACAAAGGTCTGATTGTTCTGCATATCACCAGTATCAAATGGCATCGTCTGTGATGCAACAAGATCGGTATACAGTACTTCCAATACCTCTGCTGCTGCCGCAAGAGCAGCCTTTTCTAACATTCGTATAGCATTATGATTCAGATCTATAGATACCTTCATCAGATCAGCTCCAGTCGCGTATAGTTCACTGTTCCGTCAGGATTTCTGCACTTCTGGCTTGCATAAATTATGCGATGAACACCGTGGAGTACATTCACTTCGCCCTCGATGCTATCAACATCAGGAGCAATATCACCATTGAAAAGTGCTTCTGCATTCAGCGTTATTATCTGCTTATCGGCAGTTATTCGCTGCTTAACCTTTTCAGAATAATTACATTTCCCCTCAAATATCTCAGTGCGCTTAGGAGAACCGTCTCTGTTGAGGCCGTCCTCCCTGTACACTGTTATTGAGGTAGTACATACTCTGTCCGGTACCAGCTGAGGATATTTCATCACATCAGCCCCCTATAACAAAGCCCTGTCTGCATCAGCAGACCATAAACTTCATTTGAAGTTGTTACGCCATTTTCTGTAACTATTTTCGACTTGTCAAAACTCATACTCACGCCATTGATTGCGTATGAAGCAAGCGTGCTATCGATCAGCTCTGCGTTATCGTAGCAGAAATCAGCGTGAAGCTGTACAGCTTCCCTGATAATCTTCTGCTGGAACTCAGTCAGATTTCCGAAACCTGCTTTGACTATCCTGTTGAATGTCAAGCTGTCAATGTCACGGCAGGCTCTCTGCAACCGACTTTCAAGCTGATCGGCAGGGATATGGCCGTGGTAATCACTTGGTTCCAGATACATCAGGCTCACCGCCTGACTTTCCCTTCTTTTTTGCCTCAGTCTGCTCTACTGTCTTTTCAGCAGCAAGGGCATTGTACTTGGCAAGGAGCTCATCATAGTCCCTGCGGCTCACTGTGCTTGAAGGTGAGCGCTCTTTGAGGTTATTGTTGTCATCATAGATGTCATATCCCATTGCAAGGTATTCACCCTTTGTTGCAGCATCTACAGTATAGACCTTATTGTCCTTGATTGCTTTCATTATATCCCTCCTTTACGATGTTTCGCAGGTCAGTCCATCGAGATTGATGTACTGTGTTACCTCACCGCTGCTTCCGACAGCAACGATCTTGAAGCGCTGGACATCCTTGTTTGTTACCTTGAAGACGCCATTCTTGTCTGGATCGTTGATAAGCTCAACGAGTCCGCTGCTGACAGAAGGTTCAAGACCAACTTTTACGGATGTATAGTTGCTCCAGTTCGATGCGCTGAATTTAAGTGCGATGAAGTTACCTGCTCCCCACTTATTTGTGATCGCATTGCCTGCACCAAGATATTTTAAAGTACCGGTAGCATTACCGCTGCTGATCGTCACATCGCTCTGGATGTCACTTACGCTTACGCCGAAAAGCTCCGTCTCACTGTTCTCGGCTTCAACAGTGAGACTTGTCAGGGGTTTGTTGTGTGGATGATACAGCCCTGTGCCATGAGATAGTCAATAGCAAAGGTACCATTGTATCTGCGATTCTGATAGAGGTACTTATCAGCTGTACGGCTGTCTGTTCCAGGAGTGAAGAAATGAATGTAGCTGTACTTAACTCTTGATACCTGGCACTCCGGATCAATGAGGATATAGTCGATGTTCTTAGCACCGTCAGCCACAACACAACCGTTTGTGAAGTTGAACGCTGTCTTCATACGTGCAGAAGGAACAGTGACGATCTTTGTTATATCGTCCAGAGTATGCACAGTTCTGTTGATAGCACCATTGTTGCCGTTTACGTTCCATGTACGCTGAATGTCTGTAGCTTCCTTGAGGAGCTTCTTGTATGCAGCTGTACAGAAGAGGATCACTCTGTCAAGCGGAACGCCTGCATCTTCCAGAGCTACAAGGTTATCATCGAAATCACTGAGAACGTTTGATGTAGACAGTGAAGATGTCTTTATTGTAGCGCCAACACGGCTTGCCTCAGTGTAGACCTTGCTGTATGTGTAGCAGTCAAGCTCAGGAATAGCCTGTGTCTTCTCGAATCTGCTGTGAATATTTGCGACAGACAGAATCGTGTTTGTCTCGTCAACATCCATAGGATCTACGCCAAACTCAATATCTCTGTCGTGGTCAAGAGTCTTGGTCTCGAAGTCATTAGCGTACGAACCGCTGTTGAAGCTGAGACTGCTTCTGCTGTGGTCCTTATAACCAGATACAGTAAGCTTCGGGATCTTGATGTCCTTGGCGCCGGTTACTTTGATGTCAAGGTTTGAATGGAAAAGAGCATCAGATGTGAGCTCCTGTCCGTAGAGGTCACGCAGCTTGGTGTCAAACTGGGTAACATAGTTGATAGTATTAGGCATAATATCAGTCCTTTCTTACTTTTTTCTGCGGATACCGAAAGCCTCGTCAAGGCTCTTGTCTTCCGCTGTTTTGTCTTCCTTGGGCGTGTCAGCTCCTACCTTGAAGCCGCTCTTGCCCTTTTCGTCTGTGGTGTGCTTCCATTCGGGATACTTCTTTGCAACTGCCTGCAAAGCCTCCACGATGGTGGTGCCGTCACGCTTCGCAGCGTTCTCGGCGATGAGTACAGCGTCCTCGATGTACTCACCCTTGAAGCCTGCGTTGTGAGCCTCCAGCTGAGCTTTCAGACGTGCATTCTCAGCACGGAGCTCATCGTTCTCAGCTTTATAGTCAGGCGCTGCTTCGGGTGCGCTCTCAGACGACTCAGATTCAGCCGCAGGGGCTGTCTCTTCTGCCTCAGGTGCAGTTTCCTCTGCCTGAGGTGCCGGGGCTTCTGAGGGTGTTTCCTTGGCTGTTTCAGCCTTGGGCTCTTCCGCCTTCTCAGCCTCGGGCTTCTTGTCCTTCTCCTCTGCGGGAGTGGTTTTCTCGTTTTCCATTGTAGACCTCCTTCTGGATTTAAAAATAGCACTTGCCGCCGACATTCATGTCGGTCGCAAATGCTTGTAAGCGTTATTAAAGATCGATATGCTCCATAACAGCTCTTGCTTCAAGGCAGGCAAGATATTCATTCATAGCCCTGACCTGACCGTCATATATGCTTCTGGGGCAGGTAGGTGTGAAGTCCAGTTCTCCTGCGTCCCACTTTGCAAGCATAGCTTCAAGCTTCTGCTTGCGTATTGAGAGCTGCCAGTATTCAGCCTTGAACCGCTCCTTGTAGTCCTCGGACTGCATAAACTCTATCGTGTCTTTGAGTTCCATATTATTCCTCCGTGATACCTGTTTCAGTTATTGCAAGGTTGCTGTGCAGCATAGCGTCCTCGATATGAGTTAAAGCCATACTCTTTTCACGGCAGTTCGGGAGCTTATCGAGCAGCCCTTCTACTTCGATGAGCTTTGACTTGATTTCGTTGCTCAATGCTGCCTCACTTTTATTGAACTCTCTTCTTGTATACATTTTACTCACCTTCCTTTATCACAACGTTCTCGAACTTCTTGTAAGCGTCGAGATACCATTCCTTCTTGTCGCCGTTGTATGTCAGCTCATAGTACATACCGTCGCACAGTGTACTGGAGATAAGATACTTCCAGTTCTGCAAGGCTTTGCACTTCCAGACCATATATACATCAAAAGGCGGAACAGTATCCGTCTTGTCGAGATGTGCAAATATATAATCTCTGACTATCTGTAAGGCTTTCTCGTCCATTCTCCTCACCTCCTTCAAATGGGTATAAGAAAACCGCTCATTTCTGGGCGGTTTAATCAACTACTATTGCTGGATCTAAATGCACAATGAAATCACATTCTGAATTTGAACATTCAAAACAATGTGCTTTTTCAGGAGGTATATTGCTTGGATAAGGGCTAACAATACCTTTCCCACATTGCGGACAAGTCACTTTTTCACCAGATATAAGTTTATTTCCAATGTTTTCATAAAGGTCTGCCATATTGTGTACCTCCTTTCTTCCAGTTGTATTCACCGTAGAATTTCTTTGCTAATCCTACTATATACCTTTTTTCGGCAATTGTCAAGTATGTTCGGTTTTCTTTATGCATTTTTTCTTTAGCCATACAAACAGCTTCTGCCCACTGACATTTCCCAATTCCATATTTGTGATGAGTTATTTCATGAATAACTGTTTGTGCTGCTACAAGCGGACTACTGATATTGTCAACATATATCTCTATGCTGTTTCCCCATTGCTGTCCTCTATTGTCATGCTGTTGAGGTTCATATATCAACTTAGGACGTATCTCGGCATCTTCAATGTACTGCAATACTTCTCTACCGACTTCTGACTTATTCAGTTCTTCTTCCAGAGCCTCTGGGGTAATGTCGGTAGTCGAAGGAACAATGTCAACGTTAAAGGGCTCAAACTGCTTTGCGAGGTTTGGAGAGTCAGACTTTGGTATCTTCTCATCAGTATAAGCCCCCTCCGCCTTCTCAGGCTCGCTGATAGTGACCTCCACAGCCTTACTCTCTGGAACAGGTGCGTCGCTGACAGGCGGCTCGGTCTTGTACTCAGGCTTTACCTCGCCCTCATACACCTTCTCCTTGCCCTCGTCACGCCTGAGAACAGTCTCGCCCTCCTCGGCATTGACCTTGTCGATGAAGTCTTTCAGCTCCTTCTGAGCTTGTCTGAGCTCCGCCTTTGCCTTCCGGACGTTCTCCGGATCCGTGAAGCCGTTGACCTTCCGCTTTGCCTTCCTGATCTCACGTTCAAAGGCTCGCTGCTGCTGTTCCAGCTTGTACCGGCGCTCGCTGTCGGAGTTGTCCACGCTTTCGGGGAGCGGATCACCGTCACGCCAGAGGTTTATGCTGTGGCGACAGTTAGGGTGGAACAGCCCCTTTTCTATGGCACTGCTCAGCAGCGGGAACCACTTGCCGCAGTAGTTGGACTTGCCCCACAGGATGCCGCCCTGCTCCCTGACTTCACCGTCCCAGAAGCTGAACGTATCCTCGATGTAGATGCGTCCCTGCCATGGCTCACAGGTCTTACTGCACATACCGTAGCTGCTGACCTGCACTGTATCATAGCCGAGAGCCTTGTACTTTGCGGACTTGCCTTGCAGCGCTGCCCTTGTCGCCGTAGTGCGGAGCGCCATGCGGACGTAGTCTGCGATATTCACACGCCGTCCGTCCCGGTAGACGATGCAGTTGATGCCCTGATCGAGGAAGTCATTCACGGCAATGTCAATAGCCTGCTGCAATGTCATACTGCCTGTACCCATTGCAAGCTGCACACGATTCACGGTCTGACGGTAGACGTCGTCTGTGAGCCTGAGTGCTGCGGTCTCGGCGTTCTTCTCCAGATAGGTCACGTCCTCAATGAGCTTGTTCACCTTCGTGGTGTCAACTCCGAAGAACTGCGGCTCTGGACTTACCTCTGCCGGTGCTTCCTCAACAGGCACAGCCGGAGGTACATCAACACCGTTCACGCCCTCATCGAACTGCTCCTGCATTATCTGCCGTGTCTCGGTGTCTATCTGCTTGGTGTACTCCTGCATGATCGCAGCATTCTCTCTGCGGAACTTCTCCAACGCTCTGAGCTTCTCTGCCTGCCATGCAGACCAGTTGAAGCCTTCCTGCTCCTCTTCTTCCTTATGCCGTCCGAGGTTACGTTTTAGTGACTTCACAAGCCGCTGTTCTATCTCCTCGAATATGCGGACTATACCGCTGATACCAAGCATTACATATCACCGACAGAGGGCTCGTTCGCCGTGAGCATTCCCTTTTCCGACATGATACGCTGCACCTCAGCTTCCTTGAACTCATCGTCCTTGGAACTACCCCAGAGCTCGTCCACCTGTGTCTTGACCGACATTACACCATAAGCCGCAGCCTTGCCCACAGTCTCCACACGGCTGTCGAAGTCAGGCGCACCGTATTCGCCGAAGCTCACTGTCACCTCATGCTGCTCAGGTGAACCGCCCAGCATATTCTCATAAGTCATAAGAACTGCATTGATGAGCTGAGAGAGCGCCTTTTCAAGCGCCGTCGTGATAGTATTGCGAGTATTGCCTGTGACGTCCTTCTTTTCACGTTGTGCTTCAGCACTGGACATCTTGCCGACGTCAATACCGAGAGTTGCCGGTGACACAAGTCCCTGCAAGCACATGAGCAGTGCATTCACATAGGCACTGACAAAAGCTTCATACCTGATGTCAGGCTGAACTACCTCGATCTTATTACCCTGCATCTCGTTCAGAGTGCCCTTGATCTGAATGACCTCAGCTCCGAAGCTGCTAACGTCCTGAAGCGCTCCCGTAGACGGATCACGGGGGATAAGGTCAAGTGGGATATACTTGACTACTCTACCTGCACGGACAGCGTCCAGCCACTGCGAGATCACTTCGTCCAGAGCGTCAAAGCACTGTGACTTTCCGCCGCTGAATATGCTCTTGCCTCTGCCGCGGTACTTCTTGTCCGCATAGAAGCGAAGCGGCACCGCCATGATGAAGTCGCCGGCGAACTCCACGCACGGAGGTATATCAGCCAGCTCCGGGACTCTGCTCAGCGGCACCTCGTTACCGCTGATGTCGGTCAGTGTAGTCTCTACCTTGCCCCTGCTGTAGCGCTCATGGAGCACATAGCGTACAGACTTGACTGTGTACATAGTGCGAAAGGTAACAGCTTCAAGAACTCCTCTTTTCTGCTCTATGTCAACTCTGTCACCGCTGATGAACTCTACTATCGGATACTCCGAAAGCTCAGTGTCTACAGAGATTTTGAAAGCTCCGTCGCCGCTGACAAGCGTATCACAGACAGCCTGTCCCACAAGCTCAGTGAAACTCATGTTCTCGGAAATATCGTCCCATTCTGGCGGTGCCTCAATATCATCAATATCAGACTTGACTATGTATGCGAAGGTGTCCGCTATTATTGCAGGCAGTCCACTGTGTATCTTACGGACCTTTGAACTGCTCGGAGACACCGACCAGAAAGCGCCTGTGCTTGTCTCGGTCTGGTGGAAAAACTGGAAGAGCTCGTTCGCGTCGCCCTGATACCACAGCTGAGACCTAAGTACCTCCAGCTCCCTTGTTTGCTCACGCTGTATCACTATTGCCTGCTCCGCAGAGGGCGGTATTATCTCAAGCCATGTCTGCATTTTTTTCTTCACCCACTTTCCAAGTCCCATGTTATCCTCCTAACATCTGCATTGTCTCGGCCACTCCCGTCGTAGCATCTGGAGCATCGTCGTGAGCATTCTTGCCCTCACGCTGGTATCTCATCATTGCATCATAATACTCCGGGAAGCGGTCACGCCAGTTCACGGGGAAGTATATATGCTGCATCACCCATGTCGCATAGGTGATTATTCTTGCTTTTTTATTCGCACTCTGGTGGAACCAGCTCCAACAGGTCAGCCAGTTGTTTATTTCCTCTTCGGATATGCGTTTAACATTCCTTGCGAAGCCTTTACCACCGTTATTCGACTCCACCCTTGCATTGTTGACTGAGTGCTCCTTGTGCCGCCTTGCAGTCTCCGGCTCAGTGACCTCCATAGGTGCCTGAGTATAGTAAATGTCCAGGATGTAAGCCTCACGCTGATACACTCCCCAGATGATAGAGCAGAGCCAGTCGCTGCCATCGTCGGCGGTATCGGAATAGCTGTAGATACCCTCGAAGAAGGGCGGCAGTTCCGTGTAAGTCTTGAAGGACGTGTACAGTCTGCCCTTGATGTCGATAGGCTCCTGTTGATAGTTGGCGGAAGCGATCTCTGCTCCCATTGCCTTGATAGTTGCCTGATAGCTCTCATAGCTGAGTATATCAGGACATAGCATCTCACCGCTGTCCTTGTCATAAGCCTTCATGCAGATATGGCGATAAGGTATATTCTCCGCCTTGCAGAAGTCCAGGTATCGCCCTGCAAGATCGTCCGTCGCCCAGCGTGTCATGATGATAATGACCTTTGCACCTTCTTCTCGGCGGCTGAGCATTGTGTTCGTGAACCATTCCCAGTGCTTCTGCTTGACAGCTTCATTGTTGGCTTCCTCAGCGTTCTTGATGAGGTCGTCTATCATCATCAGAGTACAGCCGAATCCTGTTGCCGTACCTGTCGGTGATGTCGCAAGGTAGTTATTGTAGCCGCCTTCCAGAGACCACAGATTCATAGCTCCGTCACCGAGCTTGATCTTCGCGCTCGGGAACACATCTGAAAAAACAGCTTTGAGCTTGTCAGCCTTGATCTCGGAAATAGTATTGCGGACGTTCTTACTGAACATCGTCGATAGCGTCTCGTTGTAAGAGCCTATCATGATCTTCCGTGTCGGATCCTGACCGAGATACCACTCAGCGAAACAGCAAGCCGTTCTTGACTTGCCGTGCCGGGGCGGAAGGTTAACTATCATCGCCTTATCCTCAGAACTCAGAAAGTCCTGGAACTCATTGCACAGCTCCACAAGGAAGCGACGGTCAGGCTTATAAAAGTCAGGAGCCTTCAGTCGGCAGTAGTCGAAGAAGCTCCTCCGCGCAAGCTCTATCCTTGCGCCAAGCTGTATCAGTTCTTTATTCTCCGTCAGCAAGCTTTCTCAGCTCCTCGGTAGTCAGTCCCTTGAAGGGATCGCTGACATCGGCAGAGATACTGCCCTCGATCTTCGTTACGTACTCGCCTGTCATCTTGTTGAGAATATCCACTGCCCTGAGCCTGTCCTGCGTCAGGTGTCCATCACGGGCAATATCAGAAAGCATGACCTGACGCTCCTTAGCCGTCAGGATACGCTCATCCTGTGCCTTCTCCGTCAGCTCCCTGATGTACTCGGCAACGTTAGTATTTTTTAGTAACTTGCCAGCGTTCTGCCCTGCGAACTTCTCCGAATACCCTGCCTGAACTGCGCTCCAGGTAGCATTACCACTCTGAGCATAGAACTCGGCGAATTTCTTTTGTCTTTCATTCACGGTAACACCGCCCTTTCTGCATATAACAGAAATACCCCGGCGCCTGCCGAGGTACTTCTGCAAAGGAGTTCATACAAACAATGCCAGTCATTCCGCCTGTGTGTTGGTTGCAGAGGCAGGAATCGAACCTGCTACGTCTGGGTTATGAGCCCAGCGATCTACCAGTGATCTACTCTGCCAGAGATTGCCCGGGAAGCCGGGCAAGAAAGGAAAACAACAAGTGTCGGAATACCGGAAATGCAAGGCGGAGAGAACTGCGATGCAGCGACAGTCCGAAGGGGATACTCAGTCCATGACTGCACCGCAGGAAAGCTCTCTGACGATTCCCGCCTGCTTTCTATGATTATACTATACACTATCTGTCCGAAGAATGGAAGGGACAAAACGGGTGTTTTCGGGGGTGATTCTATCAAATTCTGCAAGAGCGCGGCTGTGAAGCACTTCGCGGACGTACTTCTCATCGCTGTACCCCAGCTTATCCGTGACAGTTCCCCACGGATTCCCCTTTATGTACTTCTCCTCAAGCAGAGTAGCATAAATGTTGTTCGGTATGCGCTGGATCTCACGCTCTGCTCGGTCACGGAATTCAATGAACTCATTCCTTATCTGTCTGATTTCGCTTTCTGAATCGACCATCTCCTCTACCGGTGCGGACAGTTTGTCTTTCGGAGTTCCGCCGCCTGATCCGCCGGGTGCATACGCAGGTGTAATACTCTCAGCTCTGGTGCGCAGCATTTCGATCCTGTCGGTAAGCGAAGCTATCCTCTTGTCGATTCCTGTGGCTATTTCAAGGTACTCTTTTACTGTCATCAGTATTCACCGTCCAATACCATGTTCTCAGCGATCTCACACATATAGTGCAGCGTCAGATCAATACAGTTAGCTGCACAAAGCGGAGTAAATGCATACTTGCAGTAATAGCAAGGTATTCCTATCTCGTCGTATATGTCTTTAGCAGTTTTCATCGTTTACCCTCCTGTTTGCTATTAGCTGATTCAATACATCATCAGCGGCGTTAATATGTGCAGGACAGTCCTCACATTGTGGAGCTGTACCATCTCCAAAATCGTCAGTCCAACCATAGCAGAAGTAATAGCCTACTCCGTCGATGGTGAACTCTCTGGAAGGTTTTCCTCTGCCATTCGGGTGCTTACAAGTACCTTTCCCTGCTATTACCTTTTTGTGCATAAGTCATACCGCCCTCTCTCCGTTGTTATACCATGTCAGTTCAAAGTCGTCCGGCACATCAATTTCAAGGACCGTCGTGTATCCCTCGAAGCTGATACGCATATTCCAGTCAGGAAGCGAGAGGTCTTCGTCCTGCAAGCTTATACCAATATCCCAGGTCCCCGTGCCGTTTCTGTCGTACTGCCCTGTCACTATCAGAGCTGTACCGTCTGCTTCGACAACACACTGGATTGGATCGCAGCTTCCGGCATTGTCGATGTCGGCCATTGTTGTACCGTACTCACCGAATGCATCGTCTGAGTGCCCCATAAATCTGAGTGTTTTCATCGTCTTTACTCCTTCCCCACAATCTTAACGATCCTGTCATACAACTCATCTGCTTTGTTCTGCGGCTTGTAGTGTGCAAAGAATGCCTTCCGCAGTATCGGTCTCAGCTCACAGAGCAGTTCTCTCATCTCGGCGTTTTCTTTTTCAACTGCCGCATAGGACAGCATATCAGTGTCGTTCATTTTCATTTACCTCCATTATCTCTCGGATTTCCTGTAGTGTAAGCTTCCGGCAGTCCTTGCCGGTTCTCCATACTGCCAGCGGACAACTAAGGCAGTGGGTCTGCTGAGAGCAAATCTTTTCACGATTCAGCATTTTATACCTCCTCTATCCTGATGTACAGTCCTGGGCGCTGAGCCCAGAACTTTTCTGTGATACTGCTGTAGATATGACTATCATCTTTCCAGTAGCCGAGCTTAGTCATGATGTCATAGAGAGCTTTACAGAGATTATCTGCATCAGGCTTGTTCGTATATGGTTCACCGTCGTTATGTTTTCCCTTGATTGGGAAACACCACTTAGTCACCACCTGAATAGCACTGGTGTAAGGAGCAGCTGGTCTATACTGTGAAAGATAAGCAGTAAGTTTCTGCTCGGCATCTCCATTACTCCTGTCATAGTATCTGCGCTTACCGTTCACTACAGTATAACCTTTCTGCTGATGAGTAGCTGTAGGCGGTATCATATCAATGAAGAATTCAAGCATCCTCTTCCTCCTCATCAAGATAAGTCTTTCTACCAAGAGCACATTCATGTATCTCATCATCGTAGAGCATACACTTTAATGTCTGACAGAACATTATTTCACTTCCTGATGAAAATGAAAAAGGGCAGAACCTTTTCTTATTGTTTTCCAGATGATCTCTACTTTCTTCTACTGTGTAATTCATAAAAAAACATCCTTTCTATTTCGCGCTTGTAAATGAATAGGTACTAATGTAAAGAGGCTGGCTTTTGAGCCTCTTTACATGTATACCTCATTTACATTGTACTTTTAGTGTAAGTGTAAATTATATATTATATATAGGGTGCTTACACTGATTTTTACACACTAAAGCGATAAATTATTTTCGATAAACCTTTGAATCTTTAACACATAATTCTGTTGAATGTTTAAGTCTGTTTCTGACTGTCTGAGGTTCACAGCCGATATACTCAGCCATTTCTTTGAGAGTGACCTCACCGTTTACATTGCAGGCATTGAATGTGTTTACAAGTTCGGCATTTTTATCAGCAGTTTTAGCTTTTTCGGATCGCTGCCGAGCAGCAGCACCTCTTTTAGCTCCTCGCTGCCATGAAGTCAGATCCGCATCTGTCTGTAAGTCCTTCAGCACTCCGACCTTGTCCTCTTCATGCACAGGGTACTTGAAGTAAAGGTTTT
>CAMKMD010000083.1 GCA_946413815.1 uncultured Ruminococcus sp.
CCTTGACAACGTAGTCGATATCGTTCTTCATTACGCCGTTAGCCTTGATAGCCTGGTTGATATGGTGGAGAAGAGTCATGTTCTCGGGATCCATGAGGTTCTCGATATGGAATGCCTCCTCTGCCTTCTTTACACCGCGCTGGGTGATAGTTGCAGTCTTTGCCTTCTCATCGATGATATAATCGGCGGTATCATTGATAGCATCCTGATCCTCCTTGTCGTCGATCTCGACAACAGTGGTAGGAGTAAGCATCTTTGCGAAACGGTCGGCGATTGCGTACAGGTCTGTGGACTTGTCGCCGCGGCCGGAAATGATAAGAGGTGTTCTTGCCTCATCGATAAGGATGGAGTCGACCTCGTCGACGATAGCGAAGTTGGGCTCACGCTGTACTCTCTCCTCCTTGTGAGTTACCATGTTGTCACGGAGGTAGTCGAAGCCGAGCTCGTTGTTGGTAGCATAGGTAACATCGCAGTTGTAAGCCTCACGGCGCTCGTCATTGGTGAGTCCGTGGAGGATACAGCCTACTGTGAGACCGAGGAAGCGGAGCACCTTGCCCATTTCCTCAGACTGTGTCTTTGCGAGGTAGTCGTTAACTGTAACTACATGTACGCCCTTGCCGGAAAGGCCGTTGAGGTATGAAGCAACGCAGGCAACGAGAGTCTTACCTTCACCGGTCTTCATCTCAGCGATACGTCCCTGATGGAGAACGATAGCACCGATGATCTGTACCGGATAGGGCTTCTTCTCGAGTACACGCCATGCAGCCTCACGGACTGTTGCCAGTGCCTCGGGGAGGATGGTGTCAAGAGTCTCTCCTGCTTCAAGTCTCTCCCTGAATTCAACTGTCTTTGCCTTCAGCTCTGCATCTGTGAGCTTCTGATACTCCTCATCGAGTTCGAGTACTTTATTCTTTAATGGCTCAATGCGCTTCAGTTCTCTGTTGCTGTATGCATTGGCGCCGAATACACTTTTGAATAATCCCATGTGTTTACCGCCTTTACTTGTTTTGTGGTATAAATATACAACTTATATTTTACTACAATCCGAAGCTTTTGTCAATACCCGAAGGGATTCTTCATGACAAAAGCGTGGTTTTCCTTGTAAATCAGCAGGAAAGGACGCCCGAAGGCGTCCCCTGGCTCTGTTATTCGTCCTCTTCGGAGCTGTTGTCTGAGGAATCATCGCTCTCCTGTGATGACCTGAGATTCTCCTCTGCTTCGATGAACTGCTCAAGGTTCATATATCCCTTGCACATCATAAGGAACTTGTCGTTATAGTCATCTACCGTTGAAGCTGCAACGGATATCATATAGCGGAACATCTCCTTGCCGAGGATGCTGTCGATATAGCACTCGGTCTGTCTGTAGCGTATCCTGCCTGTGGTGATGCTGAAATCGAAATTGCCGTCCATAAGGCCGTTATTTGCTACTGCAACTGCCATAGCCATATCAGGGCGGAGCTCCTCCGGCACAGTTACCGGCAGATTTGAAATAAAGCTGACCATCTGGCGCTTCGGGAATACGAATATAACAAACTCCATGGGGATATCATCACCGTGGATCGTACAGGTTATAACTCTGTCTTCTTCGTTTACATCATAGCGGAAGCCAAGCTCATCGAACATCTCGCATATAGTTTCATATGTCCTCTGCGCCTGCTTTTCAAGCATCTCATTATCCATAGCTCTCTCTCCTTATGCCTTTTCTATCTCCTCCGCAAGCTCGCGGAGCTTTGAAAAGGCTGCCTCTTTGTTTTTCAGCGGTTCGGTAAGGCTTACTGCACCCTTGTGCATACAGCCGGGGGTCGCCTTTCGTGCGTTGTCTGTGGCCTTCATCGCATTGCCGCTCCCCGAGCAGGCCACGATGAAGATATTCTTGCTCTTCAGGGGATATTTTTTCAGGAAGGCACCTATAGCCGGAGGATAGGTATTTGCCCATACGGGGAATCCGAGGATCACATTCTCATAATCCGCGGGATCCTTTTCAAGCGGCCTGAGTCCGGGATCATCCTTCATCAGCGCACTCTTTCCGCCAAGCAGGATCTTTCCTATCCCTTTTCTGGGCGGCTCCTTTTCTACGGTCAGCCTCTCTGCGTCTATGTCGGGATACTGGCTGAGGAAATCGGCAGCGCAGGCCGTATTCCCGTCGAACGAGTAATATATCATGAGTGTCTTTTTCATAATGTCCCCCTTTATCCGTATCACTTTACAGACACGGCTTTGTATGTAACAATTATAACATTTTCCTTCTTCAATGTCAATACAGATGCTGTCACCCCTTGTTCTGCTCCGGTCGGCAGACCGGATAATGCTTCTGCACTTTCGGCACGGAGGCGCTGCAGGGTTCTGACGGGCCGTTTTTTCGCTGCCGTGGGCGGTACCAATGGTCCTGCACTATAAGGCTGACGGTATCTGGTTAAAAGAACAAAATTTCTTTTTCTTATTGAACATATGTTCTTTCAGTGGTATAATAATTAATACAGAACATATGTTTCATTTCAGAAGGAGGTGCCGGCATGGAGAAGGGCGGACATATTTATATAGCTATAGACCTTAAATCCTTTTACGCTTCCGCAGAGTGCGTGGACAGAGGGCTCGACCCGCTGAACACCAATCTCGTGGTCGCCGATACCAGCCGCACTGAAAAGACCATCTGCCTTGCAGTCTCACCATCTCTCAAAAAGCACGGCATTCCCGGCAGAGCGAGGATGTTCGAGGTGATAAGCGCTGTCGAGCAGATTAACAACGGCAGAAAGCTGAGGGCACCCTTCGGAAGATTCCGCGGCAGTTCATATATCGCCTCGGAGCTTGCTGCCGACCCCTCCCTGGCTCTCGGCTATATTGCAGCTTCACCGAGAATGGAGCTGTATATGGACATCAGCGCACGGATATACACCATCTATCTGCGTTTTGTGGCTCCCGAGGATATCCATGTCTACTCAGTGGATGAGGTATTCATCGATGCCACCGGCTATCTGCGCACCTACCGCTGCACAGCCCATGAGTTTGCGGCCATGCTGGTGCACGAGGTACTCAGCGAGACCGGTATTACGGCTACGGCCGGCATCGGCACGAATCTGTATCTGTGCAAGATAGCAATGGATATACTCGCAAAGAAGATGCCTGCGGACAAGGACGGCGTAAGGATAGCGGAGCTCGATGAGAGGAAGTACAGGGAGACCATGTGGGAGCATACCCCCATAACCGATTTCTGGCAGGTTGGCAAGGGTACTGCCCGAAGGCTCGCTCAGTACAATATGCGCACTATGGGAGATATCGCCCGCTGCTCACTGGGAGGCGAGTATGACTGGTACTCACCGAAGCTGCTGTACAAGCTGTTCGGGGTACACGCTGAGATACTCATCGACCACGCCTGGGGATGGGAGCCCTGCGGCATGAAGGAGATAAAATCCTACCGTCCGGAAAACCGTTCTCTCAGCTCGGGGCAGGTGCTGCCGGAGCCATACGAAACGGATGGCGGACGTCTAATCGTCCGTGAGATGACCGACCTGCTCGTTCTCGACCTTGTGGCAAAGAGTGCGGTAACTGACCAGATGGTGCTCAGCATCGGCTACGACCGCTCGAACACCAATAACGAAAGGCGTATGGAGGGATACACCGGAGGATACGTCCTCGACCCCTACGGCAGGACTGTCCCCAAGCCGTCCCACGGCTCCGTACGCCTCGGTGAGTATACCTCCTCCACCAAGCTCATCACGCAGGCAGTATGCAGGCTGTATGACAGCATCGTCGTGGAAGGTCTGCTGATACGGAGGATAAACATAGCCGCCAATCACATAATACCGGCCTCGGAGCTGAAAGAGCCGGAAAACATACAGCTTGATTTCTTCACCGATTTCGAGGAGACTGAAAAGATAAGGCAGCAGAAGAAGGCAGCGGAAGAGCGTGAGCACAATCTCCAGACCGCCATGCTCGGCATAAAGGAAAGATTCGGGCGAAATGCCGTACTCAGGGGAATGAACCTCCTCAAGGGCGCCCGGACTATAGAGCGAAACGGTCAGATAGGCGGACACAGGGCGGGGTGATGTCACAGTTTCATCACTCCGGTGCAGTATTATATACAGAAGCGCTTCAAACGAAAGGAGGATGCCTGTGACTGACAGCGAATACCGTGCTCTTGCGGAAGTATCGCCCATGAAGGCACAGCGTAAGCTGTTTGATGAATACTACCGCTACGTCTATGCCGTGGTATTCGGAAGGCTGCGCAATACCGCAAGCCGTGAGGATATAGAGGAATGCGTCAGCGATGCATTCTCGGCCATATATCAGTATTGCGGCAGCAGTTCCGGCCATGAGGGCGAGCTCCGGGGCATAATCGGCACCATCGCCGACAGGGCTGCGATAAAGACTTACCGCAGACTTTCGCGCAGGCCGCCGGACAGCTCACTTGATGACGGCAGCGCAGACCGCATCGCTGCACCGGATGATATAGAGAGCGAGACAGAGCGTGCTGTCATACAGCAGCGGCTGCTCGACTGTATCGCAGAGCTGGGCGAGCCGGATGCCTCGATATTACTGCTGCGATACTATTACGGCAGGAGCTCCGGCGAGACTGCCGCAGAGCTCGGGCTCACTCCGGCAGCGGTGCGGAAGAGATGCAGCAGGGCTGCTGAAAAGCTGCGAAAGAAACTGTCCGATGAGGGCATCACCATATGAGGAGGGACACTATGAAAAAGAACGATATAGACCTCAGCATCCTCGGCACGGACAAGGATACCGCCGGCAGGCTCGCTGACGGGTTCGCTGTGCCGGAGGAGGGCAAGGAGAAGATATTCAGGCAGAGCCTTAAAAAGTACAGGCAGAGCGGCAGCACCCCTTCCGGCGATTCCGTGCAGGGCGTCGAGAAATACCGCAGGCCGGTATGGAGCCGTATCGCGGCAGCGGCGGCAATAGTCGCCGTTGCGGCGGGCGGAACGGGTACAGGTCTGCTCCTGCTCCACGGACACAATGCCTCTGCGCCGGGTACTGAGATGACAGAGGCAACTGAGGCGGAAGAAGCATCAGAGGAGGCAACCGAGGTACCGACTGAAGCCGCCACAGAGCCGCCCACGGAAGCTCCCACAGAATACATCCGAGAGCTGGAGATACTCAGCAGCGAGAAGAAGATAATGACTGACGAAGAGCACGGCGATATGATATTTGCAGCTATGGAGGATTACAAGCAGAACGGTCCTGCCCGCCTTGACAGGGAGAAGTATATCGCCAAGTTCAGAGCGGCTGCGGATACCGAGGCTCTCAGTACCCCCGAGCTGAAAAGCTACATCTATGATATGATACTCAATTCCCTGCACTATTTCGACACCATATCAGGTCATCACACCTACATTTCTGTCGGCAACAATATCGAGACCGACTTCGGCTTCGATCAGGTAAACCATTACTCATGGGAGGAGCAGAAAGATGACGGTACCGGATATTCCATGGCGGTATACAATTATGACAGCATTCATTACCGTGTTAATAACCAAAGCATGACATACGAGAAATCTTTTTACTCGGGAACACAAGGCAACGGTCTCAATATCGGAACGAATGACTGTATGGTGCTCAACACAGCGGGAGAAAACGTAAGCGTACTACAGCCTGATTCATCTATGCTCGGAATGGTAAACACTACCGGATTTGCCCCGCAGATCGCACAGTCACATCTCAACGACCTCAGTACATGGCAGATACTCAGCGTGACCGAGGTCAACGGCATGGAGTGTGCAGAAATCGAGGGCGACTGGTGGAAGGGACATTTTAAGCTATATATCGATCTGCACCACGGCTTCCTTATGAAATACGACAACTCGGACGGAGACCACTACGAACTGACAGACCTTCGTATAGATGAGCCGGTCGAGAAGAAGACATTTGATCCGGAAGGCTACTCCGGTACAGATATCTTCGGCAACCCGACATAAGAACACAGGAAAGCAAAAGGCCGCTGCCCGAATATCCGGACAGCGGCCGTATCTTTATGTGTTATTCCTCTGTGCCGACTGATGCGATAACATCTGCCAGGAGGTTTGCGGGAAGCTGCTCATATCTGAGGAACTCAAATGTGAAGCTGCCGAGACCTCTTGTGGTCTGACGGAGGTACATTGCAAAGTCGTGCATCTCACGCATGGGAACCTCTGCAACGATGGTTGTGATACCGTGTGATACAGGCTCCATGCCAAGAACTCTGCCTCTGCGCTTGTTGAGCTCGCCCATGATATCACCGGTGTTCTCGTCGGGTGCAGTTACCTTCAGCTCACCGATAGGCTCGAGCATTACGGGATCTGCCTGACGGAGACCTTCCTTGTATGCGATGGAAGCGGCAGTCTTGAATGCCATTTCCGAAGAGTCAACGGGGTGGTAGGAACCGTCAACGAGGATAGCCTTGAGGCCTACTACAGGACAGCCTGCAAGAACACCCTTTCTTACGGACTCCTCAAGTCCCTTCTGTACAGCCGGGAAGTAGTTCTTGGGAACTGCGCCGCCGAAGATCTTCTCCTCGAATACGAGGGTATCGCTTACGCAGGGCTCGAACTCGATCCAAACGTCACCGAACTGGCCGTGGCCGCCGGACTGCTTCTTGTGTCTTCCCTGTACCTTTACCTTCTTGCGGATAGTCTCCTTGTAAGCTATCTTGGGTACTGTCAGGTTGATATCAACGCCGAACTTGCTCTTGAGCTTGGCTGCTGCAACCTCGATGTGCTGCTCGCCGAGACCGCTGAGTATCTGCTCCTTGGTGCTGTCATCCTGTGTATATGTGAGGGTGGGATCCTCCTCGATAAGTCTCTGGATGCTGGTGGAGATCTTAGCCTCGTCTCCCTGTGCCTTAGCCTTTACTGTCATGGAGTAGCAGGGCTTCGGGAACTCCATAGCGGAGAATGTGAGTACTCTTGAAGCATCAGAAAGGGTATCTCCTGTGTTGGCGGAGATCTTTGAAGCAACAACTATCTCACCGGCAGATGCCTCTGTGAGCTCTGTCTGCTTCTTTCCGCAGAGGCTGTAGAGCTTGCCTATCTTCTCGGCAGAGCCTGTTGCAGAGTTGACTGCATCACTGTTGGCCTTGAGCTTACCGGACATTACGCGGATCATCGACATCTTTCCTACGAAAGGATCGGCGATGGTCTTGAATACGTATGCGGACATAGGAGCGGAAGCATCACACTCGACCTCAATAGGATCGCCTGATGCTGTCTCTGCCTCTGCCTTTGCAACCTCGTGAGGAGACGGGAGAAGAAGCTCGATCTCCTTGAGGAGCATATCTATACCGGCAAGATCAACTGCGGAGGTGCATACTACAGGAGTGATGATACCTCTGTTCATGCCGTCGTGGATACCGTCGATGAGTTCCTTCTGTGTAAAGGCCTCGCCCTCGAAGAACTTCTCCATGAGCTCGTCGTTTGTCTCGGCAACAGCCTCGGAAACGGCTGCGATAAGGCCGTCAACACGGTACTCGAACTTCTCGGAGATCTCTGCTGTAGGCATATCTGTCTCGACTGCATTGCCCTTTGCATCGTACTTGTAAGCCTTCATCTCGATAAGGTTTACATAGCTTACGATCTGGCCGCCGCTGATAACGGGAACTACTACAGGGCATACCGTAGGTCCGAATACTGTCTTGAGCTCTGTGAGCACGTTGAAGAAG
This sequence comes from uncultured Ruminococcus sp., assembly GCA_946413815.1. Taxonomy (GTDB): domain Bacteria; phylum Bacillota; class Clostridia; order Oscillospirales; family Ruminococcaceae; genus Ruminococcus. The sequence continues at coordinate 7,645 of CAMKMD010000083.1, forward strand.
TTTGCGTCCTTGTCATCGATCTTGGTGACAACGAACATTGTGGACTTACCCTGCTTTACTGCCTCGTCATAGGCCTTGCGTGCGCCGACCTTTACGCCGGACTTTGCGGATACAGTGATCATTACCGTATCGCTTGCACGGATGCCCTCGATCATCTCGGCTGCGAAGTCGAAGAGACCGGGAGTGTCAAGCAGATTTACCTTGAAATCATTGTATTCAAAGGATGCAAGAGATGTGCCGATAGAAATGGCTCTCTTGATCTCTTCGGGGTCGTAGTCGCAAACAGTAGTACCGTCAGCTGTCTTTCCCAGTCTGTCGGTCGCTCCTGCCTTATAAAGCAGAGCTTCTGCAAGTGAAGTCTTACCAGAACCGTTGTGACCTGCAAGTGCGATATTCTTTATTTTGTTAACATCATATTCTTTCATATTAGTTTACTCCTCTGCTTATGGATTTATGTGCAGTTTATACAACCACAATTGTAATTATATCTCATAGTGGTATAAAATGCAATAGTTTAACTAACATTTCTACATATTACCTTACATCAGCCCTTCGCCTTTGTATATTTTGCACAAGAGATTTCCCTTGTTTATACTTCCGGTATTCAATATTCTAACAAGATACAGTATGCCCGTATACAGCACCATCCATACAGCAGCAAGCATCACAAGTCCCGGCACATTCTCTTCCTCCATGCCCGTGCTGCGGCAGACAAATTCAGCTGCCGGAAGCGAAGCCGCTGCTGCAAGAACAGGCAGGATGACCGTCCCGAATGGACGCAGGACAGTTCCGGAGCTGCGCAGCACCCTGACAAGGCGCATGGTATTACCGAAGATGTTGCTTGCGTAGTAGGAAACGGCTATCCCCGCAAAGCCTGTTGCAGGCACGAGTATCAGAACTGCTGCGATCCGTATGACGTATTCAGCAAGATAATTCAGAGAAGAAAAGCCCTGCTGCCCGAGCCCCTTTATAACAGCTTCAAGGACTATCTCCATGTATATAAAGGGTACGACAGGGGCTATTGCCGCTATCATACGTCCGGCTGTCTCACCGCCGCCGAGAAGCTCTCCGAGAGCATTGCCGGTGCGCATAAGCACAGCAGAGGCGATCACTGCATAGGCAAGGGTGCCCCGCAGGAGGCGCGAGGTCATGGAGGCTATTCGTGCCTTGTCTCCTGCCGCTGCCGCCCTTGCGGTCTCGCTGACTATGATACCTGACATGGAGCAGAGTACTACCGAAGGGAAGAAGAGTGCGGGAATGACTATGGCCTCGAATACACCGAAGAGACTGAGGGCTGCATCGGCAGAATCGCCGTACTGTCTCAGGCAGAAGGGTATGAGTGCATCATTCGTACTGCTAAGCAGGGAGGTCAGCACTCCTCCGCCCATTATAGGGAAGGCAAGAGCAGCGTACTGCCGGAAGGAGAGAGTCCCCGCCCCTCTGCTGTGATGCGGCTGCCTGGAAAATACTGTCAGCAGCAGGAGCAGTGAAACGAAGCTGCCGGCGGCAACTGAGAGGATAAGTATACGGCAGAAATCCGTTATATCCGGCTTCCCCGCAGCGAGGGTGAGCAGGACTATCAGGGCAGACTTCACGGTAAATTCAGTGACATCAGCTGCCGCTGCTATGCCCGCTTTGCGGACGGCGTTGAAATATCCCTTCAGGCAGGCTGACAGCGCTCCCGTAACAAGGGCTGCCGGCATGATCCGGAGAGCCTGAGTCATTTCCTCCCCTCCGAAGAAACGGCGGCTGACAGCGCCGGAAAATAACAGGAGCAGTGCTGAGACTGCAGCGCTAAGTATCATGCAGAGCCTTATGCCGTGAAGCAGAACACGCTCCGGCGAGCCCTTCTCCCTGCCGAGTTCCTCGGAGATAAGGCGGCTGGTGCAGAGAAAGGCGCTGCCGTTTGAGAGAATGCCGGCAAGAGAAAGAAAGGCACCGGTCAGCGAGAGCATACCCGTTGCAGAGGCGCCGAGCCTGCGGGTTATGAAGGTGTTTATCATTATGGCAGCCGTATCGAGCAGCAGCTGCATGGCAGTCAGTAATGCAGTATCACGTATCATCTTGTTGTTAAGAAGTCTTTTCACTGTTTTCACCTCTTCGTCTATTTTATGGAGAATATTTTAAAAAAATGCAATCCATTGACAAGTAAGAATTAATGGTGTATAATTATATTGCATTTTATTAACGGAGGATAATCATGATAGCATTTATTATTGTAGCACTCATCTCAGCAACCATAATCGCCCTCGCCTACGCACGTTACGCAGAAAGGAAAAACGCCTGCTCGCAGATAGTCGAATGTAGGCTCATAACCTACGATGAAAAGATCCATGCTGCACCGGATCTCAGCGACCCGGGCATAATCGGCAACTATTACAAGCAGCAGATGAAGATAGACCGTGAAAGGTACATGGAAAGGGAAAGAAGGGCTCCTGTGGAGTTTTCTCCTGTATATGCCTACACAGTCAACGACAAGGTCTACAAGATCAGAGACAACACCTTTACAGCAAGGAAGGACGAACCCCTCGGCAATATAATCCCGCTTTTCGTAGATCCGAGCAACCCGGAAAGGAGATTCTTCCCGGAGCCCGAAAAGGAAAAGCTGAAGATCATATGCGTCATCGCAGCCTCAGTACCCGTGATCATGCTGCTGTTCCTCTTCCTCTTCGGAGAGTAAGAACAGCCTGAAAGGAGATCATCATGAAAAAGGTCATGCTCTACATACGTGTATTTCTGCAAGGTCTCCTTATGTGGTGCGGCGGAGTATGGCTCTGGGTGATGATAGACGGTGTATACCGCTCCGCCATCGAAGAAGTGACCGGCATCAAATGCGGCACGGCTTTTTATATGCTGCTCGGTTCCCTGCTTGCTGCGGCGGCTGTATGGCTCCTGACCGCAAGACGTGCGGATCTGGGCAAGCGTATCAGCACAGCCGGATATGTCATATCCAACATACTCGCACTTATAACAGCGGGGCTGCTCTCCTTCGGATTCTTTCTCGCTTTTGCATACACATGACCGATACCCCCGGAACGGCGTCACCGTTCCGGGTTTTTTCACGCCGGAGCATAATACAGATGCGGAAACTGCCGGCGTACAGTTCCGGATTGACTAACGGGCGGAAAAATGGTATAATCCATTATGCAGGATATGCACACGGAGGTAATACTATGTCTTATGAGATAACAGCGGAGCAGCTTGGCGCTATGGCTCCGGAGGAATACATACTGATAGATATGCGTGACAGCTCTGCCTTTGAGTACGGTCATATAGACGGCGCTGTCTCCATGCCTGGTGAAGGCTGCATTGACGCGGAACTCCCCGCAGACAGAAAGGCAGTGGTCTATTGCAGGAGCGGCATAATAAGCCGCGAGCTTGCGGATAAGCTGCGTGACAGAGGGATCGACGCCTACAGTCTTGAAGGCGGATATGCCGACTGGCTGAGGATGCGCCTTGAGGGACTTCAGATAACCAAGGACGTTGAGCACAGCATACAGAAGAAGTTCAAGAAGAGTATATGGTGCAGGTTCACCAAAGCGATAAATGAATACCAGCTCGTTCAGCCAGGCGACAGGATAGCTGTCTGTATCTCCGGCGGAAAGGACTCCATGCTCATGGCAAAGCTCTTCCAGGAGCTGAAAAGGCATGACAAGTTCCCATTCGAGGTGAAATTTCTCGTCATGGACCCGGGGTACAGCCCGGAGAACCGCCGTGTAATAGAGAAGAACGCCGAATCCATGTCCATACCCGTAACGATATTCGAATCTGATATCTTCGATTCGGTATACAACATCGAAAAGAACCCCTGCTATATCTGCGCACGTATGCGCCGCGGCTATCTCTACAGCCATGCACAGGCTCTCGGCTGCAACAAAATTGCCCTCGGCCATCACTTTGATGACGTTATTGAGACCATCCTTATGGGTATGCTCTACGGCGGTCAGGTGCAGACCATGATGCCGAAGCTCCACAGCACCAACTTCCCGGGCATGGAGCTGATACGCCCGATGTACCTTATACGCGAGGACGATATCAAGCACTGGAGAGACTACAACGGCCTGCATTTCATACAGTGTGCCTGCAAATTCACCGATACCTGCACCACCTGCGACCCGGACAGCCGTTCTGTATCGAAGCGTCTCGAGATAAAGAATCTTATCGCAGATATGAAGAAGATCAACCCGCAGGTGGAAAAGAATATTTTCAGAAGCGTGGAGAACGTAAACCTCAGCACCGTCATCGCCTTCAAGGACAGAACCGGTGTGCATAATTTCCTTGACGATTATAACCGCGAGGAGACTGAATAACAGTCATTTTCCAGCCGTAATCTTGTTTCCACATTATACCAACAGTATTAAACACCTTTTCAACACTTTTCCCACACGCTTTCAACCCCGTTTTTGTAGTATTGATATAAAAGGATGTTGCTGCTTTGTGCATTATGTAGACTTTTAATAAGTTGCATCTTTTATATTGACAAACGAAAAAGACGGGGGTATAATTGATATATGGAGATAAATGCGGATATGTTGTCGGTTTTACGAAGAAAAAAATATAACAAAACCGAATGCAACTGTCCGTGATTTCAGAGGTGTAGAATGAACAAAGAAAGGGAAACCGGAACGGCTCATAAGTTCAGACTTTCAGGCACGGCAGTTTCCATTTTTGTTCTGATCATTTCCGGCATTGCCGCAGTTTTCTATGGCTGCAGCATAGTCCCAGCCGCCTTAGGTGGTGAGCAGCCCACGGCAGAATTATCTGCGGCGGGCAGCGGACAGACCGGAGATACGGCAGATCAGTCCGACAAAGGGAATACTGCAGTGCCTTTCGTCATTTATCCCCACCGTTCGGAGTCAACAAAAGAATTCAGCGACGATCTTGACGCAGAGGCAGCGGTTCTGTTCAATGCCTCTACGGGCGAGATTGTGGCCGCAAAAAATGAGGAGGCTCCGATCTTTCCTGCGTCACTTACCAAGGTAATGACGCTCATCGTTACTGTCGAAAACGCCAGAAGCCTTTCAGATACCGTCGGGATCACTCAGGATATGATAGATCCGATGGTGGCAGCAGACGCTTCAAGATGCGGATTCATGCCGGGAGATACTCCCACGGTCGAGGATCTGCTCTACGGCATGATACTTGCTTCCGGTGCTGATGCCACCCTTGCGGCGGCAAAGTATACCGCAGGCTCGGAAACTGCCATGGCTGCCATGATGAACAGAAAGGCAAAGGAGATCGGTCTTCACGACACCTATTTCACCAACGTCACCGGTCTTCACAGCGACCAGCATTACAGTACCGTATCCGATATGGGTACCATCCTCGCATACGCCATACAGGACGAACTGTGCAGGAAGATACTCTCAACGGAATACTACGAGCTGGACGCAAATGAGATATGCCCGGACGGGATAGAGCTTCACAGCACCCTCAAAAGCCGTATGTACGGAGATGAGATGCCGGGAGTCCTCGTTCTCGGAGGCAAGACAGGCTATACCGATAAGGCAAAGTGCTGTGTAGAGAGCTTTGCTGAGGCTGACGGTGAGACCTATATCCTTGTTATCGCAGGAGCGACAACAAATTGGAATGCAGTATATGATACTCTTAGCTCTTACAGTGTCTACTGCATAGGGGGTGAAAGCTATGAGCCTTCCAGATATAAGAAAAGAGAGAAATAATTATCAGCACTATCCCATCACTGATAAGAATACAGCGCTTTCATACAATGCAGCCGAGACTGAGGCTTATAGTGAGACCTACAGCCCTGCATTCCCGAAGAGCCGTGAAAAAACACGCAAAGAACGCTCTGAACGCTATGAAAGAAGAAACACGATGCTCAATACAGCATTGTGGGGACTTTATATATTTGCTATCGGCGGCGCTGCCTTCAATGCAGTGTTCAAGAAAAGCACATACGAGATAACTTCCAATCACGGTAAATTTGCCGCACGTCCTTCAAACTCCGTTATCGATTATGTACCGGAGGGTGCAACTACTCCCTACTCACCTCTTGCAAAGGGAGAGACACACACTCAGGTGGCTCTCAATGAGTTCCAGATGACGGACACGCTTACGTTTGATGACGTGTATCAGGGCAGCCTCCTTCTCGTTGACGAGGAGCATCCCCTGAAGGATACAGGCAAGGCTGACACTATAAGAGTCAGCGATACCATGAACGGTTACTATGCACTCATCAGTCAGGAAGTAAGACTTGCCCCTGAGGCAGTCGAGGCTCTGAACGAGATGATGGAGGCTTACGGCAACCTCAACGGCTACGGCGATTTTGTCGTATACGGAACTACAGATACATTCACCGGTGAGGGTTCATGCTGCCCGGAGTATTTCCCGGAATCCCAGACAGGATATACTGTGGATCTTGCTGTCAGCCTGGGAGGTCTTCTCCCCTATGACGGCGAGGACAGCCAGCGCTGGATAGTCGATCATTGTGCAGAGTACGGATTCATTGTCCGTTATCCGCAGAACAAGTCCATGACCACTGGCAAGGATTATATCCCGTGGCATCTCAGATACGTCGGCAAGGTACACGCTGCTGCCATGATAAAGAATAATCTTTGTTTTGAGGAATATCTGAGCTTCATAAAGCGCTATACCTTTGATGCGCCTCTTGTAGTTACTGTCGGCGATACTATGTATCATGTATTCTACACGAAAGCTGAGAAAGAAGGCCAGACTCACGTTCAGAGATTACTCGACGGAGGATATGAGGTATCCGGCAACAATACCGATGGTTTCATTGCAACAATCTGGAAAAACGAATGACAGGTCATACCGTTTTATGCGGCATGACCTGTTTTTTTATATCTTTACACAGAGAATGCCCCCGCAATCACCTGCGGGGGCATCGATTTATGTCAGGCCTTGAAAGAACTGATCATACCTCTTCTCTTCTGCGGAGAGCGAATGCGGCTGTGGCTGCCATTGCGATCATAGCAATTGCCATACCCATTCCGTTGTCCCCTGTCTTTGGAGAATCGGTTGCTACTGTTGTTGTATCAGCAGCTGTTGTGGTTGTTGTAACAACTGTTGTTGTAGTAGTTGTAGTAACGATCATATCATCAACCATAGTAACAGTATTGCTGTCGGTAGAAA
>CAMKMD010000084.1 GCA_946413815.1 uncultured Ruminococcus sp.
CAGAAGCGCAGATGACCAATTTTAGCCATCTGCGCTTTTTTATGTTCCTGTTTTCCTGATATTGATTGCAACTGATTTCAATTTCGTTGAGATATGGCAGAAAAATCAGTTCCTCAAATTGGAGGCGAACAATCTGTTCTTCGATTGGCTGAGCTAGTTCTTCCCGACATTCTATAATAATACTTGTCGCATAGGATTCTTCAAGTACATCTTGGGTGATAATCTTTGGACAAGTGAGAGTAGCAATAGTGGGCTTCATGTTTTGTATTTACCGCAGAGAAGACGATAGTATCTTCTCCCCAGTGTCCTTATCCACACCCCGAATATAGCTGACCGGACAGCATTCCATAAGCATCCTTTTCTGCTGATTTGTAAGCGCACCGGTGGTACCCCTTGCAACAATCTCGTATCCCGCCTCATTCAGCTCATATCTCTCCATAAAAAACTTGTTGGGGTTGAGATGCAGGAGTTCCATGATTCTGCATACCCGGGAGAAACTCGCATGCATAACATACCCGGGGATATTCTCGTATTTCTGATATACTGACAAATATATCCCCAGCTTCTCAGCGGCTTCTCTCTGTGACATTCCCAGGTATAGTCGCATTGCCTTAATAATCCTGTGTCCCTCCATTTTCTTACACTCCTTTATTCATCGGATTTTTTGCACGATACCGGGCAGCACTTCTGGACTGATCTACGGAGCAGATAACTCACACGCCCTTTTCCGTGGGCAACTGCCTTGTATCCCGTTTCATTCAGTACATATTGCCCTTGGTAGAACTTTCTGGGATTCAGATGCAGGATCTTAAGGATCATGCAAACCTCTGAGAACCCTCCTCTCAGGATATATCCGGCTTCTTTCTCATACCTGTAATACACTAAATGGGATATTCCGGTTTTTTTTGCAACCTCTTCCTGAGAAAGGCCCAGATAGATCCGCATAGCTTTGATGACCTTATGTGCTTCTGTATTCTTCGATGCCGCAGCATCAAAATCGATTGCTCGTCTCATAGAGACTACCTCCTTTACATTCAGTTGTTGGTATCTTACCGTATTTTGCAGAAAAGTTCAAGTAGCTGAACCTCACAAAGTTTCATAGCCGTATTCACGCCTGTATTATGATAATCGTCAATCGGATCGCTCTCTGCATTTCAGCAGGGAGCCTTTTTATGCTCTATGATACATCTGTAAAGGAATAAACACATTATCTTTGTCGGTTCCTGTGAATAGACTTTGCATTCATGTGTTGGTATAATGTCTGGTACAAACACATTCAAACGGAGGTATTACCATGGACGAGATAACAAAACGACAGGTTACGATCATGAAAAAGCGCAGAAAAGAGATGGGATTCACACAGGGCGATATTGCAGAGGAGGCAGATATCACTCTGCAGCAGTACCAGAACTTTGAGTACGGCAGAAGAAAGATCGCAAACTGCTCAACGATTCTGGCGCTCAGGATCTGCGCAGCGCTGGAGCTTGATCCCTACGAGCTGGTATTCGAGAACGGACGCGACTTTATAAAACGTATCCGGGACGGCCTGAAATGAGACTGAAATGTACAGCTTGTGTAGTCCTAACAAAGAAAGGGTTGAAATCGGGAGTGAAATTTTGTTCCGAATACAGTCAGCTGGAAGTTTCAAAACAATATGAATTATGATAATATGGTATCAGGTCGAAAAAGCCTATAAATACATAGTTATGGAGGGGTGCGTATGATATTGGGGAAAAGGGAAGAAAGATCACGAAAGAGGAGGTCACATATTGTTTGAGTTATTACGGGGAGGTTTTCCCTCCCATACAGCACAGCAGTGCCGGGCCGCATTCTATCACAATCTTAGCCCGGATTCCGTGGATCAGAGTATTACAGCAGAACTGATGAGGCACAGGGATAAACATTCCGCAGATAATTACAGCGTGAAGCTGATTGAGGTATATGTCGATCACGCATACAGCGCAGAGACAGAGCGCCCTGCATTTGAACAGATGCTGGAGGACGCAAGGAACGGCAGATTTGACTGTATCATTACAAAAAGCATAGAGCGGTTTGCACCGACGTCGGAGGAGACGATACAGGTCATAGAAGAGCTGCTGTCTCTGCCGAATCAGGTCACAGTCATTTTTGAGAGCGATATGCTTGATTCAAATGTCATTCATTCGGTTATACCGATACTCAGGGGGTGCTGCATTTGAATGACGTGAAAAAGGCTGCCGCAGAGCGTGCGGCACATCCGAGCAGTACCCCTGCAGGCAGCAGCTTTGAATCTGACAGAAAGCGGGAGAAGGCCGCGCTTACAATGCAGCTCGATTCTCTCGACAGCAGTCAGATCAGAAAGATTGCAGCAGTCAGTGAGACAGACGGTACACACCGTAAGCTGCGTGTGGCATCATACTGCCGCGTATCAACAGATGATATCGACCAGGCAATATCGATCCACCTGCAGCAGGCGGAATATAAGAAAAAGATCAAGTCCAATCCGGACTGGATCTTCGCCGGAATGTATGTCGATAACGGCTTCTCAGGTACAAATACGGCACACAGACCGGGCTTCCTGAAGCTGATCGAGGACTGCCGGGCGGGAAAGATCGATATGGTCATCACAAAGGCAGTATCCCGATTCGCCCGTAACCTGATGGACTGTATCAAGTATGTTGAAGAGCTGAAGAATCTGAGCCCGCCTGTCAATGTGTATTTCGAGCAGGAAAAGCTTGATACCGGCTTGCAGACCAGCGGCGTTATCCTGATCGTTCTTGCAATGGTCGCAGAAGAGGAGAGCCACATGAAAAGTGAAGCGATGCTGCTGTCATTGGAGTGGCGGTTCAGCCGTGGTCGCTTCCTTACACCGGCACTGTTCGGTTACGATAAGGTAGAGGTCCCGGACGGCTTCGGCGGAAAGAAGAAAACGCTGATGGTCAATCCGCAGCAGGCTAAAGTCGTGGAGTGGATGTATGCGATGCTTGTGAACGGCAGCACAGCGGAGGAGATCGCAGGCGTTCTCACAGAACTGCAGATCCCGACAGGGGGAAGACGTAAGGACGGCTCCCTGAATACGAACTGGACAGGAAGCAGTGTCGTTACCCTGCTGCGAAATGAACGGTATTGCGGTGATGTATTATCCCGTAAAACATACACCCCCAACTTCAAGGATCATAAGTCAAAGAAGAACAACGGTAAAAAGAACAAGTATTTTCAGGCAAATCACCATGATGCCATTGTACCGCGCCGGGTATGGAATGCTGCACAGCGGATACTGAATAGCCGCAGATACGGTCATGAAGGCTCCTATCTGCCGATGCATATTATAGACAGCGGAGTTCTCACAGGCTTCATTTCCATGAACCGCTCATGGGCGGGATTCGATGCGGAGGACTACTACAGAGCCGCACAAATCGCTATGGGGCTTCTGGATGAAGAACTGGACGATGACCTGGACAACGAGTTCCTGCCGGACGGCGGTCACAGGCTTGCCGGACTGATGGACGATCACGGTATTTCCCGTATCGCCCGTGAGCTGACAGAAGCGGAACAGCGCGTAAAGGACGAGCTGGAGGGCATTGACCGCAGTAAACAGGAGCTGGAGGAGCAGGCGGAGACTGTCAGGACCTTTCAGGTCGTCAGCAGTGAGATGTTCAGCAATATCAACGAGCCGGTCGTTCGTATCGGACAGAAAGACATTTTATTCAACTCCAACTGCGTAGCAAAAATGCAGGCGCAGTACGCAGAGATACTGTTTAACCCGGTCGAGCGCATGATCGTGGTAAGACCAACGAATAAGGAAAATCCGAACGCGATTAAATGGGGCGGTAAAAGCCGCAGTGCAAGCTTTCTTTGTAGGATACTGTATGAAAGCATGGGCTGGGATGCGGAATACTCCTACCGGATACCCTGCCAGCCGATCATACTGACAGCACCAGATGATACTGTTCAGCAGGTGCTCATATTTGACCTTGACAACTATATCGGCAGAGCAGTCAATAAGCGGGAGGAGATCATTCAGGCACGGCAGGAGCAGGAGCGCGAGGATAAACTTGCCGAAGAGGCAAAAAGCTACTATTTTCCGCCGGACGAGGATGAAGAACCCGAGGAGCTGGTGGAAATGGCCGAGCAGGTTCAGAAGGCACTGGAGCTCAACAAGAAGATCTTCGGGATACCCGCCTTCAAACACACATCTACATTCCGCAGCATAGACGGCAACGGCACATGGGAGGAGTGGATGGCACCTGCAAGGCCGCTTGATACCAATCACAGATATGATGCCGATGTGGTAGATGAGATGCTCAGAAGGATACAAGAGGACCCGCCTGAGCTGCCGCCCGAGCCGGAATGCATGGATGACAGTATAATTGAAGCAAGTGTAACAAATGCCGGAGAGGAGGGAGAGTAATGTCAAGAGACCCTGCTAAAAGCAGACCGCTTTCTGAGAATGTGAAGCGTATGATGTGGCTGGAACGAGCCGCACCGCGTAATCAGAATGTCCTGAACGCACAGCGTGTATGGACGGAGAATGACACGATATACTGTCAGAAGCAGGGCAAGCTGTTCATGGAAGCTGCGGCAATGGGGTTTCCGATGAGCTCCTTTGTTCCGCTGTACATGACAAGCCAGCTTGCAGGTGTGATCGACTATAACTTCTCGTCATCAAATGGTGTCGGCAGTGCGTTGGAGGACCTGCTGCAGATCCCGGCGTTAATGCAGAACCCGCGATCTATCATCGAATCGCTGTACTGGATTGAGGAGATCCTTGAAGATGCAGATGAGACCGATAATAAGAGTATGTTGCTGGCTCACGCCTATGAAGCAGATATGAAGCATACGCCTAAAGCACTGCTTGCATTACCCGAGACAGAAAACAGCGATATTGATGATCTTTCATATGCGTACTGGCTCGGGTACATCTACCGCTGCGAGTGCATCATGCACGACGAATCAAGCAGAATGGTATACAGTGCATTTACTGAGGATATCATGCGGAAAGCATATATGGATGTTGTCAACAGTCCAATGAATGATAGAAATTTGTCGGACTGTGCAAAAGAAATCTGTGCGGATCTGGACAGACTGCTCGTTGAGAAGATTTGGCCGGAAAAGAAGCACAGGAAATACATGTAAAGGAGGATGCATAATGGATGTTGTGCAGCCCTGGGCGACCGGCTTTAACCGCCCGAAACCTCTGCCGTCACAGATGTCTATCCAGCGATCACAGACCTCTCCGCTGAGCCGGGAGGAACAGCTGGAGGCACGAAGGCTGGCGGAGGAGAGTAATTTCAGCTATGCAGGATATCAGGTGGTACGGCGCGAATTCGTATCGCACCGCTTTGATCCTGCGATGACTGTCCGAGTAGGCAGCATCACCTTCAACAATGCCTGCATCAAGGCACTTGAAAACGCGACCTATGTTCAGTTCCTGATCAATCCCACGGAAAAGAAGCTGATCGTGCGCCCTTGTGAGATCGGAGCACGTGATGCGATCCGTTGGTGTGTGGTCAAAGGCGCTGACAGAAAAAGCAGGCAGATCACCTGTAAGCCCTTTGCAGAGAGATTATTCTCTATGATGGATTGGGATGCTGAGTTCCGCTACCGCTTTCAGGGAATGCGTATCAAGTATTATCAAGATGAAATGTATTTATTCGACCTGAGTGCGGATGAGCGTTTCGCTCCCATGAAAAAGGACGAGAATGGTAAACGTATAGTATCAGCACCGGTACTGCCCGAACATTGGAGCGGCAGCTACGGACTGTCCGTAGAGGAGCACGATATGTCAACAAAAGTGGATTTCCTTGACGGATTCCTGATGCCTTCGGATGTTACAGAGGAGGAAGCCGCCGCAGAACAGGAAGAAAGTGAATAGAAAGGCTGAAGTCATATGATATTAACAATGGACATGAAAAACGATCTATTTGTGCTCGATGATGCAACGCTGGATGCGCTCGGCAGACCGAAGCAGGTACAGCTTCTCATCAACACACAGCAGCGAAAGCTTGTCCTCCGTGCGTGTAGTGCGGAGGACGCTGAACCGATCTTCCTGTCGACGGCTCCGATTATTTCAACAGAGATCAGCGGCAGAAAGCTGCTGCAGAACATCCGCACGAATATGGGCTGGGCAGGTATGGAGAGCAGGATCTGTCCCGGCACATATCTCCCGAACCACAAAGCAGTCTGCTTTGACCTGAATCGGGTAAAACTCGCATAACGGAGGACTGTCATGGATAAAGAGCGCCTTTTCAGATATCTTGATCGGAAGTACAGTTCTAAAAGTGAGATCATTCCCAATATTCCACTAGGAGAGAATGCTGATGTGATCTGGGCAGAAATCCTGCAGAGCAGACGTGAACGGTGCATTGAGCTGCCGCTTACAAATGTCAACGGAGATACATACTGGTATATCCTGACTAACAAGATGATATCTGCAAGCGAGGTGATCGTGGATGAACTGATGGAACAGGATAATACCGCAGTGCCGCATACGAGTTCAGTATCGACGATCGAGGAGGTTTATTACACCGGATTTATGGAGGGCGCTCAGATCTCTGTACAGGATGCAATGGATTTTCTGCAAAGCGGCGGAGAGCCGGAGAGCGTGGAAGAGCTGATCCTGATGAACAGCAGACAGGCAGCCGGCTTTGCTGCTGAGAATATGTATCACGCAATTGACAGTAACTATCTGCATAACCTCGCTTACTTCCTGACCGAAGGGCTTGACAATGGCGGCGGAGATTATCGTATAACAGATACGCTTGAGATACCGTCACTGCAGGGCGAAACAGTACAGCTGCCGCCTGCGGCAATGATACCGGAGCAGACAGAACGGTTTGCAGGATTTCTTGCCGACACGGCCACACATCCGCTTATTAAGGCGGCTGCAGCGCAGGCGTGGGTATTAGCATACCGTCCTTTCCCGGAGGGCAACGAGCGGCTTGCACGGCTTCTGTCGAACGTGATCCTGATACGGGCAGGATACAGCTTTTTCGGAGAAATCAGCATATCGTCCGTTCTTGCACGGACAAGCTATGAGTATTTCCGCGCAATTGCCAATATCCTGCGTGTTGAAAACGGAGCAGACCTGACCTATTTTCTTGAATATTATCTGGTAGCCCTGTCATCAGCAGTCAACGATATGCGGACAAGACGGGAGCAGAAGGCCGAGAACGTGATCGAAGCAGAGCAGAAGCTGGCGGGAATACCGCTGCAGGCCGCACCTGCTGTTGTTGCTGAGAAGCGGTTAAAGGGAAATCCGATAAGTCACATCAAGCATAATGAAAATGTTAAGAAGGTAGAAGCCGCACTGAACGAGCTGTTACACAAGGGATATGAGCAGTTTACATTGGCGGATCTGGAAGCGATCACCGGCATAAACAGGAAAATGATAAGCAAACTGCTTCTGCCTTACGAGGCCGCGGAACATATCTTTGCAATACGGAAATCCCGGGTCGGCAACATCTACGCTTTCAGACAGTCAGAACCGCCTGAAGATGAGAGGCAGACATCATTTGTTGAGAATCAAAGCGTCGAGATCGATAATTCTCTCAGGGAAAATGCAATCTCAGCTATGAAAAGACGCATCAAAGCCGGAACGAAGAATGCAGCGATTGTAGCGCGGGGCTTACTGAAACAAATATCTGCCGGAATATTCCGCTTTTCTACAGAAGATATTGCACAGAACCTGAATATATCGAATGTCTCTGTCAGAAATTCACTTCGGTATTATCTGGATAATGATATCATTCGGGTAATCGACGACAGAAATCGATTTTTCATCTATGAATTCAGCTTTCTCAGAGAATCTACAGACGATAACGAGGAAAATGCCGTGATGTTTTCACAGGCATCATCACCTCAGGAACCGGACATAGTCAGTAGCGGGAGTGCTATAGAGGATTCACAGCCGGCTATTGAGATGCTTCGCAGATTACAGGACGGCACTAATGCCGAGGTAACAGGTAGTATTGCCGGTCAGATCCTGTCATATCTGAATAACGGTATCGATTCATTTTCAGCAACCGATATCGCCCGTGATCTTGGGGTCTCTCGCAAATCGGTCAATAACTTTATGAAAAGTTTTGTTGAAAAAGGTATTCTCTACACGAGCGGGAAAGTCGGAAATTTGAAATTCTTTTCTGTTGTCACAAGCAATCGTGGGGTCGATATGGAAAGACTGCGCAAATCGTGCCCAAGGCTTATTCAGTACGCTGAAGAAAACGGTTACGCTCGCAATACGGTTGCCCGTGTCCTGATGGATCTTATACAGTCCGGTAAATATGAAGTATCATCAGAGGAGTTGTCGGAACATACGGGGATGAATAACAGACAGTTACATAATGCGCTCAGACCGTTTTTTAGAATGGGGCTCCTTAATCATAACGCCGGTGATGTTTACTACCAGATCGATATTGGCGACGAGAAACAGAAATTGATACAGGCATCTTCTAAAGCGCACTATTCATCGGAAATCCTGGGAAAAATCGAAGAACTAAAGAATTCAGCTACATCTCAGAAAAACCGGCGCATCGCAAGAATACTCAGCAAATGCCTCAAAAAAGGTATTGTCACCAAAGAAGATTATTCAACTGATGGAGAACTTTCTAAATGGAGCACAGATATGAGTTTTGCCGCTCAGCTTGGACTGGTAACGAAGCTCGGCACCAGCAAGTATCGGATAAACACAGAAATAGACGTTTCCTATGAAAAACTGAGGAGTACACAGAAAAATACGCTTTCAGCACTCTATGACCTCTTCGGAGACGGAATGTTCTCAGCAGAAATGGTCGTTGCAAATCTTGACTATAGTACGTCATATGTAAGCGGAATCCTGCATCAGTTCACAATGCTTAAGCTCCTGGATTGCACGCCGAACGAAGATAAGACCTATAGTTATCAGCTGAATGTAAATCCGACAGATAACCCCGAGTGCTTTGAAGAAGCAGCATAAAACAAAAAATCCCCTCCACCGGCGATCATTAAACCGGAGGAGGGGAAAGAGCAATATTCAGTTTTCAAATTCAACACTAACTCCCGATTTGAATTCAAATACGAGCTTGCCTTCAAAAACAGTCACTTTTGACAGCAGGTGCTTCACAAGGCTTTCGTCAAACTCTGTGATCTCATTGGGCTGCGCTGCGATAAACTCCTGCAGCTCACGGATCCTGTCAAGCCGCTCATTTCGGGAAGTATCATTCTGCAGGGCGTTTTCTTTCTGCTGACGGAGTATCAGCACCTTCTGTGCAGCTTCGCTGTAGTCTTCCTGACGGCTAGCTTTGTCGATGATCTCCTGCTGAAGTGCACTGATCCTAGCCTGAATACTTTCGGCGGACTCCGGATTCATTGTCATAAGGACCGATGCGATATTGTTCTGCAGGACGGGGATATATGAGTCACTGTCGGATATCAGGTTGTTCAGGGCATCTACAAAGGCGTTTTTCAGTTCCGTCTCGTATACGGTTCGTGCGCCGCAGTCACCTGTTTTATCCAGTCTTGTGATGCATCTCCACACAACAGACTTGCATCCGCGGTTGTTCCAATGGATCCTGCGGAACTGTTCACCGCATTCAGCACAGTAAACCAGTCCTGTAAAGCAGTGGTTGGAACTGAAGCCGCGCTTTCTGCCCTTGCAGTCAACCTGTGAACCGCGCCATGCCATTTCCTCCTGGGCTTTCATAAAAAGCTCCTTCGGGATAATTGCTTCATGATCGTCCTCTACATAGTACTGCGGAATATCTCCGTTGTTCTTTGAACGCTTTTTGTTAAGGAAATCCACAGTATATGTCTTTTGCAGGAGTGCATCACCCATATACTTTTCATTCTCAAGGATGCGCCTGATCGCGCTGTCGTGCCATCTTTTATTTCCTCTGGCGGTCAGAACGCCGTCACGCTCCAGCCCTCTTGCGATCTGCTGACAGCTTGCGCCTTCCAGATATTCACGGAAAATGCGCTTCACAATTTCTGCCTGTTCCGGGTTTATAACAAGATGTCCGTACTCATCCTTATCGTACCCGAGAAAGCAGTTTGCATTGACCATGACCTTTCCCTGCTGAAAACGATGCTTGATACCGATCTTTACATTCTGACTGAGCGATTCGGATTCCTGCTGGGCGAGGGAAGCCATAATGGTTATAAGGACCTCGCCCTTGGCGTCCATTGTATTTATGGATTCCTTTTCAAAGAATACCGGGATATTCAGAGCCTTAAGCTCACGGATGTAGTTCAGGCAGTCCACAGTGTTACGGGCAAAACGGCTGATGGATTTTGTAATGATCATGTCGATCTTTCCGTCCTTACAGGCTCTGATCATTTCATTGAACTGCTCTCTGTTTTTTGTCGATGTTGCGCTGATACCGTCATCTGCGTATATGCCGGCGAGTATCCAGTCCGGATTTTTCTCGATCACATGGGTATAGTGCTCTATCTGCGTCTGATAACTGGACGCCTGTTCTTCGTAATCTGTGGAAACACGGCAATATGCAGCCACACGCAGCTTGCGGACTTCCTTTTTCTGAGCCAGACTGCCGATCTGCTTCTTTGCCGGTATTTCCGTTACTTTTGCCATTTGACCACCTTACTTTCTATGAGGCTGTACAGATACTGGGCTTGTTCGTATGGATCGTTATACTGTGTCTGCGGGGCAGATAATGTAAACTCAGTTTCAGGTTCCGGAGATTTCCTTCGTGTTTTACCTGTCTGGTTCTTATTATCAGCCCGCCGTTTCAGTTCGCTGTTCGCAGTATGAAATGTAGATATATCAATAATTGCCGGATAAAAATCATCTCCGCAGTAATACTTCTTTGTCAGCATACGTTTCACTGTACTGTGTACGAGCGGATGTCCGGCGGCACTGGCGGCTTCTCTCAGGCTCATTCCGCTGATGTAGTTATCGAAAATGCGTCTGACACACTCTGCTTCTTGATCATTGATCACGGCAGCACCGTTTTCAATCCGGTATCCGTATGGTGTATGGCCCATCACAGCACCTCCTTCAGCGTGAGACCACATTTCAGCCTGAACTCAATGCAGTCCCGGTCATATACTATAATGTGATCTACAAAAGCAGTGAATAGCTCATCGCTGAACTCGTCAAGTAATGCCGTTGTTTCAGTGAATTTCAGAAGCTTATCCAGCTCTGTGATCTCATAGGCTTCTGCAGATGTATATGTTCCCAGGACTGCAAGCTCATTTCTGTAATCTTCTGCTGCTTTTCTCAGCATGTTCATTTCCTGATTGAACATCACATTATCGATAATATCCTGCGCACGGAGCTGCCGCAGGGTGTGCTTTTTCTCGGAGTTCTTTTCCAACAGCTGCTGAAGCTCCTGCATTCTCTTAATGCTTTCATCCGTACTGTCTGCTCTAAGCGTATCGTACAAAGGCTTCAGGATCAGCTTTCTGCTGAATATGAGCTTATTGAGCATCGTTACAAATGCAGCTTTCAGTACATCGTCACGCACATATTTGGCGGAGCATCTTCGGATATCCTCTATATGTGTATTGCAGACCCATGCTATTTCAGCACCGTGACTGTGGATCCGACGCTTATACTTGCCGCCGCATATCCCACAGATGATCTTCCCCGAAAAAGCGAAACGGTTCTGATATTTTCCTGTTTCCCTTACGATGCCTTTTTCCGCACCTCGCTGTCTGATCAGGGCATTTGCCTTATCGAAATCTTCGCGGCTGATGATCGGCTCGTGATGCTCGGATACAAGATATGTTTTAACCTCGCCATGATTGTTGTGGCGTCGGAAGGATTCGTCGGTATATGTCTTTTGAAACAATGCATCGCCGACATATTTTTCGTTGACAATAATGTCTCTTACAGTTGAGCCTGACCATTTTCCGCCTTTCCTTGTGGGGATGCACTGCTGCTGCAGAGCGGATGCGATTGTATCAGTGCTATTTCCTGCAAGAAGCGTTCTGAAGATAAATCTCACAACGCCGGCTTCGGCGGGTTCAATTACCATATCCCCGTTTTCATTCCGTTGATATCCGTAGGGAACATACCCTATCTTATATGTTCCGGCTGCCATTCTTCGTTGTATCGACCACTTTTCGTTTTTTGATATGGAAGCAGATTCTTCTTCTGCCATGCTGCTGAGTATAGATAGGATCAGCTCACTTTCCATATCGCCGGTATCGATGTTTTCCTTTTCAAAATAGATCGTCACACCAATATTCAGCAGTTCCCGGACAATGGAAAGGCAGTCCGTGGTATTTCGGGAAAAACGGCTGATAGATTTCACAAGGATATGCTCAACCTGTCCGATACGGCAGGCTGTCAGAAGATTCTGCAGCCCATCACGGATCTCGGCCTTTGTGCCGGTAATTCCGGTATCATAATACAGGCCGGCATATTCCCATTCTGAATGAAGCAGAATATATGATTCATAATGTGCCTTCTGCGTTTCAAGGCTCTCAAGCTGATCAGAATGATCGGTTGAGACGCGGCAGTATGCAGCCACACGCCGTTTCTTCTTTTTCACACTCGGCTTCTGCGCTTCGATCACTCGAATGTTCATGGAAATACCTCCTTTTGTTGGTATCTATATTAGCTCTGACTTCCTGATAAATCAAGCGTTTTCGGCAATAGATCCACAAAAAGGGGAGAGAAAGACTGCCTGTTTAACTGCGTCAATTTGTCATACTCGTCAAAGGAAATAAGTCCGCTTTTGTAAAGTGATTCTGTAATGGCCTGTGCTTTGTGGTAGTTCACTTCGTCAATGATTTTCTGCTGTTCCATAGCATACCTCCGTTTCTGTTAGCATGGATATGTATAAATGTATGGCTATGTGGGCGTAGCACATTGACTTTTTCCGGGATTGGATGTATAATTAAAACAGACAGGGGCAATCTAATCTCCCCTACAAATCGGAATTTATGTATAAAAGAGGATGATTATAAAATGATAAGAATTGCTCATCTTTATAAGAATTATTATTTAGGTATATCATTGATCGGCATTATTGCATTTATAATACAAGAAATCCCGTATATAATAATGCCATTAGTTAAACCAGAACCAAATCCAATAATGAATATGCAAAATGAATTGAAGTGGATCCAGACTATACAAGGCGTGTTTGGTATGCTTTCAATGGTTTTATTGATGCTGCTTGTCAGAGATGATGTAGGCTTTTTCTCAATAGAAACAACAAGAGATAAAGTGTTTTTTGTATCGACCCTTGTTATGATATTCATTAATTTTATCGGATGGACGTTATATTATACCGGACATCAGATCAGTTGGGTGATAGTAATAAGTCAATTTGCGGTGGTTCCGCTTTACTATTTATGTTTCGGATTGTGGAAGCAAAATTACCCATTGGTTTTGACAGCAGCATTATTTTTTGCAATTCATACTATTAATGGATATATGAATTTTATTGCGAAGAAGTAATATAAATTCTGAGTTGTCACAGTATGTACCGGGCAGAGAACTACCTCTGCCCTATTGTTTTACTCCTTCATAAGCGTGCCCTTGTAGGTTTCCGTGCCAATCATGATGGTAGCGGTCACGGTGGTATCGGGCTTATCGGGTGCAGGCGTTGAAGTTGGCTCTGCCTTACCCCAGCCGTTCAGCCCTTTGCTCTTGATAGTAGTCGGGAAATCCTTATAGCAGATATCCATATCCACATTGCCGTTGATGCCAGCAACCTTGCCCTTCTCAGAATGCTGCCAGACGCCATATGCGCCGCTGTAATTGGTCTCATCGACCCAGTGCGCCAGCCAGATCGTATACCAGGACTTGATATCATCGGCAGTATGTGTGGTCAGGGAAGAAGCAGAGCCATACAGTCCGACAAAATAGCCGGCGCTCTCAACCTTTTTAAGGAACGCACGCATAATAGCCGAGACCTGTTCCTTGCCGAGGTCGAACTGCTTCTTTTCCTCAAGGTCAAAGTACACAGGCATCTCGAACTGCTTTCCCTTGATCACGGACAGGAACACATCGGCTTCCAGTTCTGCTTCCTCCGGGGTCATGGCGTAGGAGTACCAATACGCACCGATGGGAATACCCGCCGCCTTTGCGCCTGCATAATTCTGCTCAAACTTCTCGTCCTTCTGAGATGCCAGTCTGCCGTAGCCTGCACGGATAATGGCGAAATCAATGCCGTCAGCTTTGACCTTACCCCAGTCAATATTGCCGTTGTGAACGCTCACATCAATACCCTTCATATCCTCACCCCCGAAGTACTTGTAGAAATCATCGGTCACAGTGCTGTTACCATGCACCTCGTCGCCGTACCACTTGCCGTTGGGACGTACATCGACATGAGTGTACTGGTAAGCGGCGGTAATATTTGCAATGCCTCTGAATCCGATATCCTGCGCTTTACAGCAGACCACCTTGGAAGAAATCGGCTGTCCGTCCTGCCCGTAACAGCAGATATCTGCTGCATTGCCGAGTGTATGCTGTCCGGTTCCGCTGCCCTTTACTGCCTTATCGTGAGCGGAACATCTGAAGCCGGAAGTCACGATGATCTTACTACAATTAAGGGCGGCATACAGCTGTTCCAGCTTTTGCACCAGTTCATCGGACACACTGAACTCGTGCTCTTTTCCGCACTTACAGCGGAACTCTTTTGCATTGAAATGTTGGGTGATCTGTGTAGTGTCACCATATTCATATTTTCTGATCATTTTCTTGTCCTTTCTGCGAATAATCGCGGTATATAGGCTTGACA
>CAMKMD010000085.1 GCA_946413815.1 uncultured Ruminococcus sp.
GCAAGGTGCGGTTTTAAGTCCGTGCAGCTGCGGTTCTGTGAGCGGCATATACATCCCTATCTTGCGCTGCCGAGAATGGTTCTTATGACTTATAAGATTCCCGAAAGTATTCGCCAGATCGCACAGCAGGGAGAGTTCAACGAGTTTGACCTCAATGTATTTTTCTCCGCAAAAGGCAAGGGCGAGGAAGCACACTTCGTATATGAGAACGAGGTGCAGAAATGGCTTGATCTGGTGCGAGGTGCATATCTTCCTTCCAGTATCGACGATCTGAAGCTCGGACAGGACAAGCGCCCACCTATGCCGTATTCCGACACAAGACTGCTGAACGTGTTGTCGCATACGCTGTGGTTCCTGCCTAATGTTGCATCATGCGAGGCTATGTATAATCTCTTGCAGCAAAAGCAGAACGCCTTCTATCACGATTATAAGATAAACCTCTGTGCAGGTTCAAAAGCAGGAATAGGACTTGACGCAGTTGCACCTGTTATCAGCTCCATGAAAAATCCGCTTGAAACAAAAACTATAACTCTGTCATGCGGCAAGCTGACAACAGGTGTTACAGTCAAGCCGTGGACGGGAATATTCATGCTGCGTAATCTCAAAAGTCCTGAAACTTACTTCCAGGCGGCATTTAGAGTTCAGTCGCCCTGGGTGATAACTGCCGAAAACGGCGAGGCTGAGATAATGAAGCGAGAGTGCTATGTTTTCGATTTCGCCCTTGATCGTGCTTTGCGTCAGATATCAGATTACTCCTGCCGTCTGAATGTAGACGAATCTAATCCTGAAAAGAAGGTAGCGGAGTTCATCAGCTTCCTTCCTGTCCTTGCCTATGACGGCTCGACGATGAAAGCTATCAATGCACAGGACGTGCTTGATATCGCAATGGCAGGCACATCAGCGACACTTCTCGCCAAGCGTTGGGAATCTGCATTGCTTGTAAATGTTGATAATGACACCCTGCAGAGACTTATCAATAATAAAGACGCCCTCGACGCGCTTATGCGTATCGAGGGATTCAGAAGCCTTAATCAGGATATCGAAACAATCATCAATAAATCTGAAGCTGTCAAGAAAGCTAAAAAGGAAGGCACAGATAAGCTCACTCCAAAGGAGAAAAAAGAGCTTACCGATGAAGAAAAGGAATACAAGTCACTCCGCAAGCAGATACAGGAGAAGCTTATCAAATTTGCCACTCGTGTGCCTGTATTCATGTATCTTACCGACTACCGTGAGCGTTCGCTGAAAGATGTTATTACTCAGCTGGAGCCGGGGCTATTCAAAAAGGTCACAGGTCTTGATGTCAATGACTTTGAGCTGCTGTGCTCCATAGGAGTATTTAACGCAAGTCTCATGAATGATGCAATATTCAAATTCAAGCGTTACGAAGACGCCAGCCTTGTTTATACAGGTATCGATAAGCACGAAAGCGACGAGATCGGTGGTTGGGATACTGTTATCCGCCGTGAGGAATACGAGAAACTGTTCTATAATCAGCAGGCTACTATGGACGCTCCTGAAAGCAATGAGTCACCAACAGACACTATTACTGCTGCCGTTACAGCAACTGTCCCAAAACAAGAACTTGTTACTGCACAGTATGGCATACCTACTCCTGACACCAAGCCGAAGAAGCCTTCAGTTTCTGCAAATCCTGAAGCCGAATTCTTCG
The DNA here is from genome assembly GCA_946413815.1 of uncultured Ruminococcus sp. Lineage (GTDB taxonomy): Bacteria > Bacillota > Clostridia > Oscillospirales > Ruminococcaceae > Ruminococcus. The sequence goes on from CAMKMD010000085.1 coordinate 1,673, forward strand.
ACATTTCAAAAGTTAAAGTCGGTATCAAGGTATCGCATAAAATGTTCGGTGTCGGTACTGTTGTCAAAAAGTATAAGTCCAATAAATATGTTATAGTTCACTTCAAGGAAGGCGAGAAACAGTTCTTGCTGCCTGATGCGTTTACTAAGGGGTTTCTTTATTTCGCCTGATATAACGAACAAACAGCTCCATGTATATGCGTGGAGCTGTTTGTATTATTCTTTTTAAATGGGATTTCCGTCAACATCTACTTCTATCATTTGATGAGCTTTTGGATCAAATCCATCTGGAAAAATCGTCTTACAATTATCTGCTAAACAGTACTTAGCTTTGTCAAGATTCGTCTCGTTAATATTTGCAGTTGATAGATTTGCACCACATAAATTAGCTCTGTATAATTCTGTTTTATGTAGATTGGCATTAAGCAAATCAGCGTTCATTAAGTTGGAACAAAGCATATTGGCATTTTCAAGATTAGCTTCATCAAGATGTGCATTAGTTAAATTGGCATTTGCAAGAGTACATCCTCGCAAATCAGCCTCAGATAGTGAAGCACCAACTAAACTTGAATTATCAAGTTCTGCATTTGATAAATCAGCTTCTACTAACATAGCTCCATTTAGATTTGATTTTAATAAAGATGCTTTGCTAAGATTCGTGCGTATTAAATCTGAGTATTGTAAATTTGCACATTGAAACTGCGCTTCTTTTAGATTGGTTTCTTGTAAATCAATTCCCTTCAAATTCCAATTACAGCAGTTTACATCTGAAGAATAGATTGAAATTAATTCAGAGAATGCTTTACAATAATCTAAATTATCCTTATTATAAAAACCATGCCCTGTTAAAAAATACGTCAAATTTCTAAACGAAATACAGACTTGTGTGTTTATATAATCGTTTGAAACCATATATTCTTCTATTGGCTTAGAAATAGAGATGCAAGATAGAATTTTTTTCCTCATACCTTCAATATAACATTTCTCAAAATTCTTATAATCCAAACCCGTTGCTTCATTTTCTGAACCAGTATAGACAGGGAGAATCATTTCGTTTAGATAATTGAATATATCCTCTGATACTTTGGCATATCTAAATGCTTCGATAATATTATTCCATACTTCTTCAACAGCGATGTCCATATCATGTTCCTTGAAATATTCAGAATTAAAGCAAGCAAAATAATCTTCATATAGCTTTAGGGCTGTGAAATACTCATATACCGTTTTATGAGCAAATTCTATACCCTCTGATTGTCCCTTGGCAAAATATGATACCGCAAGATATAACTCAGTGTCAATCTCTGTATTCTCGGAGATTTCTTTTTTTCTTTCACGCAATACTGCAATTGTTCTGGTTTTAGCGTATCCTATGCGATCTATTCCGTATTTGTCACAATTGGTCAGAGTGAGAGTATCGTTAAGAAACATCTGATATGCCAGTTCCTTTGTAAATTGCCAGTTAATAAGCTTGTTTATCCGCTCTGTTTCCGCACCCACATATACGCCGCTTGATTTATGCTGCTCTGAATGCTTACGATCAGCAATTGCACGGAAAACTCTATCATAGAATTTCCCAATAGAGTCATCTTTCTCAATCAGAGTATTACTCTTACAAGCCAAATATAGAATTATAGGTACGCTGAACATTTCTAATCTTCTATCATTAGGGTTGCTTTTTAATATCGCAGAATAATTTGCCTTAAAACTGTCGCACCATTCTTTTTCTTCATTGGATTTTGTCAGTTTACTGAATTTACCGCACCATTCAATTATTTGAGACTCTGTCCAAATGATTTTTAGTATAGACACATCTTTTGAAATATAGTACGTCATTTCACTCATCGGTCTTGATGTGATTATAATTTTGATATTGCTTGAATTCAAGTCTTTTATTAACTTGTTTATAAATTTTGTATCATCAAATCTGGTTGCTAATACACATAATTCATCAAAACCGTCAAGAATTATCAGGTGCCCATCAAGATCGCAATCAGGAATACTAATAATAGATCTTATAACTGATAGTGCCGAGTAGCTATCTGTTTTTGTTTTTTCCATAATATCAGAAACTTTATCCCTTAGTATTACTGGATGAATCTCTGTTTTATCAAACTCCAAAAGGCTGTCTTGACCTGATATTCCATATATATCACTTATAATTTTTGTTACAAGACTTGTCTTTCCTACACCAGCTGCTCCATAAACAAAAAGGAGCTTTTCATCTTTCAAGCACCAATCGGAAATAGCCTCAATTGCAGAAATATTCATATTTTCGACCTGAGGTTCAAGATACATAGTTCCAAGTGTAATATTAGAATTTTTATCAAGAAACAAGGGACGATTATAATTTTTGATATACTCATAGGTATCATCATCAACATAACTGTCTTTGGGACTTGATGTTAGTAGTTCAATAATTCTTGAAAAGTTTTTATCTTGTTCAGCTTTATTTTTTTCAAAGATCCATCTTAACCCAATATCCTTATTATCAGTCATTTTTTTCTCAAAATTGAATCGAAGTTCACGAGCTGCTGAAAGAATACCATCTAAGATATCCGTATCTTCATGACCTGGATAACCAAATTTCTCCGATACTATCGCTTTAATGGTATCTTCTGAAAAGATATCAGTATTGCAATTATTGTCAAGTAAAAATGAGATAACCTCAGAATAATGGCTTGAACAATATAAGTGGTAATTATAAAACGAATCATATCCAAAGGAAGGAACCTTGGCTTTTTTTATTATTTTTTTTAGTTCTTTTTCAAAAATATCCGATATATGTTTACCATATGAATCGCTATTAAAGAATCTCGCAGATATTCTGCCAGATAGCGTTTCTCCACCATTTTTAATAACAATTCCTAATGCAGTGAAAGTAAAAGGAAGCGTCCATGGCATAGCAATTCCTATCAATGCACCAGCCCCTAAAGTTGCCGCCTCAGCTCCAATATCAATGCCAAGTTTTGTAATGAACTCCTTTGACTTACTATCTGATGGATCAAAGAATCCTGTAGTTCCTTTTGAATCAACCGGATTTTTGCACCTACTGCATATAATTTTGTCGTCTGCATGTTCAAACTGTTGTGAGCCGCATTTACAGAAATATAATGCACACATGAACCGCACCTCCATATCACTTATAATAATTGTAGCATATTTCTTACAATTTCTCAATAATACTTATAAAGTACTTAAAATTAATCTCCTTCAATGATTTTCTTTAATTCATCAAATGTAATAATCGGAAATTTGATTTCTTTGTAATATGAAGCAAATACTTTATTAACTACCATATATGAAAGAATATCATATTCATCGTTTTCATTGATACTGTAGCCAAGATTGTTGAAAAATGAGCGGTAAACAGACGTGAAATAATCAATTCGCTTTTGAAACTTCTCATCAAATTTTTCTTTTTGAAAAAATCGTTCTTGTTCCTTACTATGTTCAAAAATCGAACCTACTGGCTGCAGGAATTTACATTCAATAATGAATACTCTTTTGTTTTGTGAATCAAAGCCAATGACATCATAATCGCCTAATTCATGTATTCCAGGATGATTTCCTTCACGATCTTTTCTTCTGATATCGATATCTGCATCTGCAAAATCAAAATTTTTTTCGATAAAATAGTTTTTAATCTGATTAGAAAATATTTTTTCATAATATCCCTTCCATTCGGTAAGAGCTTTACAAGTGTTGGTAAGCCCATATTCATATGGAATGTAGAATTGGTGAATGCCGCTTATCCAGCGTCTATGTAGTTCATATATGCATATCGGTGAATAAATCAGCTTGTTTTCTAATTGAATTATTGGCTTGACTTCAAAACGATTATCCCGATTTTCTCTGTCCCAAATAGGAAGTATATCATTAATTTTCCCTTTAAGCATTTTTATTTTGCTACAATCAAGTATCAAAAAATCAAATGCCTTTTTTATATCTTCAATCATAATGCTATCTATGATATAAGCTTTACAATCAAGTATAGCTTCTGATTTTTCAATTGAGAAAACATTTGCTTTTAACTCTTCAAAGTTTTGGTTGCCTTCTGGAAAAGCTGCTTCATACAAATAACGCATTACGACTTCAAGTACATCAAATTTGACACCTGTATCATCATAGAAACCAGAAACCACTCTTGACATATAAGAGCGGTTTTCTTTTTCATCTCCAAACGATAAAACACTATTCTCCATATATCTTTTTCTGACTTCTTTATATGTATTTTGATAGTGATCACTCAGATGTACGTCTATTCTGTAGTCATCTAAAACAGTAACTGTAGCTTGCGAGTCAGTATGAAAACATAGATCAGAGTTATTCTGAAATGCAACTAACCACTCAGATAATGAATATGCCATTGAAAGCTCTCTATCTGAAATAACATTATCTTTTCTGCTTTCAATGCTGAGATTAGTTTCAATCAGATACATTAAATGATATATTTCTTCTCTTATTTTTTCGTACTCTTCCTGTATCTGGTTATGATTTTTTTCTTTGATATCTTGATTTATGTTATCATTCAAATGATAACAATAGTCATTAGTGTAAAGCCTGAACTGTGAATGTGACAAAAATAATAATAGAATAATGTGTGTCTTATACTTATTATACGAAATAAGCATTGTCTCTAAGTATCCAACTATTTCCTTCTGAATTGATCTAATGACAGACGTTGCTTCTTTATTTTGATACTCACCCGGAACAATACCGGCTTTATGACATATCTTAGCAATTTCTTTTCTTACTGTCTGATTAGCTTTTTCTGAGTAGGGTACACCCAAACTATTTGGATTATAGTAGTAATCAATTTGCACTGCATCAGCATTGAAGTTTTTATTATTTGACTTATCTTGAACAATCTTCTTATGAATAAGGTTATATTCTGTTGGATAATACGCTGCTAATGGGAACAGTAACTCAAGTATAACTGATAGTTCAATTGACCGATCTTTATTACTACTAAGGTCAAGCATTAGTTTTTCACAGTTAAGCGCATAATCCATTGTAAATACTCCATTTTGTTCGTAAAAAGCTATAATACTAATGTATTTATTATTTTCTGTCTTGTTAATTAACGACGAACAATTTAAAATCAGAATTTTATTATTTATAAATCCAGTAGAACTGAACAATGAACTGTATTCCATAAAATAATATTCAACAATAGAACGATAAAGATCAAATTGTATTTTAAACTGCTGATTAGCCATTTCCTGCATTATTTTCTTCATATTATACTGATTAACTACCAAGACATCTTTTCCTGTTTTTATTAATGTTCCCATATGAGAAAAATCTGTTTTTGATGCAAAACTTATCACTTCCTCTTCTTTCTCAAACGCCCAGCATTCTGGTTCCAAAAAGACATTTCCTTTATTGAACGGAAAGAAATCATTATAAAACAAGTATTGTTCATATATATACTGTGCTGCGGAATCGCATTCAATGGCGAGACTATAGTATTCAATCGCACCTTTTGACACATCTCCTGTTGATAAAAAAACAGAATAATCATCTGATTTCCCACCAAAAGAAATGACATGATGCTCATAATCATTTCTTAGTTTAATATAATCGGCTAAATCCTCAATGCTTTTTGAAAATGTCAATGCAAAATCCAAGTCTATTGCTGTAAATGTAAGGTTCATATCCTTAGGATTGATATTAGTAGGTAATACAGGAAAATTATTTTTTTCACCAATATAATTGCAATATAGAATAATAGTTAATCTAACAGAGTTTTCAAAACCGTATGCTCTGCAATAATTGCCACTCACTTCTTCAAAATTGATGATACTTAGTTTACCCTCACTATGTGCAGACATAATATTATTTATTAGATCATACTTACTATTATCAATTCGAGATACGTCAATAAAGAGGAATAGTTTATCTCTGTCATAATATGCCAAAGTGCAAGCTTCTGCAGTATTAACAGCCTTTTTATCGAAAGCAAGCTTATAATTCTCAAATAAAATACAATCAGGAATATCTTTGTTAAGATGGTATTTCTTGATTTTAGATTTAAACCGATCAATAACTATTGAGGCTTTATGTTCAATCGAAAGCTTATTTATTTCTGCTGTATAATAATCTATTAAAATCGAAGGATTGAACAGTGGGTATATAATACCATTGTAATTATAGAAATGTGATGTCACAATAGAATTATCATACGAAAGAATAGTTATTACTCTTGTAGACATTGATAAAAAGCCTTTCTTATCAATAAAAAGACATACATCCGTATAATATTTTTCCGATGGACATTCAAATAATGGAGATAAATCTTCAGCTTCATTAGCGTTTCCATTATTTGCAAATAACATATCTATCATTTTTTCAACATATGACAATACGGATAATGTATCTATAAAAGTATTATTAAATCTCGTGGCAGGCTCCAAGAATTGCAAAGCAGAAAAAACAGGAAAAGAATGACCTGTTCCTGTAATAACAGGATAGAATTTGTTATTAAAAAACAACTTTACTTCTCCAAAATCTTTTAGAACTGGATCATCGTAATACTCAATTTTTAAATGCGCGTATATCCTATTGAAAAATTCTACAAAATCTAAATATGTATCAATTTTCTTTGTTCCATAATCATTACAGTGAAGAATAGCTGCATTAATTGAGAGACAGCTTTCTTGAGCCCCCCTATTGTTTCTCCAACTATTGATAGTAAAAGCCGCCTTTATTACAGAGTAAATATCATAGTCTTTAATTATATCTATCAAATATTTCTCTTTTTCTTTCAATCTTGGAAACATTTCATATGTTGAATCTCTATTCATATTTCCCTCCTATAGTTAGATTTCACGATTAAAGAAATCAAACATCCGCTTATAATTATTATGGATATTATACCATTGTCGCAGTTGAATTTCAACAGTATCGCCGAATAAATATTGCTATTATATAAGGTGCAGTTTTGGGAATATTTACTATCTAAACAAAGAACCACTTAGGAATAATCCTAAGTGGTTCTTTGGAGCTAGTGACCCGGCTCGAACGGGCGACCTGCGCATTACGAATGCGCTGCACTACCGACTGTGCTACACTAGCATATTAAGTTGTATTGGTGTAAGGTCATGTGTCCGGCGTTTGTGATTGTCGCTTTATTGACAACCCAAGACCTGCTCATTACGAATGAGCTGCACTACCAACTGTGCTACACAAGCATTATACATACAGTGCTGCTTTATGCAGTCACCATATAATATTATACTTCATCTTCGGGAAAAAGTCAAGGATATTTTTATGGCAGAAAAAGGCCGTCATCAGGCGGCCTTTCAGCTTGTCAAAAAAGTCAGTTATCGCAGAAGTCAAGCGGGCGGATGTGGGCATCCGCCCCTACAAACGCCGATTCTTCCATAGCAAAATGTAGGGGGCGATGCCTACATCGCCCCGCTTATTTGTGAATGTTAGGTTTATTGACAGACTAAAAGGCCGCCATCAGGCGGCCTTTCTGTACTTCTTTTTATCAGAACTCGATCTGGTTGATAACGTTCTTCAGTGCGGCTGCGCTCTCCTGGAGCTTCAACTTCTCCTCCTCGGTAAGGGTGGGGGTGAGCACCTTCTCGATGCCGTCGCCGCCGATTACGCAGGGCAGGCTGAGACACACGTCATCAACGCCGTACTTGTCGTTTACGATAGTGGATATGGTAATGACGTTCTTGGCGTCACGGAGTATGCTGTCGCAGATCTTGTTTACTGTAAGGGCGATAGCGTAGAAGGTAGCGCCCTTTCTCTTGATGACCTCGCCGCCGGCCTTTCTTACCTCATCGATGATCTCGTCCTTGTCGATTGTCTCGTGCTCCTCGGCTGCGCAGTACTCCTCCATGGGGATACCTGCGATATTTACCAGTGACCAGGGGATAAAGGATGTATCACCATGCTCGCCGAATACATAGCCGTGTATGCTTGCAGGGCTGAGACCTACATGGTCTGCGATGGATGAACGCAGACGTGAGGTATCCAGCGATGTACCTGAACCGATTACCTGTGTGCGGCTGAGGTTAGTGCACTTGAGTATGGTATAGGTGATGATGTCCACAGGGTTGCTGACTACGACGTATGTTGCGTCGGGAGCAGCCTTTGCTATCTGCGGCATAACCTCCTTGATGATGTTTACATTAGCCTGTGCAAGGTCAAGACGTGTCTGACCGGGCTTTCTTGCAAGTCCGAGAGTTACGACAACGATGGAGGAGCCTGCTGCATCCTCGTATGTACCGTCCTTTATCTCGACATTGTGGCCGAAGGAGACGCCCTGTCTGATATCCATGGCTTCGCCCTTTGCCTTCTCCTTATTGATATCAATAAGGACTACGTCTGAGCAGGTTCCGGCTACTGCGAAAGTATATGCGATTGTAGCGCCCACATTTCCTGCGCCAAGTATAGTTATCTTCTTTTCATTCTTATTTACTTCTCCCATAGCAGTAAACCTCCGAAAATTGTAGGTTGGGTGTCTTTCTTCTCCTCTGCATACTGACAACAGATGACAAGTCTCACCGTTTGTATTATACCAAATTGTGGGCGAAATATCAAGCATCTGAGGCGTTTCCCTGCCTAAAATCGACATATCGCACAAAACAGCAAACAATTTCACATTGAAATTTGCATGAGTGGGCTACAGGTACAGAAGCAAAAATGTATCGCTGATACATACAAAATTCAATCGTCAGATGTTGCAATTTTTATTCAGATATGCTATAATATAGGATAGGCATTTCTGCATAAAACCATCCGGAAGGAGAAAATACATGAATATAGAGATCAACCGCATAAATGAGGAGATAAAATATAATGCTGAGAATTATATCTGCTCTGTAAATGAAGCCTACCGGTATCAGATACAGCAGATAGTTGACAGTATAGTAAACAACAAGGAGCACCGTCCGGTAATACTTCTTGCAGGACCCTCCGGCTCGGGGAAGACAACTACAGCCCTCATGCTCGAGCAGATGCTCGATGAGAAGGGCTGCGAGACTCACGTCATATCCATGGACAACTACTTCAAACCTCTCTCCGACGAGGAGAAGAAGCTTGCAGCCGAGGGTAAAATGGACCTTGAATCCCCCGACCGCATCGACAAGGAGCTGCTCAATCAGCAGATAGAGGCCATAGAGAACTGCGAGCCGGTGGAGATACCGAACTACTGCTTTGCCACCTCCTCACGCAAGGGCTCGAAGCTGACACTTCACCGCAAGCCCGGCGACAAGGTGATATTCGAGGGTATCCACGCCCTCAATCCCGATGTCATAACCGTACCGGAGAAAAACCTGTTCAAGCTCTATGTCAGCGTAAGAACAAGGATACTCTGCGGGGATTTCCTTGTACACCCCTCAAAGGTGAGACTTCTCCGCCGCATGATACGTGACAGTCTCTTCCGCAAGCGCTCTCTCCGGGAGACCATGAATATGTTCCGCAACGTGGAGACAGGCGCACAGAAGTTCATCATGCCTTTCAAATCCCGTTCGGACTTCGATATCGATACCTTTATAGGGTATGAGCTTCCGGCCTACCGTGAGGCTCTCCTGCCGGAGCTTAGAAAGCTCTCCGATATACCGGAGCTCTCTGATATAACGGCAGTTCTCGAAATGACCGCCCCCCTCGACAGGACGCTGGTACCGCCCGAATCGCTGATATGCGAATTCATCGGCGGCGGCTCCTTCAAATACTGATGCGCCGCATAGCAGCGGCCTGTGCCGCACTTGCCCTCCTCTCCCTCACAGGCTGCTTTTTCTCACAGCCCCGTCTTGTACAGCCGGGTCCTTCTGCAATAAGGGAGATGGAAAAGAACAGCCCTGAAAGGTTTGCAAAGTTCGCCTGTATCAGCCTGATAAACGCCGTGGACAAGAAGGATCTGGATAAATTTCTCCTTTTCTCTGATATGGAATTCCTGGCAGAGGCTGCCGGAAACGATCCTGAGCAGACAAAGGCCGAAATGGAGAAGACGGACTGGAGCGTCCTCTTCAGCACCGACCTTGTGGAAAGTGTGGAAAACGGCGTCTATGTCAACGATATCCAGGACAGGCTCTCGTATCTCAAAGGCAGCGAAGAATATCCGGCTATCGACCTTGACCGTATCACCGGTGCCTACCGCTACGAACTGCCGGGCTCAGGACAGGTATACGTTCTCTGCATAGACGGCGAATGGAAGGTCGACCTGGCACTTGTGAACGTGGCGGAGAGGATACAGAATGAACAGGAAAAGGATTCTTAAACTGACCCCGGCAGCCCTCGCTGCCGCCCTTGTATACAGCCTCTCTGTACCCTATGTCTCGGCGGCGCTCACGGGAGATGTGAACGGCGACAGCCTTATAAATTCTCAGGACGCCTCGCTGATACTGGCGGAATACAGCCTTCTTTCCACGGGAGAGAAGAGCGGCTTTGACGCAGAAGAAAAAACTGCGGCGGATGTGAACGGGGACGGGCTGACGGATGCGAATGACGCTTCCGCCATACTCACCTACTACAGCTATGCCTCTACAGGCGGCACTCTCGGGCTCTCCGAATACGTATCCCGTCTCAGCGCAGACAAGGTACTGAAGGCAAGAGTCATAGAGGACGATGACTACACCCTCATGAACGGAAGGTATGTGGCTCTCAGCCTGAGCATAGATGAGTTGCTCTCCGCCTTCGACTACAACGATATAGTCACAGTCAGTATAAACGGCCGGGAGCTCGATATGCCCCTGAGCAGCTATATCACCAATATAGATGTATGTCCGGTATGTCTCTATGCCGACCCGGGAAACAAATTTCTCTTCGGCTATGAGGGAGAGAAGGTATATATCGCCTCCTCCTATGAATTCATGGGGCTGTCTACAGGGCTTTTCAGAAGAGCGCCGGAGGGCTCGCCGGATTACTATGAATTCAACAGCGACCTTGAAAGCCCTGTGACTGCGGAGATAAGACTGAAGGAAAAGAACGGCTACAGCAGGCTCTCGCCCATTGCAGGCGTGAGAAGGAGCTACGAGAGGGAGGATTACCCGGAACTTACCGATGAGGAATATGCAAACTTCCGTATGATACACATGGGGGATATACCGGAGGGCGTGCTCTACCGCTCTTCCAACCCCATAGACCCGGCGCTGAGCCGCAACACCTATGCAGACAAGGCGGCGGAGGAGCACGGCGTGAAGACCTTCCTCAATCTTGCAGACTCGGAGGAACTGGCAAGATACTACGGCAGCTTCGATACCTCCTACTACTCGAAGCAGAACGTCATCTATCTCAATATGCCGCTGGTCTTCGGCCAGGAGGATTTCCGCGAGAAGCTGGCCGCAGGTCTGCGCTTCATAAATGACAACGAAGGCCCTTATCTTATACACTGCATGGAGGGCAAATTCCGCTGCGGCTTCGTATCAGCTGTGCTGGAATGCTTCATGGGTGCTGATACGGACGAGATAGAGGAGGATTTCGTGCGGACCTATATCAACTATTTCAGAGTGCCGGATGAGCTTCAGCCGGAGATAAAGAGGCTTATCGACAGCTTCCTTGAAAGGGAGTTCGGAGTGAATGATATCCACACCGCCGATACAAGAGCAGAGGCGGAGAAGTATATCAGCGGCCTCGGACTTTCGGAGGAAGAGATAAGCTGTCTGAGAGACAGACTTTCGGGAATATGATACAGACTGAGGCGTACTTTTATAAAGTGCGCCGCAGCTTGTCAAAAAAGGTAGTTTCAGCGATAAAACCAAACGTTTGGGATTCCAAAGGGGCGCGCCCCTTTGGTCAGGTCAAGGGCTGAAAGCCCTTGTGGGGTGTGGGGCAAAGCCCCGCATATAGCCACAAAGCGCTCCTAACAGGAGCGACGACCCTCTGTCCTCCG
>CAMKMD010000086.1 GCA_946413815.1 uncultured Ruminococcus sp.
AAAAGTCTAACTTGTTGCTTGTTACATACATTTTCAGCACATTGTACAGATTGTCCTTCAAATTTTAGTGCAAAACAACTTTTGCGAATACTACGCTTACGTATCTACAGGCGGCACTGATACAGCAGATGTTTTCTTTTCAAAATCAGCATAAGCCGATAGCATAACATATAAGCCGTTTGCCCGGAAAGCTCGGGTGAACGGCTTGCTCTTTGTACGTTGATACAAGTATCAACGACTATTTTTGTACCAAATTTGACGTTGAATAAAAAAGTATTAAAACCGTGTTGACTTTTATAGAAAATCATATTATAATTAAGTAGTAAATTTATCACTCGTTAAATTTGGTATGATTGGAGGGTATTATATATGGTTTATGGATATTGTCGTATATCAAAGCCTACTCAGAATATCGAACGACAAGAGAGAAACATCATTTCTCACTTTCCGACTGCTGTTATCTATAAGGAAATATACACCGGAGTAGTTATAAATCGTGCTTCTTGGTTAAAGCTCTGCAAAGTGGTGCGAAAGGGAGACACTATTGTATTCGATAGCGTTTCCAAAATGAGCCGTAATGCTAAAGAAGGCGTAGATCAGTATATGGAATTGTTGGACAAAGGTATTGAGCTTGTTTTCCTGAAAGAGCCTTATGTTAATACCGAGAATTACAAGCAGGCTCTGAACGGCGGCGTTGAACTTGTAGGCAACGATATAGCCGATGTATATATCGAAGCAACCAACAAGGTATTGAAGCTGCTTGCGGCAAAACAGATTGAGCTTGCCTTTGAGCAATCTGAAAAAGAAGTAATGGATATCCGGCAGCGAACGAAGGAAGGTATTGAAACAGCTCGTCTGAATGGTAAGCAGATCGGTAATGCTAAAGGAAGAAAAATGTTGGTAAAAAAGGAAGCGCCTGCAAAAGAACTTATAAAGAAGCACTGTAAGACCTTCGGCGGAACGCTTAATGACAGTGAATGTATCCAATTGGCGAAAATAAGCAGAAATACGTATTATAAGTATAAACGCGAGATAAAAGCTTCAATAAAGGATAATCCGCAGCCTCACGGGCTTGATGACCATTCTGATGAATAATGCCAATCAGTCTGTACAAGCTTACCGTGTTCGCAGATCTGACCGTTGATACTTGTATCAACGGGGAAAATGGCAGCAAGAAGGGCGAGAGCTGTTCAAAAAACATAGCTAATATCAGAGTAAGTAGAGAGGAATTGAAATGAAAGAATCATATATAAAAAAGTACAGACCATACGATTATGAAGCCATAGAGACTTTTCAGAAACAAGAGCTGAACTATAAACGAATGGAACAGGCTATTGCAGCTGGACATCTGAAAGGACAATTACAAATCGCTGAGCTGAAGAAAAAAGAAGAACTCGCTGCCTGTGAAAATTGGGATAATCTGCTTAAGATTCAAGAAATACCAGAGGATTGCAATCGTTTCACGAAATGGGGAATAGACATAAAGAATAGCCTGAGACGTATATGGGCAGTCCTCCATTTCAAGAGAGAATACGCTAAATACACCAAAGCCAATCGAGAACTTGTTAGAATGTTTCCTCAGGCAGTGTTCTTTATTGTTAGCGGGGTTCTAATTGCGGTTGGATTATACGGAATTTATCATATGATTAATAACGGTTTTAATTTGACCTCCGCTATTATTGTTTTTCTTTGCTTCGTAATCAGCCGTATCTTCAAAATAGCAAGAATAGAAATAGAAACCACTGATAATGAAGACATCATAGACCGATCATTCAACAATACCATTGCTGTCGCCGGATTAATCGCAGCAATAATCCCTATAGTTATGGATAAAGCTAAAGCAACAGAAGAGCCTATGCTCTATAAATCAAGCAATGCTGCATATATGTTCAATTTAGAACAGATTGCTTACATCGATTCAACCGCTAATGAAAACGGGGAATACACAATCTATTTCTCTGGAGGACTGACTGTGACAGTTCCACAGCAAGTGTACGATGAAGTTTATGCTGCATTGAATAAATAATAAGGATACTATAAGTCGTTTGCCCGGAAAGCCCGAGTGAACGACTTTCTTTTTGTACGTTGATACAAATATCAACGCTCAGATTTGTATCATCGCTCATTGACATACACAGCGAAATATGTTAAACTATTATTATAACAAAACATCGTTTTCGACTATATATCGACATTTCTAACGTTGATACTTGTATCAGCGAGCCTTATTGAAAAGAAAACTGAGAAAGAGGTTGTACCTATGATAGATAACAAGAAAGAACAGGAACGTGCAGAGCTGCACCGCACGATCTGGGGCATTGCCAATGATCTGAGAGGCAGCGTTGACGGTTGGGACTTCAAGAACTACGTCCTCGTTATGCTGTTCTACCGCTATATCTCCGAGAATCTGACCAACTACATCAATGCCGGTGAGATCGAGGCCGGTACGCCTGATTTCGACTACGCCAAGCTCTCTGACGAGGAGGCTGAGACTGCCCGTGACGATATGGTGCAGACAAAGGGTTTCTTCATCCTGCCGTCTCAGCTCTTCTGCAACGTTCTTACAAAGGCCGATTCGGACGAGAACCTCAACGAGACACTTGAGGGCATATTCCGCAGCATCGAAGGCTCCGCTCAGGGCTGCGACAGTGAGGACGATTTCAAGGGACTGTTCGATGATTTCGATGTGAACAGCAACAAGCTCGGCGGTACCGTGGCAAAGCGCAACGAGCGTCTTGTGAAACTGATGAACGGCGTAGCTTCGATGAAACTCGGCGATTATCAGGAGAATACCATAGATGCGTTCGGTGATGCCTATGAGTACCTTATGGGTATGTATGCTTCTAATGCCGGAAAGTCCGGAGGTGAGTATTATACTCCGCAGGAGGTCTCTGAGCTGCTCACAAGGCTTGCAACGGCAGGCAAGACCGAAGTCAACAAGGTCTATGATCCTGCCTGTGGTTCCGGTTCGCTGCTGCTGAAGGCTGCAAAGATCCTCGGCAAGGACAAGGTGCGTCAGGGCTTCTTCGGTCAGGAGATAAACATCACCACCTACAACCTCTGCCGCATCAATATGTTCCTGCACGACATAGACTACGACAAATTCGATATAGCTCACGAAGATACGCTCACAGAGCCGCAGCATTGGGACGATGAGCCCTTTGAGGTCATTGTTTCAAATCCGCCTTATTCTATAAAGTGGGAGGGCGATGCAAATCCGCTGCTTATCAATGATCCCCGTTTTTCTCCTGCCGGTGTGCTTGCGCCTAAGTCCAAAGCCGACCTTGCTTTCATCATGCACTCTCTTTCATGGCTTGCGAACAACGGCGCAGCTGCTATCGTATGCTTCCCCGGTGTCATGTACCGTGGCGGTGCAGAGCAGAAGATCCGCAAGTACCTGATAGACAACAACTTCGTTGACTGCATCATTCAGCTGCCGGACAACTTGTTCTACGGTACATCCATAGCTACCTGTATCATGGTGCTGAAAAAGAACAAGTCTCAGAATAGCACTCTCTTCATCGATGCTTCAAAGGAGTGCGTCAAGATCACAAATAACAACAAGCTGACCGAGGAGAATATCTCAAAGATCGTGGCAGCGTTCACAGAGCGAGCTGACAGCGAATACTTCTGCCGCCTTGTGCCGAATACCGAGATAGGGGAGAATGACTATAACCTCTCAGTTTTGACCTATGTTGAACAGGAGGACACCAGAGAGGTCATTGATATTTCTGTTCTCAATGCAGAGATAGCTGAGATAGTTAAGCGTGAGGATGTGCTGAGAGCGGAGATAGACCGGATTATTGCGGAGATTGAGAGGTAATCATATGAGTTGGGATACTATTCATTATGACTTATTCGCAAAATGTGCCTGCGGAAAAGGAAAAGTTATTAGACATATAGAACGGCGAGATGATGATTGGAACAGAAGTGAAACATATTGTATCGGCGAAGAGATAGAATGCTCTGACTGTTGTAATAAATATCACATTGAACACGTTATTCATCATTACTATTGTCCGCCTTGGAAAGGTGATGGAATATCTGACAGAGCCTTTTTAGTTCCAAATGAAATTAAAATGCCACCGAGAAAAAACGAACATTATTTTGTCTTTTCTGACATAGATGAAGAGATCGTTGCAAGTTTATCTTTAGAAGATATAAAGGCGTCTATTGATGATATGAAAACTAATAAATACACTACAAGGCTTCAACTAGAAAGTAGCGAAAGAATAGTTGACTTATATCAGGGAAGATATAGGAAAAGGAACTTAAAGCTGATAACCCCGATTTTAGAGGACATTATTCAAAACTATAATAAATATGAATGGACTCATGATAAGATGATAGAATATCGTCATAAAGAAAAAGAAGAAATTGAGAATAACAAAAAGGAAATAGAAAGAGTTATTGAACAGTCGTTTGAACTGGAATTCAGAAGAGGTTGAATATGACCAAACTTGAACAATTAATAGATAAGCTTTGCCCGAATGGAGTAGAGTACAAGAAACTCGGTGATGTTGCAAATATAAGCAGGGGTGGCAGTTTCCAGAAAAAGGACTTCTGTGAAGACGGCGTTCCTTGTATTCACTACGGACAGATCTATACCAAATACGGCTTATTTACAGATAAAACGCTGACCTTCATCAGCGAAGATGCCGCCAAAAAGCAGAAATACGCTGTCAAGAATGATATTGTAATGGCGGTGACAAGCGAAAACATTGATGATGTGTGCAAGTGCGTTGCGTGGCTTGGTGATGATGAAATTGCCGTTAGCGGTCATACAGCTATTATTCACCACACCTTAAACCCGAAATACCTGTGCTACTATTTCCATACAGCAATGTTCTATGCTCAAAAGAAAAAGTTAGCACACGGAACAAAAGTTATAGAGGTCCCTCCCGACAAACTTGCCGATATAACAATCCCTGCACCGCCTTTGGAGGTACAGGCTGAAATTGTCAAGATCCTTGACGAATACACTTCAAGCGTAACCGCCTTACAGCAAGAACTTGAAAAAGAGCTTACCGCCCGCAAAAAGCAGTACGAATACTATCGTGACCTCCTGTTAGACTTCGGTGTACACGGGGGGGCGACAAGTGAGTACGAATGGAGGACGCTTGGAGAGCTATGTAAGATAATAGTGGGTGGTGAAGCTCCTAACGATTGTATTAGAGACTCAACAGGAAATGATATATACAGATTTCCTGTATGGGGAAACGGACAAGATGTATATGGTTATGCTAAGAATTACACAGTGGAAAAAGATGCTGTATGTATTTCTTCAATTGGTGCAAATACAGGTGCGGTATTCTTTCATAGCGGTCCATTCACACCAATAATTAGGCTCAAGGTTCTTGTTCCTGTTAGTAATAGTATTAATATTCGCTACTTATATCATGCAGTATCAATCATTGATTTTGCACCTAAGAAAAGTAGTGTCCCTAATATGAGTTCAAATGATATAAAGAAAGCTAAGATTCCTGTACCATCACTTAAAAAACAAGAACATATAGCCTCAATCCTTGACCGCTTTGACAAGCTCTGCAACGACATTTCCGAGGGTTTGCCTGCGGAGATCGAGGCAAGACGGAAACAGTATGAATATTATCGGGACAAGTTGTTGTCCTTTGAGGAAAGAGGCTAAAACCATGAATGTTTATGGATATGAGATCGCAGATGAAGTAGTAACTGAGATAGGCAGATTCACTGTTTTATGGAACTTATTTGAAGATAATTTCCTCAGTGGTGCTTCAAACCTCTGGCAGGCTTGCAGCAGGATACATGATTACGATCATACCCGCGGCGGAGATCTCAGAGATTTTATGACAGCACAATGCCACCGATATGATAATTATGATGATTTCATAGATGAATTCGTCTATACAAGTCGTGCTGATTATAGAGCTACGGATAATCAGAGACGTGTTATCATCGCTTTTATAGAAGACGACCGCTCTTTTTCAGAACAGGATCGTTTTTATGGTTGTATGCTGCTGATAAGAAGATTCAGAAACAATCTTATGCACGGAATTAAAGCTCCACAATGCCTTTCAGACCAGCTTGCAGTATTTCGGGATATCAACGCTATACTTGAATCGTTAAGTTGAAGTTGAAAAGAGGTGTGCTGAATGAGTGAATTACAGATAGGTATCTCTGTATTAGTGGTATGTGCTGTATTCTTTGTCGGTTTTTTATTGGGTATATATCACTCAAAAACGACATATGGCAGTTGGTCATCTGAGGAAGACGGATGCCAGTTCTGTAAAACCAATGTGGTCATTAAAGCATATAGAAAAGGGAAGAAGGAAGAGAAGCGAATAGCTCACTTCTGCCCGATATGCGGAAGAAAACTCAAAGAGATCACCGAGAACAGTGATACACGGTATTAACTTACCTGAAGGAGAAAGAAAATGGCTAAGAAAAATGATGTCGAAACTGTCAGAGAACACTATATTCCTCAATTCTACTTGAAACATTTTTCGCCTGACAATAAGATAATATATCAGTATAACGTATTCTCCGATGAAAATCACTCTATACTGACTTCAACCGATAGAATCTGCTTTGAGAAAAACCTGTATGAATTCAGAGACGATAAAGGCGAAATAGTCAATAAGAACTTTATTGAAAAGCGTTTATCCGTATTTGAGGCAGAGTTTACCAATGTATTCCGCTCTATACACTCAAGAACAGCTTTCAAACAGAATTACTATACTTCATGCTTCCTTTCATCCAGAGAGAAGGCATTGCTTGTCTTCTTTATTGCAACTCTTCTTTCAAGAGAGCCAAAGGCGATACAGCTCGCCCAGGAATGTGCCATAGAGGAATTAGGTGAGCTAATGGATGATACAACAGCACGGAATCTTGCGCTGAATATATGCCTGCCGGTACATAAAGCCCTTGATACTGAAGAACGGACACTTCTGAAGCAGTATATTCAGGCCTTAGAGAATATGTCGTTTCAGATAGGTATTGCCGAGAAAGATGTTTTTTGGACAAGCGATCATCCTGCCATTGTAAAAGGAGTCAGTGTTGAAGGACAGGCATTCAATATCGAACAAGTGTCTATTCCTCTTTCTTCTCGGATAGCATTATTAATGAAACCGTATGAAAAGGTTTCACCTGAAAAATATAACAGGCTCATTCCGTTAGAGCAAAAGCATATTAGAGCAATAAACGCTGCTACCGTATCCAATTGTTATAAATGGATCTACTCAAAAGAACCATTGACCGAAAAACAGATACAATGGATCAAAAAGCAAAGGAAATGAAGGTGTGATGAATGACGCAAACATCATTATTAGCCCATTTATACCCCTATTTTAAGGGATCACAGGAGGATGTCGCAACAAGTTCGCTGAACTACATCATATCATGCAGCGATATTCTCAACAGTGCCTTTACCAATCATATCAGCAAAACGCTTGAAACGCCTGTTTCAGACAGATTTCAATATAATTGTCAGGCCGTAGGCGAAAACAAAGAACGCCCTGATATGGCAGGATATGATACAAATGGCGATGAAAAGCTCCTGTGTGAAGCAAAATTCTACGCTTCACTGACTATTAATCAGCCTAATACGTATCTGAGCCGTCTTATAAACGAAGACGGTATAGGCTTGATGTTTATCTGCCCTGATATACGTAAAAACGGCCTGTGGAACGAGATACTTGATAGAATCGACAAGGATTTGTCAGTTAAGCACGTCAGCGAATACTGCGTTGAGATCAATGATTCGATCCGCCTCGGAATAACAACGTGGAATAGCATACTGAAAGAGCTTGAACAGATAGCAATAACGAATGTATTCAATTCAGTCTCTGATATCAGGCAGCTTCAGGGCTATTGTCAGCAATTAGACAGTGAGGCTTTTATTCCATACCAAGAAGAGGATATGGGCATCGATAATGCAATAAAGGCCGATCGTCCATATAGGCTGCTTGATGAACTGTTCGATGCAATAATTAATGACACAAGGTATAAGAGTAACAGAGGAACATATAACCCCGCTACTTTCCGATATGGGTATAGAAGATATCTTGAAATTGAAGATTTTGCTGTTTCTTTAGAATATGATATTCAGAAGTGGAAGAATTGTCAGAGTATCACGACTCCATTCTGGTTACGTATAAAGAATAAAAAATGGGAATTCGATGATCAATGCAAAAAAGCAATGCTTACCATTGATAACAAGCTGAAAGACGGAGAATTCATAGCTCTTATCCCGCAACGATATGCTGCTTTAGGCGAAGTCGTTGAGGGTATGAAGAAACAGATCTTTAACTATATCGAAATATTCAAGAGTGTAAGCACAGAATCTGAAAAAACAAGTGATAGAAGGTAATGCTATGAGCTACTTTAACATAGTCGCAGCCATGACTTAAATGTATCTTTAACAAACTCTGCAATGACATTTCCAAAGGCCTTCCTTTGAAAATCGAAGCGAGACAGAAACAATACGAATACTATAGGGACAAACTGTTGTCCTTTGAGGAGAGAAAGAATGCCTAATGGAAAACCAACAGATTACTAAGAACCAGCATTTTATCCCTCAATTTTATTTTAGGGAGTTTTCAGCGAGTGAAAAAGGAATATACCGTCATAATGTTCAGTTGCCTAATGAAAGTTCAATTTGGGTTTCTATCAACGATGAGTGTGCTGAAAAATATCTGTATGAGATGCTAACGGACGATGGAGAATTGCTTGAACCTAATAAACTTGAAAAAATCTTTTCCAAGTTTGAAGCTGATTTTTCAAATACTATAAAATCAATTAAACGTAAAGCATTTGACAAAATAAGCTTTAATACCACATCGTTTCTTACAAAAGAAGAAAAGCAAAATCTACTTATTTTTATTTCTTTACAGTTACTTAGATATCCTGAAATGATCAAATATGGGCAAGATATAGCAAAAGAAGTACACAACAATGAGATAAATGATCTTCAAGCGAGAAATTTCGCTATCGAAATGTATTATAATTCGTTGTTTCGTCTTAAAAATAATCAGGAAGGACCGAACATAACATTTTCTGTTCTTAAATGGTTTGATAATATGGCGTTCAAGATTGGCGTAAGTGATAGGGACAATGTGATTACAAGTGATTTACCTATGTGCTTTTATAATAAAAAAGGGTTATATCCTTTTGAAGGCACTCCTGATCAAGTTACCGTCCCACTTACTTCAAGACTTGTTCTATTTCTGTCTCCAATGCAAAGCGAAGATAGAGGAAATCGAAATATATTGTTTCCCTTGACGGGGGATGATATTCGAGAGGAACATTCAGCAATGTTTATGATGGCAAGACATTGGATTTATTCATATAGCCCCTTGAATGCAGAAGATATTCTACAATTAGTTGACGATAGATTATTCAAAGATGATAGGAGGAAAGATGAGTTACTTTAATATAGTCGCAGCCACAACCGAAAACACCGTAGTTACGGAGTATACCCCCGAACCCCGTACATCTGACAGCTATCAGAGCGAGGCCGAGCTTGAAGAAGAATTCATCCGCAGACTCGGTGAGCTTGGCTATGGCTATCTGACCATACACAAGGAAGATGACCTTATAGCGAACCTCCGCTCTCAGATCGAGCGCCTCAACAGCTATTCCTTTACCGAAAGCGAATGGAAGCGCTTCTTTTCTGAGTATATCGCCAATGCCAACGAAAGTATAGTCGAGAAAACAAGGACTATACAGGAGGACAGCGTAAAGAATCTCAGGCGTGATGACGGAACAACGAAGAATATCACGCTTATAGACAAGAAGAACATACACAACAACAGCCTTCAGGTCATCAATCAGTACGTGACCGATACCGGAGAGCGTAAGAACCGCTATGATGTGACGGTGCTTGTAAACGGCTTTCCGCTGGTGCATATCGAGCTTAAAAGGCGTGGTGTACCTATCCGTGAGGCCTTCAATCAGATAGACCGCTATCAGCGTGACAGCTTCTGGTACGGCTGCGGTCTGTTTGAATACGTGCAGATCTTTGTTATCTCCAACGGAACGAATACCAAGTATTACTCCAATACTACCCGGTATAACGCCGCAGAAAGCGTCAAGAAGGGCCGCAAGAAGACAAAGACGAGCAACTCCTTTGAGTTCACTTCCTTCTGGGCCGATGCAAATAATAAGGTCATTCCCGACCTTGTGGACTTTACAAAGACCTTCTTTGCAAAGCACACTATCCTCAATATACTGACGAAATACTGCGTTTTCACTTCGGAGAATATGCTTCTCGTCATGCGTCCGTATCAGATCGCAGCTACAGAGCGGATCCTGAACCGCATCGAGATCGCACACAACTACAAGAAGTACGGCTCTGTTGCCGGCGGCGGCTATATCTGGCATACTACCGGCTCAGGAAAAACACTTACTTCTTTCAAGTCAGCTCGCCTTGCCTCCAAGATCGACTATATCGACAAGGTACTGTTCGTGGTTGACCGTAAAGATCTCGACTATCAGACCATGCGTGAGTATGACCGCTTTGAGAAGGGCGCAGCCAACAGCAATACCTCAACTACCATACTGAAAAAGCAGCTTGAAGATAATGACTGCCGTATCATCATCACGACTATCCAGAAGCTTGCTACCTTCATCAAGAAGAACGCTGTACACGATGTCTACGATAAGCGTGTCGTTATCATCTTCGATGAATGCCACAGAAGCCAGTTCGGCGATATGCATCAGGCCATAACAAAGAAGTTCAAGAAGTATCATCTATTCGGATTCACAGGCACCCCTATATTCGCCATGAATTCGGGTACAAGCAAGAATCCGAACCTCCGTACTACGGAACAGGCCTTCGGTGACAGGCTGCATCAGTACACCATTGTCGATGCTATAAATGACAAGAACGTTCTTCCATTCCGTGTTGATTACATCAAGACAATGGACAAGGAAGAGGATATCGAAGACGTAAAGGTATGGGACATTGATCGTGAAAAGGCCTATAATGCTCCGGAACGCATACAGAAAGTCACTGAGTATATCCTCAAGCACTTCGATCAGAAGACCTACCGCAAGGCGTTTGAGCGTACATACAGCTATAACGTCATTACAAACGTCTCTGAGGTCGCTGAGACCAAGAAGCGTGAGCGTATTGAAGAAAAGAAGCAGAAGCAGCGTGTAAGCGGCTTCAATTCCATATTTGCAGTTTCTTCAGTACAGGCAGCAAAGCTCTACTACGAAGAGTTCATGAAGCAGATGAAGGATAAGCCGGAACAAGCTCTGAAAATAGCTGTGATATACAGCTATGGAGCAAACGAGGAGGATCCTGACGGACTTATCGATGAAGAGAATCCGGAAGATACCTCAGCTCTTGATTCAACTTCCAGAGACTTCCTTGAAAAGGCTATAAGGGACTATAACAAGCTGTTTAATACCAACTACGATACATCGAGCGATAAGTTCCAGAACTACTACAAGGATGTATCGCTGCGTATGAAGAACAAAGAGCTCGATCTTCTGATCGTAGTTAATATGTTCCTGACCGGATTCGATGCAACTACTCTCAATACTCTGTGGGTAGATAAGAACCTGAAAATGCACGGTCTGATTCAGGCATACAGCCGTACAAACCGAATTCTCAACTCTGTCAAGACCTTTGGTAACATCGTTTGCTTCCGGGCATTGAGGAAGAGAACGGATGCAGCTATCGCCCTGTTCGGAGACAAAGAGGCCGGAGGTATTGTTACCTTGCAGAGCTTCGATGATTACTATAACGGTTATGAGACAAATAAGGGCAAACACGTTGACGGCTATGTTGACCTGATAGAGAGGCTTTTAAAGAAGTTTCCGCTTGACGAATCTCAGATAATAGGAGAGCAGAGACAGAAGGATTTCATCGCTCTTGTTGGTGCCATCCTGCGTATGCGCAACCTCCTTCAGAGCTTCGATGAGTTTGAAGGCAGGGAGATCATATCCGACCGTGACTTTCAGGATTACCTCGGACGATATCAGGATCTTCGTGATGAATGGAGAAAGCGCATAGATAAAGGCGTTCTGACCGATATCGATGATGATATCGTCTTTGAGATTGAACTTATCAGGCAGATAGATATCAATATCGACTATATCCTGATGCTTGTAGCACAGTATCATGACAGCCATTGCATGGATAAGGAAGTCCTTATCACGATCCAGAAGGCCGTTGATGCCAGCCCAGAGCTGAGAAGCAAGAAAGATCTTATTGAAAACTTCATCAACGGCATCAACGAGGTCGATGATGTTTTGAATGAGTGGCACAGCTATGTTGCCGAAGAGCGTGAAAAAGCTCTTGCAGCTCTGATCCATGAAGAGAGACTCAAGGAAGAAGAGACAAGAGCGTTCATTACCGGTGCTTTCCGTGACGGTGGCATCAAGACAACCGGTACAGACATAGACAAGATCCTTCCGGCAGTATCACGCTTTGGCGGCGGCAACAGGAAGGAGAAGAAGGAAACGGTCATAGAGAAGCTCAAGGCTTTCTTTGAACGTTTTTGGAATATAGGATGATAGATAAAGGCTATATTAAGCCAAATAATGCGTTGATACTTGTATCAACGTGATCAGCTTGGATATAAAGTATATCACTTTATATGACTATATGCTTATAAAAATAGCCGTGCAGTTAATCGCTGCACGGCTTGTTCATTTAAGAATTGATGTTTGAAGCAGTGGTATTTAATGAGAATCCCTTTATATCGTAAGAGTAAAATATTCCGCGTCTTCCCTCCCGTTGTCCAATGATGTATAATAAA
>CAMKMD010000087.1 GCA_946413815.1 uncultured Ruminococcus sp.
ACGACACTGTTCAACTTGCGCGGCCGAAGTGTTCATTTTAGAGCGACATATTCAGAATGCTTAGGCATTATTTCGCCGCCCATTAAAGGGCGGCTTAGCGGTATATAAACAAAAAGGCAGCGATACTTGCATACCACTGCCCGAAGAATAAGGAGAATTATGATACTGAACACAGGAATGAGAACAGATATCCCTGCATTTTACTCTGAATGGTTCATGAATAGAATACGTGAGGGCTACGTTCTTGTGCGTAATCCGTATCGTCAGGACTGGATAACCCGCTATGAGCTGGATCCTGATGTTGTGGACTGTATATCTTTCTGCACCAAGAATCCGGCTCCTATGCTGAAATACTTGGACGAGCTCAGTCACTTCAACCAATACTGGTTCGTGACTATAACTCCATACGGAAAAGACATCGAACCTAATGTTCCTCCGAAAGAAAAAGTAATGCAGGATTCTATCACGCTGTCGAAAGCTATAGGAGCCAACAGCATCGGTTGGAGGTATGATCCGATATTTGTTGACGGTACATATACCATCGAGCGTCACATATCCGACTTTGAAGAAATGTGCAGAATTCTTTCTGGTTATACTACAGTATGCGTTATCAGCTTCATCGATCTGTATGACAAGGTCGTACGCAACTTTCCGCAAGTCAGAACTGTCTCCCCGCAGGAGCGTATAGCTATCGGAAAGGCTTTTGCAGATATCGGTAAGCGTTACGGCATCACGATAAAAGCTTGTGCTGAAGGAAATGACCTCGCGCCATATGGCGTAGACTGTAACGGCTGCATGACGAAAGAGACATTTGAAGCAGCTATTGGTTGCTCCCTGAATGTACCAAAAAAGAAGTCACTCCGTTCGGAATGCAGCTGCATTCTTGGTACTGATCTCTGACATTGATCCTATCCGCGGTACGGTTACATTCACAAACGGCGAAGTGCTGCAGACAGGTGAGATTACAGGCGATATTTCTGAGAAGGATATGCGCCGTATCCAGATTAGAGAGACCATTCTTTCTCACTTTGAAAAGGAAGAAAAGCTCTTCAATATGGGGATAAAGACGCTTTCACTGTTCTTCATCGATGAAGTAGCAAAGTATCGTCAGTATGATGAAAATGGCGATGAAATGCTTGGAGAATACGGAGAGATATTCGAGCAGGAGTATACCAGTATTCTGAACGATAACCTTACTATGTTTGATACGGAATATCAGAAGTATCTCCGCACCACCTGTAGTGATGTTGCAAAAGTACATCGTGGTTATTTCAGTATCGATAAAAAGGGCAGGAGCGTTGATAGTTCCGTTAAACGCGGCACCGATATATCAGACGATATCTCAGCCTATGACCTTATCCTCAAAAACAAAGAAAGACTGCTGAGCTTTGATGAGCCTACTCGTTTTATCTTCTCACATTCGGCACTACGTGAAGGCTGGGATAATCCTAATGTATTCCAGATATGTACATTAAAGCATTCGGACAGTCAGACCTTGAAACGTCAGGAAGTAGGACGAGGCCTCAGATTATGCGTTGATCAGTCTGGTAATCGTATGGATAGCGATTCCTGTGGTGACAATGTTCATGGCGTAAATATGCTGACTGTTATAGCAAGTGACAGCTATAAGGATTTCGTTGCAGATCTTCAGGCAGATATTAAGACAGTTCTCTATGACAGACCATCAAAGGCTTCAATAGAATACTTCGTAGGCAAGACTGTGATGAACGGTGAGATCCCTGTTGTTATTGATAATAAGCAGGCTAAGGCGATATATAAGTATCTTCTTAAAAACGACTATATTGATGACGATGACAATGTAACAGAAGAATACCGAAATGATCTTGCAAATAATGCACTTATCCCTGTTCCGGAAGAATTGAAAGATATTGAGACAGGCATACATAAGCTGATACAGGGCGTATTTGACGAGAGCGTATTGAAGAATATGGTATCAGACGGACACGAAACCAAGGTAAAAGACAATCCGCTTAATGATAATTTCTATAAGAAGGAATTTCAGACTCTATGGAAATCTATCAATCATAAGTATGCATATACCGTCGACTTTGACAGTTCAGAATTAATAAAAAAAGCTATTGATCATATCAATACTAATCTTTATGTTTCTGAGCTTCAATACACTACTACTATTGGTCAACAAAAGACAGATATCAATCAATATGAGATTGAGAGAAGCGATTCTTTCGATACGGCTAAAACACGAACACAAACGCTGCGTCATGCACAAGTTAGTCAGATACGATATGATCTCATAGGTAAAATAGCCGAAGGCACTGTTCTGACAAGAAATACTGTTTCAGAAATCATAAAAGGACTGCGAATAGACAAGTTTGCAATGTTCAAGAATAACCCGGAGGAGTTCATAGCAAAGATGATTCGGCTTATACGCGAGCAAAAAGCAACTATGATTGTAGATCATATAAGCTATAATCAAATTGATGGCGAATATGATTCAAACATCTTTACAGTTGACAAAAGCAGTCAGAGTTTTGATAAGGCCTTCAAGGCTCAAAAGCACGTTCAGGACTATGTATTTACAGACGGAATGGCTGAGAAGAGCGTTGAACGCAGATTCGCTGAGGATCTTGATTCAGCAGCAGAAGTATGTGTATATGCCAAACTTCCGAAGGGATTCAATATACCCACACCTTTAGGGCATTATTCTCCGGACTGGGCGATAGCTTTTAATGAAGGAACAGTAAAGCATATCTATTTTATTGCCGAAACAAAGGGCTCGATGTCAAGTATCGACCTTCGACCGATTGAGAAGGCGAAGATTGACTGTGCGAAAGTGTTATTTAATAAGATAAACACGAATGAAATCCAATACGGTGTCGTGAACGACTATCATGAATTATTCAATATGATTAATAGATAATTTATCGCACCAAACAAAGCCCGTAGGGCTAACGATAAAGCCGTCATGGAGGCTTACGGCTTCTGGGGCAGGCTCAACACCGAGAGCGAATGCGTGGCAGAGCTGATGAAGATGTATCAGAAGCTGACGGAGAAAAAATAGTATATGAGGTGATATCATGCCCAGAGGAAAAAACATAAATCTCTTCCTTATGGACGGAGATGCGACAGGACGCATCAAATGCACTCTTGCCAACTGGATAGGCGTTGCATATAAGATACCGCGTACCGAGATAGACAAATGCAAGAACCGTGAAGACCTTAAATGGAGCGGAGTATACTTCCTGTTCGGTGTTTCCGATGACACAGGCGAAAACATCACTTACATAGGTCAGGCCGGTACCAGGAAGAACGGCGAGGGTATCCTCTACCGTCTTATGGAGCATAAACGCAATCCGGAAAAGGACTACTGGACGGAGGCTGTCGTATTCACTACCTCCAACAATTCATTCGGCCCGACGGAGATAAGCTATCTTGAAAATCGCTTCTGCAACCTTGCTATAGCAGCTAACAGATATAAGATCAAGAACAGCAACGATCCCTGTCCGGGGCATATCACTGAGGAGAAGGAAAGTGAGCTTGAGGAGTTCGTGGACTATGCCAAGCTTGTGATGGGTACTCTCGGACACAAGATCTTCGTTCCGCTCACTGCAACTGCGCCTGCAGCTGACGATAGCAGCGCAGATTCAGAGGAGCTTGAGCTTTTCCTGACACGCAACATAAAGAAGATAGGTTTTACCGTGGAGGCAGCAGCAAAGCAGACGACAGAGGGCTTTGTTGTTCTGAAGGGCAGTAAGATAGCTCCGAGCAGCGGCACTGATGACACTATCTCTCCGGGTAACCTTAAGAAGCGAAAAGAGTGCAGGATAGAGGCAGACATACTGCAAGAGGACGTCCTCTTCAACAGCCCTTCAAGCGCTGCCGAGTTTGTGACCGGAAAGAGTGCTAACGGCTGGGTGTGCTGGAAGAATAAGGAAGGCAAGACTCTTGACGAGCTGGCTAAGCTTGCTTCAGATGATAAACAGTAAAACGAAGGCCGCCCCGTAATGGGGCGGCGTTGTCGTTATATCAGTCAGGCAGTCTTTGAGAAATACTCCTCCGCGCTGTCGCTTCCGCCTGTGGAAACGTAGGCATAGTATTCAAGTATGAGCGAAGCATCGCTTGAATCCACAAGTCCGTCGCCGTTGATATCGGCTACAGCCTTAGTCTCTTCGGGAACATCTCCGCCGCCGGTGGATACCTGCGCGTAGATCATAAGTATCTCTGAGGCGTCTGAGGAGTCTACAACACCGTCGCTGTTGATATCACCGATCGATGTTGTCTGAGTCTCCTGTCCGCTGTCGGTGGTGGCAGTAGTATCTGTAGCAGAGCCTTCCGATGCTGTTGTTGGAGTTACAGCAGTGGTTGATACGGCTTTGGTGATTGTTGTGGTGAGTTTGGACACCGTTGTCGTTGCCGTTTTTGTAGCTGATGACTTAGTAGTTGTAGCTGACGTTGTTGCAGGCTTTGATGCAACGGGCTTCGATGTAGTTGTTGTAGTCGCAGGCTTTGTTTCAGCTGCCGTTGTGGTAGTGGTAACAGGCTTCTCCGTAGCTGTTGTCGCGGGGGTTGTCTCCTTAGGATCGTACTCTTCTCCGCTTATGGGATCGGGAGCAATAACATATTCGCCCATACCTACCACGAATACCTCAGCCTCTTCATCGTGGTCTGAAGGAATGAAATCTGCTCGGATTACACCGTTTCCGTCAGCAGTATACTGACCGATATAAAGCAGGTTCTGACTGCCGAGAGGCATTTCGTCCTCGCGTGAACGCATACAGTACAGATTATACACATTATCAGGAATAAGTCCTTCAAACTTCACATTCAGCATTCCAGTGTCGTCGGCAACCTCGGAAACAGACCTTGTCATGTCAGCTTCTGACATATGAGATGCCTGCGCCTTTATAGACACATTCTCAGAGAAATGATAGGACTCATACGCAGGAATTCTACACATAAATTCGGAATCACTGAGGATATGCTCAGCGGAATTAAAGTGTATTGTAATGAAATGAAGTATATCATTGCCTATATCTTTAGTAATGGCATTCCATTGCTCCTCGGTTCCCTGATAATAAATATCTCTAAGATTATCACTCGTGAATATATTTTCTCCAAATTCTGTTACACTAAGAGGGATATACAGTGAGCGAAGTTCTGACAATCCCCCCAAAGCCCAATTTTCGATCCTTGTTACAGTATCCGGTATTTCATATTCTTCAATATTTATTGAGTCAGAATAGACAAATATCAGCTTGCTATTAATAATAATCGAGTTGCTTGTGCTAAGCATCTGCAATAGCTCTTCATACCCGAATGAAGTCATGTCAAAATGCTCTGTACCATTAGGAATATCTAATGTTTTGAGATTTGAACACGAACTAAATGCATTTTCTCCTATACTTTTTATGCCATCAGGAAGAATGACTTTAGTCAATGAGTTACAAAATTCAAACGCATAATCACCGATACTTGTAACGCTGTCTGGTATTGTTACGGAAGTTAGGTTAGCACAGTTAGTTAATAGGCCATTACGGTTACTAAAAGCATAATCTCCGATGCTTTTTACACCATCCGGTATAATTATATCACCGGAGCAGTTTTTACCATCGATAAGTATTCCGTTTATTATGATAAACGGGCTTTCCTTTAGTTTTTCTTCCTGCCATGCTGTTCCGGAAAAAGCATTTGCGCCTATGCTCGTTACACTATCAGGAATTGTTACAGATGAAAGGTATTTGCATCCGCTGAACGCTTCTTCTTCGATAGAAGTCACACTGTCAGGAATCGTAACTGATTTAATGCTACAGTTTTTGAATGCACACTTTCCAATTTTTTTAACTTTATCCGGAATAACAATATAGCCTGGGCAATTCCAAGTATAACCGAGCAGTATCCCGTTAACTATCACTAAATCTGATTTTTCTTCCACATCATTCTGCCATGCCGTCCTGTAAAATGCCAAATAACCGATATCCTTTACACTTACCGGTATTTTTAATGATAATAGATTATCACAATCATAGAAAGCCTTTTCTCCGATCTCCGTAACACCGTCAGGAATAGAAACACTTGTCAGACTGTCGCAGTTTTCAAAAGCACTGACACCTATTCTTTTAACAGTATTAGGTATCTTAACAGAACTAATTTCTGAATTACTGAATGCATTGTATGCTATCTCTGTGACACCTTTAGGTATGACAACTTCACCAGAACAATTATGGCCATCCATGACAACGTTGTCTACGATGATCATCATATTATCAGTGTCCGGCATATGAATTCTTTCAGGATATACACCGTATCTAACTTTATAGCCATTTTCATTGGGATAAACTAAACCGCTGGTTGTCATCAGTTTGCCATCATAAGATACTGCAGAAAAATCCTCGTCATCATTTCCAATTTTATATGGAAAGCTTACGTCAACTATACCATTCAAAGTTTTCTGAGGAGTTAAGCTTCCTATCAAGCTGGGATCAACGATATGTCCATCATCAAAATTTCCCCATGTGTATAGTATTCCGTTACCATCAACTGCTGCGCCGCGGTTTTCTGCCATTGATACGGAAACAACATTGCCCAGTATCTTGGTCGGTTCAGGCCTGCAACTATAGTTAAACCAATCAAAGTCGCTTATTCCTAACGCTGACTCCATATTATATCCCCATGTATACAGATTGCCATTTTTATCGATTGCAGCACTGTTATCATATCCAAGGCTGACCGCTGCCATATCATCCATTATCTTTATCGGAACAAGGCTTCTTTCATATGGACCATATAGACCATTACCGAGCTGACCACAATAATTATCTCCCCATGTATACAAACTGCCATCTTTTGTTATTGCCGCTCCATGTCTCTCTCCAAGACTGACTGACGCAACATTATCCATGATTTTGGTCGGAGTATTACAATTGTCGTTTGTGCCGTTGCCGAGTTGACCGCCATCATTATTGCCCCATGTGTATAAGTCACCGTCTTTTGTGACAACGGCAATATTATCGTGGCCGAATTCAACATCTGAGACATTATTCATTACCAGAGCAGGAGATACTTTAACTCCTGTTGTGTAATCTATTTCTCCGTAACGAATATATCCTTCACTTCCTTTTACATCACCTATTATATACAGAGCGTCATCCTTAGTGATTATCGCAATATTACCGTTATAACTGGTTGCAGATTTAACATTGTCCATTATTTTCACAGGGAACCATGATGACATAATAATATATAAACTGTCATCCTCAGTTATGACGGCCTGAGAATCAACTTCTCTAACTTTTATTTCATTAACGCCAGCGTTCTGCTTAGTAGTATCCTTGTAATGCTTTTCTCCGACCTTTATATAGTTGAAGTCAACAATATTAAGTCTTCCGTAATGTGAAACACTTCTCTTCTCGCCATCTTCATCAAGAGAACACTGTATCGTGTAATCTCCGTCCGGCAAATATTCTTTTATAATGCCTTCCGCATTTGTAGTTAGCTTTTGCGTCTTATTGTCTTCACCTGTGACGATAACCTCAGCATCCTTAACAGGAGCGCCGTTCTCTGTTACATAGATATCGATACGGTAGTCCTGATGAGGACAGGTTGTTAACCCGAAATCTCCATATGTTGCTGAGAAGTAATAATCCTTAAGTTTTACATCATCATCGCGTTTTAGTATGTCTGAAAGAGACGTACTCAGCTTAAGCTTACCGTCAAAAATCTCTCCGAGGCCAGCACTTACCTTTAGATCTGCACAGAAATACAATCCTCCCTGATTACAATCTTTGCAAGTATGTCGACTGAACGAATTATCATCCACCTTCGTACTGAATAATGTACTTTTAAACTTACCACCGCCGTATCCTTCAAGCTCAAAGCCTATTTTATCCACTCCTAGAAGTATATAGGCTTCCACTCCGGCAAACAAACCGATAAAACCCTCTATCTCATGCTTAATTTCGAAATCGGCAAAATCAACATCAGAGAAGTGGCTGACGAATATACCCTGAGGAATAATACCGCGCCGGTATAGTACAACTTCTCTCTTATCATTAAAAGTGATACCGCTGCACTTCAGATTTATCTTTCCAGTTAATTGAAGTCCGACACCAACAAGTGCTTCAAATCTTTCCTTTGAAAACGTCATGCCGACAAACAGTAACTTGCCATCTGCAACAATGCTGATGTCTCCCGAAAGTTTGCTGCATAGATCAGTTTTGAGGCTGCTGTAGTCCTGACCATTATCACTGCCAAAAACCTCGACAGTGAGTGTACCGCTCACCTTTATCTTTACATCAACATTACCTTTGACACTTCCATAAAACTTACCATTGCCGTAGCCTTTACCGAGGTATTTTGTTCTGTCCCACTGATCCTTCTTCTCTTGTTCGTCTTTTGCCTGATTATCATTCTGACATATAAGATTATCATTTTTCCATGTTAAAGTATAGGCAATAGGATTTTCAACAGGCTCGCTCTCTGCCTTGCTTAATACCCTTCCGGAGTAGGGATCTATAGCTGCGGGAGTTTCATTCGTTTCCGGTCCGAGATATGTCACGCCTTCGCCGTAGGTCTCTCCGATCTCTGCATCGGGCGTACCCTGCATAGTCTCCTGTATCCTGTATACTGAAAATGCATCCGAAAGCTTCATATCATCAGCTGCGACTATCTTGACATCAGTACCGCTGATAGTTATGCTCTTCACCGTGAAAGCCAGTATCTCCTCCGGCAGCCCGTAGTAGACCACATCGCCCTTTTTAAGCGATGTGAGCTGTTCATCGGCATTTGTGAAGCAATAGGTATTACCGTCTGACTTCTCCTCGTCCATGATATTGTGGATACCGTCGTAGTCGATGGTGATGGTGTCCTCCTGCAGGACAAGAAAGCTGTTGTCGGACTCCTCGTCCAAACGGACAACAAGCTCCTGATCGTAGTCATCCGGCTTTGCATTCCTTACATCCGTGATGCTCTCTGTGTAGTAATTTGTGGAGTACTCCTTTGAAATCGGGGCATAACCGAGACCGATAAGGTATGCCTTCACAAGGAAGTATTCCGGTACATTCTCTGGCATATCGAGTGTGCAGGTCTGCTCATATTCTGCTCCCTCGTCATAGACAGGCCTTACGGCTGCACTGACGCTTGAATACATCCTCTTACCGTCATCCGTATAAAAAGCGACTACAAGGTCGCAGCCAACCTCCGTGTGATAGCTGACCACAGCCTTGCCGTCCTCGATAACAACCTTTGAAACGCTGTTCGGGTTGCTGTCTGCTTCGCCCTCGTCATCGGCAGTATCAAGAATCATGTCACTGAGGGCGTTGCCGCCCTGAACCTCTGTTTCATCCATGATCTGCCCGGTATCAGCCGTCTCCTCAGCACTTGCCGTCACTGGTGCTGTCAGCGTACCGATGCCTATCACTGCTGCTGTGATGAACGATATTATCCTTCTGAACCCCATATAAACCATCCTTTCTGTGCGTAGCTTTAAGGAAAGCCTTGATGATTATATTTTAACATATTGAAAGGGGACAGTCAAGGAATTTAGCAGGACTTACTCATATGGATCAATTGTTGTGCTGAATTGACATTATGGCTTGAGCCTAAGGTAAGCGTCAACCGCTAACGTATACTATCAAAGAAACAGGCTCACCAAGGTGAGCCTGATACTTTTTTCGTGTTGAATTTGATGCATACGGAAGACGAGGATTATTTTACGCTTACGTATCAACAATAGAAACGTGTCCGTCAAAGGACACCATGTATTCTTTGATCATTGTAACACTCCTTTCAAAGGTGTTACAATATGGTTAGATTTAACACGAGATGATATGGAATAAAGGGGGGGTATGTACCAATCACCAGGCAAGTTTCTCGAAACGTGTGCCAGTATTATTAGAAAGCAGCAGCTCTCTTTTCGGGCTGCCCATTTATTATTAGCTCGAAATGCTGAAAACCCCGTATGGGCTGATTGACTTTTCAGGCATCGTATGATATAATGATCAAAATATATTTCTATTTGGAATGCTTGATTAAAATTCAGACAGGTGGTCTTTTATGAAAAAGTCATTGAGAAACGTGACACTTATACCGCTGCTGTTGGTGATGCTGTTCATGTGTTTTGTTCCCGCTGATGTTTTTGCTGCCGAACGTGATGAGACTTCGGATATCGGAAGCCGTATAGATGATTATGTCGATGAACACAGCGATACAATGGCAGGATTAGCCGTTTCCGTAATGGACAGCGATGGTGTCATCTGCACCGGTTATTACGGCTGTGCAGATATGGAAAACCACATAAAAGTCGATGCTGAGACCGTAATGGAGTGGGGCTCCATATCGAAACTGCAGGTGTGGGTATGCGTGATGCAGCTCAAAGAAAAAGGATTGATAGACCTTAACGCTGATATCCGGACATACCTGCCTGAAGGATTCCTGACCAAACTCAGATACGATACTCCCATCACCATGACAGATCTCATGAATCATCAGGCGGGCTTCGATGAAGTGCCGTTTGTATTTGCGGGATCAACAGATCAGTTTATGTCTATAGAGGAATGGCTGAGAACAACAGAACCCGTACAGCAGTATGAACCCGGGACAGTAACATCATACAGCAACTGGGGCGCAACGCTTGCTGCATATATTGTGAGTCTCGTGAGCGGTCAGCCTTACGAAAAATATGTAAAGGAGAATATATTCGAGCCTCTGGGTATGGAGCACACATCCATAATGCCCGATGCTTCCGATAACGAATGGGGGCGGCAGAAACGCATGGAACTGAAGACATATCCTGCCGATCTTAACGGTGAGAGCCTTTCATACGGTGATTATTATTGCTGCTGTTATCCCGCAGGAGCGTGTATGTCAACAATGGAAGATATGCAGAAGTTTGCCATGGCGCTTCTTAATGAGGAGTCTCCCTTATTTGAAACCCCGGAAACACTGAGAGAGCTGTTATCACCCTCAAGCTTCTATGGCGGTACGGATATCGGACATAATTATCATGGCTTCTGGCGAAATCCATGTTACAGCGGAACGGTCATCGGTCACGACGGCGGCACTGCAGGCTGCACATCAGCTCTGCGCTTCGATCCCGAGAAACGAATATGTATCGCTGTCATGGTCAATCAGCATGAGGACGGCAAATTCACAGACGGACTGCCTGGGCTGGTTTTCGACAGCTATGAGGGAAATTATCCCGATTGTTCGGGAATACTTCAAAGCGCACAGGCTGTGTATAACGGGCCGCTCAAGCTCCATAGATTATTTTCCGTTCATCGGGTCTCCATGGACTCGTCAAAGCCGGTCCCAGTCATGATGATACATTCTGCTGACAACGGTGTCGAAAGGCTTGAATGCGGCGCTTCTGACAGTATTTTCAGAGAACCGGGAGAGATACTCCCCGATATCATTTCAATAGCGGTATATGCATTATCCGTTCTTTGCGCGGCAGTATTGCTGATCATCGGTATCATACAAGCTGTCCGGCACAGAAAAAGTAAAAACTCACTGTGGTGCATAGTGTCTGCCGGCGTTCAGTTTGTTCCGGTGATCGTATTATATAGGATCGCCATACAGCTTTCATCCGAGCGTCCCCCATTTTTAAGCATAGGAGCGATACGATCTCTGTTCTTTATTATTTTTGCGGCGCTTGCAGCAAATGTGGTATTGGGTATCTATGGAATGAGAAATACTACACGAAGCGGCGTATCAAAATCCAGAATGATACTGACACTCATCATGCTTTCTTTCAGTACATACGGTATCATATATTGGGAAATGTTTGAGTTCTGGAAGATATGAATGGATATTGCTCAACTGGAAAATAGCCTTCCGATTGAAGTGAATCCTCGGCGTCTCCTGCACTTTATAGGTTATACAGCAAAATATAGATCAGTGCTTCCCTTCATGGAGGCACTTTTTTATTGACAAGGTTTTGGACATCTGATATTATAAGAATGTAAGTGTAAACTGCCGATACATAGTATCAAAGAAACAGGCTCACCTCGGTGAGCCTGTCTGAATATC
>CAMKMD010000088.1 GCA_946413815.1 uncultured Ruminococcus sp.
GTTAAAGTGCGGTTTTAAGTCCGTGCAGCTGCGGTTCTGTGAGCGGCATATACAAGGGATTGCCCGAACCTTTCCACTCATGCTTTGCGCGCTGTTCATCGGAGTATGTCCAGTTATAGATCTGATCCTCGATGAACTCACCGCTGTTTATTGCACGGAACGGTGTACCCGACAGGAACAGGTAATGTCCCGTAGTAATGGGGAGAAAGCTCTCGTTGTAGGCATTGCCTGCTTCTTCCTGCTGGTACTTCTCCATATCGAAGTCAGCGTCAGCCTCGTCGTCGGGATTTTCAAACAGCTTCTTGGCATTCTCACGCCATGCACCGAAGTGGTACTCATCGAAGATGATAATATCCCAGTTGTCGGTGTGTATAAACTCATTTTTCGCCTTGATACCGCCATTCTCGTTAGTGCCGAGCAAGTCCTGGAACGAGCCGAAAACAACGATTGGCTTCGACTTATCAGCCTTGCGGTAGGCGGTGTCCATGTCGATCTTATTGTTGTGAGCGTCCTTGTTGGAGATGACCACTGAGGGCGAGATGCGTGACCGAGCAGAGTGCGTTTACATCCAACTGTTTCACTGGCCTGATTTGTGTTCGGATGAATACTGATAATAGCGGAGGGCTTTGCTGTGGCAAGGTCCTCTTACTATACATCCGATAATACGCCGGCGGCAACAGGGTATTTATTGACCTTTTACATCCGGAAAAATTAAAAAATAAAAACATATGCTTTGCTGCGAGATTTTCGCCGATTAATACAAAATCGCCAACAATTTTGTTGGTTATTTTCTTTTTGATACGCGAAATTCTTGTAGTAAGATTGTTGAGAGTCATATTATAGCTTTTTGCAAGAGCTTCACGTTCTTGCTTTGTGTTGCACATTACATATTTACGGAGCAGAACTGCATCTTCTTTGGAGATGAAATCTTCAATATAACGGAGGGGATCAATTGCTTCGCCTCCGGTGTCTGGCAATAACTCTGATAAATCATCAATGTTCGCATCATTATG
The DNA here is from genome assembly GCA_946413815.1 of uncultured Ruminococcus sp. Classification (GTDB taxonomy): domain Bacteria; phylum Bacillota; class Clostridia; order Oscillospirales; family Ruminococcaceae; genus Ruminococcus. The sequence continues at coordinate 1,014 of CAMKMD010000088.1, forward strand.
CCAGTTTTTCTCCTGATATCGTTTTATGACATTATCAGCAGTTTTCAACAGCCATGTTTTGATATTTGACCGCATAAAGAGGATTTTTCGCTTTTGGAAGAAAATAAGAAATGTTTCTTGAGCGCAATCCTCAGCATCTTCTGTTTTTCTTAGCCTCTTCAGGCAATAACGAAAAACCGTATCATAATACTGATCGATAATTAGATCACACATCTCTTCGCTTATCATAACTGTTCACACCCTTTATATGACAAGTACGTTATCTGGATTTTATCATTTTCATTCTTCTTTGTCAATAGCTTATGAAAGGGAGATTTAGCAAGGTGTATTTTCAAATCGTTTCGCCGGAGTTTGAACAAAAGTTTAAGTTTATCTAAGTGTTTTCGCAATTTTGACAGATGTTCCCATACTTTTGCCATGTGATTGATAAGGCTGACAAATTCATCTGATTTGGTGAATACTGCCAATAGATTTAGCAGGTCTTTGTGCATCTATACAAAGTTTCATCCCCGGATGTAATAATGGCCTCCAAAACAGGATTATTAAACAGAGGTGATTTCAATGGATAAGAAAAATATGATCGAATTGCTCGAAAAAATAGAGCAAACGGGACTCTCTGATCTCAAAACAGAGCTTGATGAAGAGATGAATAAACCGTCAGACGAAAGAGATCTGATAAAGATCAGAGATCTTATAGATTCTATTTCAGAAATCGAATGAGATGATTCCGATGGAGCATTCAGAAAGCAGAAAGCTCAGATCAAGGAAATGGTCAAAGCGGACAGATCGGCACGGATCACAAGGAGAAGAAAGCAGCTCGCAGCCTTTGCCGCCTGTGCCGTCCTGCTTCTCGGGCTGAATCAGGTATCGCTCAATGCCTACGGAGAGAATATGTTCAAGCGGGCATATCACTTCACCAAGGGCGGTATAACCATAATGATAGGCGAGAATGAAAACACCGAGCCGACATCACCACCCACAGCCCCGCCTGCAACAGACGCAACAGCGCCGGAAGAGGAGGTCATAGAGCTGCCGACTTATCCGGGAGATCCTTATGGTATCAAGGCGGTATGTGCGGAATACGGTCTTTATCCTATGACACCCACGTATATTCCAGATGGATTTAATCTTATTGATATGTAATCGGTTGATGATTCTGTATCCATTGATTTAGAGTTCAGATTTAAGAATAACGATCAAATGATAAATCTTTACTACACTTTTCATAAGATTGATGAGTATTCATTTGGAATACCTACAGCCTCAGGAAATATTCAAGAATTGGACATCAATAATCAAATGTTTACTGTTGTTAAAGAGGATAACCAATTGAAAGCATTCTATATTGACGACAAGATGATGTGTAATCTGTTCACATACAATATAACATATGCTGAGGCGGATAGAATACTCTATTCTTTCTCTTGATTAATAAAGGAGGATTATTATGAGCGAAGATTTAAAAACTATTGGGCTGATAGAAGGATATGAAGTTTCGATATCAGTCGGTACCAAAAAAATCCATATCTATGCTAAAACTAACGGTTCATATGTTATGAATAAGATTGGAATTAACAATATACACATTCAAAGAAGTTCTGATAATGTAAGCTTTTCTGATGAGAAAACAGCTTCTGCTGATTATGCATATAATGGTTCAATTAGTGAAAGTCAGAGTAACACTTCAAACTCTGTCTGGATAGCATAAACAGCTTTAGTTATGGAGAGGAGGAGAGACCAATGGAACGGATTTTTCATAAAACACATAAAACAAAAGAATAATAAGATCTTATTATAAGACAGGAGGAAATTATGAAGAAGTTTATTTCTTTTGCTGTAGCGTTAACACTGATGATTCCGTTTTTATTCAATAAACCATTATCTACAAATGCCCTTGCCCGTGATCCAAATCGTGATGGTGTTATTAATATTGCTGATTCTGTATATGTTCGTCAATATCTTCTTGGTGTTTTTGATGACTCTTCTCCTGAAATGATGGACATGAATTATAGCGGAGTGATAACACTACTTGATGCAGATATATGTCTTTACTATTAAAGGAGTGATTTGTCATGACGCGTGATAAAATACATTTTAGAATCCTTTCCGTGGTAATAGCTTTTACAATACTGTGCCTCAGCACTAATATTGACATAAATACCTGCGACTTTTCTATAAATGCTACTGCTTTGAATTCCAGAAGCTACGTTCGCTATAACTATCAAACACATCAGATTGATACTACTTATAACATAAGTGATAATTCGGGAACAAATGCGGTTTCACCCGAACCAGATGCTCCTGATTCAATAATAGGTTCGGATGATAGATATTTTGACTGTAGTGAGGCAGTGGTATATCTAACAAATGGCGGAACAGGATTTATTATAGGAGATCATATAATAGCAACTGCTGCGCATTGTGTATACGATACTGTAAATGGAGTGTTCAAAAATAATTATTCAATTAATTTATACGACAATTATAATAATGTTCAGGATACTATAGAACCTCAAAGAGTACACATACCTTCAGCGTTTAAAGATATGGTCGATTATAAAATAGCTCACAATATTCAATCAGGCATGGTTTACGATGAGGGAAGTTATGATTATGCGCTTATATATGTTAGTGATAATCTCAGTAGCTATCCTCATGCCAAACTTGGAATAGTTTTAGACGAATATATTGAGGACTGTGGAGAGGTTGCTCTTTCAGGTTTTTCAGCAAGTCTTCCATACCCAAGGCCTTGGAACTACCCATTAGAGTGGCAGTGTCGTTCCGAAGGATATCTGATTGATGATGATGGTATCTATGAGCCATTTAATTATGATTTTGATCTTTACTGTTTGGCGTATGACCTTGATACGACCTCTTCAAATAGCGGTTCACCTGTATTTGTTGAAGAAATTCATTATTTTGGAGGAACGAAGTATACATATCAAACAGTTATTGGTATTAATTCCAGAGGATATTCCGATCGAAATATTGGAATAAGGATAGTACCACCAATTCTATGTTTCTATTATCAGAACAGCTATTTGATATGATTCTAATCAACTGAAAATAGTTTAGATAATAGGATATAAGGAGGAAGCATTATGAAAAAGACAATGAAGATATTTGCGGCTATGATGTCCGTATCGATGATGTTTTCCGCTATGCCGGCAATTGCATCAGCGACCCCGTTCTATCCCAATATGCAGAGAGCTTTGGAGGAATTCGGCGAAGGTGCGGTTGTCGTAAACGTTGCCTACTCTTCCAATGATAAAGATGCTGCAACCTATTTCGTGCTTGATAAGAACGGCAATATGGCAAGATTCACCGAGGTTGAGACGATCGTTTCCGTGAAGTTCCGCAATGGCTATACAGCTGATGATGTCGAGCTTCCGGAAGGAACATCAATTAAATACGAAGACTATAGCAATTATCCGGATGCAGCAATCAGACAACTCGAACACTTGCGTGCCGACGGTATAGACCTGTCACCAGGATACTATCTGCACTACAAATATTTCGATGACAAGAAGACTGCACTTGCCGCAATAAAGGCTTCTCCGGCAATAGAACAGATTAACATCGCTACAGTTATAGAGAAATACCCGTGGCCGGGTGTTTCAGACATTGCAGTCAATACGAAAATGTCTGCTGAGGATTTCATTGCACTCTACCCCGAGCTTGACTTGACTGTGTCCGATACAAAGAGCAATGGATACAGCTATGTGCTTGATCTTGCTGATGCTGTCAGCCCGCGTATGAAGGAGCCCGGAAAAGCCTATGAGGCTATGGTAAGGCTTGCAGAAAGCGGAACAGAATACAAGTTCAATGTAGGACTGGCAGAATGGGAGGTCGGTGACGCTATTGATACATTTGGTCACTCTGAGGTCTGCGCTCCCGGCGATGCCAACTGCAACGGAACTGTGGATGTTGCCGATGCAGTAGCCGTACTCCAGTACATGACCAACAGTGAGAAATACCCCTTGACGGCGCAGGGCATAATTAACGCTGATATCGACGGCGAAGAGGGCCTGACCGGCGGTGATGCAAAAGCTATCCAGATGATAGATGCGTGGATATGGGATGAATGATGATCCGCCAGAATAGTTAAACCTCTTTGAATTACCAAAGCCGCCCGGTTCGTTCTGAGCCGGGCGGCGGTTCTGACGTAAGCGTAAACTGCAACATGTAGTATCAGAGAAACAGGCTCACCTTAGTGCGGCGCTAATATAGCAGTATAGAATCTACCACTATATTAAGACCAAAACAGCGAGCTATGAAAACGAAGGACAGATACTTCCATTTGAGAAGCATCTGTCCTTTTTACGTCATACTGCATCGTGCGGGGTTCAACGGGCTTGTCCGCACCCGATAAGATGAAATGATCGGCTTCGCTTCGGAACATTTCAAAGTATTTCATCAAAGCATCGGGGATAGCGATCTCTCTGAACGATGATGCCGACTTCGGTGCTGAGATCACGATCTTTGTTTTTCTGTTGCCGTTAGCAGAGCTGATACGCTGAACAGTCCTTCGGATATGCAGTATCTTGTTCTGAAAGTCCACATCTTTCCATTTCAGACCACAAAGCTCTCCGATACGCAGTCCCATAAAAAGCGACAGCAGGATACCGAAAGCAGTCAGCGACATATTAGCTTTCAGATAGGAAACGAGCTTTTTCTGCTCTGTATCGCTGATCTTCTCGACCTGCTTTCTTTCGGCTTTGGGGAGAACGACATTTTTAAGCGATAACCTGAACCCATATTCCTCCTGTGCATATTTCAGCATCGTTTTGAAAACGGTAAATATATCCCTCACATAGCTTGCAGATAACCCGTCTGCGAGCTTTTGGTTTATAAAGGCATTGATCCTGCCTGCGGTAAGGTCAGCACATGGGATCTCTCCGAATTCGGGCAGAATGTGCTTTTCAAACTTATTCCGGTAATTGGCAAGCGTGGATTCCTTGACACGGTTCACAACGGCATTCAGCCATTCCCGATATACTTTGCCGACAGTGATATATCTGCCTGAAAGATAGCGAGAAGCTATCTCACGCCCTATCAGAACCTTGCTTTCAGCTTCTTCGTAGGTCTTTCCGTAAACATAGTGATACTGTGCTTTGCCATTATCTGCATATTCTGCGATGAACTTTCCGACATACCGCCCATCTTTACGCCTTGTAATAGTTATACCTGTTTTCTCCATTCAGTAGCCCTCCAACGCCCTCAGAATAGCAATCTGCACATCTGAGTCAGTCCTCTTGTATACAAACCGCCGATTTTCAGCACGATACTTGAAATTTTACGGAAAATCTTGTATAATTTCATTATGGGATATTATGTCTTTCAATGCAAATACATGTTAAAATATGCGGATTTCGTAAAAGTATCTATTTTGAGAAATCGGCTTTTCTGTATTATAGAGCAACTGCGCGCAGTTCTTGCGCTGTGTGTGCGCTGAATATGTGAAAAAAGCTACCTACGATCTTGTAGAGAGCTTCATAATCGTAATTAAGGCTCCCAGAATCACTCTGAGAGCCTTGTTATTTCACACATATATAAATAGATCGATTGCTTATCAGAAAAGCTGACCTGAATCAACGTCTACCTTGACTGCAAATCTGTTCTGGAAGTGCAGCTCCTCCACGATAATAACCACAGTATTATCAGGAGCCTTCCTGAGCGAGCCTACAAAGGTTATCTGTCCACCTTTTGAGTAGAGAAAACTTACTGATTTAGCGTTGTCATCAAATGCAAGACAGGTAAACGTGTCTGTCTCAACGGTATCAATACCAATTCGTTTCGGCTGGTCAACGGCAATGCCGAATTTGCAGTAACTGTGATTATCCTCGGTTACAACGTTCAAATCTGTGGTGATACGTCCTGTCATCATGATCTTATTCAACATGGTCTACTCCTTTCAGTCTTCATCAGAACACTCGTCAAGCCCGTGCGTGAGTTGGATATAAACGCACTCTGCACGTTCATGCTCCTCGCCGTCAGTTGACATCATAAGTTCCAGGAAATATGCTTTTGCTTCCTCATAGTCCGTCCAGACCTCACGCTTTCCGTTACAGACAGTAGTGACCTTGTGCGATCTCGGCATTGCCAATTCGGGTGTTTTCAACATAATCGTTACCTCCAAAAGTTTTATCGTGACTCCATTATATCCGATAAAACTACCGGAGTCCAGCACATTGAAATGATTGTAATAATTCTTGTGAAATGCGCAGCAAAATGTGGATTTTCCCCAGTGCAATGCGCTGTGATGCAGATTGACTTTTTCGGGTATTTATGCTATGATATGGGAAACAAGCATATAGCAGCAAAGTAGGTGAATGAAGTGATTAAAGTTTATGATATCCAAAGTAACACTTTTAGAGATATTAATTCTAAAATGACAGATGGAGGATTTGTATTATTTAAACGTGTTGCTGTCTCTGTTTTAAAACAATACTATAACATATGCGGATACTTTTATTTGGATAAAATAAGAAGAAGCATTCACATCATAGATATTAATGATGAGATAGTTGCGATTCCAGAAGTATTCTTTTCCAATATGATTGATGCTTGTAAAAAAGAAATTGAAAAGTATAATGTGATTGATAATGTCAATTATCGTCCGTCGTTTGTTTTCCTTTGTTTATACATGGGAGAAAAGCATATTGATGAATTCGATTGTTTTGCAAATTTATGCTTCGAAATCATGTACAATCCAATATTAATAAATAGCTTTGCAAAAGCAAATGATAGCATCGTTTATCCTATATCCCAACAGGAATTATATGCTTTCGCTCAAAGCGTTTACAATCTGATACGCTTTGACTATATTACACCAGACTATGATACGAGTTTCAAGTATACTATCGATAGCTTGATAAATGGTTATCACATTAATTTTTCTAAAAATGACATAGAAAAATATGCATATAATATAAGTCGACTTGCTTATGAAAAGGTGGCGGGTAATTATGTATAATGCTGGCAAAGGGACACCATACTGGTACGAGTGGGAAATTGGGCTAATTGAATGCTTACATATGATGACAGATGCATCAATTGAATCTGTTACCATACAGTCAAGTGATTTTCAGTCACTTGACGATGTGGTTATAAACTATGCTGATGGAAGCATAGCCAACATCCAGGTAAAACACACTGATGTTAATGATTCTTTGACATATTCTGATTTAGAATCCGATAAAATGTTAAAATCATGGGCGTCAGAGTGGAACAAAGTAAAAACAAACTATAAGATCAGAGCTCTAAGTATAGTGACAAACAGAAAATGGGGTTCAAAAGCAACAAATGGCAAATGCTCTTTTTCGCATTTTATAACCGAAATACTCCCTCAGCTCAAAAGTGACCCGACTTATTATGGTAATAATACTCAAGAGAGAAATGCTATTGAGTGGTTCAGAAAGACTATTAATCTCAATGAAGATGAAATTGACGAATTTATACAAATCATTCAGTTTAAAAATCAAGAAGATCTTGCAGGTTTAGAGGTGCAAATCAAATATTTATTATCTAATATATTAGGTACTGATAAAGAAGAAGTAATTAATACAGCCATCGAAAAATTACGTTCAAGCCTTGAAAAATGGGTTACTTCTCGTCGAGAAAAGCCCGAAATTACTAAAGAGGATATATATAATTCACTATGTGAGCCGCATTATAGGTTACCTGAATATAAATTATCTCCTACAACGCCAATTCTTCCTTCCAGACTTGATTTTGCAGATCAATTCACAAAAAGGATAACTGAAAGTGATAAGAGTGTCATTTTTCTTCAGGGATTACCAGGTGCAGGAAAAACAAATTTTATTAGTTACTTAGCTCAGGCTACAAACTCCATTGTTGATTTCAGATACTATACATATTTACCGGTCAACGCAGATACTCCGTCATTTAGTGATGATGAGGGATTTTATAGCGGTAAAGACCTTTGGAGCAGTATTCTATCTCAAATCAAAAGTAAATTTGAAGAGTTAAATCTACTCAGCGAATTAGAATTTCCACTACTATATGATTACTTGACTATAACGGAACTCAGAGCGGCAGTATTTAAGTATTTACCAGTATATGCAGAAAAATGTGGGCGGACTTGCTATTTATTTATCGACGGAATGGATCATGCCGCAAGATCAAGTAAGACTAAAGATACATTTCTTTCTCAGCTTCCTCATCCTGATGAAGTTGGCGACGGAGTAAAATTCATTTTAGTTGGACAACCAATAAATGATAAATACCCGAAGTGGTTGATAAAAAATCCAGATATTGAGTACATTGAACTTCCGACTTTAGAAGCGAATGATATCAAGACCATAATTGAAGCATATAATATTACAATAAAAAATGTTGATATTGATACTTTGTCTTCATCGTTGATACAGGTTGTAGGTAATAATACGCTTAATGTATTATTTGCAATTTTAGAGATAAAAAGATTGTCTGCTGATTCTGATTTTGATGGTATTATCAATCATTTATTGACACGGAGGCTAAACAACTATATTGACCGTTACTATGAGTGGATAGTGAGTTCCATATCCTCAGAATCTGAGATTTTGTTATTAAAATTAGAAGCTATTTATGCATTTGCTTCCAGAAAAATATCAATTGAAAACTTAGTTGATCTTTGTGAATCAGATAAGCTTACTGTTGAAGCAGTACTTCACAAACTTTATCCTGTCATTGTTTCAGATGACTTCGGATATTATGTTTTTCACAATGATGTCAGGCTCTATTTTAAAGAAGTTATACGTGCAAATAGCAACTTCGCAAATGTCATAGACTCTGTAACTTCATCAATTATAAAAAACGAAACTTTAGACGAGTTTAAATACGATATTTTGTTCAACCTAAATCTTGAAACACATAATCTCGATAAGATTTTTGAATTCTATAATCCCGATTATATTATTGGATCCATAAATTATCAGATTCCAATAGATAGATTGGTAGACCAATTCAGTAATGTAGTTGATTTATTTAAGGGCGATTATGATTTTGAAATGACACATAGGCTTAGTTTAGTTTCAACTACAATCTCAAAATTAATAGAGTGTGTAAATTATTATGAGCAGGAAAAAAGATTTATAGAGGCAAAAATGTCGAGTAAGCTTACTCATTCCGAAAAATATGTACTAAAATCTTCTGACGCAATAACACAGATTATCGATGATATTTATAAACTCCTAAAAATGAATGAATGTGAAAGGGCGTACAAACTATACGACGAATATTTCTCCAGCTTGGAGATTGAAAAAACGCTGACAGACGACGATGCCAATCAAAATGAGTTTGAAAAAATAGGATATATTTGTAGGTTTTATAATCCGGATGTACTTCGACAGTTTGCTCTTGACGATTGTTATGTCGCATTTGTAACAGGTTGGTTAGATGCAAGTGCAAATTTTTGCTCTATTTCCGACATACAACAAACTTTCACTTTTCACACTTATGGTATTGCAGATCTACACAATTATGTTTCTGTAATAACCAAGAATCCTGATATCAGTAATGAGACAATTGCTTTTTTATCCACGAAACTTTGCAGTTCTAAACATATATCTATACATACTCTGACAGAATTATGTTTCTCTATGTTATTGAAAAAGATTCCGTCCGAGGAAATACAATCTATCTTACATGAAGCCGTTATCAAAATGGATTTTTTTGGTTCATTAGGTGGCGATATTTCAGAATATAAGATTCACGGTATTCAGGGCTTCTTTAAAGCATATTTTTGTTTGTATAAGTATGATAATACAATCGACTGGGATACGCTATATAAAGAGACTCTGAAAAACAAACGCATTACTGCTGCTAATCGTGGTTATGAGCCTGCAATACAGCTAAAAGAATTAGCGGAAAATATAAACTCGCTTTTTTATGATAGCGAAGGATCCTATAGTGATATAATAAGAATAGCTTGTGATTTGACGTACTTTACAAGAAATAGAGTTGGCTCATGCAATGATTGCGGCACATTTGAAGTTCTCCCATATTTCAAGAGAGTATTCTTACAATACTTTGTCAATGCACCTGAATATGCAGAAAATACAAAACTATGTACTGATTTGCTGAATATATTTACTGGAAAAGATCCGCATTACATCGATGAACTTGCACAACTCTACTATTTGTTTGATAAAAAGGAATTATTCTTACAAATAGCAGAGTTTTGGTGCGGTTCAAACGGAATAGTATGGCAGAACGAATATGATGACTTGGAGTATATCTGCACGCACATAGCTTCCTTACTAAACAAGTTCAACGAAACTGAATTTGCAAATAAAATTCAAAAAATAATGAACCTACGAATTCTGGGCTATGTTGGAAGAAAGGATTACACATTAAATGGCCTCTTAGAATGCTATAAGTTCCTTCCGAATAATACTGAGAAGATCCTGTCTTATGGAATGAATCTCTTGACCCTATGTGATTATGCCAACGAAATAGGAGATAATCGGGTCAATGCAGATGATGCATTATTTGACGTAGCATGCGAACTCGGCTTTAAATATCTTGATGCCTTATTTGAGTTAAAAAACACACCAGATAATTTGACGTATTGGCGACAAGAAGTTCTTTCAGTGTTATATGATATAATTGATAAACTGTTTAGTAAGAGTAAAATATTCCGCGTCTTCCCTCCCGTTGTCCAATGATGTATAATAA
>CAMKMD010000089.1 GCA_946413815.1 uncultured Ruminococcus sp.
GCTTTCAGCCCTTGACCTGACCAAAGGGGCGTGCCCCTTTGGAATCCCAAACGTTTGGTTTTATCACTGAAACAAACTTTTTTGACAAGCAGAGAGCCCCGGATCACAGGGGCTCTTTCACTAATATACAATTTGTAATCGGATCTGGCTACTTTGAGTGCCGTTACAAGTTCCCGAAGTTCGACTTCTGATAGAATATCCGGTTGCCTCAGGTTAATAATATATATTTACTAAATGTGAAATATAGTTTTCTTCACTTGAAGCCTCCTGATATTATAAGCCAAAGACAATTAACCGAGCCTTTTATATAGACACATAATCAAGCCTACAAATAGCAGTCCATAATATTACGAATACAAGAAAGATCAAAACAAAAGCACCGCCCGAAGGCGGTGCAGTATATATCAATCCTCAAATAGCTTGTCTACAGCATCAAGGTCAAGAAGATAATACTTCCTGCCTTTCTGGCGATTTTCAATAAGCAGGTTTTCAGGTATAAACCTTAACCTGCTCCGTACGGTATTCTCAGACAGTCTGAGCTGAGAAAGCAGTTCCTCACGGGATATACCGATATTGGAGAATAATGCTGCCTGTATCAGCAGTTCATACAAGTAAGAGATATCCGTCTTCTCAGCATTCGGTAGGTTGGCGATACGATGACGATAGTATTCCCATTTGTTTTTCTTCTCTTCAAGAGTTTCCAGCAGCTGCTGCAGTGATATCTCAACTATGTTAAGGAACATCTCCACAAACGGCGTAAGCTCTGCTTTATTATGTGGATCGTTACACACATCAAACGCCTTATAATACTTGGAGATATTCTCCTTGACAGTATATGACAATCTGAACCCTATCAGGGGATTGAGATGCCTTGAGAGAAGATAACTGCTTATGAAGCGGCTTGTTCTGCCGTTACCGTCATAGAATGGATGAATGTATCCGAACAAGTAATGGAATACCGCGATCCTGATGAATATATCGATACTGTCATCATTCAGTACCTTCAGACTCTGGTTCATGGTATCGATTATCTTGCTCTCCGGTGATAATCCCTTGTGTATGACCTTTTGAGTTGCCGACTGAACTTCGACGCCTGAACGACGGAACATTTCTCCATCAGGCAGATTCTCAGGATCAGTTGTCTTTATCTCTTCATAGAAGATATCATCATAGACCTTGCGTATATCCTGACAAGAGTTAAACGACATTGTGTGATCATCTTCAAGGGCTGCATATTTAGCTACAAGTCCAACGAACCTGTTGCGTTTATCATGAGCTGACAGATCCTGTAGTATCTCGCCTATCTCTTTTCGAGTACTGTGAACTCCCTCAATGTTGTTGGTGAGGAGTATCTCGTCTATAAGACATTTAGAAGTAAACTGAGATATCGCAAGCTGAGGAAGCGTATTCGCAACAGCATCAACAGCCTTATCCAAACGCTCTATCGAAATTATCTGTTTGTATACTTCCGAAGTCTGACAGATAAATGCAGCATTTTCCCCGATATTTACGGACAGATGGATAGTATCCTCATCGTTATACCTGCTTTCGTATTCTGTCTTATACTCTGTTGCTCCCATATGGAACAAGGCTTTTAACGTTTTTCTTGACATTTATCTCATCTCCTACGCCTTTTGCAAGTATTATGAAACACTCAGAATCAATTATGCATTGAGTATGTATCTAAGTGATGCTTGAAACAAAGCGCAAAAACATACAGCTTTTGAGTTTTATATGCTGATTATATCACATATAAACGCAAAAGTCAATAAGAAACAGACAGTTCACAGAAGATATTGTTATCCCGCCCGGTTAGGTAACTCATGAGTTAGTAACTTACAAGTATGTTAGCATATATATGAGAATCTCTGACGAGTGTAGTTGATGAAAGCTCAGATTATAATACAGTACGTCTTCCGGTTGAAATATCTCCGAACAGCTTCCCCGGCGCAAAGGCCGGGAGTAATTAATCACCATGAAGCCGTTCTGTTAATGAATAACGCATATAAAAAATGATAACGAACATCCTTATTTATCAGGATCTTCATCATCATTAGGCACAAATATAACCGGATAAACCTTTTCAGTTCCATCCTCTTTCATAATAACAAGCTGAGTTGGCTGTTTGGTTATATTTGCCATTCTTTGAGCCAGAGCACAGTTTGTAGTATTATCACCATACAGCATTGAGCCGTCATATATGTTGGTCGGACTCATTGCAGTGTGTGCATGGAAATCACTGCCCTCTCGCTGCTTCTCGTGAACGCCCATTGATGTAAGATGAGTGTTCGTTAGTGGGCGAAATATCTCTTTGGTCAATTCCATTGCTCTTTCTGCTGTTGGTGCAGTCTCTTTGGTAAATGAAGTCACGTAATGAAATACAGGAGTTTTGCCGGTATTATTGAAAAACCTTCCCACAGCCTTGAACTGCTCAGCTGCATTTCTTGAATTATTAGGATCGATACCGAATCCCTCTTTCAGTACCTGATCCTTTCCGATCGGATAATTAACAACATTCCGCAGGCATTGGTCATCACCGTGAGTGTGCTTTATCATTTTAAAAAACTCCATAATTCCATCACCTTTCTCTGTATCTCGATTGCCTCCTCAGGCTGATCATCCTTGAGCTCTTCATATTTTTTGTTTGCACCATTCTGAAGCTCCATCATCAATGCCGGAGTCAACGGTATGGGATAGTGCTGAAGTCTATACACTGCAACATCAGTTCTGTTAACTCCTTTCTCCTTAGCTTCATGATCTATCTCATCAAACAACCATTGAGGTACGTTGATTGGTAGCGGTACTTTCTTTTCCTTATCATTTTTCATAATGATCACTCCTATGTAATTGATGTCCCATATAGTTCCTTTATGCTTTCTGACTGTAATTGAATCGATATATTTTTATATTAAATTAATTACAGGATAGAAGTATAGAAGTAACATCATATGGAATTACATATTAGTATCTTTTTGACATGAAAAATCCTCTCTTATCTGAGAGGATAATCATGTATTCAGAAGAACGACAACTGCCCGTTGATCCAGCTTACCTGCTCCGCCTGATGTATCACTTCCCAATCATGCATATTTCCGACAAGGAATGGAGAAGTAGGATCGTGTAAGCTAATGTTGCGTTTGACGTTCTCTCTGTTGGAGTTAGCGTAGCAGTAGCGGCAGAGGTGAGCGCAGGTATCGTAAGCACCTATATCAGTTCCAAGCACGCAGCTGCATTCCGCACGCTGCGATTTCTTTTTCGGGATATCAAGAGAGCACCCAACCGCAGCCTCAAAGGTCTCCTGAGTCATGCATCCGCTACAGTCTATGCCGTATGGAGCAAGGTCATTCCCCTCCGCGCATGCCTTTATGGTGATTCCGTAGCGCCTGCCTATCTCAGCAAAGGCCTTTCCAAGGATAATACGTTCATTCTCTGAGACATTCCTGACCTGAGGGAAATTGCGTAGAACCTTTTCATAGAGATCAATGAAGCTTATAACGCATACTCTTGTATAACCGGAAAGGGTTCTGCACATCTCCTCAAAGTCTGAGATGTGACGTTCAAAGGTGTATGTGCCGTCAACAAATATCGGATCATACCTCCAGCCGATGCAGTTGCCCCCTACAGTCTTCGATAGCGTAATAAAGTCCGTCATGACCTTCTCTTTAGGCGGAACGTTAGGCTCTATGTCGCTGCCGTAGGGAGTTATAGTCACAAACCAGTACTGATGGAAGCGGCTGAGCTCGTCCAAGTGTTTCAGCATGGGAGCAGGATTCTTCGTACAGAAAGCAATGCAGTCCACCACCTCAGGATCAAGCTTGTAGCGGGTTATCCAGTCAGGTCTGTACGGGTTACGTACAAGGACGTAACCTGCACGGATTCGGTTCATGAACCAATCTGAGTAAAATGCTGGTATATCGGTCCGCATACCGGTGTTGATAATCATAGTTTCCCCTTCTCACGCAGCAACTACAACGCTGCTGTAAAAAATATATCCGGTTTTGCTGCCCGTAATGGGCAGCAAGACTATAAAACGGATTGCCTTTACTTATTATAAATGGTAATGTGAGGTTCAGTCAAGAGATGATTCCTATTTTTTTCTTCTCTATAGATATATTATTACAATGATACCATGTCCGTGGTAATCAAATAACGGAAGGAGGAGCAAAATGTCTGATAATCTACGATATCTGACGTGTGGAGTTGATGCTGCTATACCACTGGAAATCCAACTGTTTCTGTGGGAGTGTGTTGAAAAGCTGCCCGAGCCGAAGGATTATCTGCAGGTCTTTGAGTTAAAGCATGTAGGTTGCCTGCAAAGCATTACCCATACATCAGAAGAACCGGAGTACCGCATGGAATACTTATTCCCATCGGACTATCCAATCACCGAGAAGGTTTATGTAATCGACGACGGTGACCACTCAACAATGCTGCTTGCAAGTGAATAATAAAGAACGATGCCGCTCCTTCGGGAGCGGCTTTTTCACGTCTTTAAGGAGGAAAACAATGGAAGAAAAGAAGAAAAACGAACTTTATTGCTCACACTGCGGAGCACTTATTGACGAAAATGATGACTATGAGGAAGTGAACGGAGAGATAGTCTGCACCGAATGTTTTGAGCATCACACTGTCACCTGTGATCGGTGTGGAGAGGTCATCTGGACGGAAGAAAGTTTCGGTGATGAGTATACTACGCTCTGCCACCATTGTTATGAAAGCCATTATGTCAGGTGCTCGTGCTGTGATGCCCTGCTCCATGAGGATGATGCATATCACTTGGACGGCTACGCTTACTGCAGCGATTGCTATCATGAAGAAGTGGATAAGAACAGAAGTATCCACGACTATAGCTACAAGCCTGATCCTGTGTTCTACGGCGATTCTATGCGATATTTCGGTGTTGAGCTTGAAATAGATGGAGCAGGCAAAGACAGTGACAACGCTGACGAGATACTGTCAGTCGGTAACAGGAATGACGAATTCATCTACATTAAGAGTGATGGCAGCCTCGATGACGGCATGGAGATAGTCAGCCATCCGGCATCGCTGGATTACCACAAACAGTACCAGTGGGACAAGATAATGAGCAAGGCTGTCAGCCTTGGATATCGCTCGCATCAGACTTCCACCTGCGGCCTCCATGTTCATGTTAACAGAGATTGCCTCGGAGATTCCCGTGAGGAGCAGGATGATACCATCAGCCGTATCCTCTTCTTCGTTGAATCTCACTGGAATGAGCTCCTCAAGTTCAGCCGTCGCTCTGAGTATTCGATGAACCGCTGGGCGGCTCGTTATGGTTATGAAAAGACCGGACGTGAGATTCTCGACAAGGCAAAAAAGGGAAACAACGGAAGGTATGCCGCTGTGAACCTGATGAACTATGCGACTATAGAATTCAGGATGTTCAGAGGTACGCTGAAGATCAACACGTTTGTGGCCACATTGGAGTTGGTAAATGCTATCATCAACGTGGCTCTGGACTACAGCGAAGAAGGCCTGCACAAGCTGTCGTGGAGTGACTTTGTAGCTACGATCGCAGAACCGGAGCTGATAGCCTATCTGAAAGAGAGACGGCTCTACATAAACGAAGAAACAACAACAGAGGAGGATATGTAAGATGCTTAAAACAGATATTATTGAAAAGATACCGGTATTGACTGTACCAACTGTCACCCGCAGCGATATACGGCTCATAACAGCCCTTGTCACCGTTCTGGCGGCGACGCACCTTGTCAACAAAGTGCATAAAGTCATACGTGAGATCGACAGGCTTGAACATCCGGATGATGTTCTCAGATTTTTTAAATGAGGAGGTAACAAGATGTGTAGTTTATTTGGCTGGACAGATTATGCAGGCATTGTCCCGCACAGAGTACTCAGAAAGCTCACTCAGGCTCTTGCTAATGCTGCCGAAGAGCGTGGCACCGATGCAGCGGGTATCAGCTACGTGCGTAACGGCGAGATGGTTATCTACAAGCGTCCGAAACCCGCACACAAGCTGCACTTTAACCCGCCTGACGGAACTGTCGCCGTTATGGGGCACACACGCATGGCGACGCAGGGAGACAAGAAGCTGAACTTCAATAACCACCCCTTCGCCGGCACTGCCGGCGGTACTTCATTCGCATTTGCTCACAACGGCGTCTTGTGGAATGACAAAGAACTCCGCCGTGATAAGGTCATCCCTGATACCTATATAGATACGGACAGCTACGCCGCTTGTCAGCTTATCGAAACTCAGGGTAAACTGGACTTCGATAGTCTCAGATACATGGCGGAGACTGTAGAAGGCAACTTCACATTCACTGTACTTGATCAGGAGAATAACCTGTACATTATAAAAGGAAGCAATCCGATGTATCTGCTCCACTTCAAGTCACTGGGGCTGTTTATCTATGCTTCGACAGAGAGTATCATGAAGGCGGCACTCCGCCGCCTTGGATTCCACAAGTTTCCGTCAGAGCGGATTGAAACCATTGAGGGTGATATCCTCAGGATTGACTGTCACGGTCAGATCACTCGCTCCGGGTTCGAGCCTAAACTGTATCGCATGAAGTACTCTCCGTGGTTAGATGATGACATCTATACTTATTATAATATACACGAAGAAATGCTGCTCGCTTACTGCGGCTGTTACGGAGTGGACAGTTCGGATGTGGAGTTATTGTTGGAGTATGGCTACAGCTGCGATGAGATAGAGGAGATGCTTGCCGATCATGACCTGCTCCGGGAATCCTTACAGGACGTCAAGTTTATCTGCGGTGAGGAGAAGTACGAAGGATGCTATGGGGGTGTGTACTGATGGGCAAGATAGGATATATACGCGTCTCGACTGAGCATCAGGAGACCGCAAGACAGGAGGCTATAATGCAGCAGTATCAGGTTGAGCGCGTGTTTGCTGAGAAGATGTCCGGTAAGAACGCCAACCGCCCGGAGTTGAAGGCGATGCTTGAATTTGTCCGTGATGGCGATACATTATATATTGAGAGTATCAGCAGGCTCGGACGTTCAACCCGTGACCTGCTCAACATCATCGATGTGCTCCAGAAGAAAGGAGTTACTCTCGTCAGTAGTAAAGAAAACATAGACACCAACACTCCGCAGGGACGGTTCGTATTATCGATATTTGCGGCACTCTCCGAGCTTGAGCGTGAGCAGACATTGCAGCGTCAGCGTGAGGGTATTGCTATTGCCAAGGCTCAGGGAAAGTATAAAGGAAGGCAGCCCATTGCTATTGACTGGGTAAAGTTCGGGCAGCTGTATGAACTCTGGAAGAAGGAGGAAATCACGGCGGTTGAATTCCAGAATCGGATGGGCCTGAGAGCCAATACCTTCTACCGCCGTCTCAGGGAGTACGAGAGTAGATTATAACTAAGAAAGCCGGTACAGATCACTGTACCGGCTCCTTCTTTTTTCATTAGGGTGTCCGTTGTAAATGCAATATTGCAAAAGCCGGAATCAGACTTATATGCAATACTTTTTCGGTGTTTCAATAGACCACGGGCTAATGAAAGACTGTATATCAGTCGCAATGTGCATCGGTGTCCTCTTTTACATAACGGACTTCTTGATCAAGCAGAGTACAATCGTAAGTGTCAAATATAACACGTCCAAATATACAAGTATCAGGCTCGCCGCAGCGAGCCTGATGTTTTTGAGAAAATTATATTATTGACGAGATTTAAGGTAAGCTTATAATAGCATCTACCCATCCCCCTTCCATACCTGTATACCACACCTCCCGCCCCGCCGTATCTTGACAATCACAGTTAAATATGCTAAAATAAAGCTACAGTGACATCACAGGGGTGAAAAAAATGGGAGCAGCATCATTTCCGTTCAGAACACTTATCTCAGACGGAAGGTATAACTGCGCCCTTATGACAGAAGCATAGGTTGAAGCAGCGCATTCCGCGGGATAGTTATGTCCTGTGAGATGCGCTTTTTTATTATTATAAAGGAGATGGTTTTATGAAAGCATTAAAAAGAACGATCGCAGCGATAATGGCGCTGGTCATCGTGGGCGGAGCTGCCCCCCTTATCCCCGGCGGATTCACGGCTTTAAAGCCTATTACGGCAAGTGCGGAGGAGGGCTCTGTAACTTTTGACAGTGCAACAGGCACTCTCACACTCAGCGGTGCTGTTACTAAGGCTCAGATCAGAGAATATGCACTCAAGTTCGTTAAAAGTATAGTCGCCAAGGAGGGAACTATTCTTCCTGTGGATTGTTTCAAATTGTTTGAAGGTTTTGAGAACAGCGGAAACGTTTCACACGCTGCTTTTAAAAATGTAGAATACATAGACCTTTCCAAAGCTAATACAAGCATTGTTACCAATATGGACTCTATGTTCAGATGTATGCTCAAAGTGAAATCGATCAATCTTTCCGGCTGGAACACCAAATGTGTAACTGATATGTCGGAAATGTTTTATGGTTGTCCACAATTGCAGGAGGTCAATATCGTTGATTTTGATACAAGAAACGTAGTTAATATGGACAGTATGTTCGAGAATTGTGAACATCTGACGACCCTTGATGTTTCTAATTTCAATACAGAAAAGGTCAAGCGTATGGACAAGATGTTCAAGAAATGCTTGAATCTCCCTTCCGTTGACATAAGCAGCTTCAATACGATCAGCGTTACGAATATGTCCGAGATGTTCTATAGCTGCGGTGAATTAGTTACGATATATGCATCTGAAGGCTTTACCGCCTGCGATAATAGCGATTCTATATTCTATGGTTGTTCAAGTCTTGTCGGCGGTGAAGGAACAACATACAAATATAGTAATTCTACCAGCGAATTTGCCCGTATAGACGGTGGCTCTTCAAACCCAGGCTATTTCACGTATAAAGAATTCAAGGATTGGAGATCTCTGCCCTTTGATGAATCAACCGGCACTCTTACCCTCACCGACGAGGTCGTAAAGGAACAGCTGGATGAATACAGAAACGATACAAGAGTCAAGCATATCACTACAGACGGTACGGCTGTCCTGCCTGAAGACTGCAACCACTTCTTTACCGAATTTACGGCTCTTGAGGACGTTGATTTTTCCACAATCGACAGCACAAATGTTACTGATATCGGAGCAATGTTCTCTGACTGTAAAAACCTTGTTACTGTTGATCTGACAGGCTTCAACACAAACAGGGTAACGAGTATGTACGCCGCTTTCGCTGGCTGCTCAAAGCTGAAAACAATATATGTCAATAAATACTGGGATGCTTCGGGAACTCCCGCTGAGGGCGTTAACTCTGTAAATATGTTCTATGGCTGTACTTCACTTGTCGGCGGAAACGGAACAACATATAATTCAAATTACATCGATAATACCTACGCCTATGCAGATCAGGGAGCTTCACGCCCCGGCTATCTCACTCTCGTTAACGAGAATTATTTATTGAACGGAACGCTTTATATCAAGAACTTCAAGGCTGTTGATTTCGACGCTTTCTCCGGAATAAAGAAGATAGTTGCGCTTGAAGGCTCTGAGATAACGAGTAATGGCACAACCGGTTTATTCAATGCAAACAGTAACCCCACCCTCAGGGCTGTAACTGAGATAGACCTTTCAAAGGCAGCTATCAGCAATAATATAATTAATCTCAACAGTATGTTCTCAGGCTGTTCAAACCTTAAAAAAGTAACGTTCCCGGCTGATTATACGGCTTCAAATGTTACACAGATGGCAAATATGTTCAGAGGTTGTTCAGCTCTGACAACAGTAAACCTCAACGGCTTTAACACAACATCGCTCCAATATACAAGTAATATGTTCCTTGGCTGTTCATCATTAGAAAATATTGATCTCAGCGGTTTGAAAACAAGCAGCGTTATCAATATGCAAAGTATGTTCAGCAACTGCACGAGCCTGAGATCACTTGACCTCGCCGGTTTTGATACAAGCTACGTCGGTAATATGTCGTATATGTTCTATGACTGCATCAATACAACAACGATAACTGTTTCTGATAAATGGAACGTCGCAGCCAGCTGCAATACAAGCTATATGTTCGGAGATTGCAACAGTCTCGTAGGCGGTAATGGCACCTCCTATGCTAAAGACAGAGTGCAGAACGGCATATACGCCATCATAGACGGCAAGGGCGGTCAGCCGGGATATTTCACGAATGCTGTCACCCCTGTTAAGGATATCAAGTTCAGCCACAATGTCTCCCTCGGCAATGACCTGAGCATAGTTTACTACGTACCCGCCGCAGACCTTGAGGGCTGCACCGACATCAAGCTGACTCTCAAAAAAGAGTTCTTCGATGCAAGCGGAAACAAGACCTACAAGACAACCACAATAAATGCAGGCGCCCCCGCAGACAACGGCTACGGCAACGAATATGAATTCCGCTACAAGGGAATATCTGCAAAGGAAATGGGCAGCAATGTTACCGCAACACTCAGCGTAAAGAAGGATGGCGAGACCTTTACCTCCCCCGAGGATGTATACAGCATAAAGCGGTACGCCACAAACAAGCTGAACAAGAGCGGTACACCGGAAAAGCTGAAAAAGCTCCTTGTGGATATGCTCAACTACGGCGCACAGGCTCAGCAGTATTTCGGCTACAACACCGGCGACCTTGTAAATAAGTCTCTCACCGACGCACAGAAGGCGCTTGCAACGCCATTCAGCGACAGCATGGCGGTAAACGCTGAGAAGGAAGTCACAAAGACAGGCGCAACAGCACAGTTTTCCGGAAAGAACCTGAACCTCGGAAACAATATCGCTATAGTATACTTTATGAAGTTCAATTCCGGCGTGAACAAGAATAATGTCAAGCTCGAACTCACCTATACATCTGTGACGGGCGCAAAACAGACAGTAACTGTGCCCTACAGCAAGTTCACAAAGGGCGATTATGAGGGCGAGATGAGATACGATTTCGCAGGCCTTTCCGCAAAGGACTCCATGCAGGCTGTTACAGCAGTCATCAAGGAGGGCACAAAGGAGATAAGCGACAAGCTTACCTACAGCATCCCCACCTACGCCGGCAAGAAGCTTGCAAACTCAACCAACGAAAGCCTGAAGGAAATCATCAGATCCATGCTGGTATACTATACATCAGCAAAGAACTATTTTGCATGATAACAGCGCCCCCGGTATCGGGGGCGTTTTCTTTGTAAGGTAAGCGTAAACTATCGTAAGAGTAAAATATTCCGCGTCTTCCCTCCCGCTGTCCAATGATGTATAATAAACTCCAGGAAACTTGATGGAGTAAATTGGACATTCCAAAAAACTCCAAAAAGCTCCATGTAGTAAATTGGAGTCCGTTGGACATGGGAGGTAGCATTGTGCAGAATAAAACAACAGAGATCGCAACGAGAAGACAGGCATTGACGAGCTTGAGCTGATCAGGCACTATGCCTCCGTATTCGGCAAAGGCAGCAAATATCACTATTACATCTTCTCACTCGGAGGCTTCACAAGCGAGCTGCTTGAATGTGAGAAGCGCGGAGAGGTAAGACCGCTGACTCTGAATGATCTGTATTAACACTGTATCTGACCAATATCTGAAATGAAAATGCTGCCATATGGCGGAATTTTCATTTACTGAGCAAATCTTAAACATCTCACGTCTGAGGATAACAGAACAC
>CAMKMD010000090.1 GCA_946413815.1 uncultured Ruminococcus sp.
CTGCCTCTGGACTCCGCTAAAGGGTCGAAGACCCTTTAGAATCCCAACCGTTTGGGTTTTACGGTAAAACAGACTTTTTTGACAAGCTGGGCCGCAGCATATTTGCTGCGGCCTTCTGTCTGTCAATAAACTATACATTCACAAATAAGCGGGGCGATGTAGGCATCGCCCCCTACATTTTGCTATGGAAGAATTGACGTTTGCAGGGGCGGATGCCATAACTGACTTTTTGACAAGCTGAAACGCCCCGGTGCAGAAATGCCCGGGGCGCTGTCTTGCTTATTCTGCCGGTACTTCCTCAGCCGGTACTTCCTCCGGCTCGGGTGCCGGTGCGGGATGGTCGGCGGCCTGGCCGCTGTTTACAAGTCCCACAGCCGCATCAACGGCGGGTGACATCAGGTCTCTGAGTGAATCCCATGAGCCTGCATTCTGGCGGAGGATATCCTCTGTTATCCTGTTCATGGCGCCGCGGGAGCTGAGCTTCTCGTCCTGGATGGTGTACATCTTCTCACCCATGCCGTAGCCGGGGTCATATACGGGCGTACAGTCGCGCATGATGGACTGTATCGCATCATACTGCTCTTCTGTCAGCTGGCTTCTCGGTTCGCCGGATGCACCGGGTACGGGAACAAGAGCCTTCTCCTTTGCAGCTGTCACATATTCCTCCTGTGTGGCGGCTATCCTCTCGCACCTGAGATAAGCTGCAACAGCTTCGGGGTGCTTTGAGTTCTTCACCAGCAGCTTGGCATTGAAGCCGCAGGTGAGGTAGTATTTATCGGCGTCAGGTGCCTTCGGGAAGGGAACCACCATGATATCGCCGTCGGGGTTCTTCGCATTGGAGGCGCCTACTGTCCAGTCTCCCGATGCCAGGAACAGTGTGTGCTGGTCGTTGGGGAACCATCTGCGGAAGTAGCTGCTGAACAGGCCGTTCTGTACAACATCCTGCATCATCTGCTCTGCGCCTGCTATGGCCGGGTCTGCTATATTGTTCTCACAGCCGGCAGCCGTCATGTTTACTACGGTGTGTCCGGTTGACTGGAGGGCAGCCCTGCCGAACCAGCCGTTGACGCCGTAGCGGGTCTTGCCGTCGGTGCCGTTTGCCTTGAAGGTCTTCATCATGTCAAGGAATGCGTTCCAGTCCCATGTACCCTGCTGATAGAGCTGCCATGGGTCTTCAAGCCCCTCAGCCTGCATCAGCGTTCTGCTGTAGGTGAGGAGGAAGGGGTCGGTGAGGCTTGTGGGCATGACGTAGTGGCTGCCGTTGTATGCCAGCATATCAGCTGTGGATTTCATATCGTCCCAGAGCCCTTCGTCATAGCCGAGGTAGTAGAAATAGGGGTCGAGGGCTTCAAACTGCCCTGCGGCAGCCCTGCCGGGAATAGCGTTATCGTCGAAGGGGAACATATCTACCTCTTCGCCTGAGTTTATCATGGAAGACAGCCTTTCATATTTCTGTGAAGCGTCTGTCTGTATGCAGTTGACCGTGCAGCCGTAGCGGTCCTCAAAAAGCGCCATGGCAACGGAGCGTCCGCCGCTGCTGGTCTGGTTGAGGTCAAAATCGCCGAGCCAGGTCAGAGTGGTGCCCCTGAACGGGATGGGATCCTCTGTGGGTGTCTCGACAGCTGCCTCTGCGGCCTCTGCAGGTATTTCAGTTGGTTCTTCCGGTGATCCGTTGGTCTGCTTCTGCGTGCATGAAGCAGCGGCGGACATTACTGACATTACAGCCATAAGGCCTGCCAGTGTCCTCTTTATATCCTTCATACGAATTATGCTCCTTTCTGAGACGCTGCGAAGGCACAGCATCCCGTACAGACCATTATACTATAATTTGTCCCGTTCGTCAAGGCTTCCGGCACAGCATACCACATCAGCAGCGGTCGGTCTGTGTGGTGTCTCCGACGGACTGACAGCGGGGGCGCCGCCCCCGCACCCCTGCCAAAGAGGCATAGCCTCTCTGGACTCTCATTTCAAAATCCCCCCTCCCCATTCATGGGGAGGGGGGATTTTGCATCGGGATTCCAAAGGGACACGTCCCTTTGGCGGGAGTTTGAGGGCAGAGCCCTCAATATCGGTCCGTCAGGGATGCCGTATAAACCACCCGCTGCCGGGGCGGTTATGATGGTCTGAAAGGTCTTTCCGGCCGTTTGCCGGCGGCGGGGAGCAGTCCGAAGAACAGAGCCCCGGCAAAGAGGATGATTATGACAGTGAGCTTTGCGGGTATTACGGATATACCGTTCCTTGTGCATATCCAGCTGAGTATGGCGGCAAAGAGGAGGCCTGTAAGAGTTGCCTCGGTCATTATCCTGTTGTATCGCTGCACGAGACCCTTTGAAGGCTCTGCGGTGTTGACGTAGTAGCGGGTGCTGGAGAGGAAAATGCCGTTGCCTGCGCCGCTGAGGAGTGCTGCAAGTGCGAGGAGGAGGGCATTGCTGCTGCGGAGGATGATTATCATAAGCACGGCAGCTGCCATAGCAAGAGGAGCTGCGTTGCGGAACCTCCATAGCTTTCTCACCGGCAGCAGGACTATCACAGCTGCGGAGAAAAGCACAGTGCCGGCAAGGAAGAGGCTGCTCCTGAGGGCATAGTTCTCAACGCCGAGGTAGTCCTTCATGACATAGGCCACGGAGGGCATGAGTATATTCGTTGCGCAGTACAGCATGAAGCTGTAGAACATGGCTATATTGTCGGTATCACCGAGTGACATCTGAGAAGAATTCTTCTTTGCGGCGGCGGTGGCAGAGCTCTTTCTGCGGCCGTCTGTGCCGGTGTAAGCTACATACTCCCGGCTTACGGGGAAGAAGCAGAGCAGCAGTGCACCTGCGGCTATGGCTATGCTGAGCTTTACCGAGCCCGAACACAGGGAGAAGAACAGGGGGCCGATGATATAGCCGGCCATCTGATAACTGAGCAGCACTGTCACGTTCTTTTCCTTTTCCTCCGGCGGCACGGTGCCGGATATGAACACATCAAAGACGTTGTACAGGAAGTTGAGACAGAGACTCGACAGACAGAAGAGAGTGGTATAGGCTATGAAGGTATCAACGATGAAGAGCGATGAAAAGGATACGCATACCGCTGCTGTCATACCTGCTGCAAGGAGCAGCCTGTTCCGCTTCGTATCCCATCCTGAGGAGCGCAGGAGCCTTGATGATGCCATTATTCCGAGCATCGTAGCTACCGAGCTCAGGAAGAGGGAGAGCGCAACGAGAGTCTCCTTGTCCTCCGGGTAATGGCTGTCAAAGAACACCTGCGATGCTATATTCCTCATTCCGGCAGAAAAGACTGACGTATAGAAATACATCAGGTCACGCAGGAGATGCTTTTTCATATCTTACCTTCCCTCTTTTTTAAGACGGAAGAAGAGAGTGAATGCCATTCTGCATATCTCGGCAGCTGCACCGAGAAGCATGGGTATCATTATAACATCGAGCAGCATTATCGGGAAGGAGCCGATATGGAAGAGGGTCACAGGTCCGAGGATCATATTGAGTATCGCAACTATGATATAGGTCAGGTGTATCTCAAAAGGTCCGAAGGGCGGGAAGGGGAATTCGTTGTATATCATGATGTAGTGCATGGTGCAGAGCATATGAATGCCGTAGAGCGGTGCGCCGAATGCAGCAAACTCAAGATGTCCGTAAGAGGAGAGGCCGATGAAGAGAAGGGTGAAGGTGCATACAAGGGTATCGGACATTATGTCAAAGAAGCCGCCTCTCAGGGATTTCTGGTTTCTTGTCCTCGCCATATATCCGTCAAGGTTGTCGCATACGATATGTATCAGCAGGCCGAGTATGCCGCCTGCAAAGAACCATTTCGAGAAGGTGCCGAGGAAGAAGCACAGGGAGCCGAGTAGTCCTGCGATAATGCCGAAGGTGGTAACTACGTTGGGATGTACGGTCTCCGGTATCAGATAGGCGAACTTGTAATTGAAATCGGAGAACTTTCTCTCCAGTACGCTCGGTACGGTCTTCAGTGGAGCGTTCTTTGCGCCGGACTGATCCGGTCTTATGCTCGCGGCCTTTTTCTTCTCAGCCTTTTCCTGCTTCTTTCTGAGCTTTTCTTCTTTTACACTGTCACTCATGATGATCTACTCCTTTTCAATATCTGTTTATCTGCCGTCACGCAGTCCTTCAACTGCGGAGCGGAGTTTTTCTGTAAGTGTGTCCGGGGTATCCTCCGGCTGCGGGTATATGGGCTCACCGAATACTATCCTCAGGGGCAGCTTTTTATGCGCCCTGAAGTCATATATCCTCGGGAGGAGCCTGTCTGCGGGGTATATCCTGTATGCGCCGTCTATGAATACCGGCACGAGCGGCACTCCCGTCTCTATGGAGAGTCCCGCAACGCCCTTCTTGAATACACCCATCTCTCCGTTTCTGGTGCGGGTGCCCTCGGGGTGGACGAGGAACTGTGTATCGCCCTTCTTTATGACCTTTACAGCCTGTTCAAGGGCGGGTGCGGGATTGCCGGTGCGGTCTGTGGGTATGCCGCCGAGGATGCGTATCATCTTCCGTGAGAACGCATTTTCAAGATGCTCCTGCTTGGCAAGGCAGGCAAGACGTCTGCATTCAAGGCGGTCCCTGAGGGCTGTGAGCACCCACAGGCCGTCAAGATGGCTCTCGTGGTTCGGGCAGAGTATGTAATGTCCGTCCGGTCTGAGCTTTTCAGCACCGACTGCCCTGATGTCATACACCTTCCCGGAGATATCCATGAAGGCATGGAGGAGGAACCTGTCGGAGGCTCCCCGCTTCAGGGGGAATTCCCTCACATCGAAGGAGCTGCTGCCTGCCCTGCGGACCTGCGAACAGCTGCCGGTGCCGACGATATCGGCAAGGTCCTGAACAGTGCGCACACTGCCGAGCATATCCATGAAATCGGTCTCGTATACGGTCTGGAGCTCCGAGCATATCTCGAACATGGTGATGGAGTCGATGAAGAGCTCTTCCGTGATGAGGGAATCCGGCGTAACCGGCGTGCCCTCCGGCACGTACTTCCTTATGATATCGCATACACCCTCGGTGAATGTCGGGTAGTCCTTTGCCTCAGCCCTGAGGGTGCAGGGCGGTATGATATCCTCCTCCGGCTCGTCTGCCGCCTGCGCCTCTGCTATCTGACGCAGTCTGAAACGCTGTATCTTGCCGAGAGTGGTCTGCGGCAGCTCGGGGATGCAGATGATATCGGAAATCCTGTAAAGGCTGCCGGCTGACTCGGAGCGGCTGCGCAGGCTGTTCTTCAGCTGCATGATCTTTACGCTCTCCGGCTTGTCTGTCTCAAGGAAGAGGACGAGATGCTCCGTATCCATATAGTCATCGGGAACTCCGCAGCAGGCCACACGGATATCTCCGCAGAGCTCCTGATAGAAGCTGTCAACGTCCGGTGCGGAGACCTTGTTTCCGTTGCTGAGCTGTATGGTCTCCTTGCGTCTTCCCGTAATGTACAGATAGCCGTCCTCGTCTATATATCCAAGGTCGCCCGTTTTAAGGTAACCGTCATCGGTGAAGGCGTTCTTCGTGCTCTCCGGATCGCGGAAGTAGCCGTGCATACAAAGAGCTGATTTTACAAGTATCTCCTCGTTCTCGATGCGGATATCTATGAAGGGGAACTGATGCACGTTTCCCGCACCCCTGTCAGGGTAGTTGTCCTGCACCGATGAAGCCGTTATGGGGAAGGATGCCTCCGTTGAGCCGTAGGCATTGAGGAACTCTATACCGATGTCGAGGAAGAAATCAACAGTCTCCTGATCGCAGGGCGCAGCGCCGCATCCCAGTATGATGATGCGGCGTCCGAGAGCCTGTGAATAGAAGGGCCTTGTCAGGAAACGCAGTCTTATCCCCGTCTTTTTGCGGACTGCCGAGGTGATGCCCTTGCAGGCACTGAAAGCCGCTCTCACAGGTGCCGGCCGTTTTTCTATCTCCGCCAGCATCTTCCGGTGTATGGTCTCATACACCTTTGGTATCATTATCATATGCGTCGGCTGGTATACTCTGAGGCCGAGGGTCAGTCCCGCCGCAGAAAGCTCCGGTACGAAGCCCATCTCAGCACCGAGTGTCAGGTTGATGTGGAGCATCGTGAAGCCCGCAACGTGGGAGAGGGGGAGTATCTGAAGGAAATGCGGCGAGTTGTCCGTGTAGTTTCCGTAGGAGATGCCGGCCTGATGTGCGTAGTATATGGACTGATACGACACCTCAACGCCCTTGACGCTGCCTGTGGTGCCGGAGGAGAAGAGTATGGCTATGGTGTCCCTTCTGCACTGTATCTCCGAGGGCGGCCGTCTTTTCAGCCCCTTGTTGAGCTGCACCATGGGAGAATAGGCCGTGATAAGACGGAATACCGGCAATGCAGCCTTCAGCTGACTGTATGTCGCTTCGTACAGGTCATCAGTCGTTATCACCGCCGAGGGCTCAGTGAACCGGAGCAGTCTCATCTGCTCCGCCTCCGGCAGCATGACGTCCGGTATCACCGCCGGATATCCGAGATAGGCGAGGGCAAGGAGCGTAACAGCCATATCCGCCGAGGGGCGGGTGAGGACGGCTATGCGTTCTCCCGGAGAGATGCCGGCGTGTTCAAGGACACGTCCTATATGCTCCGTCATCTTCTGCAGCTTGCGGTAGGAATACCTGCGCTGCTCATTTTCATTTATACAGTTTACTATAGCAGTCTTGCCGGGAGTGCGGGCGAATACCCTGTCCATCTTCTTCCGGTAATCCTGCTGACCAAAGGTCTTCATCGGATTTGCCTCCTGTGATGATATGCAAAACTATGCTCCGCAGCCTGTACGGAGCGCTTATAGCGAGTAAAAAGCGAGAAAATCCTCTCTGCTCCTGATACCGTAGTCTTCGTATCTGAAACCGTCTTTTTCTATGCGTATGCCCTCATACCAGCGCAGCACACTTTCGAGGTTCGGCACATCTGCGCCTGCAAAATGCGCTATCTGTACGATGGCAGAAAGACCGTAGGAGAAATCGGCGGTGAAATACCTCGAATGGAGGTCTGGTATGAATCCGCCATCAGTCCTTACCGAGGGAGTGCCGAGCCCCCTGAAGGCCTTTATGCTGCGTATCTTCTCCGTGAGCTGATGCGGGGTCGGGCTCTCGTAATGCTCTTTCAGCGGCTTTACGCCCGAGAGGTCGAACATGGGCAGGGCACGGCATATCTTCTGCACCTCGTCATCGCAGAGGAAGAGCAGCTCCGAGCTCTCATCATCCCATTCCTCGTAAAAGAGGGGGAGCCTTTCGTATACCGTGCCGTCTCTGTAACTGCGGAATATGGTCATCAGGCGGGTGGTATGGAGCACAGGGTTAGAGGGTGTCATCGTAAGGCCGAGCATGGAGGGGGCGGCCTTACAGGGGATACCGAATATCCCGCTCACGAATGCGGCGCAGCGCTCTGACTCCGAAGCGGGAAGGGCTGCGGCATGAAGCTCCGCCCTGTAGCCTACGGAACGCACGGTGCTGCCCTTCTTCACCAGCCTTGCCACAGCCGGAACACGCTCGATACAGAAAAAGGTGTTGCCCCTTTCTATACACCGGCGGAAGGCGCATTCGCTGCCTCCGTTGCCGGGGACTACACCTATGAGAGTATCCTTACCGCAGAAGGCGTACACATAGTCTGCCGCCTTCTTCATAAGGTTCGAGGGGAAGGTCACGAATACTGCATCAGCGCCGGAGAGCGCCTTTTCCGGGTCATCGGATGCGAAGTCTATATCCCCCTCAAGGAAAGGTATACCGTTCTCATCGACAGTCATAAGGTGCTTTTCAAACACCTCCGGCGATGAGGTCAGTATCCTGACTGTATGCCCCTTTGCGGCACAGTGTACGGCGAACTGAGTGCCTATATTGCCGCCGCCTATGACAGTTATCACCATATCACTTCACCTCCGGCAGGGCTCTTAGAGCCGCAATGAGCCTGTCATTGTCCTCTGTGCTGCGGATGGCGATGCGGATGGCTCTGCTGTTTCCGAGCTTCTTTGAAAGGTCCTTGATGAGTATGGAATGCTTTACAAGGAGGTACTTCGTAAGCTGCGGGGCTGTCATGCCGTTTGTCAGCTCCGCCATGAAGTAGTTGGCCTGGGAATCGGAAAGGCGCAGCACTCCCGTATCCCTGAGGGCTGCTGCAAAGCGTCTGCGCTCCTCACGGAAACGGCGGAGAGCATCCTCATAGTCGCTGTTGTATTTCTCGGCTATCTGCATATAGAACTCGCCGAAGGAATTGATGTTCCATATAGCAACATCCTTCTTCATGGCGGCTATGGTCTCTGTATCGCCTGAGGCGAGCACTCCGAGACGAAGCCCGGGCACTCCGTAGGATTTGGATATGCTCTTCATGACGAAGAGATGCCTGTTGGCGCTGAGTATCTCCTGTTCGATGAGAGTAGCGCCCTCCTCATCGGCAAAGTCAGCGAAGGATTCGTCTAAAACAAGGCGTAGCCCCTTCTCTGCGCTCCATTCAATAAGCCGGAGCATATCCTTTTTAGGTATGTAGCTGCCGGAGGGATTATCAGGATTCACGACAACAAGAGTGCTGATATCCTTGTCCTCAAAGAAGGCCATAAGGTCATCGGCGGTATAGGACAGGTCGGGCGTCTCCGGAAAGAATGAGACCGATTCCTCGCTGCTGTATCTGTTGGGGTATTCCTCGAAGGTCGGGCGGACGAAGCCTGTCCGGCCGCTTATATGCTCCATCAGGGACTTTATCAGCTCTGCCGCACCGTTGCCGACGATGATGCACTCCTGTTTTACGCCGAAATTCTTGGCGGCAAGGAGTGAATTCACGCCCATTCCCGAGGGGTACTGTGTGAGGAGCTTCTCGAAGCTCGCCTTTATCTCGTCTATGAGCTTCTGCGGCGGGAAATATGGATTCACCAGATAGCAGAAATCCAGGAGCTGCGGATATCTCCAGTAGCCGCCGTACCTTGATGATACAAGGCTGACCCTTGTATCATCATCGGGGGCGAACATGGAGGCCGCAATATCAAGATCCTGTATATCGTCTATCTCGTACCACAGCTGCCCCGTGAGGCGCTTTGCTTTTATGCCGGGATCATCGAGCATAGTGATTACACGCAGCACCTGTTCATAGTACTGATTGTCGCCGAGCGCCTTGCAGTAGGCTTCAAGGAACGGTACATAGTGGGTCTCGGAGAAGCGGCGGCTGAACTTGTATATATTCACGGTCTTGTAGTAGCTGCTTATCTTGTTGAAGCGGAACCTGTCCTTGCTTACGAAGGCTTCGATGTTGTCGTCCTCATCGAGCTTCACACAGGTGCCGTCCATCCAGCTTTCGTACTTGTCAACGAGGGCGAGGGTATCCCTCGGATCGTCAAGCAGCAGGTCTATCACCTCGTCCTCGAATATCAGATCGGATTCAAAGAGGAGAGTATCCTCACTGCACAGATATTCCTTTGCCAGCGCAAGGGAGTAGATATTGTTCGTCTTGTAGTATATGGGGTTCCCTACATATTTTATGGGAGTCTCTATCCCGAGAGAGCCTATATACCTGATAAGCTCCTCCGCCTTGTATCCGACAACTATTATTATCCTTGACAGATGCTTCTTCTCCAGCTGATGGAGCATCCTGTCGATCAGGGAAACACCGTTTACCTCTACCATACATTTTGTGTTGTCGCGTGTAAGATCCTTCAGCCTTTTGCCCATTCCGGCAGCAAGTATCACAGCCTGCATAATTACGTCCCTTTCATCCTTCACAGTCGGGATATAGTTCACTATATTCCGACAAAACGCTATAAATTTTACTATTATGACAGTATATCATTTTGTTCCGGATATGTCAACAGTAAAAAGCGGCAAAACGGCTTAAAAATGCAATACATGGCACATTTTGTATGAATCAACAAAAATCCCCTGATTTGCATTGTGATTATAGTATCCGTTCCTCCGCCCTTGACAAACCGCCCCGGATGACATATAATTATCAGCGGAAGTGCCTTACGGCATAATACAGAACAGCGCCCGCACGGCGCTGCGGAACGGAGCAATCACAATGGCAAGGATCTACCCGCTTTTCAGTTCCAGCAAGGGCAACTGCTCCTTCATCGGCACCGAAAAAGGCGGCATACTTATAGACTGCGGGGTCAGCTTCAGAAGGCTCTCCGCTGTGCTCGAAGCAAATAATCTCCCCCTCTCTGCGGTGCAGGGGGTATTCATAACCCATGAGCACAGCGACCACGTTGCAGGTCTGAAAATGCTCACCAGGAAGACAGGCGTACCGGTATACGGTATGAAGCGTACCCTCCAGAGGCTGTGCGATACCGACAAGATAGCACCCGGCACCCCTGTTATAGATATGAACGGCAGCACCATAGCCTGCGGCGGATCAGAAGTCTCAGCCTTTCCCATACCGCATGATGCCATCCAGCCCTGCGGCTACAGGATACATACCTCGGACGACAGGTGGTGTGCGGCCTGCACTGACCTCGGCTATGTCACGCCGGAGGTGGACGAGGCTCTTAGGGGATGCAGGCTCGTTCTGCTTGAGGCAAACTACGACGAAGGGATGCTCAGGCACGGCAGCTATCCCCTCTACCTCAAGGAGAGGATACTCTCGCCCAACGGCCATCTCTCCAACATCGCAAGCGGAGCACAGGCTGCCAGGCTGGTGGCGCAGGGGACTACCCACATACTCCTGGGGCATCTCAGCCAGGACAACAACCGGCCGGATATCGCCTACAATACGGTAATGGCGTCCCTATCCGGCTTCGTACACGGAAAGGACTTCCTGCTCGGGGTATCTCCGGTGGAATCGCAGGGAGGAACGGTGATATTCTGATGAACGTGAATCTTATCGTGATAGGAAAGCTGAAGGAGGACTATCTCCGCAGCGCCTGCAATGAATACATAAAGCGTCTCGGGAGGTACTGCACCTTTGAGCTGCACGAGCTGGAGGAATGCCGTCTCAGCGATGCGCCTTCGGAGAAGGAGATATCCGCCGCCCTGAAAAAGGAGGCGGAGCAGATACGCCGCTATGCAAAGGGCATGATAATCCCCATGTGCATCGAGGGAAAGCAGCTCTCAAGCACAGAGCTTGCGGAGCAGATATCCTCTGCCGGAGTGGGCGGGCAGAGCACAGTCACCTTCATAATCGGCAGCTCCTTCGGTCTTGATCCGGAGATAAAAGCCATGGGCAGTCTGAAGCTATCCATGTCGAAAATGACATTCCCGCATCAGCTTGCGAGAGTCATGCTGCTTGAACAGATATACAGATGCTTCCAGATAAATACAGGCGGGAAGTATCACAAGTGATAACAGAGGGCACGGAATGTGCCCTCTTCCGTTTGTCAAAAAACCTGCATCTGCTAAGGGGACGCCCTCTCTTGCAGGGCGTCCCCTCTTCAAAAACAGTCCACCGGACTGTTTTTGAATTCACCCCTTGCGGAGCGCCCGAAGGCTATATGCGGGGC
>CAMKMD010000091.1 GCA_946413815.1 uncultured Ruminococcus sp.
GCCTGACTGTGATTATCAGGTGGTTCAGGTCGAAGCTACTCCTTTTCAGCAGGAGTTGTTCAGGAGCTTGCCGACAGAGCTGATGCTATCAACGCAGGAAATGTTGATCCCACGATCGACAATATGCTCAAGATTACGTCGGACGGAAGAAAGCTCGGTCTTGATCCTCGTCTGATTGATCCGTCATTTGAAGATAATCCCGATACAAAGCTCAACCGCTGTGTAGAGAATGTTGCCCGTATCCACGCTGAAACGGCTGAGGACAGACTCACGCAGATCATCTTCTGTGATTTGGGCGTTCCTCACAAAGCAGCAGGAGAAGCAGAGGTCGAGGGCGAAGATGCCGACGATGTGAAGGATAAGAAGTCTATCGCTGAGGTCGAGTCTCTTGAAGAAAAATGCGACTTCTGCGTGTATGACGATATTCGTGACAAGCTGATCGCTAAGGGTATCCCTGCGGAGGAGATCGCATATATCCACGATGCGAAAACCGAACAGCAGAAGGCTGACCTCTTTGATAAAGGAAGTTATCAAAATAGCAACAATAACCGAAGGTAGTACCGTTCCGATAATAAATTTGTTCAGTTCTCGAAAGTAAAAGAGATGTTCACGATTGAGCAAGCTACCGAAGAAGCCCATATGACCAAGTCTGAATTTGAAGCCATAACTGGCGTAAAAGCATAGAACAATTCATATTTAATTTTATATTTGATTATTTTTCAAAGCGGAGTAAGCAAAATTCGATAGATTACTCTGCTTTTTCTATTGCAATTCAGCTAACTTTATGATATAATATTTGTGCAGACTTAACAAACTTGACGGAATTACTGATTTTTTTCAAATTTTACTTCGCCATTTTCGTGAAAAATGGTACTAATAAATGAAAGGGTAAAAAAATACCCTTGAGAGGAGGAATCCCCACATGGATAACGGCGAAAGTAGCTACCGCCGTTTCCTTGCGGGCGACAATGAGGGACTGTATGAGATTATCTGTACCTATCAGACAGGTTTGATACTATATTTAAATAGTTATGTTCAGAATATTCATACAGCAGAAGATATGGCGGAAAGTACATTTGTAGAGTTGATGATAAAACGTCCGAAGTTTTCAGGTAAAAGCTCGTTCAAAACGTGGCTGTTTGCAATCGGACGTAATATAACCGCAAAACACCTCCGAAAACTCGCAAAACTCAGTGTCGTTCCGTTGGAATCGCAAGAGTATCTTGCTGATGAACAGAACGTTGAAACAGACTATATTAAAAGCGAACAAAAGCGTTTGGTGCATCAGGCTTTACATAGTTTAAAACTGGAATATCGGCAAATCCTGTATCTGATCTATTTTGAAGGATTTAGCAAAGAAGAAGCCGCCTTGATTATGAATAAAAGCGAAAGGCAGATAAAAGATTTGCTATTCAACTCCAAGAAAGCATTAAAAGACGAGCTGGAAAGGAGGGGCTTTGAATATGAAGAATTATGATGAAATGTATCAAAGTGTCCTCTCCAAATATGACGAGTATCTGGAAAAGAAAAAGAAGCATATCCGAATAATTCGTCATACATTACCTGTATTAGCTTGTTTCTGCTTAACTATTGTGTTAGGTGTTGGATATTGGGATCACTTCAAAAATCTTCCGCATATCCCCGTACAGCCTAATATTATTGAAGAGCCAACTATAGAAATTCCAGATACTACTACAGCAGAAACCAGCAATACACCGATTCAGACAGAAGATATAAATGAAGCCGTAACTACAACAGTTTCTGTTCAAAGCTTAGAATCAGATCGGACAGCTTCAACAGAAACCGCGCAAACTGAAATAGTCACTACGGTTGCGACTAATTCAGAGTCTACGATTGTAACAGAGCCGGATACTGATAAACCAATAGAAACGCAAGTACCTTCTACGACTGCTCCTGTTATTCAGACATCCATGAATAACGAACGGCAAACAACTATACTTGTTCAGACGACTGAAGACACAACAGTAACAACAATTAACGAGAACATTCACGAAATAAAGTTCGGATATAAAGATGATAACAGTGGGCAATATGCCCCTTCAACATCTAAAAGAATAGTGATGAAGTGTTTGTCCTTCTGTGAGCTTGGCGAAACACTTGGTGTTGATGTCGCAATGGCTGATGGAAGTTTTAAAACAGTTAGCAGTGATTCTAATGTAGATTATGTATATGAAGTTTATGCTTGTGATACACTAAACTTCCAAAATATAGAAGATGATAAAATAATCATAAATGGTGGAAATAAAGAATATAAAAGAGAGTATTTAATAGAAGAATTTGAGTTCTTTGATATTAACGGTCAATATGAAAATTATGATTTATACCATCATGAATTAACCGAGATAGATTTTTCGCATTATGAACAAGGTGACTCTGGATGTATCAAGTTCTCTTTCTTGAAGCGAAATACAAAAGATCCGATTCATCCATCGTTTATGGGCGCCAACCAGTTCATGTATTTCTATGTTGGAGAACAAGGGACATCTATAAGTAACATCAGCGTAGAAGACGCAATTTCTAATTATCTGACTATGACTATATCATTGACAGGAAGGAGCTGAAAAAATAGGTATATTTTTATATGAACATATAAATCAAACAATAAAAATGAGGTGATTTTATGAAAAAGAAGATTATGTCTATGCTGATCTCAGCTATGTGCCTTGCGACGACAACACTGAATAGTGTAAATGTTGTTAGTGCCGCTGACGAAGAAGCTGATGTACCGATTACAATGGGCGATGTAAATGATGACGATTCTTTCAATGTTGCAGATGTTGTATTGCTCCAGAAATGGTTGTTAGGTGTTCCGAATACTGATCTCTCAAACTGGAGGGCAGCGGATTTTTACGACGACCAGATGCTCAATGTCTTTGACCTCTGTTTAATGAAGCGTGCTTTGATTGAAAAATTAAATGGTAGTCCTGAACTGGATGATCCGGAGATTAGAGAGATACTTTTTGGATACCCTGATCCTAATTCAAGCGTAAGTGCGCCGATGTCCGCAATCAGAACTGCACTGAAATGCAAGGCATTCTGTCCTTCTGATAAAGTGCTTAGTGTAGATGTTGCAAGACGAGGCATATACAGACCACAAGGCTATGAAAGAAACTCTTTTATGTATGTTTACAGCATTTATCCTTGTGAAGGACAAATTTTCAACTTGACGCAGATCGAGGATACAAGACTGACTGTAAATGGCGAAGTTGGAAGTTACGCAAAGGAGTATACAGGAGAAGAAAGGAATGTCTTTAACGTCGGAAAAGAGTATAACGATATTGAGACATATTACCACGAAACTGTCGAGCTGGATTTCAGCAAATATCCAGCAGAAAGTAGCGGTAGTATCATGTTTATGTTCAAATACGTTTCCCTGAACGATGACGGTACTTTACCTGAACATCCGTCCACTTCAGGCGGCGGTCAGATTCTGTATTTCTATGTCGGTGAGGATGGTGTTGGCATAAGCAATATAAGCGTTGAGGACGCTGAGCAATCTTATCAGACAAAAGGAACAGGAGATATCACACCACCTGAGACATATACAGGAAAATGGCATGATAAGAATATATCATATAACCTGTATGAAGCGCTTAACGACCCAGAGACAGAGATTATTCCCGTTTCAATTGCGCTCAATGAGCTTGGCATTGATGACTTTGTATACAATGGAAGAACAGTGAAAGAGTACACGAACGATACAATGGGTGAAGATATTACAAAGTTGGAAAACCTGATATACCGCGGTGATTTACTAAAATACGGCGAAGAAATATATATTACAGGTACACCTGACGGCGTAAAATGGACTAAAGAAGCTTATGACGGTGATGTGGAGTATTTCGGTGAAGAGTTGCTTTCAAAGTATATCGTGGATGGCGAATTCCAGAAGGATCAAGTACAGGCTGATCTTACAAAACTTAAAAACGGTTACAAAGCAGCACTTGATGAGGCTGTAGAAGCCTTCCACCAAGCTTGTATTGACGAAACAATTGACATCCTTGAAGCAAAAGGCATCAGAAGTGAGTGTATCGATGATACGAATGATATTGTGATGTATATTACCGCTGCTGAATTTGAAAAACTCTCTCTTGAAAATGCTTCCTATTTCAGTATAGCTTTTGAAGAGCCTGTGATCCTTTGAATCGCATACCGCCAAATAAATATAATGGGACAAATCAGATGATACAACACCTTTAAGTGCAACTTTACAGGTATTTGTAGCTCCGATTTTACAGTGACCTCAGTGTATTTGCACTGAGGTCACTTGACATTATATTGGGCAAAAGTGCAATATAATAATTTGTCGTATCAGGTGAAAAGGATACTATCATTTAAGTGTTATGCAACAAATAAGACACATTATTTAAACCACTCATTGACTAATTTATAGAAAATACCGAATTCCAATTGACAAAATCAGATACTTGTGATATACTGCAAATATCAACAGTTATACGCTCCTATTAAAGCCAAGAAAGCTATGATTTATACAGCAATGGAATGACACTGAAACAAGACAGCTTTGTTAATTCACATTCTAAATAATAGTCGAAAAGGCGGTGATAGTTATATAAGAAACATTACTATTCACATTCAAAAAGAAAACTATTTTGTTAGGAGGTATCGCTATGAAAAAGAGATTATTCGCCGTTTTACTTGGTATGGCTGTTTTTCTGCCAAGTAGCAATTTACCCACAGTTGTGGCATCAAAGAACAACTCAATACAATTAAATAATTGTATCGGCGAAAATCAGCAGAATCATTATTGCTCAGTTAACCCACTATATCTGCTTTGTACAGATGAAGAAAACAGAGAATATTCACACGGTTCGATTATACATAAGCAATTTGAAATCAAGTCCTCTTTAGATGTAGACACCTATGAGATAGTTTTATCCTCTTACGATGGTGTTGACATCATAAAAGAACCTACCTACACAACTAATAATAGTGGCGTTCCAGTAGTAGATATTGACTTTAAAGTTCTTGATTCATGTGAAATCGGTAATATCCGTTTTGCAATAAGCCCGTCAGCATCAACTGCTGATGATGTTGTAGCTCAAACCTGTTTAGAACAGACTATTTACTGCTATCATGATTCGGATTACGACTATGTCAGTACAATATACTTGGATTGTTTAGAGAATTACTCTGAAAATCTAAAGAAACATCTTCTTGAAGTTAACCGTCAAGGCGAGCATATCGAGACAATAAGAAGCACTCCTGAGATAATAGAAGATTCTGATGGAATAACAAGATATTCTTATTCCGTATCTGGATACATAAGTTGGACTGATGGAAGCGGCGGAGTTCATGCTGCGGATAACGTTAAAGTTGAACTTTGTGATGCTTCATCAGGCACTGGTATTACTTCGACTTATACCACTTCTGCTGGAGGATATTCCTTTTCATATTCAACATCAATAGTCAACCCGAATATGAAAATAAAAATATATGCTGAAGGAAGTAATGTGTCAGTAATCAATACAGAAAGTCCATATGAAGTGTATGTATACGAATCATCTCCATTTACTATGTATGGATTTACGAAATTAAGTTACGTAACTCCTAATTCTACTAATATGGGAAAATCTTTTAGTATTCAGCAAGCAATGGCTATGGCTCACCAATATATCTTAAATTTAGATTCGACTGACCTTAATCCTATAAATGTTTATTTTCCAAATAACTCCGCAACCTCATTATTCACCTATCCGCCTGCAAAAATATATATAAGACAAGGACATGAATTTGAATGGGATGCTCTTCAGCATGAATACGGTCATTACGTTGAGTACTGTTATAATTGTGCCACTTTTATCGGTGGTGATCACACATTTGAGGAAAACTTAGCAGACACTCGACCAACCAAAAATGATGGAGTTAAATTAGCGTGGTGTGAAGGATGGGCAACCTATTTCGCTCTAAATCTTCAAAAAGAAATGTCTGCTTCTTCACTGTATATTCCTTATGTAGGGGATACTGCTTATCACGATGCAAGCTGTGGTATTGATATAGAATTGGAATATCTCGATGAGGATTATTGGCTTGGTGAAGCTAATGAAGCAACTGTAATTGCTATTTTATATGATATGACAGATGGGTACAATTCAGCAGAAGATGATAACGTCGCATTTTCAAACAGTTTTGTATGGAATCTTACAAAGAACAACCATTGTAAAACTTTATGGGATTTAATAAAAGCATATTATATGTCTTCAAATCCAATCTCTGGTAAATTAGCTTTAGGTAGCACACTTAGCAGATATAATGTAGCTGCTGAACCAAATAATCCAACAGGATTAAATACTAATACGCCTACATTTTCATGGATACCTCAGGGCGGTAGTACATCTTATCCCAATAATAGTTTTTCTGTAGTATTTTTGAATAGTAATTATAATACTATTTGTTCGACGGCTTACACAAGTAATAACTATATACAATTAACTTCTTATCAATGGTCACTTATTCAAAGTGCATCTACACCTGTGTATTACTATGTATTAACTAAGCAAACAAACTATCCTGAAACAGGTCCATATTATTCAAGATTAAAAACACTCTGATAAAAATGATTATGTCTATGTTGAATAAGCATTTCTTTGACATAGCTTGCACAAACTCAACAGGCACGGAGATTATTCTCTGTGCCTGTTTTTTATAGATATCTTTCTCCATACTCCCATAAACAGCTCTGGCGGAGGTATGCTGAAGTGTTATACTGAAAGAGCAGTCGACATACACCCAAAAATCTGGTAGAATAATAATAACAAAGTCCGCAGCGGAGAGATCCGTGTACTGCTCGGTTCAACCGCCAAAATGGGTACAGGTACTAAGTAAGCGTCAAATAAACAGCGTCTCATAAAATACAAAATTCCCCTCGCCACTGGCGAGGGGAAACTTTATCAATTATTCTATGGCAACAGTATAGTACCAGCCGGATTTGAAAACAGATTAGACAGGTATTTTTCGGCATCAATTCCGTTTGCCTGTGCAGTTGAAATTATTGAGAATAAAATCGAACTCCATTCCGCACCTTTTGCAGTATTATTGAAAAGCCAATTCTTTCTGCCAACGGCAAACGGTCTTATTGCGTTTTCGGCACGGTTATTGTCAAGGGGAACATTGCCATCTTCCAGGAATGTAAAAAGGTACTTCTTTTCGTTCAATGCGTACTGTATAGCTCTGACAAGTTTGCCTTTACCTTCTATGGGAAGTTCTTCAAGCCATGAGAACAAAGCCTCCAATAAAGGTTTTACCTTCACAAGACGCTGTTCATATCTTTCATTTGCTGTCAGCTCTTTCAGCTGATTTTCCTCATGATAAATTCTGTTGCAGAACTCAACTGCTTTTGCTGCGGCTGATGTATCGTACAAAGATTTATCTTTTGGAAGGGCTTCTACAAATTTCCTCCTTACATGAGCAAGACAGCCGCATCGTCTGGCTCCGGTGACAGCATTGTATGCATCATATCCGTCACAAATCAGAAAACCTGTATATCCTTTCAGGAATTTTGCTGGATGAATTCCGGCTCTTGTAGGCTGATATTCAAATATTATTATGCTGCGGTCATTCATTTTATCGTTGCAGTATACCCACATTCTTGAATCATCTGTGGCTTTTCTGCCATCTTCATGCAGTACCTGAAGTACACTTTCATCAGCATGTATTATCCTGCCTGCGACCAGCATTCTGTGCATTTCCTTTACTATCGGCTTACACCATTGCTCCGCCGCAATGCACACCCAGTCTGACATTGTTGCTCTGAGCAGATTTATTCCTTTTGAGGCAAAATCCTTTTCCTGACGGTAAAGAGGTACTGCCTTTGCGAATTTTTCATACAAAATATGTGCCATTAGTTCGGGGGAACAGAAACTGTGCGGAATCATCGGTACGGGATATTCTGCAAAGCGGATATTGCATGATTCCGTACTTATTTCGGGATTCTGACCACATTTCTTACACTTGTATTTCTTTGCAATATGACGGCGAATATGAAATTTGGCAGGTGTATACACAAGTTCATCATACACCTTTTCTTCTCCGATCTCTTCCATTTCTGCACCGCATCTGTCACATACAGGATTTTCTTCTTCGTATCTTTTTTCCTCAATTGGAAGAGTACTCATCCAATCGTCATGTGTACGTTTTGCCTTGCGCTTATGCCCGAGGACTGTGATTATTTTCTCAGGTGCAGAAACAGCCTGCACTTTTTCTTCGGGAAACAGTGAAAGCTGCAAACCTCCGTCCATAACGACGGAAGTCTGTTCGGTTTTTCTTCCGAAAACCTGTTTTTTCAGCCATTCAAACTGTTCCTGCATAAGTGCAAGCTGCTCTTTTAATATTGCATTTTCTTTTTGGAGTGCAGCATGATCTGCAACTAATTTTTGAATATCATGTTCAGACATACTGCACACCGACCTTCATTTTATGGTATATATATTATACCATAAACTTGTCGTAAAATCAAGTAATATCGCAGAATTTCTTCAATATATCACGCTTCGTTTCCCTTCACGGATTGCTTTAGGCTGTTCTATTTTCAAGCCTTCAAGAAGCCAGCGTGTCTGCTGCGGCGTTAGTAATAATGCTTCCGTTTCATTACGTGGCCATTGGAATCTCCCGTTATCAAGGCGCTTATACAAAAGCAGAAATCCGTCGCCTTCCCAGAGAAGACCTTTAATACGGTCGCAGCGTCTGCCACAGAACAAAAACATTGCTGTACTGTACGGATCAAGCTGCAGCTGTGCCTGTATTATTGCTGCAAGTCCATCTATCGAACGTCTCAAATCAGTATACCCTGTGACGATGTATACCTGTTTGTCCAATGACAGATCATTCAGCATAATTCATGTACCAATGCAAGCAAAGTATCTGCTGAAATATCAGCCGGTAATGATATTTGCAAGCCATTTTTCTCAATACGAATATCTGTGGCCGATCTTGGAACAGCTACAGGCACTATTGCAGGTTCAGACTCCACGAAGTGTTCTCGTACTTTGCGAAGATGATAGTAATATGTCTTAATATTGATCCCGTTCTGAGCACAATATGCTGCTACGGTCATACCGCTTTCCTGCTGGGCTTTGATCTGCTCAATCCATTCACGCAGATGCAATTCCTGTTTGACTGTTGTGATCGCTGTCGTTGTTTTGGTTTCCATCATCGTTCCTCCTGTGTCTAATTTAGTCTAATTTGCTCCATAGACTTTTTTAGTCACTCTAATTTAATCTATGGACTTGCTTAGACTTTATTATACATCGGATTTCTTTTTTGAGGAATACGTTGTTTATTTGACGCTTACGGTACTAACGTCCAGAAAAGACTTATTGCCGTTCATGACCTCGATATTCCGTGGCGACCAGCAGATCTGGAGCAGCGTGCCGGAAGAATCATCAGACAAGGTAACGAGAACAAGAATGTTCAGATCTTCCGCTATGTCACCAAAGGCACGTTTGATGCGTACAGCTATCAGACTCTGGAGAACAAGCAGAGGTTTATCAGTCAGATCATGACGAGTAAGACTCCTGCGAGAAAATGCGAAGATGTGGACCAGCAGGCTCTTACATATTCGGAGATCAAGGCACTCTGTACGGGCGATGAGCGTATCAAGGAAAAACTCATGCTTGAAAACGATGTAAAGGAACTGAGGGTTCTCGCTGCGGAGCATAGAAACACGGTGTTTGAGATGGAGGACAGGGTTGCTCGTTTCCCTGAACAGGAACAGAGATTGACCGCTATCCTCAACGATCTGCATACTGATCGTGAAGCACTCCGCAAGCTCCCGATTGATCCTGAGAGAAAACTGCCCGTATTCAAGATCATCATTGGTGAGACAGAATACACCGACAGGAAAGAAGCAGCAAAGGCTCTTGAAGATGCTGTACTGGCTATAAAGTACGCTGATACGCCTGTTAAGGTTGGCTCGTTCCAGGGCTTTGACCTGACAGTTACAGTCAACAGCAATATGATGGGCGGTGGTATGTCGGCTTGCCTGAAAGGTGCCGCTTCACATACCACGAAGCTGATCGAGAGTTTTGCCCATAACCTGAACCGTCTTGAAGCTGCCCTCTACAACATTGACGGCAGAATAGAGCGTACTCAGGCTGACCTTGCAAAGCTCAGGCTTGACCATGAAGAAGCCAAAAAGATCGTAGCAGAGCCGTTCCCGCAGCAGGAGGAGCTTGACAGTAAAGAGGAAAGGCTGAAAGTTCTGACCGATGAGCTGAATCAGGCAGCTATCGAAGCCAAAAAGAACGCTCCTAAGCGTGACAAAACCTGTTACTTTGAAAGGGCTAAGATGAAGCGTGATGCAGCTCGACTTGCTAAAAAGCCGAGAACTACGAAGGATAAGCCTAAGAGTAAGGATAAGAAGCAAGAAATAGAATAATTAACTTTGAACCCAGTGGATTCAAAGTAGAAGCGAGAA
Organism: uncultured Ruminococcus sp.; assembly: GCA_946413815.1. Taxonomy (GTDB): domain Bacteria; phylum Bacillota; class Clostridia; order Oscillospirales; family Ruminococcaceae; genus Ruminococcus. The sequence continues at coordinate 10,457 of CAMKMD010000091.1, forward strand.
AACTAAACTGTCTGAACCGACTTCGAAGAAGCAAAGGCGTATTCCCTTGTTTTTCTGATATCCACGATGGCAAGGAATGTGACCGAGCAGATTGAGTATATATCCAACTGCTTCACGGGCTTGACGAATGCAGTGACGAGGACGAATAATCAGCGTAAAGGCTTTGCAGAAATGCAGAGCCTTTTGTTATGTCCTGCGGCGAACGGAAATGCCACTCACAGCCGAACTTGATGATTACGGTGATAAATCTCCTAAAAAATAGCGACCTCTAAGAATCGCTCTCAGAGGTCGCTTTGAATATCATTGCTGCAAGCACCTGCTATGCAGGTACAGCATCATCTGATTTGTCCCCAAAGGATTATGTCCCATATCAGCACATTGCAGATCGGTTCAGAATACAGTCTTTTCGCTACTCAGAACCTGCAAGAAGTCCGTAAGTGCATCTTCTGGCTCATATGTCCTGACCTTGCAATAATGGGTATCATCAACTGCAAAGAAGGCACTCACAACAGACTGCTCACCATTGCTGTTATCTACAATACCGTACTTCTCGTCAACGACATTGAAGTTCTTGATACCCAATCTCTGCTCTATATACTCCCACAGATCAGAAACAGTATAAGCAGGATCGTTGAAGTAGTAATATACTTGATAGTATTTTCCTTGATATGCCACATGATACAGAACGCCTGTATCTTCATAGTTTGCATAAGGCATCAGCCAAACCGCTGCATTCGAGTGATCCTCACGGAGCGTGATCGCATTTTCAGCATCGCTAAATTGATATATAAATCCGTCCTCGCTGAAACACTCAAACATTTTGCGGTAATCATCACAATATGCGTCAGAGTAAGTGGATACATCGCTATTTTTGATTGCTTCAATCATTGCCCCC
>CAMKMD010000092.1 GCA_946413815.1 uncultured Ruminococcus sp.
CTCTGGACTCCGCTAAAGGGCCGAAGGCCCTTTAGAATCCCAAACGTTTGGTTTTGTCGGTGCAACTGCCTTTTTTTTACAAGCTGACGCCTCCTGAATACAGGAGGCGTTGTTTTACTTTATGAGCGAGAATGCCTGTTTCAGAGTCGATACAGGTATTATCTCGATATCATGTTCCTTTGTATCTATAGCCTTCATGGACTGCTTAGGCACTACGCAGGTGCGGAAGCCCATGCGTTCAGCCTCACGTATACGCTGTGAGATATGCGATACCGAACGCACCTCACCGCCGAGTCCTATCTCACCGAAGGCGATGAGCTGCTCGTCTATCTGCCTGTCCATGACTGCGGAATACAGCGCCATTGCCACAGGCAGGTCACCTGCCGGTTCGTCAAGGCTGAATCCGCCGACTATATTCAGGTACACATCAAGGGTGCCCATGAACAGGCCGAGCCTCTTTTCGAGGACGGCTATTATAATGTACAGACGGTTGTAGTCAAAGCCCGTTGCCATACGCCGCGGCGCTGAGTAGGAGGTCTTCGAGGCAAGAGCCTGAACCTCCGCAAGTATGGGCCTTGTGCCTTCCATGACACAGGCAACACAGGTGCCGGATACGTTATGAGGTCTGCCGGCAAGCAGCATCTGCGAGGGATTGTCTACCTCTGCAAGCCCCTTGTCGAGCATCTCGAATACGCCTATCTCGTTGGTAGAGCCGAAACGGTTCTTCACAGCACGGAGAAGACGGTAGCTCTGATGGCGCTCGCCCTCAAAATGGAGGACCGCATCAACTATATGCTCCATGACCTTCGGGCCGGCAATAGCGCCGTCCTTGTTGACATGGCCTACGATTATTACCGGTATCTCCTGGCTCTTGGCAGTGTGCATGAAGAGGTTCGTACACTCCCTTACCTGTGTAAGGCTTCCGGGGCTGGAGGATATGCGGCTTATGCTCATGGTCTGTATGGAATCGATTATGGCTATATCAGGGGTAGAGGAGGCAATGGTAGAGGCAATTGCCTCTGCATCGGTGGCTGTGAGTATATACAGGTTCTCACTGTCAACCCCCAGTCTCTTTGCACGGAGCTTTATCTGCCTTGCGGATTCCTCTCCGGAGATATAGAGTACGGAGTGCTCACGGCCGAGGTACTGGCATATCTGGAGGAGTATAGTGCTCTTTCCTATGCCCGGCTCGCCGCCGAGGAGCACAAGGGAACCCTTTACTATGCCGCCGCCCAGGACTCTGTCCAGCTCGCCGAGACCTGTCTTGTAGCGGATATCGGCATCCGAACCGATATCGCTCAGCTCCATGATACGTTCTGAGAGGTCCGGAGCGCTGTTGCCGGAGGGTCTCCCGCCGGCGGGTACGGATTCTGCTATCTCCTCCTCAAAGCTGTTCCATGCTCCGCAGGAGGGACATTTTCCGTTCCACTTAGGACTCTCATAGCCGCACTGGTTACAGGTATATATAAGGCGTGACTTAGCCATTTACTCTGCTTCTGCGGGAGCTGCTTCTCCGGCAGATGCAGCATCATCGGCAGCTGCGCCCTCTGCTGCAGCACCGCCCTCTGCATTCTCTCCCTCAGCGGCTCCGTCGCTGCTCTCGGTCTTGGGAGCGCCGTTCACGCCGTAAACATCTCTGGTGATATTGTCGAGAGTGAGCAGCAGCTTGTTTCCGCATTCCATAAGGCTTCCTGAGGACTGATAGTCCGCAGCGGAGAAGCCTTCAAGGAAGCTCCAGTAGCTGGTCTCGCCCTTGCTGTCGGAATAGAATACGCTCTTGGCTATATCGAGCATGAGTGTGCCGTCGTTGCCGTATACGCCCTCTGCCTCCTTCAGCTCATCAAACATATCTCCGGTAAACATATATATGCGGCAGCCGTCGGGAGCTGAGACTATCACCTCGGGCACATCATCGGAATTGAGGTCAACTATCTCGAAGGCGGCGCCGAGTATGCCGGCTGAACCCGCCTTGGACATCTCCATGGTGAGAGTATCGTTGAGCGCCTGCTTCTGCTTGTCCGTGGTAACGCAGTTCCAGGACTCTGAAGCGTGGACAGCATAGTTCACAGCCTCGCTGCCGAAGGTGAACTTGCGGCCGAGATAGAAGGTAGTGGAGCCTGTATACTCCGAAAGTGTCTGGTCATACTGCGGCAGAGTAACGGACTGGCCGTTTATCTCATGAACTATATTTGCACCGGCAGCGGCAGATGCGGTATTGTCGCTGTAGGTCATTACTTCCTTGAAATCTCCGTTCTCATAGGCAACATACTTTCCGAGAACGAAGCCCTCACCTCTGTACTCATCGTGAAGGAGACCCTTCAGGGGAAGGTAGGGGATGGTGCCGTCGCTTCCCATATCCGGCAGCTGAGAGAGGACGCCTTTGGAGTATGAGAATATGGTGCAGCGGGTGTTCCTGTCGGCATCGGGGGAAAGAATGAGCTCCGGTATCCCGTCGCCTGTAATATCACGGAGGTCAAAGCGTGACTTCTTCTCGCTGTAGCTGTCGGACTTCATGAATTCGTCTATCTTGCCCTGATAGGCGTTCTGCCAGTCAAGGATGATGGTCTCCGGCGAGACTATCACCGGCTTCGGTATCACGTTCTCCTGAGTCTCGCCGCAGCCGGTAATAACAGCTGCTGTCATAAGAGCCAGTACGGATAAAGCGGTCTTTCTGTAGTTCACTTTTGTTCCTCCTGTATCAACTGAGCCGGTACTCTGTCCGGCAGTTACGTTATACTTATATAATAGTATACCCGCAGAGCGCTCCTGTGATTCATCACATCAGCAGACCTTCTGCGGACCTGTTACTATTTTATTCTACCACGTTTGTCGGATGATGTCAATTAAGATATGATTACATAATAAAAAGCAACTGACGAAAATCATGTGTGCAAACGGTGAAAAATATTCTAAAATGACGGAGAGCGGAATATAATAGGAACAACGTATTCTACAGGAGGTATAGTCAATGGATAAGGGCTTTTCCATCCCCTGCGGCGATGCTGCTCTGCCGGAGGAGGAGAACGATATCATTTTACTGTCAGAGGAGGAGGCTGACGAAACAGCTGCCATGAGCGGCGTCTCACTGATGCAGGCAGCGGTGTGTATAGCTGTAGTGGCAGCACTGTTTGCAGCAATACATCTTGTGCCGGATACAGGCCGCGAGCTCATTTCACTGCTTCACGAACTCACCTCAGAGCCGGAGGAACTCTTTCTGAACCCCATCGGGATGCTGTCTGACAGGTTCGGTATACCGCACTGAGAGTTCAGATAAAGTTCTCCTTTCTCCTGTTCAACGCTCTTCTCTTCCTGATGTGTGATATGCCGTATATCACCGTTTTTTATACGGTGTGTACACTCCATGAGCTCGCCCACGCAGCAGCGGCAGTGCTGACAGGGGCGGGAGTCAGACGTATTGTCCTCAGCGGCTGCGGCGTAATCATGGAGACAGGCACCTGCATCAGGATCCGTGACGGCATTGCTGTCCTTGTTTCGGGTCCTGCCGCGAATGTTATATTGTGGGCAGCGCTGACTGCTGCCGGCTGTGAGGGTGCCTTCAGAGATATGAACCTTGCCGCGGGGCTGTTCAATCTCCTCCCCTTCTCCGGTCTTGACGGCGGCTCACTTGCGGAGCTTTTCATCTCCGGCAGGGTCTGTGAGCCGCTGCTGAGAAGACTGCTGCTCCTGCTGCGCATACTTGCAGGAACAGGGCTTGCTGCCGCTCTTCTCATGACGTGAATCTGTCAGTTTTTTCAAAAAAATTCCGCAAGTTTTGACAAATCATCACATTCCCCGCAATTAATCCACTTGATTTAATTCCGTTCTTGTGGTATAATAAACATACTGCCTGAAATGCAACAGGCAAAAGAAATAGAGAAAAGGTCTTATCCTACGAAAGAAGTTGCAAAATGAAGAAATTCAAGGATCTTATCGGAAAGCAATGGTTCGCAAATGCAGTCGCAGGCTGTATAACCGTTGCCTTCTTTATCATACTCTCAAACATCAATGACGTGTGGAATGCGATAACGCAGTTCATCAGCTATTTCTCCACCGCAATAACCGGCTGTGTCATTGCCTACCTGATGAACCCCCTCGCAAAGCTCTACCAGAGGACGGTCTTCTCCAAGGTCAAACGGGGGCAGGTGCAATGGACGCTCTCCATCGTGCTTGCAGTCGTCACGGTGCTGCTCTTCCTCGTCGTGCTGATGAGTATACTTATCCCTCAGCTCTTCGACAGCGTCGTTACCTTCATACGTAACCTCGATTCCTATTCGCAGACCCTTCAGGATTTCATACACAAGCTTGCCCCGAAGGATGACGAATCAGGCAACTTCCAGAGCTTCGTCATTTCCTCGGACAACATCATCAATACTGTTGTTGACTACATCGTGGACAACTCCTCGAAGATCATCAACATCTCCACCGATGCCGGAAAGGGAGTTATGAACTGGGCGATCGCATTCATCCTCTCAGTTTACCTCCTCTCCTCGAAGCACAAGCTCAAATCCGGCATACGCAGACTTCTTTCAGCCACCCTGAGCGATGAACCCTACGAACACGTAACATCCTTCCTTATACACTGCAACTCCATCCTCAACCGCTACGTGATCTTCGATCTTCTCGACGGTCTTCTTGTAGGCACCATCAATGCGGTGTTCATGTCGCTCTGCGGTATGCAGTACGTGGGACTCGTTTCCGTGGTCGTCGGCATCACTAATCTTGTGCCGACCTTCGGCCCCATTGTCGGCGCCATCATCGGAGGCTTCATCCTCCTGATGGTCAAGCCCTTCTATGCGCTTATCTTTATCATATTCACCATATGCCTGCAATTCGTTGACGGCTATATCATCAAGCCGAAGCTCTTCGGCAACACACTCGGCGTTCCCGGTCTGTGGATACTCATCGTCATCGTAGCCGGAAGCCGTATCTACGGCGTTATCGGAATCCTTCTGGCCATCCCCTTCGCCGCTATCACGGATTATATCTACCGTGAGGTAATACTCAAATCCCTCGAAAAACGCGAGGAAAAGGCAGCCACCCAACGGGCTGCACCTAAGGATGACGGCGCACCGCCGGAACCGGAACCAGCTGAAAAAGTCACTAACACCGAGACCATATAACACGGAGGAAAACAACATGAGCATACTTCTCGCCGGCGGCGCCGGCTACATCGGTTCACATACAGCAGTGGAGCTTCTTGAAGCCGGCTACGATGTGATAATCGCAGACAACTATTCCAACAGCTGCCCCGAAGCGGTAAAGCGTGTTGAGGAGATCACAGGCAAGTCCGTAAAGGCCTATGAGGTCGATATCAAGGACGCAGAAAAGCTGAGCAAGGTCTTTGAGGAGAACAAGATCGAGGCTGTTATCCACTTTGCCGGCCTGAAGGCTGTTGGTGAATCAGTGGCCAAGCCCGTGCTCTACTACCGCAACAACATCGATACCACCCTCTCTCTGCTTGAGTGCATGGAGAAGTACGGCGTAAAGAACATCATATTCTCCTCAAGTGCTACTGTATACGGCGAAGAGAACCCCGTCCCCTACACAGAGGAAATGAAGCGCGGCACCTGCACCAACCCCTACGGCTGGACAAAGGTCATGATGGAGCAGATCCTTGAGGACGCTGCAAAGGCTGACAAGGAGCTCTCCGTAGTACTCCTCAGATACTTCAACCCCATCGGCGCACATCCCTCCGGCAGGATCGGTGAGGATCCCCAGGGAATCCCGAACAACCTCATGCCCTACGTTTCACAGGTGGCAGTAGGCCGCCGTGAGAAGCTCACTATCTTCGGACAGGACTATCCCACCCCCGACGGAACCTGCCGCCGTGACTACATCCATGTAGTTGATCTCGCAAAGGGCCATGTAAAGGCAATAGACTATATACTCAAAAACAGCGGAGTTGAGGTATTCAACCTGGGCACAGGCACTCCCTACAGTGTTACCGAGATCGTTGACACCTTCGAGAAGGTAAACGATATAAAGATCAATCACGTATACGGAGACCGCCGCCCCGGTGACCTTCCGGAGAGCTACGCCAATGCGGACAAGGCTCTTGAAGTCCTCGGCTGGAAGACAGAGAAGACACTTGCGGATATGTGCAGGGATTCCTGGAACTGGCAGAAGAACAACCCCAACGGATACAGGAAGTAATAACACAGGCTCACCTTACCGGGTGAGCCTTTATGCATATATCATGCTGAAAGGAACAGCGCTGTGATGATATTTTTTGATATAGACAACACTCTGATAGATTATAACGCCTCAGAGAAAACCGCATTCACTGAGCTGATGCTCAGAAAATGCGGAATCAGCATCAATGAGGAGCAGTATGAATACTGGCACAGCATTTCAAAAGTCTGTTTTCAGAAATTCTTAGACAAGGAACTGACATTTGAAGAGCAGGGAATGAAGAGGATATCCGATTTTGCTCATCACTGTGGCATCGGAACAGATAACGGGAACGCTTTGCAGCTTTTCAGAGAGTATCAGTCTGTCCTGCCCGGACACTGGAAGCTTTTTGAAGATGTGATGCCCGCTCTCAGCAGTCTTTCAGGCATAAGGCTCGGTATCATCAGCAACGGGAAAAGCTCGCAGCAGCGTCAGAAGCTCGTTATTACAGGTATAGATGATATGTTTGATACCAAAGTATTTTCCGAAGATGCAGGTATCGCCAAGCCCGCTGCCGGTATATTCAGATACGCGATGAAAGCATCAGGCGAAAGTACAGATGACATCATATACGTTGGCGACAATTACGAGACCGATATCGTGCCTTGTATCGAACTCGGCATCAGATGCTTCCATATCTGCAGAGACAGCACCGTCAGAGAACACGAAAACCAGATCGGCACGCTGAAAGAACTGGCAGGCATTCTGACAGGCTGAAAACAGGCAGTCAGCTTTTTCATCTTGACACATCATGCCTTATCTGCTATACTGATAATAGCCGATATTTATTATACTTAACAAAAGGAGGCAACAGCATGAGGATAGGAATATTAGGCGCAGGCACATGGGGCATCGCACTCGCACAGATGCTCTGCAACAGCAATCATGAGGTGACGGTATGGTCCGCTCTCCCGCAGGAGATAGACAGCCTCAGTTCAACACACATACACCCGAAATTTCCTGATACAGTCCTTCCGGACGGACTAAACTACTCAAAGGACATAGAGAAGGTATGCACAGAGAACGAGATGCTCATTGTGGCAGTACCCTCTGTCTTCATCCGCTCAACAACAAGGACAGCAGCTCCCTACCTCAGGGATAATCATATCATCATAAGCGTGGCAAAGGGAATCGAGGAATCGACGCTCTGCTCCATGACGGAGGTCATAACCGATGAACTCGGCGCTCTCGTTGAGGAGAAATCCATCAAGGTGGCCGCACTTTCCGGACCGACTCATGCGGAGGAGGTCATAAAGTCCATGCCGACAACTATCATCTCCTCATGCCCCGACCTTGAAACAGCCGAGAAGATACAGGACGTTTTCATGAACACCTGTATGCGTGTATATACAAACACCGATATCAAGGGCGTTGAGCTCTGCGGCGCTCTCAAGAACATAATCGCCATAGCCTCAGGTATGCTTATCGGCCTCGGTCTCGGAGACAACATCAAGGCCGCTCTTATCACAAGAGGCCTTGCTGAGATCAAGCGCCTCGGCATGAAAATGGGCTGCCGTGAACAGACCTTCTACGGTCTCGCAGGCATGGGCGATCTTATCGTTACCGCACTGAGCGTACACAGCCGCAACTATCAGGCAGGTATACTCCTCGGTCAGGGCTACGGCTACAAGGAGGCAGTCGAGAAGGTCGGCATGGTCGTTGAAGGAATCAATGCACTGAAGCCCGCTATGACCCTCTCGGAGAAATACGGTACCGAGCTTCCGATCATCTCGGCAGTATACTCCATCGTGTTCGAGGGAGCAGATCCTATGGAGAAGCTTACAGGTCTGATGACCCGTGAAAAGCGTTCCGAACTCGGAGAATACTATAAGTAATATTTCACACGAATAATACTGCAAGGCGCATCTGAGCGTTCAGATGCGCCTTGTTGTAGATTTAACACAAAAACCGCAATAATTAAGTTGATTTCTTGTTCACAACTGTGTTATAATCGGAGTATGTTCCGTTTATTCAGATAAATCGCTTGATTTTTTGAAAGGAGCTTTAACAATGAATGGTAAACTCATAGTATTTGAAGGGCTTGATGGCAGCGGAAAAAAGACCCAGTCGGACAAGCTTCTCAGACACATGACAGAGGCCGGGATGAATGTCAGGAAGGTCGAGTTTCCCGATTACAGCAGTCCCTCCGCTTCGCTGATCAATATGTACCTTGCAGGGGAATTCGGCACTGCCCCCGGTGACGTGAACCCTTATGCGGCTTCGAGCTTCTATGCAGTGGACCGCTACGCAAGCTACAAGAAATGCTGGGCGGACTTCTATCACAGCGGCGGTATCATCATCGCTGACAGGTATACCACTTCAAACGCCATCCACCAGTGTTCAAAGCTGCCCGAGGAGCAGTGGGACAGCTTCCTCGAATGGCTCTTCGATTACGAGTACCGTCTTCTCGGTCTCCCCGAGCCGGACGAGGTGATCTACCTCCGCGTAGACCCGGACGTAAGTCAGAGACTGCTCAGCGAACGCTACCACAATGACGAGACCAAAAAAGACGTACACGAGAAGGATGTAAGTTACCTGAAGCGCTCAGGAGAGGCGGCTTCCTACTGTGCAGAGAAGCTCGGATGGGACGTTGTGGAATGCGTTAAAGAAAAAGAAATGCGCTCAATCGACGATATTTTTAACGATATCCTAAGTTTTGTGCATAATGCACAAAAACGAGCGAATCATTTATGATTTTTAATTTTTCGCTTGCTTTTTTGATAATTGTGTGTTAGAATGGTTATAGTTTATACGTTATTTGAAAATAACTGTAAACTCGTAAAAAGGATGAACTTGTTGGACAGTCATTGCAGATGTATGGAAAGTCCAGGCAATTCAACAGAATAATTGACTTCGTTTTATCCTGATGGTATAATTATTATACCGGATCGGATAACCACCTTTTTCTTTCATCAGAGAGGAGGATCGTGCAATGGATTCAATTGCCAACTACGGAGCAGTCGCAGAAGATAAGTATACAGACATCGCTCCAGCAGCGCCCGAGGAAAACAACGCAGAGACGTCCGGAACCGACACCAAGGAGGGTATAAAGGAGTATCCCATCCTTGATTTTGATGAAACCAAGCTCACAAAGCTCAGCACCGGTGTCAAGGAGACGCTGAAGCACTCAAAGGTCCTGCCGGCAGGCGGAAAGGCCTACGAAGCCGTCAAGAGAGCATTCGATATCATAGCTTCACTTGCTGCTATTATCGTCCTGCTCGTCCCGATGCTCGTGATAATGCTTCTTATATACCTTGAAGACCGGTCGAATCCGCTTTTCGTCCAGGAACGTCTTACTAAGGATGGAAAGATCTTCAAGATGTACAAGCTTCGCTCTATGTGTCCCGATGCTGAAAAGCGTTTCAGCGAGGTATCCAAGGAGAACCAGAGCGACGGTCTTGCTTTCAAGAGCAGCAGCGATTCACGCATCACAAGGATCGGCGGTTTCATCAGAAAGACCTCTATCGATGAGCTCCCCCAGTTCTTCAACGTACTGAAGGGCGATATGTCTCTCATCGGTCCCCGTCCACCCATGCCTCGTGAGGTAGTTCTCTACACTCCCGACCAGATGGACAGACTTCTTGTCAAAGGCGGCCTCTCATGCATCTGTCAGACAGAAGGCAGAAGCGATATGCCCTTCGATGAATGGGTTGAGAGCGATATCCGCTACATACAGACAAGAAGCTTAAGGCTTGATCTTCTCCTTATGATCAAGACATTTCTCGCAGTGATCCTCAGAAAGGGCGCAAGATGATCTCTGCACTATGAGCTGAAAAGACTATTTCCGGACTGCATAGACTATGCAGTCCTTTTTTTCGCAACACCGGCATTTCGTCCGGCTCCTGCGGAACGCAGTTTTCAGACGCTGACAAGGAATAACACAAAAAGTAAAGATATACTTGATTTTTTCAAAAGACCATGATATAATATACTCAGCGGCATATAATATGCCCTTTGGTCAACGTATTTATACAGCCATTTAACAACGAGAGGAGGCGAATGCAGACAATGGATCCTCAGAAACCGTATAAGAAGATAGTATCAGAAGACGAATTTACCGAAGTCGCTCTTGAGACCATGAAGAAGAACTCCGGCGGCGTCACTGAATACCCTATACTTGATTTCACAGAGGACGCTCTCAAACTTCTCTGTACCGGCGTTCATGAAACGCTCAAATACTCAAAGATCAAGCCTGCCGGCGGCAAAGCCTATGAAGCCGCAAAAAGATGTTTCGACATCGTTTGTTCAGCAGGCGCTCTTGCTGTACTGGCTGTTCCGCTCAGTATCGTCGCAGCGATCATATACTTCGACGATCACGGCAATCCCTTCTTCTCACAGGTGCGTCTCACGAAGGACGGCAAGCCCTTCAAGATTTACAAGCTCCGCTCTATGTGTATGGACGCAGAGGCAAGGTTCGCAGAGGTGCAGAAGGAAAATGACAGTGACGGACTTGCCTTCAAGAGCGAAGACGACCCGAGAATCACAAAGATCGGTCATTTCATCAGAAAGACCTCCATCGACGAGCTCCCTCAGCTCATCAATGTGCTCAAGGGTGATATGTCCATCATAGGTCCCCGTCCACCTCTTCCCCGTGAGGTAGTTCTCTACACTCCGGAGCATATGGACAGACTCCTCGTCAAAGGCGGCCTCGCCTGTATATGTCAGTGCGAAGGAAGAAGCGATATGCCCTTTGATGAATGGGTAGAATCAGACATCAGGTACATAAAGACAAGAAGCGCTGCCCTCGATCTCAAGCTCATCGGCAAGACGATCTGCGCAGTAATCATGAAGAAGGGCGCTAAATAACCGACTCTATTACTGCTTCCGGCACTCCATCCGCAGGCAGTATTTTTTTACCCTCAGGCACCTTCTCATGTTAAAACAAAAAAATAATTATTTTTCAAAAAAAGCTATTGACAACATCACCTCACTGTGATATAATAATTAAGTCGCAGGTCACTAAAGAGTCTGCGAGAAAAGCGTGGGGGTTTAGCTCAGCTGGGAGAGCATCTGCCTTACAAGCAGAGGGTCACAGG
>CAMKMD010000093.1 GCA_946413815.1 uncultured Ruminococcus sp.
GAATCTCAAGGGTCGTTACTTTTTCTTGCATTGTTCAATTTTCAAGATGCTGTTTGTCGTTTTTCTTGTGGACCGTTGTCCTCAGGCGACTTAATTATTATATCACGTATATCAGGGTTTGTCAACTAAAAGAAAGCAAAGTATTTTTTCTTTTTTTTAGGCATATTTTACAAGTGCTTTTAGTTAAAGAAAGAATATAAGAATCTGCCGGCAAATATCACGCCCATTGCTATCAGCGCTCCTGTTACGGGGATACTTCTCTGCACCTCGTCTTCGTATCTGAATTTCTTCAGATCCTTCGGGTCACAGAGTATGTTCCGCTTTGTGCCGTTCTCCATGGGATTGGTATATCCTGCGTTGTCGGCCGCTTCATGCCAGCTTCCTTCAATGAAGTATTTCAGCGTATGTGCATAGGCAGTCGTTACCTTGAACGTGATGGAGATATTGCCGAGGTACAGGCCTGTCCTCTTCTTGACCTCTTTCGATTCGACGACCGTTGCCTCCGACTGAATGCCTTTGTTTCTGTAGTACATCAGCCTCGCCATATATATACTTCCCGCAGCGGCTATCACAAGACCGGCTATTGCAAGTATCAGATCTTCCATTGTTTATCCTCCCGGTTTCTTTTCTTACTGGATCTCTTTCAGTTTTCTGATATTCTCGTATCCGGAAATACCGTCATTTACCATAACTCATCCTGTTTTCTGAAAGCTCCGGCTTTCTCCGGATAAAGGATGGCAGCCCGGTTGTATATCTGCATTGCCGACAGTTCCTCCCGGCTTATCTATGCCGGGCAGTGCGGCTGTCATCATAATTATCAGAAAGGCGCCTGCTGCACCGATTGCACAGTCCATGCCGAACGGTTTATGCTTTATTTTTCCTGTTTTCATTTTTACCCCCATATCATTTCCGAAGCAATCAAGACTTACCAGAAATCCCTTTTCTTCACAAAACCTTCTGCTATATCCGGACGGCGCTCCGCTATCCAGTCATGTATCTCTATAAGGTCAAATCCTTCTTTTTTGCCTGCTGCTATATCCTGCATCTGCTCAAAGCTCACATTTTCCTGAAATGTCTCCTGCCTCCAGTCTTCGCTGCCTTCTCCGTACTCGATCTTCAGGCGGAGAGTATAGCTTGTGGAATATCTTGAACGCTCCTCTGTTACCGTATACACTGCTTTATCGATCTTTGATATCTCCATTTCCCAGCTTTCATTGCCGAAATCGTATTTCAGCTTGTCATCCGTGCAAGTGAGCGACGGTTTGCCGTACTTCAAGTAAGGAATGAACCCGATGAATAAGACGATCAGCCATATCAGCACGATGATTGTCCAGCGGAAGACGGTATTGTCTATATTCTTGCCGGAAACGACAGACAGTATCACTCCTATGACGAATACCAGGCCGCAGCCAAAGGATCCGATCGGATCATCTGCTGTTACATAATATTTCTTTTCCATTTTCATTCTCCTTTATAATCCCATATCGCATCCGAAAACGCCGGCATTCCCCATAACCTGCTGTTCTCAGCCCCAGAACCCCTTGCTCTTCTCATAACCTCCGGCCACTCCCGGATACATCTCCGCCACGCAGCGGTATATCTGCATCACAGGCACTTCATCCGCATCTCCGGCCATGCACAGCGCAATATCATCTGTGCTTATCTTTACAGACAGCGTACGCATCCTGTTATAAACCCCGTCCTCCGGTCCGTATCTGAATATCAGGTCAAGGGTGTTCCACGAAGTGTACTGTGATGCGTGCCTTTTTACTGTATAGGTCATCTTCTCCAGTCCGTTCAGCCCGATCTCCCAGTGCATTCCGAGCAGGCTGCATTTCAGCCTGTCCTCACAGATCTCCACCTCAGTATCGCTGTATTCGATCACGATCGCTGCTATAATCGCTGTCACTATCATAACTCCCGACAGGACAGCCAGCCACATATATACCGGGTGCATCACACCCGCCGCTATGGCGAAAGTTAACACCATCAAAAGAAATACAACTGTCAGGCCAAGTCCAAGTCCGAGCCAGGAAGGCATATATCTAACCTTTACTTTTTTCATGATCTTATCCCTCATATCATTATGTTTGCAAAAAGCGGACAGTCCCCGCTGTCCGCTTTAATATGTATGCTTATATCATCAGTCAGCCATGAGCTTTACCATTACGGCCTTCTGAGCGTGGAGACGGTTCTCAGCCTCCTCGAATATCTCATTTGCATGAGCCTCGAATACCTTTGCAGTGATCTCCTCTTCACGGTGTGCAGGCAGGCAGTGGAGAACCATTGCGTCCTCCTTGGCCTCAGCCATCAGCTCGTCGTTGATCTGATAGCCGTCGAAGGCCTTGCGGCGCTTCTCTGCTTCGCCCTCCTGACCCATGGAAGCCCATACGTCAGTGATGAGAACATCTGCATCCTTTGCAGCCTTCTTCGGGCAGTCAGTCATTTCAAACCTGTCGCCGTACTGTGCTGCGAAATCGAGTATCTCCTTCGGAGGCTGGTAGTCATTCGGGCAGGCTATAGCTACTGCCATGCCCACCTTGAGGCAGCCTACGATGAGTGAGTTGGCCATATTGTTTCCGTCGCCGATGAAGCACATTTTCAGTCCCTCGAAGCTGCCCTTGAACTCGCGGATAGTCATAAGGTCAGCAAGCACCTGGCAGGGGTGGCAGAAATCAGTAAGTCCGTTGATTATCGGAACAGAGCCGTATTCTGCGAGGTCCTCTACCTCCTTCTGCTCGAAGGTGCGGATCATTATTCCGTCGAGGTAGCGGGAGAGAACTCTTGCGGTATCCTGTACAGGCTCGCCTCTTCCGATCTGGAGATCGTTGGAGGAGAGGAAGAGCGGGTATCCGCCGAGCTGCACCATACCTGTCTCAAAGGAGACTCTTGTACGTGTGGAAGCCTTCTGGAATATCATTCCGAGGGTCTTGCCCTTGAGGTGCGGGTGGGGTATATTGTGCTTGAGCTCATACTTGAGCTGGTCAGCAAGGTTGAGTATATCTATGATCTCTTCTGTGCTGAGATCAAGCAGTTTCAGTAAATGTTTCATCCTGTTTATCCTTTCGGTTATTTTGTAAGTTGCTCGCGGTTCTTTCCGCCGAAGGTCTTATCGACCGCAACAGCGAAAAGAACGAAATAATCATCAAAGACCTTGTCGTTTATCTGGAATTTATACTGGAGCTCTCCGGATACTGATACGCCGGTCTCCAGCTTTCCTAATTCCTTTTCATCCTTCATCAGGGTATAATTCATACGGTCCGTACTTACAAGCTCATAGGTAGCCTCCTTGCCCTTGAACGTCAGTGTGGGATCAAGGAAAAGGGATTTACAGCTCACACGTATAAATGAAGCGTCATTATGAGTGATGGTGAAGGTCGGTTTTCTGTCCTCTCCTGTCTGTACAAGGGAGTACAGCCTGTAGTTGTTCTGGTCATACAGACCGAGCTTGCCGCTGCTGAGGCTCTTCTTCTTTACCGTGTATATGGTCTTCTGATTCTTGTCCTGTACAATATACTTATTATTCTTAATGAATATGATAAGCTCCATACATCATTCCTCCAGTATACCTGTCAGTATCTCCATGCCCTCGTCAAGTTCCTCATAGGAAACAGTAAGGGGCGGGAGAAGTCTTACTTTTGTCTTTGCAGTAAGTACGAGGAGGCCGTTTTCAAGCGCCTTCGCCGCAACGTCCGGGGCCTTTTTCTCCCTGAGCTCTATGCCTATCATAAGACCCTTTCCGGTAACGGAAACGACCTCAGAGCATTTCTCAAGCTTTGACTTTATATAGTCTGCCTTCTTCAGCACCTCATCAAGGAATCCCTCCGAGGTAACACGGTCAAGGA
This sequence comes from uncultured Ruminococcus sp., assembly GCA_946413815.1. GTDB lineage: Bacteria > Bacillota > Clostridia > Oscillospirales > Ruminococcaceae > Ruminococcus. The sequence continues at coordinate 3,846 of CAMKMD010000093.1, forward strand.
CTGCAAGTCCGCCGGCACAGGCGATAGGATTGCCGCCGAAGGTGGAACCGTGGGTGCCGGGGGTGAAGGTCTTGCTGCACTTCTCGCCGGAAAGACAGACTCCCATGGGGATGCCTCCTGCGATGCCCTTTGCAAGGGTAGTGATATCGGCCTTCCTGCCGTACCAGTCTCCGGCAAGGAACTTTCCTGTCCTGCCTACACCGGTCTGCACCTCGTCCGCAATGACGAGTATATCCTTTTCTGCACAGAGGTCGAATACCGCATCAACGAATTCCTTGTCAAGCGCAACGACTCCGCCCTCGCCCTGTACGTATTCCATCATAACAGCGCATACGGTGTCATCGAGCTTTGACTTCAGGTCTTCGATATCGTTTGCAGTGACGTTTATAAAGCCCTCAAGGAAGGGGAAGAAATAGTTATGGAAAACATCCTGACCTGTTGCAGAAAGAGTGGCCATAGTCCTTCCGTGGAAGGAGTTCACAAGAGTGATGATATTATGCCTGCCCTTGCCGTACTTATCGAAGCTGTACTTACGTGCGAGCTTGATAGCACACTCATTCGCCTCGGCACCGCTGTTGCCGAAGAACAGATCTGTATATCCTGTAGTCTCACAGAGACGCTCTGCGAACTCTGCCTGGATCTCTGTATAATAGTAGTTGGAATTATGCTGGAGCGTTCTGACCTGTGCGCACACAGCGTCAGCCCACTTCTCATCGCAGTAACCGAGAGAATTCGTCCCGATACCGCTTCCGAGATCGATATACGTCTTGCCGCTCTCGTCAGTGCAGCGTCTTCCCTGACCCTGCTTCATGGCGAGCGGGTATCTGCCATATGAATGCATTACGTGCTTATCAAACTTTTCTATTGTCTTTTCATTGCTGTTCACGGCAAATCTCTCCTTTACAGTGCGTTTAGAAACTACTGTTCTACATTATATAATTATACCTCTTGTAAGGTCTGAAAATCAACCTTTCGCGAAATATTTAACGTAAATTTTTTCTATACAAGTTCACAAATTGAATTTTATCGGTCACTCGTTGCCATCAGGTAAACTGTGTGCCAACACCCTCATTCGACAGTATTTCGATAAGTATGGAGTGCGGGACCCTTCCGTCGATGATGACTGTCTTCTTCACTCCGCGTCTTACAGCCTCTACACAGCAGTCGATTTTCGGTATCATTCCGCCGGAGATTATGCCTCTGCGCTTCATGAAGGGAACCTCGCTGACATTTACTTCCGGTATAAGTGTGGCCGGATTATCCTTATCCCAAAGGAGGCCTGCGATGTCTGTCATGAGTATCAGATTCTCAGCTCCCAGCTCTGCTGCGATGCGTGCTGCGGCAGTATCAGCGTTGACGTTGTAGGTGTTGCCCTGCTCGTCTGTAGCTACAGTTGCGATAACGGGTATCATGCCGTTTGCAAGGGCATCGGTTATGGGCTTGGTGTTGATCTTGGTGATCTCGCCGACGAAGCCCAGATCCTGACCGTCATCCGTGGTCTTCTTCTCAGCCATTATCATCTCGCCGTCGATGCCGCAGAGACCTACAGCGCTGCCCTTGTGCTGTGCGAGGAGCTGAACCAGCTCCTTGTTCACCTTTCCGGCAAGCACCATCTTTACTACGTCTACGGTAGCCTCGTCGGTATAGCGCAGACCGTTGATGAAGCGGCTCTCGATGTTGAGCCTCTTGAGCATATCGCTTATCTCCGGGCCGCCGCCGTGTACGAGGACAACCTTGATGCCGACGAGGGAGAGAAGCACGATATCATTCATGACAGCGTCCTTCAGCTCCTTGTTGGTCATGGCGTTTCCGCCGTACTTGATAACGAGTATCTTGTTTGCATATTTCTGTATATAGGGAAGTGCATCTATGAGCACCTGTGATTTATCCTGATTAGAGATCTTTTCCATCTCCGTGTCCTCCTCAGCTTCTGTAGTCTCCGTTTATCTTGACGTAATCGTAGGTGAGGTCGCAGCCCCAGCATACAGCGTTTCCTGTGCCCTCGCCGAGGGAAACGAGTATCTGTATCTCCTCTGCCTCAAGAACCTTCTTGGCCTCCTCCTCAGAGAAGGGAACGACACAGCCGTTCTCGCCGAGGATCACCTTTCCGGCAACCGAAGCAACGGCGATATCTGCCTTGCTGATATCGAAATCAACGTCTGCATAGCCGATAGCGCAGTAGATACGGCCTGCGTTTGCGTCCTCGCCGAATATCATGGATTTCAGCAGGCTGGAGGTAATAACGGACTTTGCGATTATCTCAGCGGACTTCTCGCTTGCAGCACCGCTTACACGGCACTCGATGAGCTTTGTTGCGCCCTCGCCGTCACGAGCCATCATCCTTGCAAGGTTGAGCATGAGGTTATAGAGAGCATTCACGAATACATCGTAATCCTTGTTCTCTGCTGTGAGCTCCTTGTTTCCGGCAGCTCCGGAAGCAAGCACACATACCATATCATTGGTGGAAGTGTCTCCGTCAACGCTTACACGGTTGAGTGTCACCTTTACCACATCGCTGAGCGCTCTCTGGAGAAGCTCCGGAGATACAGCTGCATCCGTGGTGATGAAGGTGAGAGTGGTAGCCATATTCGGGTGTATCATACCGCTGCCCTTGAGCATACCGCCCATTGTGCAGGTCTTGCCGCCGATGGTGAACTCTACGGCTACCTCCTTGGGCATGGTGTCTGTAGTCATTATAGCCTCAACTGCCATGGGGTTGCCGTTGTAGGAGAGACCCTCCACAAGTACGGGGATACCCTCTGCAATGGGCTCGATGGGAAGGGGCTGACCGATAACGCCTGTGGAAGCAACGATAACGTCCTCAGCCTCTATGCCGAGAGCCTCAGCTGTCAGGCTGCACATCATCTCAGCCTTCTTCACGCCGTCAGCATTGCAGGTGTTGGCATTTACGGAGTTTACGATAACTGCCCTTGCTCTTCCGTTTTCAAGGTGCTTCTTCGTAACGAGGATAGGAGCGCCCTTTACCTTATTTGTTGTATATACAGCAGCAGCCGAGCACTCCTCGTCTGCAACTATCATTGCGAGGTCGTTCTTCTTTGTGGTGATGGTAGCGCCTGCGTGAACGAGTCCGCACTGGATGCCGTTTGCCTTGAATCCCTTGGCGGCACATACTCCGCCCTCGACGAATTTAACGTCGCCTATTTTCTTGAGTTCCATTTTTCAGTCCTCCGTTATTATAATCACGTATCTATCCTTACAAGCTCACGCAGGGCGAGATTGCGGTAGTTAAGGTCCTCCCTGACGGTAAAGCCGCAGGCCTCCCAGAAGCCGTTGCCGGCTTCGTTATATTTGAACACCAGAAGTGCCACCTTGCTGATGCCCTCCTTTTTCAGAGCCTCCAGACAGGTATCCACCAGCTTTCTCCCGATGCCCTGATGCCTGTAAGACTCCCTGACGCAGGCATGATGTATGAAGCCCCTGCGTCCGTCATGTCCGCCCAGGATGACTCCGGCGATGAGCCCCTCATCCTCGGCTACAAAAGAAGTATCCGGATTTCGTCTGAGATACTTCTCTATTCCTTCACGTGAATCATCAATGTCGTTGAAGCCCATATTCTTGCAGGACATCCATAGGTCATAGACCTTTTCGTAGTCCCCGATGGTCATTTTGCGTATCTCCATCCCGATACCTCCTTTATATTATTTATGTTTATTTCAGACAAGGCCTGTGGTCTCGTCAATTCCCATCATTATGTTAAGGCACTGTACAGCCGCGCCGCTTGCGCCCTTGCCGAGATTGTCAAGTCTCGAGCAGAGCAGTATCTGGTCATCGTTGCCGAATACGAATACCTGCAGCTTGTTCTGTCCGCTGAGAGTATTCGATGCAAGGAAGAATGACTTCTGCTCGTCAGCTGACATCAGAGGCATTACCTCCACCAGCTTTGCGCCCTCATAGTGCTTTGCGTACATCTCCTGCACCTGTGCGGGAGTTACCTTCTTATCCAGTGTTCTTGTCTGTATCGGAACGCTTACCACCATGCCGCTGAAATAATCGCATACCATAGGATTGAACATAGGAGTGTAGGTAAGGCCTGATACAGCCTTCATCTCGGGAAGATGCTTGTGCTGCTGTGACAGGGCATACTGTCTCGGGCTGTTGAATTCATAGGGCTTGTCATCGCCCTCGTATACAGCGATGGCCTTCTTGCCTGCGCCGCTGTAGCCGGAGGTCGCATAGGCGAATACCGGATAGTCAGCGGGTATGATGCCGTTGCTTACCAGCGGGTAAACTATGGAAGCAAATCCGCTTGCATAGCAGCCGGGAACGGCTACTCTGTTCGAGGTGCGGATCTTCTCACGGTGAGCGGGAGACAGCTCCGGGAAACCGTAGGCCCATGCGGGATTGGTCCTGTGAGCTGTGGATGCGTCTATTATACGCACATGGTCGTTGTCCTTGTCGATGAAGGATACAGCCTCTATGGAAGCTGCGTCCGGCAGGCAGAGGAACACGTAATCCGCAGAGTTTATAAGTCTTGCACGCTCCGCAGGATCCTTTCTAAGCTCCTCGCTTATCTTCATTATCTCCAGGTCCTTCCTGTCCCTGAAACGCTCCTGTATCTTCAGGCCGGCAGTGCCCTCCTGACCGTCGATATATATCTTGACTGACATTGTTATTCCTCCTCTTTCGATGACCGCTTTTTCTTCGTCTTCCTCTCATACTTCTCCTCCCGTGGAGAACGTCTTGCGGATTCATCGCTGAGCATGGAATGCCATACGCTTACAGCGAGTGTGACCACAACTATGAGAGCGAACCAGAATATATGTCCCTTGGCGTTGACGGGATACCACAGTCCCATGAATACCTCACCGAGTACCCACAGGACACCCATCATTATCGTAAGACCGAATGTGAAAAAAGCGTCCTTCTTAGTCATTCTTCAGTGCTCCGAGCCTTTCCTCCGCAAGAGCTATCTGCTTCTTCACAGCATCCGGAGAGGGGCCGCCCTCCGACTTGCGCTCTCTTACGCAGGTATCAAGGCTTATTGCTTCGTAAACGTCCTCAGTGAAGAGCTCCGTCATAGCTCTGTAGTCCTCCAGCGGGAGAGTCTCCAGCGTGAGCTCCTTCTCTATGCACTGAGCAACGAGGGTGCCTGTTATCTTGTATGCGTCACGGAATGGCATACCCTTCTTTACGAGGTAATCAGCGCAGTCCGTTGCATTGATGAAGCCCTTTGCAGCGGCACGGCGCATATTGTCCTTGAGTACACGCATAGTAGCGAGCATTGGGGTGAAGGTCTTCACGCAGAGCTTTACGTTGTCAACTGCATCGAAGATAGCCTCCTTGTCCTCCTGCATATCCTTGTTGTATGCAAGGGGGAGTCCCTTCATCATGGTGAGCAGGGTAACGAGGTCGCCGTTCACTCTGCCTGTCTTGCCTCTGATGAGCTCCGTAACATCCGGGTTCTTCTTCTGCGGCATGATGGAGGAGCCTGTAGCAAAGGCATCGTCCAGCTCCACGAACTTGAACTCCCAGCTGCACCAGAGGATTATCTCCTCGGAGAAGCGTGAAAGATGTGTCATAAGGAGCGAGAAGGCACAGCAGAGCTCCGCACAGTAGTCACGGTCGGAAACACCGTCAAGGCTGTTGGGCATGGGCTCTGTGAAGCCCAGCAGGTCTGAGGTCTGCTGACGGTTGGTATGGTAGGTAGTGCCGGCGAGGGCTCCGCTTCCGAGAGGACATACGTTCATACGCTCTGCGGCATCGTCAAGTCTTCCAATATCTCTCAGGAGCATCCACACGTAAGCCATCAGGTGATGTGCAAGGGTTATGGGCTGTGCTCTCTGAAGGTGTGTATATCCGGGCATTATGGTCTCGGTGTGCTCCTTTGCCATACGGATGAGAGTATCGGCAAGCTCAACTACCATAGCTCTTATCTCTGCTATCTCGTCACGGAGATAGAGACGGAGGTCAACTGCCACCTGGTCGTTTCTCGAACGGGAGGTATGAAGTCTCTTTCCCACATCGCCGAGACGCTTTGTCAGCTCGGCCTCAACGAACATATGTATGTCCTCCGCATTGGGATCAAGCTCCAGCTTTCCGGAATCGATATCTGCGAGGATACCCTTCAGACCCTCGATGATCTCAAGGCTGTCCTCCTTCTTTATGATACCGCAGTCACCCAGCATGGTAGCGTGGGCGATACTGCCCTGTATATCGTGACGGTACATACGTCCGTCAAAGGCAATGGAAGAATTGAAAGCGTTGACACCTGCGTCCACCTGCTTGGAAAATCTTCCTGCCCACATCATATCTGCCATAGTTTACTCCTTTTTCTCGCCAGTAATACGTATTTAAAAAAATCATAACAGGCAGGAGTTTCTCCCCTGCCTGTATTTTTATTTTTGCTGCGGAACAGTCCCTGTTACGGGAGATATTCCATGAACATGAACGGAAGCACGATCATCAGAGCACCGGCTACTCCCGTCATCAGTCCGCAGATGCTTATCCGCACGGCTCTTCTGTCAAAAACCGCATCACGGAATCTGCTGTATCTTACCCTGCATTCCTTCCCGGGGACGAAGCCTCTGCGGTCAGCCACTTCCTTTCTGATGCCGCCGAATATCGCCGGCACCACCTTGCCGTCAAGCTCATAATAGGCAAATGCGCTCTGCTTCCCCTCAGGTACCTCGACCTTGACGAGTACGGCATTGCATCTGCGCGAAAAGAGCGCTGCAAGGCAGAAATACAGGAACATAATGATCAGTACTGCAAGCCCGGCTGTCAGACCTATCATAGCAAGAGCAGGTATAGCAGCCATGGGAAGGCCGAGTATGCAGAATATGACTGCGACCACTGCCAGAACTCCCACAGGCTCCCATACTCCCACGCCGGTATGCCTTGACAAAAGATACCCGATGCCAAGAGCAGGCAGGGAAAATACCACAACTGCTATCAGCAGGTCTGTTATATCATTCATAACAGCTTGCCGGTTATCTTACTTGTTCTGCTCTCTCTTCTTGTCCAGCTGAGCCTTTACCTTTATCGGGAGACCGAAGAGGTTGATGAAGCCGGCAGCATCTGCCTGGTTGTATACCTCATCCTCATCGAATGTAGCAACTTCCTCATCGTAGAGAGTGTAGGGTGAAGTTACGCCTGCGTTGATGATGTTGCCCTTGTAGAGCTTGAGTCTTACGTCGCCTGTAACTCTCTCCTGAGTCTTGGAAACGAATGCGCTCATAGCCTCACGGAGAGGTGTGTACCACTG
>CAMKMD010000094.1 GCA_946413815.1 uncultured Ruminococcus sp.
GAGGGGACGCCCTGCAAGAGAGGGCGTCCCCTAAGTAGATATAGTTTTTTTGACAAGCTGTTGCGGGCACCCGCATAACACAGGTGCCCGCTTTTCACTATATCATGACAATTACCTTGCCTTTTTCGTACCTCCTGCCGTATTCGCCGTACACCGTCAGCGCCTCACGCAGCATTTCATATACCTCTTCCATTCCTACTTTTTTTACATGTGTCCAGTGCATTTTCCATACGAGGTCATTTCCCTCTTTTTTATCATACATTTCAAAATAGTGTTCCTCACCCTTTATGAAAAGTCTAACAGAACACAGGAAGTGGTATTCCTCATTGCAGGGCCTTGTTATTATCAGCGCCGCTTTCCTTTCCATGTCGATAGTCCAGCGGTACGTGCCTAACAGAAAATAGTTTTCAAGTCCCAGCGCTGCTATATCTTCATCACATACTTCAGCATTAACAAAAGCCATAATTCCTCCTATCTCCTGAGCGCAGCCCCTGCTGCGACCTTTCCGGCTGTAACGTCGTCAGCAGTCTCGCCGCTCACCTTGTACAGCATTTCCGCACCAACCATCTCTGCAATGTCCTCAGGTCTCAGCTTTTCAGCCGGGCACAGTACCATGCCATCTGTCATATCAAGATGTGTCACGGCTACGGATATCCTCTCGTCTTCCCTGATGTATCTTCTGTCAAGTTCCAGTGATGTCATGAAGGCAGGTATATCGAACCAGCCGTATCTGAAAACGCCCTGATACTCATTGGGAGCGTTGGTCCTGTCATAGAGACCGTATTCCTCCGCAATGTCCTTTGACTCCGTATCGAATCTGCCTGCACCGTGCCGTGTGAAGAAAGACCTTGTAACGTAGCAAACCTCAGTATCACGCTTTTCCAGCCTGTCAAGTATGGAGCGGATATTCTTCATGCCTGTATCGGAGGGGGTCAGGTGCGGGAAGTATTCCTCCCTGTTCCTGTCCAGCATAAGACCCTGCGCTCCCTCGAATACAGCTGTATCGTACTCCTCGGTTATCTGTTCGTCCGTCTCATGGCACATTGCCGCCATAGCATAGAGGTCATCGAGGTAGTTCTCCGTCAGCATATCATTTGCCAGTATATCCCGAAGCTCCTCCATTGCTATGCCGCTGATGCCGAGCTCTCCGGCACGGATGGGGCAGTATACCGCATTTATTCCCCTTATCATTTTCCTTAGTGACTCTCTTCCGGCTCTCAGTACATAATCGTAGTCTATGGCAAATCTCCTGCTGCGGACGATGGTCTCGAAGATACCCACACCGCAGCTTCCGTGACGGGCATTACCCCTTGCCGTCTCCGCAAACTGATTCAGCAGCATATCGCAGGGCAGCGTCACCAGAGCGCGTCTGTCTATGAAGATGCTGCCCCTGTCCTTTCCGAGAGCTCCCAGTTCCTTTGAAAAAAGCATAGGGTTAAGGATGAAATACTCAGAAAGGTAGGTATCCGCGCCGGCAAAGCTGCCGGAACCTATGTGTGAGAAAATATGCCTTTTCCCGTCAGCCGTGCAGACGGTATGACCGGCCTGCGCGCCGCCGTTGCTCCTGATGTTGATGGCTCTGCCGTCTGTGCGGCAGAAAAGGTCTGTCATCAGGCCCTTGCCCTCGTCACCGAAATTTGCACCGATTACCGCGTATGCTTTTTTCATGAAATCACCTTCTCAGAATCTGATTATGCCCTTCATCATTCCCCTTTTCTTTGCGGGAAGCCCGCCGAGGGCATTCCTTACGGCAAGCTGTGTATCTCCGTCCCAGGAATTGATTATATCCTCTGTATCTCTTCCGGCAACGCTCTCAAGCAGTGATACGATTATCTCGGGTATAGCCTCAACGCTTGTTACGGATATGGCTCTCTCGCCCATCAGCTCACGCCACGCAGGCAGCTTTACAATGCTCTCGCTTCTCCCGTCCATGACCATAAGGTGGAAGACCTCGTATCTTCTGCTTACCTGTGCAAGGAGGGCTTCTGTGCTGATATCCTCCCTTACGCTGTCACCGAATACCTTTTCTATCTCCTTTGCAAGGAGCTTATCGGGGTAGCCGTCATCGCCCAGGGTAAAGATAACACCCTTCTTCTGTCTCTTGTCCCAGGCGTCTGTCTTTGTCTTGTTTGCGGCGAGGTACCACACCAGAGGATAGCTCTCGAATCTGTTTCCGCCGCCGCCCCGCTCGAACCAGAGCTCTGTCAGCTGACTTGCTATGCGTATATCTGATTCGAACTGTGTAGCCTGAAGCGGTGCGCTGTCGCATCTTGAATCGCCCACTGCGCAGAACATTATCTGCGGACCTTCAACGGGTTCGCGTTCGATTATATCCTTTACCATTTCGCCGAGGCGCTTTGCTGTCACATCGAGCAGGTCGCCCATAGAACCTGTAACATCAAGTCCGATTATGATAGGTGTAGTCACCGGGTGTTCCGCTGAATCAAGGCTTTCCCTCACCCTGATCTTCTTCGGGTCATACTTCGCATCGATAGTTGTTGCCTTGTAGATGTCGTTTACCTTTTTGCCGCTGATCTTTGCAGATGAATATTTCTTCCAGTCTGCTGAACTCCATGAACCGTATCCCATAATAGTCCCTCCTGTAATGATTTTATTTTCAGCCTGCTATATCAGGCAGTCTGACGTTCATTTGTGTGAATGTTCTCCCGCCGAATCCGGCGTATATTGCGTTTTCCCATTTTTCCATCTCTCCGAAGGCCGAGCTCTGACAGATACTGTCTGCGTAATCCTTCACTGCCTGCGGAGCATCCTCCGGAAGAATGCGCCTTGCCAGAGCCTTCACGCATTCAAGGTCGTTGATATGCTGTGCCGTGCCGTCTGTGCCCGGCATCGAATCATAGACGCTTGACTGCACTCCGGTCATCCTGCATCCTTCTCTTGCAGCGAACCACCAGCCTCCCCCGACTCTTACCGTATGCTCTGCCGGGTCGATAAAGAGGTTTTCCTCAGCGAGACAGTTCCAGACTATCCCTCTTGCCTCGGCGTAGCAGCATATACCCAGCAGCCGGGATATCACCCATGCAGCGTGACGGCTGTCAAGAGTGCCTCCGTAGAAATCAAGTATCTTCGGCAGGGGAAGCTCCCCTTGCCGCTTGCAGGTCTCGATAAGAATTCCTTCACCGGCATTGAAGATATGTGTGACCACCGGCAGGAATACCTCCGCCTGTGCAAGTATCTGCTGCGGAAGGTACTCCCTGAAAAACAGGTCCGATTTTGCCTCCGAGCCGGTGAAGCAGCTTTCAAGAGATCTGTCGATCAGAAAGTATACTCTGTCCTCGCCCACATACTCCATGCCGTATTCCTGCTTCATGGCCATAAGATATCTGATCTCCACCGCATGACTTCCGCAGTGGAACAGCTTTTCCTGAGTTGTATGCGCCTTCTTCAGATTTCCGTACATCTCGTTTATCACAGCCGAAGCCTCCGCTGCTCTCGGGTCGCTGCACCTGTCAGGATGATACTTCAGCATAAGCGCCATGTAAAGGGGCTGAGCCAGCGCCATATCCTCCGGGAAAATATCTATGCAGCACCTGCATTTCAGGATATCGGATATGTCCATATAAGCTTCCCTCCTTTTGATAGAATCAAAACGATATTAACAGAAGCTAAAAATTAAAGGCGTTTTATTAATATCCTTTTGTTATTATCATAATAACACTAACAGAACGATTTGTCAAGAGCTGCGCCGACGATTCTATGTTTTGCACAATCAGATACTATCACAACGATATTATCTATATGCGCAGTAAACAAAAAGCACCGATGTATTGACACACACCGCCGGAGTATGTTATTATTAATCAGATATTATCAATGGAGGTTCCTATGGATTACGATATAACTAAATATGACAGACCGTCAGTCGCTGCCGATATTGTGGTGTTCACCCTCCGCAGGAGCGACAGCGAGAGCTACCGTCATCTTTCAAAGCCCGTGCTCTCAGTACTTCTTGTCAGGCGTACAGAAGAGCCCTTTAAGGGTATGCCCGCCCTCCCGGGAGGCTTCTGCTGCCGTGAGGAGACTATCGAAGAGACTGCCTTCCGCAAGCTGAAGGAGAAGACCGGCGTAGACAGTCCGCCTATCTCCCTGCTCTGCAACCTTTCAAGGCTTGGCAGAGACCCGAGGGGCTGGATAATCTCCTGCTGCTACTGGACGGTGATAGAGTATACCAGAGCGGCTACGGACAAGAACGCACAGTGGTATGAGGTATCGCTGAAGGAGGAGGGCGGCAGGCATACCCTTGTACTGACCGATGACAGCGGCAGGGAGTATGTCTCTGAGGTCATGATGAACAATCCCAACGAGCTGTATAACCAGTCCGCGGAGGCTGAGATACCGGAAAACGGCCTTGCCTTTGACCATGCAGAGATGATAGTCAGCGCACTTCTGAAGCTGAGAAGCAGCCTTGAAAAGCCCTATGCCGCATTCAGACTGCTGCCGGAGCGATTCACACTGACCGAACTGCAGCAGGTCTACGAAGCCATCCTTGACAGGAAGCTGATAATGTCGAATTTCAGGCGTAAGATAGCCCCCTACGTCGAGGAGACAGGCGCGATCGAAGGCGGCGCAGGCCACCGCCCCTCCAAGCTGTTCACCAGAAAAGACGTATCCGGTCAGGAATGACAGAGGCGGCAAGGCGGAACGCCCTGTAATAGAGAGCGTCCCCTCAATCGATACAGGTTTATTGACAAACTGAAAGGCAATGCCTCCGTGCATTGCCTTTTCAAATTACAATCAGTTTATGAAATTCCGGACAAGTCCCCGCGCTCGCGGGGACTTATCTTTATATATGCTTGTTTATTTCGGGAATCCGTTCAAGGCAACATATACAGCGAATGTCAGCATATCTATCGCAAGTATGGCTCCAAGAATTATTCCTGCGATCTTCAGTCCCTTTTTTACTCTTTTCTTGTTGCTGTCCGTGAGGACCTTATCTCTGATGTCTGTTTTGATCTGGCTGTATATATCCGGATTTACAGGCACCTGCTCAACGGGTGCAGGCTCGGGAGATTTGTCCAGCACCAGTTCATCAAGAGAAATGCCGAACAGGTCGCTCATAGCGACAAGCTTCTCCATATCAGGCGTAGAATCGCCGACCTCCCACTTCGAGACAGTCTGACGCGAGACATTCAGCCTGTTTGCGAGTTCCTCCTGAGAAAATCCCTTCTGTTTACGCAGTTCGTAAAGTTTATTATTGAACTCCATATTTCATGCCTGCCTTTCTGTATTATTCTTTTTATATATTTGCCACAGCAGTACAGCTGCCGCAGCTATGACAATATCAGCGATAATGCTTGCTTCTATGCCGTAGTTCCCGCCGTTGAGAAGATTGTTTCCAACACTTCTCATATTGATGAGCGCGGTTGAAGCTCCCTCGCTGCCGCTGAGATTGAGTCCGAGAACACAGCACAGACAGAAATTCCACACGGAGTGAAGTCCGCAGGCAGCCCATATACTTCCGGTGCGGAGCGTAATGAATCTTCAACAAGTATCTGCCATTTATCATTTTTTCTTACATAGTCCAAATCCCAGCTTGCATTATTAATGTTTTCGCCGACCTTTGCAAGAACGGTTAGTTTCTTTCCAAGAGAAAACGAAGCAGTTTTCAATCCCATACCAAATCGGCCCAGATCATGAATGCTTCTTGAGTCAAGTGGATCCGCTGAACCTATATTCATTGCTTTCAATAGCCCCTGATTTGACATACCTTCACCATTATCTGAAACGATAATGCTTTGCTCCTGCCAGTTAAACTCTATAGAAACAATAGAAGCATTGGCCGACAGGCTATTATCTACTATATCAGCTATGGCTGTTTCAGGAGTATAGCCAACAGATCGAAGTGAAGAAAGTAAGATATTCGCACTCGGTATAGAAGTTATAGCTTCACTCATTGCTGATCTTCCTTTCAAACAATATAATTAGTTTTATTATACCACACATCGGTGTGTTATTCAATAGTTTTTAGATAAAAACGCCGATTGCTTACAAAAAACTTGATTACAAAATTAGTAAAACCGACCAACACATTTCACCTTGATCCGAGTATAATCGACATTCAATCTATCCTATTCATCACTCAACTATAAAACAATAATTTATATTCTCACCTTGAAAACCGTCGAAATTCTAATATACTAAGTATAAGTAATAGGTTTGTTTCATCTATTTCGTTAATAAGCAGAAAAAAGGAATGCTTAATAATCTCAGCCACCATTCGCGGCGGCTTTTACCTTTCATAAGGTATCTGCGCTTAATCCGTTCGCAAAAGTACACTTTTACGAACAGTGTATCTTCTCCCCTATTCGTTCTCAATCACAGTTCGTTTATATTACATATTAATTTTCGAATATATCCGCAAACGCATTGACATTTACGAACAAAAATGCTACAATTAAACTATCACTACAGCAAGGAGAGGATGCAATGTGATTTACGGATACGCGAGGGTTTCCACAAGAGAACAGAATCTATCCAGACAAATAGAATCTCTGAGACAGCACGTTAATGACGAGCGGAATATCATTATTGACAAGCAGAGTGGAAAAGACTTCGAGAGAAAAGGATATAACAGCTTAGTTGGAAGTTCAAAGAACGCTCCCCTGCTGCGCTTTGGCGACACTCTTGTCATTACCAGTATCGACCGTCTTGGACGAAACTACACAGAAATACAAGAGCAATGGAAACGACTTACAAAAGAGCTGCAAATCAACATCAAAGTGCTGGACATCGAACTTCTCGACACAAGCGTTCATAATGACCTTGAGGGGCGTTTCATGGCTGACCTTGTTCTACAGATACTTGCCTATGTTGCACAGAAAGAACGTGACAGCATCAAAGAACGTCAGCGTCAAGGAATAGCAGCTATGAAGCTTGTAGACGGTAAGCGTATCTCTTCAAAGACAGGTATGCCCATAGGCAGGCCGGCTATGCCCTTTCCTGCTGACTGGCAGCGTACATATGACGAATGGCAGTCCGGCAAGATAACAGCTAAGGCAGCTATGCAGCAGCTGGAACTTAAACGGACTACATTCTATAAACTGGCCAAGCTGTGGGAGAAGAATACAAATGAAACATGAATTTATTAGCGATTTCGATGATGAAACGAAAAACGAGATAAAAGAGCAACTTGGCACTTCTGAACTCAAAAGATATAATATATTTGGCATATTGTATACCGACGACATTACCCTTTACATTATAAGTACTCCCGGACCTCTCTGGCCGTTATATATTATCGCAGACTATAATGGTCATCGTTATGGATTGTTTGGAGGCAATATGCATATGTATGTCCCCGACCAACGATGGTGGTGGTATATCACTCGCATTGATACTGCATATGCTGAAAGAAAAGAGATCCGTGATATGCTGCATCTTGTCTGCAACTATGCGTGCTACATGAAAGATAAGAATGATACGGACTATAGCGTAACAATAGCCAGCAAAGGTTACGACCAACTGCTTATAAACATAACAGATAAAAATGCATATGGGATACGGTTGTTCTGATAATCTTTGTTCATACATGTATATACCGCTTATCCTGCCCACTCTGCACGGACTTTTTGCCCACGCTCGCCGCTACTGCCTACAGTGCTGCCCGTGGGCAGCCAGCGGCAGGGTGTGGCACTTGATCCGTGACGATGGCTCTCACCGTGCGGCAGCGTGGCTCTGAGAGTCCGTGCAGCTGTGGCAGTGTGGGCGGCATACACATCGGCATATCAATCACTCCAATACAATTGTGGAAAGCTTACCTTAAGTTTAAGGATTAAGCTTTCCACATCACTCTACTATTCTATTGGTTTTTTTACTAATTCAATTAGTCTCCTGAATCCATTGTCATCAAATAGTTCTTTTGTTAGTTGCTGTAACTGTGCAAGCGTTATTTGACGCCCCATATTTCCATGAGCAGACGGATTCCTGATATTCCTAATATTAACTATAAATGTTGCGTGAGTTTGCCAATCTTTGGTATCACCAAAAGATCTATCAGCCAATTTAATAATGTTGCTTGTTGTACGGATTGAACTTTTGCTTATGGATTTATCTATAGGAAATGCAAACGATCCTATTGTTAGTTTTTGCTTTTGATATGCAGGAAGTTCTTTTACCTCTCCCCAGGTGTATCTGTGGTTTCTATCTTTTTTCAAATCCGTTTCTATACCTACTAATGCTTCACTATAGATTTTTGTATGATATTCTTTCAGCATACTTTCTATAAGCTTACAGTACATAATAGAAACTGGACTGTAATCAATAGTCGAAAGTTTACCACCTACACTTCCGTTCATAAACATTTCTTCTAGTTGTGCTGCTAATCGAAGGGAGTCTATAAAGCATTCAGGAATATTATACTTTTCGTGGAAAACGTTAAATTCTTCCTCTGATATCTTTAAGATATCCCAAACCGCAGGCAATACTGTTCCGGTTTCATCAACAGCAGTTTGAAGGCTTTCTTCCATATCAGCAGCATAACCATCAATGGCATATGATAATTTCGCATCAGAAATATCAGAGTCCTCACTATTATTTGGCGATAGATATGAGTCGAGCCTTGGTAAATCATGCAGTCCGGCTATAATCTTTTGAGTATCACCGTTTGCAGTTAAAATACCATTTATCGTATTTGTGATACTCTGAATACTCACCTGTACGACTTGTATAGGACCTTCCTTTGTAATCTGACTGCGATCAATATGATATTGTTCAGCTATAATGTCCTTTAGGTCTTCCTTTGCTTCGGGTTTTGACATGGTAAGTAATCCACCAAGATGATAAGCTTGATCTTTGGATGACATATTACCAAACATGCTACGGAATGTGTCGATTTCAACCTGAGTGGTGTTTTCAACATATGTGCTCTCATTAAGATCTACAACATCTGGTTTTTTTAGTAGCACTTCCTCGATTTGCTCACAACTCATTTTATTGATACCAAGAAATGCATAGTAATAAAAAACTGTTGTGAAAGTATACGCACACACTATTCCGTTCACATCTCTCAGTTCACGTAAAATGCCACGCTTGACTGCAATCTCGATAGAATCACATAACTTATCTGCATATACTTCCTTTAAAGGCATCGCTGTGAAAACAGATTTCGGGAAACTTTCATTGCTGGGATTCTCTCTCAGCCATTGTGCTATATATGAAAGGAATCTTTTGTCCGTTTCCTCATCAAGATTCTTAACAACGGCATCGTAAATATGAATAATACCTCCGGCAACACTACCATTTGTTTTTTGCTCATGTTCTTGTCGATTAAGTAAAGTCCGAACAGCCCATGAAATATCTGATGGGAAAATAGTATCTCTGCGAGTGAAAAAAGTTGAATCATTGCAAATTCTTCTAAGAAGTGTATTGCATATTTCCTTTCCGTATAAAGCGATTCCTCCTGTGTATGTATACAGTGCTTCAATAGCGGATTCAGAATAATGAATCAAGTCTTTTGGAAATTCCTCTGCTTCACAAATCATCTTTTTAAAACCATCTTTCGGCAGTGGACCAACCAGTATTCCTGTATCTGGGATAATTCTTCTCCAAACAGACCCTTCCGTTGTGGTCATTTGTTTCAAGAGTTCGTCCGAACCACACAGCACTAAACGAATTGAATGTGAATATTCTGTATCGGTTATTTGCAAAGCCGAGCAAACTACCGCAAATGATGATGTGGTTGGATCTATTTCTTTCCATTGACGAACCACTTCTTGGAATTCATCCATCAAAAGCCACAGTTCTATTCCGTTATTACTTAGAAGATCTTCAAGTTTATAATACCGCTCTTCCAAGTTTAATGAAACATCAGCTAGAACAGCGATTATCTGATTTTTCAAGTCGTCTGTTATTTCTTCTCCAACGACAGATAATCTTCTTGGATTATCGAAACTATTAACAATAGATTCGCATAGTAGATATTCAGATATTTCAGCTGGCTTTGAATAGTCTAAATGAGTTTTGTCGAAAAACTTCACAACATAGTCACGTTCTTTGCCTGTACGTTCACCTGCAAGAAGAACTGTTATTATGCTTTTTACCGATAAATTAGGTGCATTCACTTTTTGATTGCTTAAAGTTCTTCTAACCCAATTTAGCAGAGATGTTTTCCCTATTCTAGAAGGGCCATAAAGAACTGTTAGTCCTTCCGATAGTGATTGGGAAAGCTGTTCCTTATCATTTTCTCGTCCAAAAAGCATATTTGCATCGGTAACAGCACTATCAACATGATACCATTGCTTTTTCCACTCAATTGTGACCGGTTGAAGTGCATGGTCAATCTGTAATGTCTTTTTACAACGAGAATACAGTGCCTGATTTAGATATGCTGATACTGTTACATCAACGGTTGAAAAGCTATTAACTTCGATTGGAAGTTTTATACAGAATCCGCTAACATAGCCATGCCGCAATTCGGTTATAGTGTCCGATTTGTCTGTTTGAATTGTTATTTCGTTCGGATTATCATTAATGCTCCAAGTGATTTTTATATGATTCTCACCATTGTTATCAAGATTCACAGTACTCTGTCCAACATTTATTACTTGGGCATATATGCACCCATCCGAACATATATCATTGACAATTTCAATATGCAGTTTAATACCTTTTTCAAGGCGTTTGATCTCGTGCTCTACTGCCTTTTGTAGATATCCTGCGAATCTTGAATAATACATAGTAGCAATGTGCAATGATTTCAAATCCTCAAGTCGCTGTTCAAGAGAACAATTTGATTGTAAGGTGTTGCGTAGCACAGGCATTATTTGCATATTGGCAAGATCCAGTTCCCTGTTGGTTTCTTCGTAAGTGTCAAGTATAATACGCCCCAATATAAAAGTATCAGGCTCGTCTCGGTGA
>CAMKMD010000095.1 GCA_946413815.1 uncultured Ruminococcus sp.
GCAAGGTGCGGTTTTAAGTCCGTGCAGCTGCGGTTCTGTGAGCGGCATATACATCTGTGTCATATCCTTATCTTCACGCAGGTCGCGTATTCTTCTGTACATTTTCATCACCAATGTATATTATATCTTAGCGGATAATACACTATTGACTCTTAGCGGAAAATCCACTAAGATAATATAATAGATTCTTGTCCTCCATACGGGGGACATCAAGAACCGAGTCAATCCCAAATTCTGTGTAAACGCAAAATAGTGCAATAGAAGGGTGTATGATGAGACCGATTGTGAAAGCAGTCGGTCTTATCTGCATATTAGCACATGATCATTCGATTGTCAAGATGAAAATGTTATTCAGGTATCCTGTCGCCGTAGTAGATCACAAGCTGAGCGTAGATGCTGCTCCAGTCCTGACGGCGACCGGTCCACTTTTTAGTTATGTCCTTCATAGCCAGATACAGCATTTTGAAAAGGCTGTCATCGGTCGGGAATCTTCATGAAATGGTTACGGCACTTCATGAAGATCCGCCTGACATAGCAGGAGGATCGTGACTGGGCGAAATGTATTTACATCCAGCTCTTGCACGGACTGGACGAGTGCAGTGATGAGGACGAATGATCAGTATAAGAATTTTTCAGAAACGCAGAGCCTTTTGCTAAGCCCTGCGGCGAACAAAAACACTCCTCAAAGCCGTCTGTAACGAGTATGAGATATACTATATCCAGATAAAAATCGACCTCTGAGAGCAATCTCAGAGGTCGCTGTGCATATCGGAGTTGCCGGCACTTGTAAGGCTGCACTCACAGGTGCGGCAGCATCTGATCTGTCCCGCTGTTTTTAAAATACTACTGCCGGCTCATTAAGAAGACCGAAATATGAAGTATTATCAAGAGAAACAGTGTCAAATTCAGCGGCAGTTACATACATCACGATATCATGTGTGCCTTCGATCCGCTCACTGTGGATTCCCTGAGACTCAAGCATACCTATCGTTTCTGCAATTCGTGCATCATAGAAGGCTTCAACAGCCTCATCAAGTGCTGCCTTGTAGCCGTCTTTGAGTTCTTTAAGATCAGCCTGTACCTGCTCTTTCAGAAATTCGCCGTTAACGATATACTTTGACATAAGCTCCTCGCCGTAGAATTCAACCCTGTAGTTATACATGGACTCTGTCCATGTTATGCCGTCAGGTGTGCCCGTTGTGTAGACATCTTCACCGTATTTGATGATATCTCCCTGTTCGAGCAGCTGTTCAAGCCGTGAAACATCCTCGCCGAAAGTATCATAGGTGTATTCCTGCAGCGTTCTGCCCTTATATACAAATTCGCTGCTTCCACGGTCGCTGAGTGTCACTGAAACGGAAATCTTCTCTGAGCCGTCAGCTTTCAGCGCTTCATACAGTCCGTAGGAGATATTCCTGCCGTGCCATCTGCCTGTATAAGTATCAGGTGGTGTGACATCTCCGCTGCCATTGGCCTGATATGCTTTCTCTGCGTCTTCAACGCTTGCATTGCTGATGCCGACGCCGTTTTCGCCGACATAGAAATACAGTACCTGACTGCCGCCCATAGTTGAAGGATGCTCGGGAATAGTGCCGTCATCATTCAAGGAAACACTCTTGAACAGAAACATGATACTTCCGCTGCTTCCGGCCGGATATTTGCTGAAACCCAGTTCGGCAGTTTCATGGTGATAGGTGGAATAATCGTCATATTCTCTGCCAACATTGAAGACATCTCTCTCTTCCCCTCTGTACTCTTTCGAGTAGCTTCCGGCTTCACCATTTACAGTCAGCCTCGTATCCTCGACCTGATCCCAGGTGAATGACCATTTTTCACAAGGATAAATGCTGTAGCTGTAGAGGAAGGAGCTGTCTTCATAGCCTTGTATTCTGTAAAACCCCATCCTTGCAACATCTACTTTAAGTGTTTCGTCAACAGGAATGAAAGCCTTACATTTCAATGCAATTCTGATCGAGGACGACGGCGCACTTGATCCCTGATCTGAACCGGAATATCCGAAAAGAATATCCCTGATCTCAGGATCATTCAACTCGGAACTGCCGTTCAGTTCTTTTATCAGAGCCATTTTCATAAGCGTCAGATCAAATACATCCAGCCTGTCATCTGCGCAGAGATCGGCAGCTTTCCAGTTGATGATGCCTTGTCCGTTATCTCCTAACAGCCATTTCTGAAGCAGTACCACATCGGCAATATTAAAAGTGCCGTCGTTGTTTATATCGCCGCTGACAGGAGCCGAAACAATTACGTCATCATGACTCTGCTGATAAACGACTATGTTTTCGTCGATGCCTTTTCCTGAAACATACGCTTTTATCTTCTCGAAAAAGCCGTCGTATGAAATAAAGATCTTTTCAATGCCGTCAACTTCCTGAACATAGGTAAAGCCCGAGATACCATTGGAGCGCATATATTCATTTATGTCTTCGGCAACAGGTTTTAATGCGCTTTCTTTTTCAACTGCAACATTCTTACCGGCTTCGTATACAAAAATACTCTTATCGTAGCCTTTTTCATCAATATATGTCTTTATCTTGTCTTCATAAGCCGAATATGTAACAACTATTTTATTATCGTGAACAAAAGCATCTCCTGCAATACTATTCATCATCATATAGCGGCTTATGTCGTCAGCATAAGCCTGTAATACGCTGTCTTTTTCTGATGTTTGTTCTGAAGCAGATCTCTCTGCCGGCGCTGCAAATGAATTAACGGGAACTGAAAATGCTCCTGCACAACTCATAACAGCGATAAGGGCTGCCAGTACTTTCTTTTTCATAATATCACCTCATAATTATTTAATGAATATTTTAGCTGATCTTGCTCATTGTGACGTAACCAGCTGATAATTCTCCATTGCACATTCTACGCTGAGCTCACTGACAGCTGCCCCGTTTTCACCGACATAAAAGTACATAAACTGAATTGAACCCATATACGAAGGGTGAAGGGGATCGTCCGAGTATACTTCCATGAAAAAAAACTTGATACATCCAGAGTCACCGGCTTCATAATCCGAGAAATCTATCTCAGTTGTTTCATGGTGATAGCGATCGTAGTTTTTCTCTTCGCCGTTAATGTCGAATAAAGAAACATCTTCTTTTGGATACACCTTCTTATAGCCCTTGTGCTCTCCGTTAACTATGAACTTTTCATCCCCCATATCCTTAAAGTCTATGGGATTACATACATAGACCTCATACGCATAATCGTTAGATGAATCATATTGGTAAGGTCTGAGGCTTGCGTCAGCCATTGCTGCATCGACTTTGAGTGTATCACCGGGACAGCAGAATGACGGACACTTCAGCAGTATCTTTTTTGAAGATGAAGGAGACATCATATTGTCGCCGCTGTCTTTCGGATATCCGAAGCGAAGCTCCCGGATATTGGGAGCGGTCGTAGTTACCGGTGTATCCTTCCCCTGATCGGCTGTGGTTACAGGTGTTTCCTTCCCCTGATCAGCCTTAGTTACAGGCGCTTCCTCGGTAGTCTGTACCGGTACGGCAGTTGGCGGTTCGGTGCTGGCTGCTGTCTGGATAAGTGCGGCAGTTGTGACGGGAGCTTGTGTTTCCGCAGGCTTGGCAGTGACCTGTTCCGTTCTGATGCCTGTCTTAGTCTCAATAGCGGTAGTTACTGCATGAGTACGTATAGCTTCTGTCTGAGTATTCCGTTCAGTTCCCGTGCTCTGAACGCTCTCTGTTGCAGATGGTTCAGTATGAACATCTGTCCGTATCGTTGTGCTGACGGTGGGTGCAGCTGTGGCAGTGACCTGAGTTCCCGTAGGTATTTCTTCTATGATATCAGGCTGTACCGGAGGATGCAGAAGATCCCTGAAATGATCCCTGTATCCGATACCCAGCACAATAGTCAGGCATAAACAAGCCAATACCGGTACTGTACGTCTGACAGTGCGGATACGCTTCCTTTTCTTTTCCAGATACTCGTCATATTTGGAGAGGACACTTTGATACATTTCATCATAATTCTTCATATTCAAAGCCCCTCCTTTCCAGCTCTTTTCTTAATGCTTTCCTGGAGTTGAATAACAGATCCTTAATCTGCCTTTCGCTTTTCTTCATGATCCGGGCAGCTTCTTCTTTTGTAAAGCTCTCAAAATAGATAAGATACAGGATCTGCCGGTAATCCGGGTTCAAACTGTGCAAAGCCTGATGGACAGAACGCTTTTGTTCGCTTTTTATGTATTCATTTTCAACGTTCTTCTCATCAGCAAGGTATTCCTGTGATTCCAACGGAACGACGCTGAGTTTTGTAAATTTCCGGAGGTGTTTTGCGGTTATATTACGTCCGATCGCATACAGCCACGTCTTGAACGAGCTTTTACCCGAGAACTTCGGACGCTTTATCATCAACTCTACAAATGTACTTTCCGCCATATCTTCTGCTGTATGGATATTCTGGACATAGCTGTTCAGATATAGTATCAGACCTGTCTGATAGGTACAGATGATCTCATACAGCCCCTCATTGTCGCCCGCAAGGAAACGGCGGTAGCTACTTTCACCGTTATCCATGTGGGGATTCCTCCTCTCAAGGACTTTTTTCTTATCCTTTTACTTATTAGTACCATTTTTCACGGAAATGGCGAAGTAAAATCCGAAAAAATCTTCTGTTCCGTCAACTTTGTGAAGTCTGCACAATTATTATAGCATAGATACGGTCAGGATTCAATATAGGCGGGCATTGATATCCAGTATACAACTCTTTGGCAGATACTTACAATAATTGAGCCCGTGATTTGTTCATTCATACAAAGTTCAGAGAAATGGTGTAAGAAACGGCTGAAATATGTCATTATTATATAGAGACTAATAAAAGAAGGAGTAATAACAATGATCAACACAACAGATATCCTATTATCAGAGCTTTACAGCACACTTGATTCTGAAACTGACAAACCAGCGGATCAATGGAATGAAAAGGTGATCATTTCTGTCTCTAAAAGCATTGTGGCTGCCAAAGGCTACAAACTGACGGAAGAGGATATAGAGAAGGGCAAAAAGAGAATACTTGCAAGGATCAGAGCTTGCTTGGGCGAAAAGGAGATCAGGAAAGTTGATAGAGAAAGAATTGGCTAAGATCATAATTGAAAGATACTATCTGGATGTTCTGAGCTTTTGTATATCGAAAATGAATGATTATTCCGATGCTGAGGACTGTGCTCAGGAGACCTTCGTGAAGTTTCTTTCAAAGCGTGAAAAACTGGATTTTTCTGACCAGATACTTATATGGCTATTAAAAACAGCCGATAAGACAATAAAGGAATTCAACAGGAAAAAGTCGGAAAAGCATTATGATATAAGTGAATACGCGGATGTGATACCGGATGATAAGGGAAACGGCATCAGACCTATAAGCATGATATATGAAAATCTGCCGACGGAGGATGCCTCGCTGTTTATCGAATACATATACTGCAAGACCAGTGATGAAAGATCCCGGCTGGCAGATAAGTATAAGATGTCTCTCGGTGCTTTGTATACTAAGATAACAAGGATCAAAAAGAAGCTGCTGGAGAGTCTCCGCGGATCGGAGTACTGAGAAAGGGTGATGAATGGTAATGGATAAGAACGAGCTGATAGAAAAGATCATGAACATGGATGAAGAAATGCTACATGATCTTGAAGACGAACTGGATAATGAACTGAGCAAGCCGGAGGACGACTGGAACGAACAGACGATCATAGAGCTGACACGCGCTATTGCGGAAATAAAGGGCATTTCTCTGACAGACGATGTGCTGAAAAAAGGAGAAAAGGCTATACTTGACAACACAGATACGAAGGCGCATCATAAAAGGCGCATAATCAGGAAGCTCGCTCCCGCCGCCGCCTGTGCCGCCCTGCTTTTCGGGCTGAATCAGGCATCTCTCAATGCCTACGGTGAGAATGTTTTCAAACGGGCATATCACTTCACAAAGGGCGGAGTAAGCATTATGATAGGCGAGAACGACAACACCGAGTCGACCGAGCCACCCACAGCCCCACCTGCAACAGACGCATCAGCGCCGGAAGAGGAGGTCATAGAGCTGCCGACTTATCCGGGGGATCCTTATGGTATCAAGGCGTTATGTGCTAAGTCTGAAATATTTCCAATAACTCCTACTTACATTCCGGACGGTTTCAAGTTGATGAATCTGATACAATCTGATGATAGCCATACTACAAATGTACAATTCACGTATCAAAATAAAGATAAACGGATAATCATTGGCTACATTTATTGCAAATCTGATGCAGGTTCAATCGCAATCCCGGCCGATACACCAATACAATATGAAATTAATGTAGGTTCAATTCCTTTTTCAATTATTAAAGAAGATGGCCAGTATAAAGCTTTGTGCCTTAATGATAAGCTGTTTTATACAGTTCAGACGTATGGTATTGAATATGACGAAGCAGAAAGGATTCTATGTTCCTTCTCCTGAATCAAAGGCAGTGAGAACGGACAGGGGTTAAAGGATGAAATGGTGATACAGCCATTAATATAAAGGAGGAAAAAACATGAAAAAGACAATACTATTCATTTCTTTGATTACAATGCTCTTCTCTTCTAATGCCATAGCGTATGCCGGAGATATGAACCATATTGAATATGATCCCACTCTTTTCTATAGCTCACAGGATAATACATATTATATTTTTTATAAAGACATTGATACAGCGGCAATAGAGGAAGAGATTGAGCAGAAACGGCATGATTATATCTATTCTTTATTTGAAGAAGGCCTGAGTCAGTATGAGGTGGATTATAAAAGCAATGAATACTGCCAGGGATTGCGCATCGAATTATTGAAACCATTATACAAAGAAGCTTCTTCAAAGATACTTGCCGAATTAGGCATAAACGATAGCACAGAGGTATTCTGCTCGGCTTTAACTCCGCTGATCGTTTGCAGCCTTAATGAAGAACAGCTTCATATAGCTCAGGAATCGGAAAACATAGCACAAATCACGCCATTTGAGGATTTTGTGCTTACACCTGATACGGAGTTTTATGATAAAAACAGTTTTATTGAGATGCTAACCGCCGGTAAGGATGGTGATTCCGTTCTGGATGAAGAATTCAAAGTTGATGCTATACTGAACAGCGGAGAGAAAAAAGACACCGATTTTCTTATTGTATACGGGCTGTCTGATGTGGATGAGATTAATCATGTCCTTAAAAAGCTTAATAACGAAACCAGCTATGAGTGGGTCACACCAATCGAAATTTTGTACAGCGGTATCTGCTATGACCTTTATAGTGGGAATAACCCATCTCAGAACAAGATCAGACTTCTTGTGTTTGTAAATGATATAGTTCCTGGTCTTACTTCCAGCGAGATCACAAGCTATTCAGCAGGCATCGGTTTTGATGCTAAACCCTATGTGATAAATCTCGGAGATATCAATGGTGATTACTTCGTAGATGCAAATGATGCAGCTGAGATCCTTTCTGCTTACGCTGAGCTGTCAACGGTAAACAGTCAGATATTAAGCGATACCGAAAAGGCGAAAATGGATATAGATAAGAACGGTTTGATCGATTCAAACGATGCAAGTCTTATCTTGTCTTATTACGCATACACCTCCACTTCCGGAAGTGGACTATTGGGCAATTATCTGAAAAACAGCGCCACATGAAGTCTATAATCACTGGTGAAATATTACTCCGACATAGGTGAACGTCATAACCGGCGGAGATGCTATAGCCATACAGAGGATAGATGCTGGTTTATCAGGTATCTAAACTATAAGGATGAAATGGTGATACAGCCATTAATATAAAGGAGGAAATAACATGAAAAAGGCAAAAAGATTTATCTCAACTATAGTGGCCGCAGTCATGATGACAGGTGCTTCGGCTACATTATTGTCTTTCGCAGCAGAGGATACCGTAAAAGATTATGAGTATTTCAGCAACGAGGCGATAACAGAGGAAAACACCGATATTGCTGCCAGTGTAAGTGCTGCAGATGCTGCTGAATTTCCAACAGAGTCAGAAGTGCAGACTGATGCAATCACAAGTCCGACAACTACCGGTTCAACAGTTAGTGATATTTCTGTGTTCACTGAAGGCGAAATAATGAAACTTGATGATGTCATTGAGCTTTCCAAGAAAGGCGATGCACTTGCATTGAACGATCTGGCTAAGTTCAAAGGAGATATAGCCGGTGCGGGAATCTTTATTCTTGAATATGATCTTGGAAACGGATATACTTTCATGATCGGAAGCATGACGCTTGAGAAGATCGATTTCGCAAGACTCTGTTATTCAAGCAAAGAAAACTATATTGATATCCGCACCGAGGACGTAGAAGCGTTTATTAGCTCTGCGCCGACTATGATAATACCGTCTGATGCTGAACCTATTACAACTACTACATCTTCTGTTCCCGATTCAAAGAACAATGATCCGGCTGGCTCTAAGGATTCATTTTCAAGCTATGAAATGGATGATAGCATTCACTATTATAGTTTTAACACCGAAACCGATAATACTTCTCCTACAGATCTGAATGAATATAGATTATTCACAGAAGCAGGAGATGACGGCTGCGGTATATATCTTGATCTTGCATCAGATGTTTTTGTTATGAGCGGAAAGGCTACCTATTCATTTTCGATTACCGGTCCTTTTGAAAGAAAAGGTGACGATCTGTATCTGTACCCTGAAAACGGTACCAGAGAAGTTTATATTCTGCACAGAGAAGACGGTCATTTTGTGAGCCGGTCTGAGGAGAAAGGCGTTAATTTAACAGAGGGACTTGTCTTCTATACAGACAATGAGGAGTTTTGGGAAATCCTTTCTGATCAGACACCTTCTGAAACAGGAACTGACAACACTGGTGATACGGCGGCTGAGTTCAATATCGCATCTGATGAAGAACTTGCTCAGTGGGCGATCAATGACTATCAGGAAAAAACAGGCATTACAGCTGCCAGTGCTGAGATCAGGACGGTATCTGATGAAGAGTATGAGATCATATTAAAGGATGCCGACGGCAATATCCTTGATACATATACGATTGATCCTGAAACAGGTATCGGTACAAATTCCTCCAACGAAGCAGTTGATCTTCCTCAGACAGGCAATTTCTCTACAAGAAGCCTGCTGACAGCGATCGGAGCAGTACTGATGATCGCATTCGGTGCAGCTGCAATAGTATGCTCCGGTGTTCTCGGTCGCAGAAAGAGCGATGAACGGTAAGCTCCAGTAGCAGTTATTTCTCAAGTGTTTAGTGTATGAATTCACGATAAAGTATAGCGAGTAATACCTCCTTAAATTACCAAAAGCCGCCCGGTTCGTTTGAGCCGGGCGGCGAAGTATAAACTTCATATCATTTCGTATTTGAAGCGTACCAAAAATTGGGTATAGATAAGGTAGAGGAGTGAGTATTATGAAAAAAATCATATCCATAATTCTAAGCGTAATAATGGTCTGTACCTGGCTCTGTACTGCCGCCGCCCAAAATGGCAGAACGAAAATTTAGTGATAGCAAAGCAGCCATATTTCGGTATATATTAGGTCTTATTCCTGTGCGGTACGGGAATAAGCCTTTTTCTTTTCAAGTGATTGGCGTTATCAAAAGGGTTTAGCCTATCGGCGCACCTAATTCCCGTTCCGCATAAGTCGATATTATGATTATGACGCACGTCACAACATTCATATATCCTAACGGCACACAAGCCCCTCGGAGCAATCTGAGGGGCTTCGTTCATATCTGCATATAGCTCAATATTTACCCTTGAAAAAGCCCTGCACCTATGCTATAATATAACAAACAAGCCAAAGGCGGTGAGGTATATGCTAAGAATTGCAATCGTTGATGATGAGCCAAGCGTAGTCGATGAGATAAGGAATATCGTCATATCTTTCTTTCAGGAGCAGAACAAGTCTATTGACCTATCCTGTTTTTCAAGCGGTGAAGAAATCATCAGTTATCATCAGCAGTATGACCTGATATTCCTTGACATTCAGATGCAGGGAATGGACGGTATCAAGACAGCCCAGGAACTGCGGAAGAACGACAAGAAAGCAGTCATGATCTATGTGACGAGTTTCGGGAGCGAAATGGCACGGTCATTCTCGGTACACCCGTTTGCGTTCCTCGAAAAGCCAGTCAATGCTGATCTGCTCCGAAAGAACTTGCAGGACTACATGGAGTATGCTTTCAAGGAACAGGATTTCAAAGGTATCCCATTTGAAACAATGACAGGAACGGTGCTTGTAAAACCTGATGATATTCTGTATTTTGAATACCTCGGCAATCGAAAGATACGGCTTGTATTTGATACGGGTGAATACCTGATACAAGATGCGCTCGTCAATCTCTATCCCCTTGTGGAAAAATACAGCTTCATGAAGCCACATCAGAGCTTTATCGTCAATCCTGCAAAGATCAAGGCAGTACTTGGTTTAGACCTTTTAATGATAGATGATGCCAAAATCCCCATCCCGCTGAAAAAGAAAAAAGCTGTTAAGGCGAGTCTATCCTAAAATTTGTGTAAACCTCTGAAGTAGTGTATAATAGAAGAGAC
>CAMKMD010000096.1 GCA_946413815.1 uncultured Ruminococcus sp.
ATTCCTGAGGAAGTTACAACAACTGCCTCCGTTACTACCGAAGCTGAAACAACTCAGACAACAGCCGTTACAACAACTCCGAGCACAATGGCCGGTGATGTAAATATGGACGGAATCGTTGATATTTCAGATAACGTTCTTCTTAGTCTCTACCTGAGCGATCCTGAAAAGACTCCGCTCTCTGAGCAGGCACAGAAGAATGCCGATGTTTACAAGGACGGCAGACTTACAGCTATGGACTCCGAGGTACTTGTCAAGTACATCTCTCACGTTATCACGAAACTTCCTGTTGACCCGGAGAAGGATATACCTGAGACTACAGTCGCAACAACAATCACTACTGTAAAGCCTGTTACTACTACTGTAACAAGCACGGTTACAGACAAGCAGACTGTAACAACAGTTACATCAGAGGCAACTACAGATAAGAAGACTACCGAGACCAGAACTGCTACAACTACTGTTCCCACAACAACCGCCACCGAAGCAAAAACTACAACAACTGCTACAGAAAAGGCCACAACGGTTATTACAACGGTAACTACTGAAAAAACAACAACTGTTACTTCAGTAAAGCCCACAACATCTGCTACAGCAGTACCTACAACAAAACCCGCTACATCTGCAACTATCGTTTCTACTGCTGTACCCACAACTTCTGCAACAGCGGTTCCGACCACAAAGCCTGTTACCTCTGCAACTGTAGTTACAACTACTAAGCCGGTAACTTCTGCACCTGCCGTATCTTCCGAGAAGCTTACCACTTCTACAGAGAAAGCAGTTACATCCAGAGCTGAGGTCTCAACAACAGCACCTGTTACTACTGTAACCGAACCTGTAACAACTGCAGTTACCACTATCGTAACAAACATCTGCGGTGACGTAAATGTTGACGGAAACGTTGATATCTCAGACCTTATCACGCTCAAGAAGTTCTTAGCAGACCCCGAAAACAATCCTCTTACCGGACAGGGTTCCAGAAATGCGGATGTTTACAAGGACGGCACCATTGACCTGAAGGATACTGAAACTCTCCTTAACTTCATCAGCAAGATCACTGATGAACTTCCTGTGATACCTGAGGTAACAACTACTGAGCCTCCTGCTCCGGCGACTACAAAGACTGATGATACGACTACTGTATCCACATCTGCCACCGAAGCAGAAACAACAACCACAGTCACAACAACTACTATAATCAGTGATATCTGCGGTGACATCAAGATGGATAATTCAGTTGATGTCAGCGACGTTGTGCTTCTCAAGAAGTACATAGCAGATCCTGAGAACACTGAGCTCTCCGCTCAGCAGCTGAAGAATGCAGATACATATCAGGACGGAGTTATCGACGAGAAGGATTCCGATACTCTTCTTGACTTCGTTGCCCTCAAGATCGATAAGCTCCCTGTAATACCTGTACCTGAGACAACCACTGCTCCGGCAACCTCAACAGAGCCGGTAACAACAACCACTACCATCAGCAAGACACCCGGCGACCTCAACAACGATGACATTGTTGATATGTCAGACCTTGTAACGCTTATGAGCCACATCAATGATGCTGAGAGCTATCTGCTCACAGATCAGGCTCTCACCAATGCTGATGTATACAAGGACGGCATTCTTGATTCCAAGGATGCAGATGTCCTCAGTGATTTCCTGGCTGATCTCGTCACATCTCTTCCTGTTGAACCAAAGCCTGCTGAGACTACAACAAGTGCACCTGTAACAACTGTAACAACAGAGACTACATCTACGGAACCTGTTACAAGCACTTCTGTCAAGGCACCGGAAACAACAGATATCATTACAGAGACAACTGTAACAGCACCTGTTACTACTACAGAGGTTCCTGTTACAACAACTATACCTGTTACATCAACTGAACCCGTAACATCTACTGATGTAACTGAGACTAATCCCGTTCCAGTAACTACAGAGCCTGCAAAGACTCCAGATTACGTTCTGGGTGATGTTAACCTTGACGGCATTATCGATGCAAATGATGCTTCTAAGATCCTTGAGATCTATGCTATGTACTCCTCAGGCGCAACACCTTCTGAGACAGAGGCACAGCTTCTTGCAGCTGAAGTAGATAATGACGGCATGATCACTTCAAGCGACGCTTCACTTATCCTTTCCTACTACGCTTCCGTTTCCACCGGAGAGGATATCAAGTTCGAGGACTTCCTCAGGGCTAACGGCGTTGAACTTTAAAATCAACTGATTTTCTTTACTGATATTATTTAAGGACCATTTCCGGCTTCGGCCGGCATGGTCCTTTTTCTTTTGCCGATTAATTCACCGCTCATGACAAATCATCATAATTATGATAGTTTCACCAATTTCACATCATTATTATATAATCTGAAAGACCAATTCTTGCGCTTATTTGTTCAATTGTTGCTTTGTTGTCCGTTCTGACTTTACTTTTTTATTGATTCCACATATACTGTAATTAACAGACAATGACATTTGATTAAAGCATAGCTAAATATACAAAGATGCTATGTTATAAGAAGGGAAAAGGGATTCCGATCCGCATACAATACAAAAGCTTTACTATAGGAGGGAATCATGAAGAAATCAGAAAACAGCGCCTTAGTGCGCAAAACAGGCAGCAGGTTCATCAGCCTCGGAGTATCCTTGATGACAGCCTTCTCAATGCTCGGCGGAGCTGCACTCCCGACCGGAGAGATCAGTGCAGATGCCGCAGACACCGTTAAGATCATGCCGCTCGGAGACTCTATCACCTTCGGTATGGCCGATGACGGCGGCTACAGAAAATTCCTTGACTATTTCCTCAAGGAAAAGGGCTACAGCAATATCGACTTTGTAGGCCCTGAGGGAGCAGACAGTGCTTCATTCAACTACAACGGCAAAAGCGTGACTTACGATGATAACCATGCAGGCTACAGCGGATATACTATCACAGACCTGCCCGGCGGATGGTTCGGTCAGCTCAACGGTATCTATGAAACTATGCAGAAGGGCGACTATATCAAGAAGTACTCACCTGATATCATACTCCTCCAGATAGGTACAAACGATGTATCAAACGGACATCTGGACGGCTCTGAGGAGAGACTGCATACTCTGCTTGACTATCTGCTTGAGAACATGAACGGTACTATATTCCTCACTACCATCCCCGACCTCGGAGGCAGCTTCATGGGCGGCGGAAACACCAATGCAGACATCGCTTCATACAACCAGCTCGTCAAGAAGGTTGCCGGAGAATACAGCGGAAAGAGAGTCATATATGCTGATATACACAGCGTTATCGACGGCTCTAAGGATCTGGCTGACGGCGTACACCCCAACTCCGGCGGATACGAGAAAATGGGCAAGTACTGGGCTGATATCCTTGATGACTATCTAAGCGGACAGACTACGCCTTCCGTTACTCCTACAAGTCCTTCAGTTACACCGCCTTCCGGAAGCAGCAGCGGCATGATATTCCATGATACATTTGAAAACAGCACGGACTCCTGGACAGCCAGAGGAAATGTCACACTTGCGCGTGAATCCGGTCTTGCTGTTGAAGGCGGCTATTCACTTGCAGTAACCGGCAGAAACGACAGCTGGAACGGTGCTTACAAGGAGCTCAGCACCAGCGATTTCACTCCCGGCAAGGCATACAGCTTCAGCGTCTACGTTATGCAGCGTGCTGCTGCAAGCGATGATTTCAAGCTCACTCTGCAGTATTCTGACGGCGTCGAGACCCGTTATGACAGTATCGCTACAGTAACTGCTTCAAAGGCCGAATGGGCACAGCTTTCCAATACTTCCTACTTGATACCCGAAGGCGCAAGAGATATGCAGCTCGTTGTTGAGACTGCGGATTCGACTAACAGCTTCTATTTCGACGAGGCTTCGGCTGCTCCCGGCGGTACTTCGATCGTCTCCAATCCCACAATGCCGCAGGGTGTACTGGAGCTCCCCGGTGACGTCAATATGGACGGAACTGTAGATACCTTCGACCTTGTATTCATGCGCAAGGGACTTATAAACGGCTTCGGCGGAAATCTCTCACAGTTCGCTGCTGATATCGACCAGAGCGGTGACGTAAAGGTAAACGATGCGGTACAGCTTGCAGACTTCCTTACAGGAAAGATAAAGACATTCCGCGTTGTTGACAAGCCTCAGCCCACCACCCAGCCGCCGACTGAGCCACCTGTAGTTATAAAGGACAACAAGTGGGACAGCTATCAGGAGACTGCTGATTCCAAGTGGATAGACTTCTACAAGAGCTCCATCTACAGCATGGGCAATACCTATCGTCTTACAAAGAAGCTTGAAGAAGCAGAGAATGGTAAGAAGCTCACAATGGCTTATCTCGGCGGTTCTATCACTGAGATGGGCAAGTACACAGGTCCTTTCTCCAACTACGTAAAGACCAACTTCGCAAAGGGCGGATTCACTGAGGTAAATGCAGGTCTCTCCGGTACTTCATCTGTTGTGGGACTTGTACGAAGCGAGCCTAACGTAATATCCAAGGAGCCCGATATCGTATTCGTTGAATTCTCTGTAAACGATCATGAGGATATTATGTACAAGAAGTGCTTTGAGAGCGTTATCAAGAGATTCCTTGATATGCCCAATGAGCCTGCTGTTATCATCCTCATCCACAGAGCAAAGAGCGGTTTCTCCAGTCAGGCACAGATGGTGCCCGTCGGTGAGAACTTCGATATCCCGATAATCAGTATGGACAATGCACTTACCAAGGCATTCAACAGCGGATTCCTCAGCAGCGGCGACTACTTCACAGATGACTACCATCCGCACGACAAGGGCGGTCAGCTGGTTTCAGACTGTCTTGCTTACTTCTTCCGTCAGGCTATGAAGACAGAGAACCGTTCTTCATCTTATACAGTACCCACCAAGTCGGTATACGGCACAGAGTATGAGAATTGCAGCTACATCAATCCCAAGGATATGTCAGGCTTCAATGCAGGCTCATGGTCTGCAGGCGGCGGATATAACGGCGGACAGATACTTCCCTACTCCTATAACCTCAACGGCGGAAGTCCTATGGCTTTCAAGACCGAGGGCAAGGGACTTATAATCGTATTCAAGGCTAATTCCTCCGGTATGGGAAGCATTGATGTAACAGTAAACGGAAAGACGACAAAGGTCAACGGAAACAAGCAGTACTGCTGGGGCGGCCCTGATGCTGAACTTGGTTACTATCAGGATACCACAGGTCAGCTTGATGTTTCCATCAAGGGAAGCGGAAGCTTTACCATCTGGGGCATCGGCCTGATAAAATAATTCCTTTTCATTGGAGCCTCCGCTCAGGCGGAGGCTCCCCTCTCTATGAGACAATACTGCCGCTTACTGCACATATTGCGGCTGTATTATATGTGCCGGCCGCACTGACCGGTGCCTGTATTCCCTTTTGATCATGCTTTTGTAAGGGGGCAGATCAGACATCCCCGCCTTCAACGACAGGCGGGGATATTTTTATGCCATCTGATCCCCTGCGTATTGCATTATCAGGCCGGATATGATACAATAATACTTGTATTACGCATACGCAACATGCCATATAACGGAGGTACTATGAAAAAGATACTTATTATAGAAGATGACAATGCAATAGCTGAGGAACTGGCTGTACTGCTTGGGAATTCGGGATATGAAGCGCTCCGGATCACTGATTTCAATAAAGTGCAGGAGCAGATGAAGAACTCAGGTGCAGACCTGATACTCATGGATATCACTCTGCCCGGTCTCAACGGCGAGACTCTTGTACATGAATTCCGGAAGTCCTGTGACACGCCTGTTATCATGCTTACAAGCCGCACATCTGAAATAGATGAGGTTCTCTGCATGAGCTACGGTGCGGATGACTATATCACAAAACCATATAATCCTACTATCCTCCTGCTACGTATCTCAGCAGTACTTAAACGAACTGCCAAGGTAACTCAGCAGAGAACATACAGAGATATCGAAGTAAGCACTGTAAGCGGCACTCTCACAAAAGGCAGAAGCTCTGAAGTGCTTACAAAGAACGAGATGATAATCTTTCAGCTCCTCCTTGACCATCAGGGAGAGATAGTGACCCGTGATGACCTGATGACTGCCCTCTGGGATAACGATGAATTTGTAAATGACAATGCGCTTTCCGTAAACATCAGCCGTCTCAGGAACAAGCTCTCGTCCCTTGGCGCTGATGATGCTATTGAAACAAGGAAGAAACAGGGGTATGTGCTTACATGAGACTCAGTGATTATTTAAGAGACAGAGCAGCTGCCTACGTGATAGGTGCGGTCTCCTGGCTGATGGTCGTGATATTCCTCAACGCATTCCATGCAGGTATTCAGGCAATCATTATCGTTACTGTGATTCTTCTGATTGCTTTGATACTGTCAGAGGCCCTGTCATTTACAAAGAAGAGACGTTTCTATAACAGCCTTGAAGCCTCCCTCGAAGGACTGGATAAGAAGTATCTCATTGCCGAGATGCTTGAAGAGCCGGATTTTAAGGAAGGCAAGATACTGTGTGATACCATACATGAGACCGACAAAGCCATGCTCGAACACATCAATGAATACAAATCGGCCAACGAGCAGTTCAGAGAGTTTATTGAAATGTGGGTACATGAGGTAAAGCTGCCTGTTGCAAGCTTACAGCTTATGTGCCATAATGACGGCAACAGCCGCTATTCCTCACAGCTGCACAGGATAGACGACTATATCGAGAACGTTCTCTACTATGCAAGAAGCGGAAGTGCTGAGAAGGACTACGTCATCCGTGAGACATCTCTCAAGCGGGTATTTGCCGATACTGCGGTCAGGTGCCGCGAGGAGCTTCAGGAAAGAGGCGTCAGCATAAGCACTGAAGGACTTGATACCCGGATAATGACCGACAGCAAGTGGCTCAGCTATATCTTCGGTCAGCTCATCAGCAACAGCATGAAGTACTTCTCCCCTGACCGCGAGCCTGAGATAAGCGTTAAGGCAGAGGTTACTCCGGATATGACTGTCGTCAGGTTCCGTGACAACGGTATAGGTATACCGGAGAGTGACCTGCCGTATATCTTTGAGAAATCCTTTACCGGACAGAACGGGCGCACTCACAGCAAATCCACCGGTATGGGCCTTTACATTATAAAGAAGCTCTGCGGAAAGCTCGGACACGGAATAACAGCAGAGTCAGTACAGGACAGCTATACAGAGATCATTATAACATTCGGAAAGAATGACCTTCTGAAAATGAGCTGACATTACAAAAATGTAACTTTAAGTAATGTTAGGCGCATGACTCCTCAGAGCAGGTATGCTATAATAAGATCACAGAAGAGGGAAAGACCTCAGATACTCAACTACGAAAGGTGATCTGTTATGAAAACTATGAATAATATCGCATACAAGCTTCTGGCAGCCCTGCTCTTTGCCGGAACATCCGCTTCATTCATCTGGACAGTCAGCAATGCGCTCAGGATGAAATCCGTCAGTGATCTTAACTTCGATACTCCGCTCTGCTTCACACTGATACTCTTCATAGCTTTTATGATGACCACAGGCAAGGACAAGAAAAAGATAACTGCTGCTATAAACGACTAAGGAGGAACAATAAATGTCACTGCTCAGAATTGAAAACATCGAAAAATACTACGGAAACAAGTCCAGCCTTACAAAGGCCATAGACGGTATATCACTCTCTGTTGAGAAGGGGGAGTTCATAAGCATCATGGGTGCTTCCGGAAGCGGAAAGACCACGCTGCTCAACTGCATCTCCACTATAGACAGAGTTACCGCAGGTCATATCTATCTTGAAGATGAGGATGTCACCGCACTCAAAGGAAAAGCTCTAAACCGCTTCCGCCGGGAAAAACTCGGATTCATCTTCCAGGACTTCAACCTGCTCGATACTCTCACCGCATACGAGAATATCTCTCTTGCTCTCTCCATACAGAAGAAGCCTGCACATGAGATAGAGAAGGCTGTACATACAGTCGCAGAGCAGCTTGGCATCACCGATGTACTCAATAAGTACCCCTATCAGATGTCGGGCGGTCAGAAGCAGAGAGTAGCCTCCGCAAGAGCTATCGTTACTTCTCCGAAGCTTGTACTTGCCGACGAACCAACAGGCGCTCTTGATTCAAAGTCTTCTAAGATGCTACTTGAAAGGTTCAATTTTCTCAATCGTGAACTTGAAGCAACGATAATGATGGTAACTCACGACAGCTTCACTGCAAGCTACGCATCCCGTGTTATCTTCATCAAGGACGGAAAGCTCTTCCACGAGATAAGCCGCGGCGGTGATTCAAGAAAGCAGTTCTTCGACAAGATAATCGATGTTGTTACACTTCTGGGAGGTGACGTAAGCGATGCTCTTTAAGCTCTCCCTCAGCAATATCCGCAAGAGTATGCGTGACTATGCTATATACTTCTTCACTCTCGTAATCGGAGTCTCCATATTCTACGTCTTCAACGCAATCGGCAGTCAGGCTGCCATGATGAAGATGAACGAAAGAACAGACGAGCTTGTTAAACTTCTCGTTTCCGCTATCTCCGGAACAAGCGTTTTCGTTGCCGCTGTACTCGGACTTCTTATCGTCTATGCGAGCCGGTTCCTTATGAAGCGACGCAACAAGGAATTTGCCCTCTATATGATGCTCGGAATGAGCAAGGGCAAGATATCCGCCATACTCTTTATCGAAACTCTCGTTATCGGTATCGGCTCCCTCCTCATCGGCCTGCTTACCGGTATAGGTCTTTCACAGCTGATGAGCGCCCTTGTAGCTAATCTCTTTGATGCCGATATGACAGCTTATAAGTTCACAGTCTCAGGTAAGGCTATAGTAAAGACCATCATCTACTTCGCTGTGATGTATCTCGTTGTTGTAATCTTCAACAGCTTCGTTGTTACAAAGATGAAGCTCATTGACCTTATGCAGTCCGGCAGTAAGGCTGAAACCATAAAGCTGAAGAATCCCTGGCTCTGCGT
The DNA here is from genome assembly GCA_946413815.1 of uncultured Ruminococcus sp. Classification (GTDB taxonomy): domain Bacteria; phylum Bacillota; class Clostridia; order Oscillospirales; family Ruminococcaceae; genus Ruminococcus. The sequence continues at coordinate 8,962 of CAMKMD010000096.1, forward strand.
GATACTCTTTATCCTCGCTGTATCCGCCCTCGGATATGCTTACTATCAGGTTGGCTGGAGAATGTATTATCTCAATCCAAGCGATATTCTTATCTACATTGCTGTAGGCTGTATCTCCACAGTGCTCATATTCTGGTCAGTATCAGGTATGCTCCTAAGAGTCCTTATGTCAATGAAGAAGGCATATCACAGCGGTCTCAACGCTTTCACCTTCCGTCAGATAAGCAGCACGGTAAACACCATGGTATTATCCATGTCAGTTATCTGCCTTATGCTTTTCGTCACTGTATGCGCTCTTACAAGTGCATTCTCTATTCGCAACTCCATGAACGAGAGCATGAGGACTCTCTGTCCGGCAGACTATGAGTTCATCAGCGGTTACGAAACAGATGATCGTGAGAGTCACAGAAGTCTTACAGAGCTCTGCTCTGAGCATGGTTATGACCTCTCGGAGGACTTCAGCGATTATGCAGAGTTCAGGACATATACCGACCACGAATTCACACTCGGAAGCTTCTTAGGCGATAAAATGGACGATGTCAGGGAAAAGGTAGTGTTCATGTTCCCCGAACTGCCCGAAGAGTATATCAGCATCAGCGAATATAACAGGATAATGGAGATCTTCGGAAAGGAAAAACTCACTCTTGATGATGACAGCTATATCCTTACCTGCAATTACAAGGACATTGCCGCGATCCGCGAAACTATACTCAGCGAAGGCAGGGAGATAACCATATCAGGACATACTCTCAGACCTCAGAACGATAAATGTGTTGATGGATTCGTACATCTGTCCGCTAACCGTGCAAACTTCGGTCTATTCATAGTCCCCGACGAGGTCATAGATGAAAAAAATGCCAATTATGACTGCCTCATCGGTAATTACAGATCAGAGGATAAAGAGGCTGCCGAAAAGACTGTCAGCGACAGAATAGACCAGGTAATGCGCAAGGCAGCAGAGAATGAAGAGACACTTACAGACATCTCCTTCATGACAAAGATGCAGATCATGGCATCAAGCGTAGGAATAGGTGCTATAATGACCTTCCTCGGTCTCTACATCGGTCTTGTATTCCTTCTCGCAAGCGGTGTTATCCTCGCCCTCAAGGTGCTCTCAGAGAGCACTGACAGCATCGGCAGGTACGAGATGCTTCGCAAGATAGGCGCTGAGGAGGCTGATATCACAAGATCGCTCTTCCTTCAGACTTCTCTCTTCTTCATGCTTCCCCTGCTACTCGGCATCCTTCACTCAGTATTCGGAATGAAGTTCTCAATATTCTTCATGCAGTTCTTCGGAACAGAGGGAATATTCCAGTCAGTGCTCCTCACATCAGCGATACTCCTCCTGATATACGGCGGCTACTTCCTGATCACATTCCTGTGCAGCAGGACTATAATAAGAAATAAGAGATAAAAAACAAGGGACTGCTATGCAGTCCCTTCAGTCTGTCAAAAAACCTATATCTATTCAGGGGACGCCCTCTCTTGCAGG
>CAMKMD010000097.1 GCA_946413815.1 uncultured Ruminococcus sp.
AAGCGATCCATGTGATCATCTCCCGTGTTATGGACTGGATTCACGAAAAGATCACAACCACATGGGAGACGATAAAAGCTGTTGTGACAATTGTGCTTGAGGCGATCAAGACCGTAATTGAAACTGTATGGAATGCGATTCATACTGCGATCACTACGGTGATGGATGCGATCAGCAATGTCGTTTCTACAGTCTGGAACGCGATCTCCGGCTTTATCTCCGGTATTCTCAATGCGATCTGGTCGGTTGTATCTTCCATTTGGAATAGCATCAGCGCACACATTTCCGCTGTTCTGAATGCCATTTATTCTGTGGTGAGCAGTATCTGGAACGCTATCAGCGGTTTTGTCAGCAGTATTCTGAATACAATTTTTGCGACAGTCGCAAATATCTGGAACAGCATCAAAAATACAGTATCCAATGTGATGAATGCCATCAAGACCACGGTCTCGAATATCTGGGAGAATGTGAAGTCTGCTGTATCTCAGAAGATCACTGCAATCAAGACAACGATTGTCAACGGCTTCAACGCGGCGGTCAGCTTCATTAAAAATCTCGCATCTGAGGCTTTCTCATGGGGTGCTGACATCATCAACGGTATTGTGAACGGCATTAAGGGCTGTATCAACAAGGTTGCAGACGCTGTAAAGGGTGTTGCAAACAAGATCAAATCCTTCCTGCACTTCTCTGTTCCGGATGAGGGACCTCTTGCGGATTTTGAGAGCTGGATGCCTGACTTCATGCAGGGACTTGCGGACGGTATCAACGCAAATGCAAATGTTGTCGGCGATGCTGTCAACGGCTTTGCAGGAAATCTTGCGGAAACGATCAGCACTGTTATCAGGAACGCTCTGTCCAATGTTGTCACAGCGGTACAGGGCTTCATGACGCAGGTGTTTGATACGGTCAAAACAGTCTGGACAAAAGCCAATACTGCGATTGATGCGACGATGTCGCAGATCAGCAGCGGTATCACTTCCGGCTGGAAAACGATCGTCAGCACGATCAAAATGGCGCTTGAAAATATCCGCAATGTCATTACGACCACATGTAAAGCGGCTGCATCTGTTATTGAAACCGCACTGAACGGAATTAAAAAGATCGTAACTGCGATCTGGACAGCAATGAAAACGCTCATCAATACCGGACAGCTTGACATCAAAAATGTGATCTCGACAACTTGGAATGCTGCGAAGGATGTTGTGAATACTGCGCTGAATGCAATCAGAACCGTGGTGCAGTCTGTCTGGAATGCGATGCCGGATATCGTGAGAAACCCGATGAATCAGGTAAAGGACGCTGTTTTGTCAATCTGGGATAACATCCGGGACGGCATCGGCGACCGGCTCAGTGGTGTGCGTGACGCGGTCAGCAATGCAATGAGGGCTGTCTATGATGCAGTCATGGAAAAGGTCAACAGCTCGTGGTCGTGGGGACGAGATCTCATGCAGAACCTTATCAACGGTCTGAACTATATGCTCGGCAATCTCATCAATACGGTTGCTGACGTGGCACGAGCGATCAGCGATTATCTGCATTTCTCCGTTCCTGATAAGGGCCCTCTGACAGAATTTGAATCCTGGATGCCGGACTTCATGAAGGGATTGGCCGACGGTATCAACAAGAGCAAGAAATACGTCGAGAAGGCAATCTCCGGTGTGGCGGACGCTATGACCATTGCAATGAATTCTGACTTCAATGTGGATATGTCCGGTGTGACCGGCGCAATGGCAGGCGCGGGCGGTACGACCGTTGTCAACAACTACAATAACGACAACAGCCGCACAGTAAATCAGACCAATAATAGTCCAAAATCACTGTCACGGCTGGAGATCTATCGTCAGACGCGGAATGCACTAGGGGTATGAGCTGAAATATGCTTACTACAATATACTGTCGGAATATATAGAATTTATGTCATTCTCAGTTAAGCTCCAATTTTCAAAATCAATCATTTCAACATCACTATGGCTATTATATTTTGTTCTCCGTGGAAAAAGCGGATTCCATCCTGAAACTTCAGACCACAGAACCAAAGGACAGGTGTTAGAAATGTTAAGGTCAGATGCAAGAAAAGAGCCAAACCCCCACGATGAAAAGCAGTGAAACCCTAATGGGTAAAGACAATCGTTCCCGATTTTTCCATTTAAAAGTTTTATGCCCATACGGATAAATATTCTTTCTATCTCATTTCTTGCATCTGAAGATGTGAAAATGCCCTTATCGTTTTTCCAGTATTTATCTCGAAACAAATACTTTGCCCTTTTGTTGTCCAACATTGTAGCAAATTCAGCTATATCACTATCAGATAAAATGTCGTTCGTAGGCCACATACAATGCTGATAAAAACTGTATGTTTCTTCTTTAGTTGTTGCATTGATTTGCGTAACTTCTGCATACGGGATATTATCTAGTATCCTATGTCTATATAAGGCTAATTCAATACCATGTTCTTTTGCTATAGGTGAGATTGTTTTATAATTGTATGCAAGTCCATTACTTCCTGCGACAAGAAAAAAGCAATCTAATGTAGATCCATATGGCAACAGTTCAACGACTTGACGAATTTCTCTTATTGATGTTCTGCCAGTGTATAGCCCGTCATCTATATAAATGTAGTGTTTTCTTTTTAAAGAATGATCGGTTATTATCGATTCATTAAAGCAGCTAATAGCCACTTGTTCAAGAATCCTTAGTAAGCGGTCTTGACTTTTTCCGCATTCTTGTAGATTAAGAAAAACAGCCTCCCGAAAAACGAGATTTTCTGACACGAAACCATATTTATTAGTTACAAATCTTACTACGTCTCGAAAAAAACTATTTTTTATGTATGTTGTATCAAAATACCAATCTGAAAGAATATTTGCGGTTTCACTAAGTAATAATTCCCTAGATTCAGTTGGGAATTGTTTTATCCATTTTTTTACATGAGCTGCAGTAATTGATTCCGATAATTCTTCTCTTCGATAGTCTTTTATTATTGAAGCTACATTTTGGCATAATAGTTCTTCTGATTGAGTTAAACCCATATCCATCACTCCATTCGAGAATCTAATTTATTATTATTATATCACACACAAGATGAAAAAGTAAAGGGGGCATTGTATGTCTTTTTGCCTTATTCTTGAAAATGCCAATGGCGACCGAGTTGACATGACCGCCACGGCGAATCAGTATATGACTTCTCAGATTGAGGGCTTGTCACCTCCGCCCGGCACGATCAGCACCTCCTCCTATGCAGGCATGGACGGCAGCTATCTGAACAACGCCTTCATTGAGAAGCGGAATGTGGTCATTCACTTTGAGATGAGAGGTGTGGGCGTAGAAAAGCGTCGCCATCAGCTCTACAAGGTGGTGAAACCGAGCAGATATGTAAAAGTCCACTACAAAACCGCCGGCATAGATGTTTTCACCGAGGGCTATGTGGAAACCTGTGAGGTCAGCAACTTCGAGCAGCTTGTCACGGGTCAGATCTCAATTCTCTGTCCGGATATCTACTGGTACTCCACGGAATCCGTCATGGCATATTACAGCCAGATCACGGGCGCTTTCACGTTCCCGTTTCCGACCGAGAGCAACCCGGAGCCTTTTGTGCTGGGCAAATTCAACATGCAGAACATCATGGAGATCATCAATGATGGTGACGAGATCGGTTTCACCTTGCAAATTGAATCCCTCGCCGATGTCCGTTCTCCCACGCTGTATAATGCAGATACCGATGAATATTTGCAGATCAAGGGAGATATTCTCGCCGGAGATATCATTACTGTTACCACAAAGACTGGTCATAAAACGGTAACACTCGACCGAGGCGGTGTGAAAACCAACATCATCAACCGGCTCGTGTCCGGCTCGACTTGGCTGACGCTGCGTGAAGGCAAAAACAGATTCTATCTGCGAGGGACCGGACTGCAAAATCTGAAAGTGACCATCGTCCACACAAACGCTTATCTGGGGGTGTGATATGCAAATTGAAGTCTACAGAATGGACGCTGAGGCGGACAGCCTGACGATCACCCTTGAAGCGGTGTGTGACAGCTTTTCTTCGCTCCTGTGGGATATCGAATACTACCAGTGCGGCAGCTTTGAGGTGTATATCGCCGCCAATCCGGAGAATCTCTCTATCTTCCAAACAGGCAGAATTGTCGGCAGAGATGATGATAACCAACACTTCGGCATCATTGAGTCGGTACAGATCGATACTGATGCCGAGAACGGCGACTACCTCACGGTGCGGGGGCGTTTCCTCATGTGCCTGTTGGAGCGCCGCATCATTCACCCGACATACAATGTCACAGCACAGAAGCCATACAGCGAAATTGTGCATGATATTGTCAGGCAGAATACACTTCTCAATGATAACCGCCGCATTCCGGGCTTATCCCTCGGCACTGTATCTGGCAGTTGCTGGGAGCAGACAACGACGTTGCAGGTATCCTATGAAAACCTGATGGAATGGGTATACACCATTTGTGAGAAGATCGGCGGCACTGCAAATATCCGACTTGTGAAAGATGTTGGTGAGACTTATAAAATGGTGCTTGACCTTGCAGAAGGCACTGACCGAAGTCTGATACAGGAGGATAATCCACATATCATTTTCTCCGATGCTTACAGCAATCTGCTTTCTTTCTCCTACGCTTCGGATACTGCTATTACACGCAATTTCGCCTATATCTACGGCCACGGCGAGGGTGCAGAGCGCAAGAACACCACATATTGTGTGGATGCCGAGCCGACCAATCTCGACCGCTATGAGCTGTATGTGGATGCAAAGGACATCTCTGAGGAAGAACAGGTCGAAGGTGAAACAGTGCCGATTCCGGAGGAGCAGTATATAGCGCTGCTGAAGACAAGAGGCTCGGAAAAACTGGTTGATCCGAAAACTGCATCGGAGTCGGAGATTGCTGCCAATTCCACACAGTATGTGTATAACCGTGATTATATTGTCGGTGACTATGTGACGGTCGAGCATAAGCGTTTCGGAATGATTCAGCCGAAAGTGCAGCTTATCGGCATGATAGAAGCGTTTGACCAGAACGGCAGAAGCCTGACACCGACATTTAAGGAGTGATTTATATGGCTTTTTCAAGCGGATTTTTTAATTCAAAGGGTCTTGACCGCACCTATACCGCGGAGAATTTCTGCGACTACCTCGGAAGTATCATCTGCAACGGCATTCAGGACAATTACGGCGACTGTTTCAAACTGACAGCCGCATCTTCGGGACTGAAGGTTACAGTTGGCAGAGGTAAGGCGTGGATCAACGGCCATTATTTTATCAACGATGCCCGCTATTCCATCGACCTCTCCGAATATATGGACGAGTCGCTTCCTCGCTATGTGGGTATTTGCATTTATCTGGATACCACGGAGGCAGTCCGCAGTGTGACGCTGAAGCTGTTTCCCGGTACGCCTGCGGAGAGTCCGCAGCTTCCGTCTATCCCGCAGGACGAGGATCATGTGAGGTTGCTGATGTATGCTGTTCGCCTGAATCCGGGCGAAACGGAGCTGACGGAGCGTGATTGGTACGACTACCGTGAGGACAGGAATGTCTGCGGCTATTGCAGGTGTATCCTCGGCAAATGTAAGGTCACAGAGATGTTGGCACAGCTTGCACAGATCACAGCGGAAATGCAGGAATATAACGAGACGGTCACAGAGTTGACTAACAAGGTCGCTACCTTGCAGACGGAGGTCGATGACATCATCGGCGGCATCGTAGAGATCGGTACTTGCGGCGAGAACATCCACTATGTTCTGTACGAAAACGGCAAGCTCCTGCTGCACGGAACCGGTGAGACTTACGACTATGAAATCGGGCAGTCGCCTTTCTGGGAGAATGAGGACATCAGAAGCCTTGTGGTATCGGACGGCATCACCAAAATCGGAAACAGCTTGTTTGAACGCTGCAAGAGCATGGCATCGGCAAGTTTCCCGACAAGCCTTACAGAAATCGGCGAGCGTTCTTTCTTTATGTACGACCAGGGCGGTCTTACAGAACTGAATCTGCCCGCATCCGTGACGACCATCGGAGAAAAGGCGTTTGCCTGCGAATCGCTCACGTCTGTAATGCTCCCTGCTACACTGGCTACCCTCGGAACCTATCTGTTTATGGACTCCCGCACACTGACCTCTGCCCGTGTGGAGTGCGAGGAAGTACCCGGATTCTGCTTCGTGGGAACGCCTTTACAGAGCCTGACTCTCAGCAACAACGTGAAAAAACTCGGCTCTCACATGATAAACTACACTCCGCTGCATGAACTGACTTATGAAGGCAGTCTCGACGACTGGGCGGCTGTAACTAAGGGCGGCAACTGGGATAACAACAGCGGTCAGGACGATCCGCACGGACTTGACAAAGTGCAGTGTCTTGACGGATATATGGAATATGACCGTGAGAACAGAGAATGGAAGGTTGGTGATGAATAATGTGGAAATTCCTTGTAAAGAACCAGAGCATTGAGATCGTGGAACGTGAGATCCTCGCAGACCACCAGATCCAGTACGTGCAGTTCAAATTCACATTTGACGGAGACTGGAAACGTTTTCACAAGGTCGTGCAGTTCTCGCAGTGCGATGAGGTGTATTCCGTTGTGCTCGGCACAGAGGGAACAACCTTGTACCTGCCTGCGGAACTTCATGCAGGTGCAGTGAAAATGGCTGTATTCGGCTATGATACGGAATCCGACACGACTGTGAGAGCGACAACGGTTCCGGTCACGCTGAATATCCGTGAATCGGGCTTTGAAGGTGATGAGCCGCCTATCCCGCCGACACCGGATCTGTATACGCAGCTTTTGAAACGCATCGAGGATGCTGAGCATGGTCTGGATGGTAAGAGTGCCTATGAAATCGCTGTAGAGCACGGTTATGTCGGCACCGAGGCGGAGTGGCTGGCATCCCTGCATGGCAAGGACGGCATTACACCGGATATGTCCGAATATCCGAAAACATTTGAGGTGCAGACCATTGTTGAACAGCAGATTGCTCCTGTTGCAGAAGAATCTCATACACACGATAACAAGGATACGCTCGATGCGCTTACACCGGAATTGCTCTCTGACCTTTTCGGTTTGCAGCAGTTCGAGGACAGCACAACCTATGAGCTTCAGACACTGAATGAAGCCGTGGAGAACCTCAGACCGAGTACGCACACGCATAATAACAAAGCTGTGCTTGACCGCATTACTGAGGCAATGATCGACGCAATTGCTGAATATCCGCCCTTTGAGGATTGGACAAGAGAGCAGATTCACACGCTCTTTGAATCCGTCAACAACTTTTCCAATACCGCACACACGCATGAAAACAAGTCTGTGCTGGATACGATAACCGAGCAGTATATGCGTGATCAGGCGGCATTTCAGGCTTCGACCGCAGGCGCACTGCATGGGCTGTCCACAGGACTGAGCGAGGTTTCGGCGCAGGCACATTCTCATGCGAATAAAGCCATTCTGGATGGAATTACGCAGGAAATGCTTGATGACATGGCATCTATCGCAACTGTGATCGGACAAGCGCACTGGCATCACAACCTCACAACGCTCAACGGCATTACAGAATCCCATGTTTCTCGCTGGAATGAGGCATACACTGCCGCAATGAACCTGAATGAGCGTGTGGGTGTCAATGAGGGCGTGTTCGAGCGCTTCAAGACCGAGATCCTCTATGATATGCAGGGAGCGAAAACCTCTATCACGGATATTTACACACGACTTGAAGCTGTTGAAACTGCACTCTCCGGAGTGGAGGAGACCCTTTCAAATATTGTGGAGGTGACAGCATGAGTATCGCAAATTATCTGACCGAACTGGACAATCAGCGAGATCAGCTTGCAAGAAATCTTGTGGCAATGGGCGTGCAGGCATCGGAGACCGAAAAGCTGAATACCCTTGTACCGAAGGTGCTGCAGATCCCGCAGACAAAGCCGGATGTCACACTGTTCAGGGCTTCCATTGGCGCGCTCCATGATTACGGCGAAAAGCTTTACACCTTCTACAATGACGGATACCGTTCTCTTGCCGGCTTCACAGAATCGTATCAGCATTTCTGCTGTGAGGAGAACGGCTATGCAATCTACTACAATCAGCCGGACTTCAACTGGGGACAGACCATTTATACGATGTGTGTAGAGCCTGTTCACATCAGTTCTTCCAACAAGATCATGATGAGCTATAAGTCGGGGGCTACGGATATTGGCGAGATGTGGCTTGTGCCGAAAAACAATGATACACTTTCTCCGGCGGATACTGCAAGATATATCTACGAGGCTATCCAGAATAATCAGGCAGTTTCTGTTCCGTTCGGCTGGCTCGGCACTGTGGGCAACTATATCAATGTGCTGCATGAATGTAATGGTATCATTGCCGGCAATTATTATCTTGCTTGGAAAGCGATCACCGATAATACCAGTCCGATGATCCGTGCTGTGAAGGTAGTGGATGTGACAATTTAAGAGAGGATGATTCAATGAAAGAAAATATCTGTACTGCCGCCGGGGTCATCGGCGGCTTTTTTGCGGCACTGCTCGGAGGGTGGGATTCAGCATTGGCAACACTCATCATCTTTATGGCAATCGACTTCACAACCGGACTGATCACCGCATCTATGGGCAGAAGCAAGCACAGCAAGACTGGCAGACTCAGTTCCAAAGCCGGATGGGTCGGGCTTGCAAAGAAATTCTGCATTCTGCTCATGGTCGTTGTGGCAGTCCGCATGGACATCATGATCGGTACCACATATATTCGTGATGCGACCTGCATCGGCTTCTGTGTCAATGAGCTGCTTTCCATTATCGAGAACACTTCGCTCATGGGAATCCCGTATCCGCCTGCAATCAAAAAGGCTATCGAGGTGCTTCAGAAGCGAGCATCGCATATTGATGACGAGATTCAGGAAATGATCGATGATATGGAGGAAGGTGATAAAAAGTAATGCAGCCGATCACTCGACTGCATTACAAAGGAGATGGTGTATTATAGATTGATCTTGAAATCAGGTGAACCTTCACCGTTGACAGTGAAGTATGCCACTCCCTCTTCCGGCTTGACATAAACACGGAATTCTGTTACAGCCTTACGCTTATGAGTGGACTTGTATGCCTTATATGCCTTAGCTGCGATATCGCTGATGTCAAACTCCGCATCCCCAAGCTGAAGCGTGGTGATAAGAACGGGCTCCGACTTTTTGTCAGCCTTCTTCGCTCTGGGCTTGCGTGTTTTCTTTTCAGGTGTTTCAGCGACAGGGGCTTCAGTGACAATCTCAGCAATCGGCTCTGCGATGACCGGAGCAGTTTCAACGACAGCTTCGGCTTTCTTTGCCGCTGGCTTTCTGCCGCGCTTTTTGGCAAGGGCTTTGACAGCAGGTGCATCAACGGCTGCTGTTTCTGCAATAGATTCTACAACTTTGGCTGCTGTAATCGAAGCGGTCTCTGCGACTGCTTCGACAGTGGCTTTTTTCTTGCGTGTTGTTTTCTTTGCAGTATCGGTTTTCGGGTTTGCAGGTTTTCTTGGCATTGTTCATGCACCTCCATGTTTTATTTTTCGCCATCTTAAGAAAAGTGTTCCTGCGGTCAATCAGAGGACATGTATTATGAACTTATACAGTCTCCGGTCCTCGCAAAGGAACATGAAGCGGAAGCCCGAATCACAGTCTCTGTGGCAGAAATCTATGAAAAAAACATCGGCACCCTTTGGAGGTTCAGGACCCCGCCAGTATTCATTAATAACAGAAGGCGGCCAGAAGTCATCATCCCATCTAAAACAGATCTCGGATACCGTATATCTTTTTTTCATTCTGTCACGTATGCTTTCTTTTTCTTCGCAAAACGCTTTGACCCTTCTGACCCATGCTTCCCCGGGTTTCCATTCATTTTTGATGTGCTGCAATCCGAGTTCGAATTCATGGGATGTGAGCCAGTCAGACGCCTGTTCGATGCATTCATCCAGATGCTCCAGCACATCTATCACCTGTATGACTGTTTGCTCCGGAATCATATTGTCCGGAACATTGCAGATGGTAAGGAGCGCGTCTGTGTCTTTTATAGAAATCAAGGCATCATTGGCGGTGTATTCGCGGCGGAAGTCGAAGGAGGAATAGTCTCTGTTTTTCAGGAAGGATATGACTTCGGCCAACTTAAAGTCTTCATCATAATAGGACACAGCAATCACCTCGCATTCTGATTTATCACAGCAACACAATTCTGAAAAGAGACTCATTTTTCTAATTATAGCATTAGTATAGCGTTTTTGTCAAGCCGTAATCAGCGATTTTACGCAGA
>CAMKMD010000098.1 GCA_946413815.1 uncultured Ruminococcus sp.
ATGCGCCTTTAACTCAGCTGGATAGAGTAACTGCCTTCTAAGCAGTAAGCCGCTGGTTCGAATCCAGCAAGGCGCGCCAATCCAACAACTCCGGGGCACTCCCTTAGGGGCGTCTCGTTTTTATTTAATATGGTGGGTGTAGCTTAGCTGGTTAAAGCGTCGGATTGTGGTCCCGAAGACCGTGGGTTCGAATCCCATCTCCCACCCTTCAAACTATGATAACTGCTCAGAATACAGGACTGTGTTCTGAGCACTTGTCATATAAAAAAGAATAGTATTGGATCGTTAGCCGGTTGTCTTGGAGTGAAAACACTCAATGTCAGTGTGTGGCAGATAAGTGGGTACACCTATCCGCATTCTCTACCCTACTCTGGCTCGTGACGCTAACGCACTTGTGTTAGCAGCTGCCTTGTCATTACAACGAAAAATGATGGCATTCAGCATTATGCTGAACAGGCTCACATCATGGCTCAGTCCTCTCAACTTCATCAGCGGGAGTTCGGAGGAGAATCCGCACTAACTGTCTCCTATTCAATTGTCAAGCTTCAAATGTTTTTATATAAAAAGGCAAGCCCTTCAGATGCTAATGGACATAACTCTGAAAGGCTTGACAGTAATCTATTTACTGTGCTATACTATGGATAAGGTGAGGGGTGTGCTTCACCTGCATAGTAAAAGACACGGAAAAATAGCATTCTCACTAAGTCATTCAGATGTTCTAGCATCTGTTTGATTATGGGAAGTATTTCGGATTGCCGTCCGGATACTTCCTGTGGGGGTGCTTTTTTATTGCAATTTTCATTATAACACATCGATTTGGATATGTCAATAATTATTTTTGAATGAAAGAAAATGGTATTATTCCTTGTCAACTTCTGGAGCGCTCTCTGGGAGATTTTTTGTTTCTGCCATATCTTTCTCAATCAACTCAATTAGAAGTGAATTAAGGCTGCATCCCTTAGATGCGGCATATTCCTTGTATTCTTCACGTTTTCCTTTAGGAACGCGCAGCTTGATATCATCGTAATTTTCGAGATATTTGTTAGTTGCTTTCCGCTGTGAATCGCTTACAGGCATCTTAATCTCACCTCATATCAGCCTCCGACTGGTCAACGCTCTGCATCATGTCATGCGTATTCGTATTCATCACAGAAACCGAAAGAAAAGCAAAGGCTACTATGATCGCTGACAACGCCTCTGTCTGAATGAAGGCATATCCGATACAATAAAGAGGGGAGAGCTGAGAAAACAGTTCTCCCCTGTGTCGTTGATACTTGTATCAACGTTATAATCAGCGTAGAATAGGTGTTTTTGTACGTTAATCATTGCTGTCATAAATCCTCCACACTTTTTGTTATGACTTCTTCATTGAAATGGTGTATCATTTAATTACAGAAGTACAGAAACCACGGGAAGCTCGGATAGAGCAATGAAAAAGGAGGTTAACAGAAAGAAGAATACTCATTAGGAAAATCCAAGGCACACATTATCATCCATACCTATAAGGAGGAATAATCATGACTATACTCAAGAGATCAATAGCAACAACCCTTGCTGTACTGGGCATTGCATCATGTATGACCGGACAGATATCAAATGTTTTACCCATAGGAGGCTGCCCCATTTCCGTCTCCTCACTTGAAGCTGAGGCCGCAAGCGGACGCCTTTATAACCAGAATGCTTCAAACTGGAGCAGAGCTCTCCGGACCTCCGGATGCGGTCTGTTTTCAATGGCAAATGCCGTCTATGCACTTAATGGAAAGAAGATGGACATGAACACTCTTGCAAGCTGGGCACAGAGCAACGGATACTGGAAGCCCGGCAACGGCGGAACCTACAGAGATTCTTTATATGGCAATATTACTGCAAAATATGGCAGCACATACTGCTTCAAAATTACTTCTAAGCAGTACGGCACAATAAAAAATACAAATCTTATTAATCATCTTAAGAACGGTGGAGTAGCTGTTGCTCATGTCGGAAGGGCAGGTATTAACGGTCACTTCATTGCAATTACCGGCTATAACAGCAGCAACGGTACATATCATGTTATCGACAGTGTGAATCGTTGTGCAGAAAGCAACGGTGATGCATGGAAAACAGCATCATTTCTCAGTTCTACAAGTAACAATTCTTCCACAAAGGTTGATTGGTTTGCACTTGTATCACGCACATCAAATCCTCAGCCTACGCCCTCAACCGGCTGTTTCCCTAAGTATACAGGTTCTTCCGGAAGTATTGCTGAAGCACTCAAAGCGGTAGGGTATGACGGCTCTTATTCATATCGTAAGACGATCGCAGCGGCCAACGGTATCAGTAATTACTCAGGAACAGCTTCTCAGAATACAACTATGCTGAATAAGCTCAAGGCAGGCACACTCAAAAAGCCGGGTGCTAATGATTCATCAAGCAGTAACACCACTAAAAAATATTTCCCTAAGTACACAGGTTCTTCCGGAAGTATTGCTGATGCACTCAAGGCTGTAGGCGCTGATAGCTCCTATTCTTACAGAAAGAGCGTTGCAGCAGTCAACGGTATCAGTAATTACTCCGGTACAGCTGCTCAGAACACGACCATGCTGAATAAGCTCAAGGCAGGCAACCTTATAAAGCCCTAAGCCAAGTTATCAGAGAGGCGGTCGGTTGACCGCCTCTCTCTTTTTCTATAGTACTCAAATCTCGGCTCTTATTAAATACTCCTCACTTTTTGTTTCGATTTCTCTATGGAAATGATGTATTATATAGTTACAGAAACACAAAATTCACAACTGAGAATTTCAAAAAGCAAACAGAAAGGAGGGTTCAGGAAGCTTTTTAAATGTAACAGAAAACAATCACAGACCGTAAACAAACATTCATATCTTAAGGAGGAGTATCAATGAATACTATAATCAAGAAACTTGCCGTTATGGCAACAGCACTCGTTTCCGCAGTTACATTCTCTGCGGCATCCATCACCTATACAAATAATTCTGACAGAAGCATAACTGCCTCTGCTGCAGCAACATATCTGACTAATAGTCAGATAACAGCAAAGCTTACAGCTTTAAAGTCTCGTTATCCGAACGGCAGTAAATGGTTAACTCCTAATACTGTTAAATACGGCGGCAAGCAGTGCTACGCATTTGCAAGGCAGCTCGCCGTTGATGTTTTCGGAACTTATCCTACCACAAACGTTGTATATGCTAAAGATGGAGATAAAAACAACGGCTGGACAGCAATCAGAAATGCTGGAAAGGTAATACTGGAGCCCGGAGATATAATTCGTTCGGATTACAACTCCCATACTGCTATGATCTGGAAGATCGAAGGGAATACTGTTTATGTTGCTCAGTGTTATGGCTCACAGAACAACAAAATTAACTGGGGGACATTCTGGGGAGAACATAATAAGGTGACTATAAAAGATCTTTTAGGTGCTGGCTTCAACGGAGTGTGGAAACATCCCGGTGGAACCATTCCTAATAAAAAAGTCAAGCCTTCTACAAGCAAGCTTACAGCTAACACATCACTTATAACAAAGGGAGGAAGTATTTCATTTACTGCCTCTTCCGATACTGGAACAGCATATACTATCGGTATCGACAAGAGTGGAAAGAGATGGAAAACAGCAGCTATGCCTAACGGAAAACTTACGGTCAGCTTTAACGAAGAAGGCAGTTATACCGCTTATGTAACAGCATCAAATTCAGCTGGCTATTGTGACAGTGCTAAGATATCTTTCACTGTAAAAATAGTTAATCAGCGTGAACAGAATATTGACAGAAACTCAGCGTTGTATTTCCCAAAGTATAGCGGGAACTCCAAATCAATCGTAGATGCCCTTAATTCACTGGGTATAAACAGCAACTTCTCTTATAGGAAATCAATAGCTGCCGCAAACTCAATAGGATCTCCGTACACTGGAAGTGCGACAGAGAATACTAAAATGCTCAATCTCCTTAAACAGGGAAAGCTCAAGCGTCCTGAAAACTCCACTACCAATAATACACGTAGCACTAAGAAGTATTTCCCGAAGTACACTGGTTCTTCTGGAAGTATCGTAGAAGCACTTAAGGCCGTAGGTGCTGACTCATCCTATGCATTCAGGCAGAAGATCGCTGCTGCAAATGACGTCAATAGCTATTCCGGAACACTCAAGCAGAATGTGCTTTTATTAAATAAATTGAAGAATGGGACTCTCGTTAAGCCCTAATCATAAACCCTTGATTCTCAATCCGCTGTCGGCAGTTCAATAAAGTGCCGACAGCGCTCTCTGAACAAGCCACCTATCTGTTTCGGTTTCACAATGTTGATACAAGTATCAACGAAAGCAGAACCGATAATTAATAGGGAAGGGTTTTATGACGGTGATATTAAGTATATGTATTACTATTTCAGCGTCCAGAAAAGTTCCACCCTTTTTGTTGTGACATTTTTATTGAGATAGTGTACCATATAATTACAGAAACACGGAAACCATGATGTGAGCTCTGGAAGGGCAATAGAAGGAGGTAAAAAAAGAAAAAATCCCAGACAGATCATAAACAGAAATCAAATATCCATATCATTAAGGAGGATTATTATGAATATCATCAAGAGGCTTACTGTTATGGCAACCGCCATTACTCTTATAGGCGTAAATTCTATAAACTGCGTCTCCATAACATCAGGATCAAATTATAATTTAGTAGCAGAGGCAGCAGCTAATCCTTACTCAAAGAACTATAATATCATTTCATCAGTGAATTATGCTATAAGATGGTATAATGGTTCAAATCCCGAGTATTCTTCAATCAACAAGTGGGCAAAGCCTAACTGTGCAAGCTTTGTTTCAGAGTGTTTAACGGCAGGAGGCATCAATATTCCTAAAGCAAAGAAAAAAATTATTGGTTATTCGAACACACAGTGGAGTGTAGCTAACGATCAGTATAATTATCTTAAGAAACTTGGATATGCGTCAGAAAAAGCATCAGACTCAAATATACACATCGGTGATGCCGTGTATTATGACTGGAATAATAATAATGACAATAAGATCGATCATGCTGCATACTGTATCGGTATCAACAGCATCGGAAAACCCCTCATAGCTGAGCATTCAAACAATAATATCAGAATATGGGACAACACAAATACTCCTCGCCGCAACGTATATGTAGTACATCTTACCAATGCTGTCGGGCATATCGATGTCACAAATAATTACAGAAATAAACAGATCAGCATCAAGTCTCTCAAGAATTCATCATTCGTTTCTTCGGATACAGACAACCCTAATGCAGTACATACTATTGCAATAGCTAACAGATCTACCGCCAACAGCTGGGAGAAGTTTAAGGTAGTTGATAATCGTTCGATTACATCTATAGCTGGCACTACAAATTCAGTATCATTAAAGACATATACCGGTAAGTATCTTTCAGCTTATATCTCAGATAGTGGTGCTCCGTTAAAAAACACAGATAACGTATCAACATGGGAAGCATTCCGCATATTCAAAAGTGGCAACAAGCTTTATTTCCTTTCTCTTATTAACGGCAAATTCGTTCAGGTAAGAGATGATAATAAGCTCTACGCATCAGGTGAAGGCGGATTTACGTGGGAAGGCTTTGGTTTATATACAAGTACCACTAATGTCAATAATACTAAAACTGCAACTAAGTATTTCCCAAAATACACAGGTTCATCAAAAAGTATCGTAGACGGACTGAAAAGTGTAGGTGCCGACAGTTCATATTCATACAGGAGCAAAATCGCAGCTGTAAATGGAGTCAATAGCTATTCCGGGGCAGCCGAGCAGAATGTAGCTTTATTAAATAAATTAAAAAACGGAATTCTCATCAAGCCTTAATCATTCAGGCCTTATAGGTGGTCGAAAGGCCGCCTATAAGGCCTTCTAAAACTGTTTTCGTTGATACAAGTATCAACGACATACTAAAGATTATTTTTTATTTCATTATCATTAAATCTTCTTATCTATATACATATTTGTATATTTATATTGACATTTTGGCCGATGTTTGGTATAATATAATCAACACGGAATAACTGTTGTCATAATATGGTCAGGATGCATAAACCGCACTATTATGATTTGGTTATTTTGAGGAACTACAGTAGTGTAATTTCACACTACTCCGGCTAAAACAAAGAAGCCCTTTCACCTTACATAAGGTTAAAGGGCTTCACAACTATAAAGGATGTGAAGTAATGAAAAAGAAAGCTAAACCTCGTGATATTCGCGAGACTAAAAAGCTTGAAAAGTCTGCTGCTTATTCTACAAAAGTTGCTAAGACAGTTCCTGAGGCTGTAGAAAAGTCTGTTGAGGTAGTTGCTTCTGAGTCTGCTGCAAATAACGTCAGAAAGAAATCACGCAACAAAGCAGCAGGACTTAAATCCACTCTTGTATGTGCTGACAAGCTTTTTATGACTTCATTCGGCAATGGCAATACCGCTGTTGTTGAGCATAAGATAGACACTAACGATTATGTCTTTTCTTCAATAGCTGATAATCCTTCATTGATGCTGAATTCAGCGGACGAGCTTGCTCTTTCTTTTTCGAGCAAACGTCCCTTTGTAAAAGATGCCAAGCTTTCAGCTATTAATCCGTTGCATTCCGGTGTAGACAAGCCAGTAAAATCCGTGGGACAGGATATGCTCGGTTTGAAGGATAAGCTTGAAATGCGATATTTCGGGAAAACCTTTGATGATAACCTTCACATTCAGATCATCTATAACATCCTTGATATAGAGAAGATCATAGCGGTTTATGCTACAAATATCACGGCTGCCATTGATCACATGATCGATGAAGAGATCGACACCGATAAAGAAGACTTCATCGGATACATGGGTACCCGGAACCCCTATGATGTGTTCATGGATCCAATGAAAGACGGCTCACTGAAGCCAAAAGACAGAATCAACATCGGCTGTAGCCGTGATAAGTTTGAAAAGCTCCTTAATACCAAGCGTCTCGGCTACTTTGGTTTTGAGTACGACTCTAAGAGCAAGGACAAAGGCAAAGCCGAAGAGACAAAGAAGCGACTCTATCACCTTATGGCCTTTGCAGGACAGCTCAGACAATGGAGCTTCCACAGCGCCGGAAATTATCCGAGAGCATGGCTGTATAAGCTTGAAGATACGAAGCTTCCACAGGAATATCGTGATACTCTCGATCATTATTTCAACGCTCGATTCGATGAGATCAACAATAAGTTCGTAGAGCAGAACAGCGTGAATCTCTGCATCCTGAGAGAGCTGTTCCCCGGTGAGGATTTCAAGGCTGTTGCCGATATGTACTATGATTTCATAGTTATCAAGTCTCAGAAGAACATGGGCTTCTCCATAAAAAAGCTGAGAGAGAAGATGCTTGAGCTTGAAGAAGCTGCAAAGATAAAGTCTCAGGAAATGGACTCTGTGCGTTCTAAGCTCTATAAGCTTATCGATTTCTGTATATTCAAGTATTATAAGGAGCATTCTGCACTTTGCAAGAATAATGTGGATAGACTCCGTGCATCCGTATCTGAGGAACAGAAGGATGCATTCTATACCGAGGAGGCTAACAGCCTATGGAATTTATTCTCCAAACAGTTTCTCAGCTTCTGCGATAATATGCCGGTATGGGTTAAGAGTGGCGACTACAAAAAGATCACCGATTATATCGATAAGGATGCCTACCGCAAGAGCAGCAATGTCTCCTATTTCTCAAAGCTCCTTTTTGCGATGTGCTTCTTCCTTGACGGCAAAGAGATAAACGATCTGCTTACCACACTTATCAACAAGTTTGATAATATAGCAAGCTTTATCAAGACAGCCAAAGATCTTGCGATGGATGTTCCGTTTATATCTGACTATAATTTCTTCAATAATAGCGGAAAGTACGTATCTGAACTCAATATCGTGAAGAATATTTCCCGTATGAAGAAACCCTCAGAGAATGCTAAACTCAGGATGTATCGCGATGCGCTCACTATCCTCGGTGTGCCTGCTGATATGAGTGGCGAGAAGTTTGATGAAGAACTTGAGAAGATACTCAAAAAGGAGAAAGATCCCAAAACTGGTAAACAGATAAAAGGAAAGAACTCATTCCGTAACTTCATAGCAAACAACGTTATTGAGAACACACGTTTTATATACGTCATCAAGTTCTGTAACCCTGCTAATATCCGTAGGCTGGTAAACAATACTAAACTCACAGAATTCGTCCTCAAGCGTATGCCTGTGCCTCAGATAGACAGATATTATGCTTCATGCAAAGGCCCTGATCTGAACCCTCCGACTGACAAGAAGATCACTGCTCTTGCTGATATGATGGAGAAGATGGATTTCAGTAAATTCAGCAGCGTAAAGATGAAGGTCAGAGAAGGTAGCCGCGATGCTGTCCAGAAAGAGCGGTTCAAGGCTATAATCAGCCTGTATCTCACTGTTGTCTATCTCATTGTAAAGAACCTCGTCAATGTCAATGCACGTTATGTAATGGCTTTCCATTGCCTTGAACGTGATTCCATTCTCTACGGTGCTTCTGTTGTTGATAGAAGTGCCGGTACTGATTACCTTAGGCTTGTTACTAAACTCTATGAAGCTACTGGAGAGTCTGCACGTAACCGCTATCTTTCCCGAAACAAACGTACAAGAGAATGGATCAAACAGGATATAGAAAATGCTCGTGAAATTAATATGGCTACGTGGTACAGAAATCTCATCGCCCATCTTGGTGCAGTCCGCAGATGTGATGAGTTTATCAGCAATATATCGAAGATCGACTCCTACTTCGCGCTGTATCATTATCTCATACAGAAGCAGCTCGAAAAGTGGATAAGCAGCAGTAAGAGGTCTTCCGGTAAAACAGCTGCTTACCTTGATTCCCTTGATAGATGGAATACATACGTAAAGGATATGGTCAAGGCTCTGAATACTCCCTTCGGCTATAATATACCTCGCTTCAAGAACCTGAGCATTGATGATCTCTTTGATCGCAATGAAGTTAAGCCGCTTACTGAAGAAGGCACGTGTCCACCCATTGACAAATAGCCACAAAGGTGCTATAATATGATTAATTCAAGGTGTTGTACAGGCTGTTTAACCAACAGCTTGTACACAACCAACAAATATTTATTTGCTGGTTTGTATACTTTGAGAAACTATAGTAGTATACTTTTTTCGCTACTCTAAAACACCTCGTATCCGTTAGGGTTTAACCGATTGGAACTACAGTAGTGTGTAAAAACACACTACTCTAAAACTATACCAATCCAACTTCCATACTGGAAAACTAAACACCCCCTCTGACGATCATCTGAAGTCAGAAGGGGTGTACTTTTATATATCAGAGCCGGTAGCATAATGCAGAATATTGTCGTTGATATTTGTATCAACGGTATAGTTCGCGTAAAATAGGCGTTTTTCTCTGTTATCTGTTACTCAGAATCCTCCACACTTTTTGTATCGAGTTTCAAACGGTATTAAGGTATAATAAGTATGTAAAGAAAAACAGTACTGTTTGTAAAACGTATAAAGACGATTCTATCGTTCATGATCTGATGTACACAGATCTGACGATAGCACTGATTTTAAGGAGGAGTTAAAATGAAAAAGATCAATTTTAAAAAGCTTCAGGCTCTCATCAATTGTGTTATCATCCTGATTTCCGTGCTGTCAGTATTCCCGGCATCAGTACCTCTCAGGACGGAAGCTGCTTATGAGAACACACATATAAACACAGGGAATCCGCGTGACGACATTGTAGCAGTTGCTGAAACGCAGGTAGGCTACACCGAAGCCTCCATTAATATGACGAAGTATACAAAATGGAATGGGTGGATAGATCCTTATTATAAAGGTAAATTACTAGATGGCTATGATCCGTCAGGATACGGTTACGCATGGTGCCATGCCTTTGTGTCATGGTGTGCAGATCAGGCAAACATACCTACTAATGTAATACCCAAAACAGCCGGAACATCTACAGGAAAATCATTTTTCGTTAAACAAGGAACATATAAGCAGAGCTATGCCAATGGAGGCGGATATACTCCTCAGAAAGGTGATATTATCTACTTTGGCTCAGGTTCAGATCCCTCTCACGTTGGTATCGTATCAGGCTGCGATGGTGAGACTGTTTATACCATAGAAGGTAATTCATCAGATATGGTAAAAAAACGTAGCTATGATCTTTGGAATTCCTATGTTATCGGATATGGGGTTCCGAACTATAATGATGATCCTCATGATATGGAAGTGCCTGTTATCTCAACAGATGCTGCTACATATACAGTAGGTGATACAGTAT
>CAMKMD010000099.1 GCA_946413815.1 uncultured Ruminococcus sp.
TATATATTTTTATTTTTTAATTTTATGTTTTCGCGTCAAAAGCAGATGAAAGCAGTAAGCGTAAACCGCCGATACATAGTATCAAAGAAACAGGCTCACCTCGGTGAGCCTGATACTTTTTTCGTGTTTAAATTTGACGCTTACCCCTCAGAGCCGTGCATGATGGTTATGTGGATAATTTGTCGTATAAAAATGCGACCTCTAAGAATCGTTCTCAGAGGTCGCTGTGAATATCATTGCTGCTGACACCTACTATACAGGTACAGCATCATCTGATTTGTCCCCAAATGAATGTCATCCTATATCTGCACAGTTCAGAATATAGCTTTCTCATATTCAAATGCTTTCAGGAAATCCGTAATTTCTTCCTCGGATACAGCGCCGATCACATCGAAATAGTGGTTCTCATCTACAAAGGCGTTAGCATAAGTCTGACCGTTGTCACTGAATAACAGGCTGATATTCCAGTCATTCAATGTGATTTCCTTATCAGAGCTGCGTCCCATACGCTTCTTGAGGTATGCGGCGATGCCGTCAGTTTCAGCCTGTACATCTGCATCGGCAGAATAGAACAGGATATGATAATTGTTACCCTTAAATGTCACGAAGTAACCAACACCAACATCTTCGTATCGTGCGTACGGGAAAAGTGTTGTTCCACGATTCTCATTTGTCTTGATCAATTCATTATCTGTTACTTGATAGATATACCCGTCCTTATTGAACCGTTCAAACATTCTGCTATAATCTTCACGATCTGTATCAGGATAAGAAGATACATCACTGATTTTGATTGCTTCAATAGCTGTGTTTATATCTGTGTAGCCAATTGGCTGTGCAGTCACGGGCATTACCGGATTGGAGGAAGTGTTGTCCGTGATCTCAATCTTATCATCATTCAAAACTTGCAAGAATTCTATAAGTGCTTCCTCTGACTCATATGTCCTGACTTTACAGTAATGGGCATCGTCGATCTCATAAAAGGCACACATTTCAAACTGCTTGTCATTACTGGAATCTACAATACCGAACTTTTCATCAATAAGCCTGATGTTCTTGTATCTCATACGTTGATTTTCAAGATAATCCCACAGATCAGATGCAGAATAAGCGGGATCGGTGAAGTAATAATAAACTTGGTAATATTTTCCTTTATAGGCTACATGATAGAGGATACCGGTATCCTCATAGTCCATACAAGGCATTAAAACGATTGGTGCATTCGGGTGATCCTCACGAAGTGTGATCGCATTTCCTTCATTATCGCTACCAACAAAAGTATAGATATAACCGTCTTTGTTGAAACGCTCAAACATCTTACTCAAGCTATCACGATATATCTCATCGTAGTAATTCAGATCATAATTGTTCAGAAGCTCAGTAACTTCATTGGTATGATTAAGACCAATGTGCTGTGTTGTTGGAGAAATATTCTGAGTTGTTTCGTTGCTGATTAAAGCTCTTTTCATAAGGCAAAAATCAAATATATCGAGCTTGTCATCTTCACAGAAGTCAGCAGCCTTCCAATTCAAAAGATTAGTATTTGGAACGCCCAACAGCCACTTTTGAAGCATAATAACATCAGCAATATTGAATGTTTCATCACCGTTTACATCGCCTTTTATACTTTCGGATGACACATCATTATTTGACTTATACTTTAACAGCGCCTCTTGATCGTTGAATACTTTAACTTCAAAGGAGTCCGTAGCGTTACCGAACATTGCATAGATACGATAAGTTCCGGCTTTAGTATTATAAAATTCAGAAGTATCGATTCTGATAGGTACGTTGCTATTGAGAAGATTCTGATAGTCCTCGTCCATAATACAGCTAAGGAGTTCGCCGAGCTGATAACTGCCATTCAGCTTCAGTCCTGTCAGATCGAGTTCTTCACCGATTATGTAATCTGTTTTGTCGGGGTTCTCACTGATACCGACCGCATAAACAGGGCTATCAGGTTCTGACTGTACAGTATGGTCTGTTGCAGTTTCTACGGCACTGGTCAATGCCATACCTGAAACAGGAATTACGCTAACGGAACATAACACAGCAGTCAAAGCTGCAATGATCTGCATCTTTTTCATATGATCACCTCATTCTTTTAGATTAAAGCGGTATTTGCTCAAAACTTAATGCACTTAATAATTCGACCATCTCCTCCTCGGATGCGACAGTTTTCACTGCATAATAATGATCATCATCAATGAAAGTCCCTGCGTAGATCTGACCATCATTTGCAAAGAGCAGACTCACATTCGTATCTGAGACATTGATCGTTTTATCACTTCTGCGTCCCATACGGCTTTGCAGATATTCTGCGATGCCATCTGTCTGCGTGATCAGATCACGATCTGCATAGTAGAATGTGATGTGAAAGATCTTCTCTTTAAATCTTACATAACAGCCAACCCCTACATCTTCATATGAAGCATAAGGGAATAATGTTATTCCTCTGTCCTCAATGAGAGAAACTGTATCTGTGTTGTTCACCTGATAGAGAAAACCATCGCTTTTGATTCTTTCAAACATATAACGGTATGATACTTGTTCATGTTCAGGATAATATGATACATCACCCGAATTGACTGCGCCTATAGCATCGCTGATATCAGTAAAACGGACAGGCTGTACCGGTGGTCCTACGGGTAGAATAGGCTCAGTTGTTGTAATTGGCTCAGTTACAATCGGAGTTGGTGTTTCTACTGCCGTGACAACAGGCAGATCAGTAATAGGCTGCGTATTTGTAACTGGCGGAGTAGTCGCAGGAGCTTGTGTTTCCGACTGCTTCGCAACCTGTTCAGTTTTCGGTGATTCAGTTGCATCTGTAACAACTGTTGTCACAGTTTGTGTTTGTACACCTGCTGTAGTGGTCATACGCTCTGTCTTCGTTTTGGTGGCAGGTGCAGTTGTAGATGTTGGCTCAGACGGAGTCCCTGAGCTGACAGTCGTGTTAGCATCTGTTGATGCTGTGGTCGTAGTTTCAGGTATTTCGGTTGTTGATTCTTCGATTATATTTGGCTGCACAGGGATATGCGGGAGATTTTTGAAATGATCCCAATACCCAACGCCCAATGCAATCGTCAGGCAGAAACAGGCTAATATCGGAACGGTACGCTTTAGTATGAGAATACGCTTTTTCTTCTTTTCCTGATGTTCTTCATATCTGGAAAGTAAGCTCTGATACATTTCATTATGATTCTTCATAATCAAATCCGCTCCTTTCCAGTTCAGATTTTAACGCTATTTTTGCCTTGTACAGGTAATTCTTTACCGATTTTTCGGATTTCTTCATGATCAAGGCTATTTCGGAGATGCTGAATCCTTCAAAATAATTAAGAAACAGCACCTGTCTATATTCAAGTTTCAATTTATGCAACGCCTGATGCACCATTCTTTTCTGTTCAGTCTTTATGTAATTGTCTTCGATGTCATCCTCGACGGCAAGATATTCCTGCGATTCCAGCGGAACAACACTGAGCTTTGCGTGCTTTCGGAGGTGTTTTGCGGTTATATTACGCCCGATAGCAAAGAGCCATGTCTTGAAAGAGCTTTTTCCTGAGAACTTCGGACGCTTTAACATTAATTCCAAGAAAGTATCCTCTGCTAAATCCTCAGCCAGATGAATATCCTGAACATAACTGTTCAGAAAAAGCATTAACCCTGCTTGATATTCACATACGATTTCAAGCATTCCCTCATTGTCGCCCGCAAGGAAACGGCGGTAGCTACTTTCACCGTTGCCCATAGGGTGATTCCTCCTCTCAGGGGATCTTTTTATCTCCCTTTACTTATTAGTACCATTTTTCAGAAAAAAGACTTCGTGTTTTTTGAAAAAATCTGTCGCTTCATAAAGTTTGTAAGGTCTATACAAATATTATACCATAAAGTTAGCTAAATTGAAATAGAAAAGGCAGAGTGGGCTTATCATTCAAGCTCACTCTGCTTTTTGCTTATTATCTATTATCGAATTTGATTCTGCCCATTACGTGGGGTTACTTAATGGTTATTTGACATTGGACAACGAGAGGGAAGACGCGGGATATTTGTAAGCGCCTAAAAAGACCCCACCCTACCCAACGAAGTCCAAGTGCAGAAACGTAAAAGCTGCCATACAGGAATCGGTGCTTTGGTCAGCTGTTCTCGCTGAGATAGAGGGATACTCGGTTCTGTATCATGGCGGCGCAGTCCTTGGCAGAAGTCTCTCCGGCAAAGAACTTTCCGGCCTCCTCCTCAGCTATACTGGCTATGACCTCATCTGAATCCGCTATCTTGTTGAAGGTGGAGAGGAAGTCTCTCAGGTAGCGCTTTGTCTCATCGGGCATAGTGTAGGTGTGAGTTTCAGTGCCGTCCGCCCAGTCTGCATCCGGCGGGACGAACTGCCCGTTATCGGTAAACTTCAGCTTTTCCGCCCAGTCAAAGGCAGCCTCCAGCTTCTTCTCCGTTACGTGCCTGTTAGCGGCAAATACCCGTTCTACCTGTAAGTAGTTTTCAAGGTAGTCCCCGCTGTTGATGTAGCAGAGATACTCCCACGCTCCGTCGGGTTCTGCACAGCCGTTCAGTATTGAATAACACATACAGTTGAGCGGGGTGATAGTGCCGCTGCGCTCCTCGTTCGGGAATATCACATAGCTGAACCTGTCATTGAGGAACAGGCCGTAGTTATTGGAATGAGTCAGATACTCCTCAGGACAGTTGATGAAGCACCATGTGAGCAGAGAGGTCTTGTTGAGGATGGAGTACCTCGCTTCATCGTAGGCTGCCTCCGATTCGCTATCCGACATACCCTCCCATTCGTATGACTCCCCCGGCATCTTCGCATCACGGCAGAAGGTGAGGAAATGTATGAACTCCGGCGAATCGAAGTTGCAGGTATAGCTGTCGAAGTCAACAAAGCTGGTCAAGGCCACCGGGAAGAGACTGCCAAAGCACTGATCCGGCCACATGAAGGGAGAATTCTTCGAGCCTAAGTACATACCCTCCGGCATATTCTCCGCAAAGCTGAAAAACTCCTCTAAGCTCCAGTTTGAATACTCCCTTGGTACTACCTCACGGTTGGCTATCCAGCAGTTGAGATGGTAGGCCACCGGGAAGCCGTAAAGCCCGCCTTTGTATTCGTAGGCTTTGAGTATGTTGGGCATGATGTCGTCACGGCTGAGACCTTCCCTGCTGTCAAGATACTCATAGAGGTCGGCAAAGGCCCCCACCCTTGCAAACTTATACATGACAGATGAAGGCTGATAGCAGAAGAGATCCGGCATATCTCCTGTGAGGACATCATATTTCAGGTCATCGTATTCCTTGTATTTCTTCGTCTCCGCCTTGTAGTTCTCGGACTGCTTGCTGAACATGACGGCGGTTTCATCTGCGTTGTTGTCCCAGTCGATGCAGCCTATTCTTATGGTCTTCTTTTCGGACTCGTTGTAACCCTCAGGACGCTGAGTTAGAAGAGTGAAGCTGATTCCTGAGGTGGTGGTATCGTCCTGAGAAAGCACCACAAAGCGCTTCTCTCCCGCATTCACCGCCATATACACGAACTGCG
The DNA here is from genome assembly GCA_946413815.1 of uncultured Ruminococcus sp. GTDB lineage: Bacteria > Bacillota > Clostridia > Oscillospirales > Ruminococcaceae > Ruminococcus. The sequence goes on from CAMKMD010000099.1 coordinate 5,543, forward strand.
GTATGAACATGGAATCGGTGAAATCCATAAGCTCCGTGAGCCTGTCCTCCGAGTCAATGCCGTAGAAGCCCTCGTTCAGCGTGATGAAGGACTTGTACTCACCGCATCCGGTAAAAGGTACGCCGTAGGTGCTGAGCCATTTACCGTAGGACTTCGGGGACTGGGGGAATTTCATGGTCGTGCCGTCCATATATCCCCAGCTGTCAGAACCGGCGGCGACTGTCCTGCCCTCGGTATCCGTGCAGAAGTACCAGTGCTCGTCGCTGTTGACCATGTCAAGCACCTCACCCTCAGGGCTGAGGAGGACGTAGCTGTCACGCATGGAGAGTATATAGTTATCGCCATAGGGCGTGAGGCCGGAGATGAAATCATCGCCGAAGGTATAGAATTCGTCTGTATCATCAAGCTCCTTCTCCGAGTTGAGCTTTCCCTCCTCTGAGTACACACGCAGCACGAACTCGGTCGTCCCCTCGCTGAGATACTTTTCCCTGTCTGAATAATCACCGTCATATATGGTATACATATCAAGCATGGCTATGCCGCCGTCGGGAAGGGCGCAGGAGATATGGTCCGTGGGGTAGTCCGAACGGCTGTCCTCCGGCACATCGAGCTTTATCTGCTCCGTCGGCGCCATATCACCGTCATAGAGCTGCATCGCCATATCGCCGTCTTCGGTGCTGTACAGCAGGCGCACTCCCCCGTGCTCGTAAAGCAGCTGCATACCGCCGAAATCCTCCGGCAGCGCCACACGGCTCTCCTTGTACTTCATCTGTGAGGCCTTCATGGGCTTTGCAGCTTCCTCCTGAGCGCCTGTTATCTCTGAGCTGCCGTCCGGCCTGACTGCCGCACTTCCTGAGGTGCTCCCCGATGAACAGGAAGTCAGCAGAAGCGCCGCCGCTGCAAATGCTGTCATTCTTTTCATGGCCATTCCTCCTTCTCCGGGCATATTCCCCGTTCTCTGTAAATAAGTGAATATCAGGGGCAGAAAAGACGAAGTTTCAGAACACTTTGTAGGGATGCACAAAAGCATACCGTCTTTCTTGTATATATCCACAAATCATAACCCCCACTGAAGTGGTGGTTTGCACAGTCCCTAAAAGGGGCGAATACGGATATTTTACTCTTACGATATTTCTATATGGGGGCGTGTTGTATTTGACACTTACATATAAAATAGGGCTTGTTGCATATTGGTAGGCTTATTGGAGGTATCTGCTATATTTTGCTTACTTTTCATTTTTCTTTCTTCGGTTAAGAACACCAGAAAACTTTACTGCAACAGCACCGAACACAATCATTAGCACGGCTCCGATAGCTGTCAGCAGATTTCTTGTAGAGTTATTGCCTGTCTGAGGAAGATTAACCGTTGCATTGGAAGAATCTGTTCCGATACCCGTTTCGGGATTGACCGTATATGTATCAAGGATATTGCCGTCAGCATCCTTTAATACGATTGCATATTCCTCGTCGGATATAGCCGTAACCTCTGCGTTTGCGGCTGTAATACCAATCTTATCCTGATAGTCCTTGATTGCCCACTGAGCAAGTTCGTCATCAGATGCAATATGATTATAAGTCTTAAAACTATAAATGATGGAATCCGAGTCGAATCCATTGGTGTCGGCATATTCCTTTATCTTAAAATGATCATCGTACTCATCACAGGTTACTACAACGGTATCCGCACCGTCTCTCTTCTGAATATTAACATAACCAGAAATATTATTCTGTTTCATGTAATTGTCAATAGCAGTAACGTACTCGCCAAGGTCAGCAACTTGATTAGCAGGAGGAGTATCTTCATTAGGAGAAGTAATGAAACTGTAATGAATCAGGTTTTCGTCAAAACCTTCGCTTTCGACAAAAGCCTTTATCTTATTATGATCTTCATACTCGTTGCAAAGAACCATAACCCTCTCTGAACCGTCTATCTTTTGAATGTCAACCGAGCCTGTAATACCATTTGATTTCATATATTCATCAATACCACCGACGTATTCATTCAAATCTGTACCTATGAGAGCTTCATCGTTGTTACCTGTGATATAATCATAATAAAGGATACTTTCATCAATGCCGTTATCAATAACGAATACCTTAACTTTGCTTTGCTCTTCGGGCTTTTCGCAAAGAATGACGATTTTTTCTACTCCATCTATCAACTTAACTTTAGCATAACCAGCAATGTCATGTGACTGCATAAAACTATCAATTGCTTTAGCATACTCACTAATATCCTGCGATATACTATTCTCCTCGGTATAGAAGTCGTAGTAGATAGTGTTTTCATCTATTCCATTGCGTGATACGAAATTTTTCACTTCACTTTGATCTTCGTAGTTTTCACACAGAACAACGACCTTATCCACACCATCTATCGAACGAGTGTAAACGAAGCCAGATATATTATTCTGTTTAATAAAGGACTCTATGCTATCTGCGTATTGAGCGACATTTGATGTCTGCTCACCTGTAATTGCAGAATAATCCATCACAGTATCCTCGGTTGCAAGGGATGTTTCAGAATCTATAATGACACTATCACTATCTATACCATATAAAGTCATAAACAGTTCGATTTTACGATAATTTTCATCCTTAACCGAATCAAGCATCACCCAAACCTTATTTTCGCCCTTGCGGGGAGCAATCTTTGTATAACCGCTTATGCCGTTCTGCTTAATGAAATCACCGAGTATCTTCCGTATTTCTTCAAGATCGGTAGGAGCAATGTCGGGAGCATTTACTTCAAAGTCAGGTAGAGTATATTCGAGCCTCTCTGCCCGGTAACACTTTTCAGCTACATACGCCTTTATAAGTTCAATATCTTCATTTGAATAACATACAACTGTGATAACATTACTATCGACGCTTATATATGTATATCCGATAATATTGTTCTCCTCCATGAACTGACTAACATTTCCTCGTATATTCATAAGGGTTTCTTCACCAGCGAGTATCCGGATGCCTCTGCCTTCTCCCAAATAAGTAAAATCAATATAGAAAGCTCCGTTTCCCTCGGTTTCAATGAAGTTCTTGACTAACTGTGCGTCACTATCACTCATAACTTCTACGAGGATTGTTGTACTTGCTTTAAATCCCTCAGTATACACCGTACCGCTGATATTATTATCATTCATATAAGTTTCTACTGTTGCTTTAAAGTTGTCAATTAAATTTTCCTGAGCAACGTAGCCTTGTACCTGTTCTGCAGCACTTGCTATAAACATACCTGGAACAGAGACAGTACCCATACAACACAATATAGCGGTAAGAGTTGCGATAATCTGTTTCTTTTTCATACAAGTCACTCCTTAAAATAAAATGAGGTGGATTATATATAATACAGAAATCAATTTCTTTCTGTACTGAACCCATAAAAATAATACCTATCAACGTCATCAAACTTAATTGCAATTGCTTCATTGTCAGAATAATTCTTTATACTATACGCTTTTGCTTTGCAAAGGTGTTCAATCTCTCCGTCATAGCCTTTCATCTGAACTTCTGCAATGAAGTCGCCCAGCATATCTGAGGAGAGTTCTTTTTCAGCATATAAATAAATAATATTACTATCTAAGATAGCTTCAAGATATTTCTTTTCCATGGGGAGAGAATCCCAATCGGTTGAAGAAGGAATAGCTTCTGGTCCAACTATTGGGGAATCATCACCGGATGGAGTAGTTGAATTTTGTACGACAGTACCTCCTGATGATACAAACGCTGTGATCTCCGAAATATTGGTTTCAGTTATAATCGGTTCTGTTTTCTCTGATACAGGCTCTGTTTGTATATGTGTCGGTTCGTCAGTTTCATTTTCATTTATGTCTGATTCAGCGGTGTTCGGTTTATCAGTATCAGTTTCCTTGGTTTCTGTCGGCTCTGTTAGAGAAGCAGCCGTAACAGAGGTTATTTTGCTTTCCTTTGTACTTTCAGTATTGATGTATTTACTATCTGTCGATACTGTTCCAGTAACTTTAGTTGTTTGATGTGTATCCTCAATGCTTTCAGTAGCATCCGTCGTATCCACAACAGCTACTTCAGGAATACTATGTTTCATCGAGGAAGTATACTTTATTCCAATAAATATTGCTCCAAACATACAAGCGGTGGATACTACATAGACAGCTTTTCTTCTTATTATTTTCTTTTTTCTTTGCTTTTCCTCATATGCATCCCGTATCTTAAATACGGAATCAGCCATTTCTTTAGAAGTCTTCATATCGAAAACCTGCCTTTTCCAATATGGATTTTAATGATTTTTTGGCTCTGTATAGCAAATCACCGATCTGGCGTTTGGATTTGTGCATTATAATAGCTATTCCCTCAGTATCAAGTTCTTCAAAATACATCAGATACAATACTTGAAAATAATCAGGAATCAGTTTTTTCATTGCCCTATGCAGCTCAATATTTCG
>CAMKMD010000100.1 GCA_946413815.1 uncultured Ruminococcus sp.
GAAGAAATATCGTTCAGCATAGGGCTTTCACCAGAGCAAGGAGTGTCTCAGGATCGATGTCTGACGGCAGCGAGATCTGAAGATCATTTTTACCTATGTGGATCTCTGACTGACGCTGCTGCGGAACATTCAGCGGAACTATCGCCGGAGCTTCAATGAACTGCTCACGGATCTTTTTCAGCCGGCAGTAGAATGTGTTCGGCTTGATACCGTTTTCTTCGCACCACTGCTTTATGGTCAGGCCGCTTGCTTGCTGGGCTTTGATAAGTTCCGACCATTCCTGCAGGCGTACTGCCTGTCTTATCGTTGCGATCTCTGTTGTTTTATTCTGCATAATGTTCCCTCCCGTGTCCAACGGACTCCAATTTACTACATGGAGCTTTTTGGAATGTCCAATTTACTCCATCAAGTTCCTTGGAGTTTATTATACATCATTGGACAACGGGAGGGAAGACGCGGAATATTTTACTCTTACATTTAGTCAGATCATCTCTTTACAAAGTATTCGTCATACCATACAAGGAAGGTGTAGATAGTCCATATCTTACGCCAGTTGTCGGAGTTTCCGCCGACATAGTCGTCATATATAGCCTTTATCTCCTCTGGTACGAAGAACTTTGCAGCTGTCTCGCTGAACAGCTTCTCGCGTACATCTGTGTTATAGTTTTCGTCTGCGAGCCATATCCTTATAGGAACGATGAAGCCGAGCTTCTTGCGGAAGGCGATCTCCTCAGGCAGTACCTTTGATGCTGCTGTACGGAAGGCTATCTTGTTGGTCTCTGAATCAGCTGTTACCTTGTACTTTGAAGGCATACGTGAAGCAATATCAAATACACGCATATCAGTAAGCGGCATACGGATCTCGAGGCCTGCACAGGTGCTCATCTTGTCAACGTTAAGATAGATATCACCTTCGAGCCATATCTGTATGTCAACATCTGACATCTTTGTGAGAGGATCGAGACCCTCTGTTTCTTCGTAGATATTCTTGACAAGATCTATCGGAAGGACGCCATCGATATAATTCCTGAGAATACGCTTCTTCTCGTCTTCCTTCATGATGTTGGTGTTTCCGACATAGAAAGTCCTGAGGTTATCACCGTAGCGCTCTGCGTTTCTGTACATATTGTAGCCACCGAAGAATTCGTCGGAGCCTTCGCCTGAGTAACAGATCTTTGTATGCTCAGCTGTAGCCTTGCAGGCAATGGCAAATGCAATTGCTGAAGCGTCACCGAGAGGCTGCTCCATATTGTACATTACATAAGGAACTATTGCAAAATAGGCCTCCGGAGTGATAAGGCATCTGTTATTCTCTCTGCCGAGAAGATCTGCTGTCTTCCTGGCGAGGCCTGATTCATCGAATCTCTCATCATCGTAACCGCAAGAATCCGTTACCTTGCAGTTTGAAAGAGCAAGAACGTACGAGGAATCTACGCCTCCTGAAAGGAATGACTCAGCGCTTTCGTTCTCGTCAAGAACCTGCGGGAATAGTCCCTTTACGGTAGTGTGTATCTCATCTGCCCATTCTTCAAGTGACTTTGAATCATCGGGACGGAATGTGGGAGTGAAGTATCTGCCGATCTCGATTTTTCCGTTCTTGAATTCGAGCCAGTGTCCGGGCATGAGCTTCTTTACACCCTTGAAGAAGGTCTCCTCACCCGCTACATAAGTGAGGGTCATGTATAACTGGAGCATCTTTTCATTGAGTTCCTTTACAAAGCCTTCCTGTTCCATGATATTGCGTATAAACGTACCGCAAAGCAGCCTGTTATCAGCTGTTACGTAATAGTAGAAAGGTTTTGTGCCGAACTGGTCACGGAGTGCGAATATCTTGCTGTCCTTCTCGTCCCAGAGCCAGAATGCAAACATACCATAGATATGATCTGCCATTGTCCTGCCCCATTTATCGTATGCGGCAACGATTATTGCTCTCTCTCGCTCTTCTCTGGAAAGTGAAGCATCTATACCGAGCTCGCTGCAAAGCTCCTTCCAGTTGCGGATATGACCTCTGTATTCACGTAATTCTGACATGATTATCACCTCGTTTAATTATTATTGTTATTCAGCTTCTTTAGACTTTCTGAATTTATGCTCTGTACCGTTCTTCAGCCTTTCTATATTGCTTCTATGCATCCATACGACAAGTGCCGACATAGGAAGGGTGAGAAGGGTATAAAAAGCGCTTCTTCCTATTGTATTTCCTTCAGCAAAATACGAGAGAATGAATGTTGCAAACGGACAGCAGGAAGCTGCAATGATAGAAGAAAGAGAAACATAGTTTGAAAGCAGGATAACGATTATAAATACAACAAGCAGCACAAGAAAAACTTTAGGGTCTATCATCAGGAATGACGCTACTCCTACAAGTACGCCCTTACCGCCCTTGAAACCAAAGTAGAGCGGGAATACATGGCCTATTATTGCAAACAGACCTGCAACATAGCCGATATACTTGGTGCTTCCGTCGCCTGAGAGACCGGCATTCATAGAATCTGCGAGGAGTCTTGAAAGCCATACCGCAATGATGCCTTTACTGAGATCTCCGATGAGCGTCAGCAGAGCACAGAGTCCACCACAGCACCGGAGAGTATTTGTCAGTCCAGCGTTGTTGCTTCCCATAGTTCGTATATCCTGTCCTTTTATAAGACGGACGACAAATATGGAAGAATTGATGCTTCCGAACAGATATCCGATAACTGCCGCTATAATAACAGCTGCAAGTCTGATCATTTATCGCTTCCTCCTCTTTCACGAACGACGAATCTTACCGGTGTGCCTTCAAGACCGAATGTAGAGCGTATCTGGTTTTCGATATAGCGTCTGTAAGAGAAGTGGAAGAGGTCCGCTCTGTTTACGAAGGTAACAAATGTTGGCGGCTTCGTTGAAGGCTGAGTCATGTAGTATATCTTCAGTCTGCGACCCTTGTCTGAAGGCGGCTGCACTCTTGTAGTAGCATATGCAAGAACATCGTTGAGCATTCCGGTAGAGATACGCATACTGTTCTGGTCATAGGTGTATTTGATAAGCTCAAACAGCTTATTCAGTCTCTGGCCTGTCTTTGCAGAAATAAATACAAATGGTACATACGACATGAAGCTGAAATCATTTTCAAGCTTTGTTCTGTATTCCTGCATGGTCTTATCATCCTTTTCGATAAGATCCCATTTATTTACTGCGACTACACAAGCCTTTCCCTGCTCATGGGCATATCCTGCAACCTTGGAATCCTGCTCTGTAAAGCCCTCAGCGGCATCGAGCATTATAACACATACATCGGCGCGGTCTACGGCCATATAAGCCCTCAGAACACTGTAATGCTCTACCTTTTCAGTTATCTTGGATTTCTTTCTGATACCTGCCGTATCGATGAATACGAATTTTCCGTATTCATTCTCTACTTCTGTGTCTGTCGAATCTCTCGTAGTACCGGCTATATCTGAAACTATGACTCTTTCCTCACCTGTTATCTTGTTTATAAGAGAGGATTTTCCGGCATTTGGTTTGCCGATAACGGCTACCTTTATGACGTCGTCACCGTACTCCTCCTCGTCTCCTGCAGGAAGCAGATCGTAGATAGCATCAAGCATATCGCCTGTGCCGTGACCGTGTACTGAGGAAATAGGATAAGGCTCTCCGAGTCCGAGATTATAGAATTCATAGAGTTCGAGGGGAGGTTCACCGAGAGAATCTACCTTGTTTACAGCAAGAATGACAGGCTTTCCGCTCTTCATGAGCATTTCTGCTACTGCGTAATCGTCCGCAGTAACACCGCAGCGGATATCAGTAACAAATACAATGACATCAGCTTTTTCTACGGCAAGCTCTGACTGTCGGCGCATCTGTGAGAGGATCACATCATCACTGTCAGGCTCGATACCGCCTGTATCTACAACCATAAACTCCTTACCTCTCCATTCGCACTTTGAATAGATACGGTCGCGGGTTACACCCGGTGTGTCCTCCACTATGGACAGCCTCTGGCCAATAAGTTTGTTGAACAGCGTGGATTTACCTACATTCGGCCGCCCTACGACTGCAACTATTGGTAATGACATAGCTTCTTCTCCTTTCTGTTTTGATCAATATGTGACGCCAAGTATGGCATCAAGAAGTTCATATCCGTCGCTTGGCGAAGATCTGAGTGTTACGCCGAGTTCCCTTTCGACATCTGATACAAGAAGATCGTCAAGGAACTGGTCACTGTCACGACGCAGCATGGCTGATGATATAAGGAGCTGTTCTCCAAGCTTCTGACCTTTCAGCTGAGCTATAAGGTCCTGTGCCGTGATGAGTCCAGTAACAGTAATAGTCTCGCCAAAGAAGTCATTTCTTATACGGTAAACATAACAGTGTAATCCATCAAAGCTGTTTTCGGCAAGTTCTGCAAGATGTCTTATGGTAGAGTAGGCGCTGTAGCCTGTAGCTATCGAAACGTGCCTTTCTCTGCCGTTCCATTCTGCAAGGTCTATAGCCTTTTCAAATTCATCCATGAGTGAACGGAGAATACCTACCCCGTTTTCATACTGGGAGAAGTCTTCATAGTACTCCATATCCGGAAGTTCGCGTTCTGCTATCAGGAAGAATTCGTCCGAAGGGAATACAGTCCGGGTACCGAATCGTTCAAGAAATTCCTGTTGGAACTCAGCAATGATATCGATGGTCTCCCCTGCCCCTTCCTTGGTGAAAGTTTTGAGTGGATAGAGGCCTTCACGATATTTGGTAACACCGACAGGTACAACTGCCATACTCGTCAGATTAGGCATAAGCTCTCCAAGATCACGCAGAGTACGTCTAAGTTCATCACCGTCATTCAGGCCGGGGCAGCATACTACCTGACAATTGAGCTTGATGCCGTTCTGTGCAAGCTGCCAGATGAACTTGAGCTTCTCTCCGGCAAAACGGTTGTGCATCATTTTGACACGGAGCTCAGGATTCGTAGTATGAACAGAAACATTGATATTAAGCTTCATTTCGATGATACGATCTATATCCCGCTGAGTCATATTAGTCAGAGTGACATAGTTGCCCTGTAGGAATGAAAGGCGGGCGTCGTCATCCTTGAAGTACAGAGTTTCACGCATACCGGGTGGCATCTGGTCTATAAAACAGAATACACATTTATTGCTGCATGACTGTTTCTTATCCATAAGGAAGGTCTCGAATTCAAGTCCGAGATCATCATACTCATCCTTGGAAATAAGTACAGTGATTTCTTCTCCGTGCCTTACAAGATCAAGACATATATCGGTATCTGCGGCATAGTACATATAATCAAGTACATCCCGCACATCATGACCGTTGAGCTTTGACAGTATATCTCCGGGCTGAACGCCGGCTTCATATGCCGGAGAGCCGGGAGTTACGCTGTTTATCTTTACCATATAAGCAACTCCTGTAAACAGTTAAAAAGGAGAGAAGGACAACGCCTCCTCTCCTCCTGATGTATCGGAATCAGCCGATTATTCAACGTCGAGCTTAAGAACCTCAACGCCCTTGTAGAATCCGCAGTTCTTGCAAACTCTGTGCGGAGCCTTGTATGCGCCGCAGTTATCACACTTGGACATTGCCGGTGCATTCAGCTTCCAAACAGCAGAACGTCTCTTATCACGTCTTGCCTTGGATGTTTTTCTCTTCGGTACAGCCATTCTGGCACCTCCTTATGAGCTTCACAGCTCTGTATTCAGATGATCGCAGTGTTTACAGGTACCCTCGTTCAGATCACAGCCGCATACCATGCACAGACCTTTACAGTCCTCTTTGCAGAGCATTTTACCGGGGAGCTGGAGCAGGATGTCTGTTACAGCGATTTCATTCATTTCAATGCTCTCACCCTCGGCAACAATGTAATCATCATTGTCACCACTGAGAGAAGGAACGACAATATGATCGAAATCATAGTGATAATCTCTTTCAAGGCGTTTCAGACAGCGGTCACAAGTGACATCAAGAGTGAAATCTGCAGAATATTCAAGATATACAACTCCTGCTCTGTTATAGATCCTACCTTCTATCCTTACGGGAGAGGCAAAGCTGAATCCGTTTACAGCGGAGAGCACGTCCTGAGTGACCTCGCAGCTAATGTCTTTTGTTTCACCTACTATGCTGAAAAGCTGTTTCAGATTGATCTTCATATTTCAAGTCCTTTTTCTGATACTGGCAGAGCACCACAAATTAAATTATACACCTCTTTGACAGATATGTCAATACTTAGAGCGTAATTTTTTATAAATTACTTGATATAATCTGTAACGCTTGCGGGAAGCTCCGAATCATCAGCAGATACTGTGAATACTACAGTGATACCATTCTTTGTTGTGAGAGCATCGAGCTTCTTGAGAAGTGCTCCGAAAGCATCGTAATCTCTGCCGCAGATTCTGAAGATACCGTCAACAAAGATCTCCTTGATATCGTAGTTGCCAGAGATCATACCTGCGATGTAGCCGTAGAATGACTCATAGCTGTCGATAACGAATTCATCAGCATCGCACCATCTTACCTTAAGGCTGATGGAACGTCTTACATTAGCACCCTTTTCAATACAAACGAGATCGCCGAGTGTATCCTTTACTGTGTCATTGATAAGGTCGATGAGTATCTTTGTCTTGCCTGTACCCTTCTTACCTGTAATGAGCTTGATCATAGTTTAACTCCTTCCGTTATTCACTGCTTATTCCGCAGTATCGATAACATGATTAATGATATATCTAAAGCAAAACAGGCATTAGCCAAGCTTTGCTTCAAGAGCTGCCTTAGCGCCTTCATAGCCGGGTTTGCCGAGGAGAGCGAACATATTGGACTTATAGCTCTCAACGCCGGGCTGGTTGAAGGGGTTAACACCGAGAACATAACCGGAAACAGCGCAAGCCTTCTCAAAGAAGTAGATCATATAGCCTACGCTCTCCTCAGTTGTATCCTCAAGTTCGAGGATGATATTGGGAACGCCGCCCTCTGTATGTGCAAGAACTGTACCCTCAAAAGCCTTTCTGTTAACAACAGACATATTCTGGTTTGTAAGGAAGTTAAGGCCGTCAAGGTTCTCTGCATCGGGCTCGAGGAAGAGATCCGACTTAGGATTCTTGATGTCTACAACAGTCTCAAACATGATCCTTGCACCGTCCTGGATATACTGACCCATGGAGTGGAGGTCTGTGGAGAATGTTACAGATGCCGGGAATATACCCTTGTTGTCCTTGCCTTCACTCTCGCCGAAGAGCTGCTTGTACCACTCAGACATCATTACGAAGCTGGGATCATAGGAAACGAGCATCTCAACAGACTTGCCCTTTCTGTAAAGGATGTTTCTGAGAGCAGCATACTTATAGCAGTCATTATTGTCGAAATCTGCACAAAGCTCCTTCTGTGCCTTTGCAGCGCCCTTCATCAGAGCAGCGATATCGCATCCTGCAACTGCGATGGGAAGAAGACCTACAGCTGTGAGAACGGAGAATCTGCCGCCTACATCATCGGGGATAACGAAAGTCTCATAACCCTCTGTATCAGAAAGGCTCTTGAGAGTTCCTCTTGCCTTGTCTGTTGTGGCAAAGATACGGTTCTTAGCCTCTTCCTTGCCGTACTTGTCTTCAACCATCTTCTTGAAGATGCGGAAAGCAAGTGCGGGCTCAGTTGTTGTACCGGACTTGGATATAACATTTACTGAGAAGTCCTTGCCATCGCAGAGAGCAATTATCTCGTTGAGGTATGTAGGATTGATACTGTTGCCGACATAATAGATGTCAGGAGTATCCTTCTTCATATTGTTGTAAAGAGGGCTCTTGAGGAGCTCGATAGCAGCTCTTGCTCCGAGATATGATCCACCGATACCGATTACGATCAGGATGTCAGAATTTGACTTGATCTTTTCAGCAGCAGCCTTGATGCGTGCAAACTCTTCCTTATCATAAGCGGTAGGAAGATCTACCCAGCCAAGGAAATCGTTTCCGAGACCGGACTTGCTGTGGAGTGATTCGGCAGCAGCGTTAACCTGTGCCTTGATACCCTCCAGCTCATCAGCGTTGATGAAATCGCTGAGATACTTTGTGTTGAGCTTCAATGACATATTAATTACCTCCAAAAATGAACGAATGCTCTCACCCAAAAGGGTATAGATGTCCGCACATCATAAATTACCTATTCTATGATACAATATTTTTGGATTTTTTTCAAGTACCTTTTGTAAACTGCCTGTACTTTTGTGCAATCAGCTGTATTTTGGTATCATTTTTTCATCAGATTTGTTAAAGAATTCCTGAATATAAACAACCAGTCAAGTGCGGTAACATCCTCTGCCGCTACAATATCTGTTTCAGTTACAAGATTCCTGCCGGAATAGTACCCTACTATACCGACTTTTTGCCCTTTTCTGACAGGAGCACAGATATATTCAGGAAAAACAGCTACAGTAGATACTTCTGCTGTTCCACGGCTGATGACGACTCGCTTTTCGCTGCGTACAGCAAGCTGCACAGCTTTTGTTGTACCGTGTTCAACTTTGAGCGGAAGGAGAAATTCCTCCGGGAAACCTACAGTAACTGATCTGTAATCGGTAAATCCTGTTCTTATAAGCCTTCTCGCCTTTGTTTCGGCTGTATCCTGATCTTCGGCACCAAGAACTACCGCTATATATGTCTCCCCTTTTTCGTTTCTTCCTGCTTCCGCAATACAGTATCCGGAGCTTTCTGAATGGCATTCCTTGAATCCGATATGATTCTGATACGTTCTTGTAAGCCTGTTCTCTGATACAAGCTGTGTTCCCCCTTCTCTAACTGTGTCGAGCCAGATCGTGAAATAGGGAGTAAGCGAGCTGTATCGTGCGAGTTCAGTACAGATAATTGCAGTGTCATGCGCCGTAGAACGGCCATTTCCTCCGGCATAGCCGCAGGGATCATAAAAGGATGTGTCTCTCAGGCCGAGTTCAAAGGCTCTGGTATTCATCCTTTTCACAAAGTCTTCTGCTGTACGTTCCGAAGCTTCAGCGAGAACGAGCATCGCGTCGTTGGCGTTACCAATTATAACTGAACGAAGAAGCTCGTCTACTGTCAGCTTTTCACCCGGTTCAAGCCACACAACCGCTCCTTCAGCGTTACGGACCGACTCCGGTGCTGTGAGAACTGTATCAGTTCTGTACTTCCCTGTTTCAAGATCTTCGGCAATCAGAAGCAGTGACATCAGTTTACCGAGATAGCCGATATCAAATTCAACATTACTGTTTTCTTCTTCTATTACGGTTCTTGTCTCTGCTTCTATAAGGATGTACGCCGGGTGCCGTTCATTCTGAACTTCTTCTGACGGTTTTAATACTGAAATGAATATCAGCGGAATCAGGATACTAATTATATATTTCATTCTGTTCACCTCTACAATATACTATGATAGCAGGTCTTGCATTATATCTGAAAAAAATTTATGATTAAATTGCTGAAAACACTTGACAAAGCATAAACGCTGTGGTATAGTATAAGTGTAACAAGTGTACTAAAATAGATAGTACACACATTACAGGCTGTTTGTCTATTGATTGAATCTTAAAATAATATGAAACCTGCTAAGAAAAATCAATAGGCAAAACAGCCAAAGTTGAAAGTG
>CAMKMD010000101.1 GCA_946413815.1 uncultured Ruminococcus sp.
ACGCCCTGCAAGAGAGGGCGTCCCCTTAATTGATATAGGTTTTTTGACAGACTGAGATCGCATAACCAAAAGGTTATGCGATCTTTTTTGTTCTCAGCCTACAGCATTCCTGAGCAATATCTATCCCTGCTGTGATAAAAATATCATCATATTGTAAACAATCACTAATATTACTTGACATCTGTCTATGATATGTGTATAATCAGGTTATAAGATATACCGAACAGCAAGGAGGTTAAGAAATGAAAGAAAAGAATTATTTATCAAAGATAATAGCCGGAATGGCAGCATTCGCAGCACTGTGTCATTCCGTTCCGACAGCAGCAGAATGCGTTGATGAACAACCCTCAGCAAGCGCCGGATTCACTGCGGCGCAGATAGAGTCCTCCCCCCTGAAGCCTGTATCATATGTAACACAGCTTGTTCTCTCTGCCTCAGCAGCGGGCACACAGCAGAAGATAGACGTATCAGTCAGCGGCGCCGACGGCAAATGGCAGTATTCCAACTTTCATTTCTATTACGACAGCCGTCTTCAACTCTCCCTTGACCCCTTCGGCGACCTGTATGTAGAGAAGGGGAGTGCTTCCGAACATCTCAGTTCCAAATATCAGGCAGACCCTACTGCTGCGGAAAAGAACGATGACAGGAACGGCTGGGACGGATTCCTCTTCATGACCTTCCCCGGCATCTCTCCGGGCAGAGACGGCGTTATCTTCTCCATTTATGTCACTATACCCCCTGACGCAAAACCTGGGGATATCTACCCCCTTGATTTAGAATACAAGGCGGGCAGGAGTTACCGTGACCGTTTCATGTCCGGCAGTCAGACTGAGGAAGACCAGCTTATGGAAGCATATTTCTTTACCCGCGGCATCTACGGTCCTGACAATGAAAACAGCTTCAGAGCACCTGACTGGGACATAGCAAGTGTGTCCGCACTTGCTGACATAGACCCTCATTATGACGGGTATATCGCTATAGCAGACGAGAAGCCCTACGAACCTGCCACCGGACCGGCTGTCACGACTGAAACTGCAGCAAGTGTGACTACAGCTGCCAGGCCTCCGGCAGCTACTACTTCAGCAACAACAACAGCGAAACCTGCAACAACGACTACTACCGCAACAACGACGAAACCTGCAACAGCGACCACTACCGCAACAACAACGAAACCTGCAACAGCGACCACTACCACAACAACGGCGAAACCTGCAACAACGACCACTGCCACAACAAAAACGATACCTGCATCAACTACTGCAAACACCACAAAGCCAACTGCAACAACGACTAAAACTACTGCACGACCGACCACCACAACCAAAACGACCACAGCTACACCAACGACCACAACATCACCGGTCACCACTTCACCTCCGCCTCCCTCCCATACAGCAAAAGCATCCGGCGACATGAACTCAGACAGTATCATAGACTCCTCCGATGCCTCTGAGGTGCTTATGGTATATGCGCAGGTATCAACAGGGGAGAATATCTCGGAGAAGGAGAAAGCTGCGGGCGATGTCAATGCCGACGGTCTTGTGGATTCGAGCGACGCCTCCCTCATCCTGAGCTACTACGCCTATGTATCAACGGGCGGAAGGGATAAGCCGGAGGAATACTTCAGCAGGATATAGATAAAGGGACTGCTCCGGCAGTCCCTTTATTTTTAGTATTCATCCGCAGACTCAGAGATCAGACTGTATATCATATATCCCTGCATCATACTCTCCGGTGGCAGCGACCCACGCATCGTATCTACCGCCGTAGTTGATTCGTTCCAGTAATGGGCAGCTTGCAAATGCCGTACCATAATCCGAAACCAGCCGCAGACAAACGCCGGAGCAATGCCATTTTACAAGCACATAACCCCGGCTATGAGACCGGGGCTTTGTAGCATCAGTTTATGCTGCAGCGTATGCTATTGCCTGCTGTTTTCTGTTCTTGTTCAGCTTTATCATGTAGGGGAGGAAAATGATGATACCGAGGATGAAGTAGAAGACATTGTCTGCGATGAGTATACCGATAGATGGGAGCGCTGCATCTGTGCTGTTGCTTTCCAGCAGGCTGCCGATATTGTAGACGCCGTTGAGGTACATTGCTGCAAGGTCGAAAAGTGCATGGATAAGGGCGATGGCGAAGATGTTTCTGCGCTTGAGGTAGATAACTCCGAATACGAAGCCTATGAAGGTAGTGCAGATTATCTGTATGATAGTTACATCAAGAGCCTGTCCTACGAAAGCGTTTGAGATATGTGCGCAGCCGAAGATGACGGAGCTGGAGAGAACTGCAAACAGGGCACCGAGGCCTGTATTGCCGTATTTCCGGTTTATCCCCTCACAGATGATGCCGCGGAAGAATACTTCCTCTGCAAATCCTACAGCAAGAAGGAACACACCGAACATCACTATCTCAGGGATGCTTCTCATAGCCATGCCATCCTGTGCAGCCATAAGAAGGTCAATGATAATGGTGAGTATGATTGAAAGGAGTATTACTGTACCTGACCAGAAGGTGCTGAAAAATCCCTTTAACTTGTTTCTGAATATGTGCTTCTGTCCGGTAAGCCACAGTGCCACTATGACCTCACCTACAAATATGAGTTCCTTTATCATCAGTTCAAGATGGCTGCCGCCGGCGAGTATGCCTGTAAGGTCGTAGAAGAGATGGAGTACTCTTGATATGAGGAAGGATGTTACCAGCAGTATCACGCCGAGGAGCACGGGGCTCTTTTCCTTCATTGTTATGGTCTTCTCTCTGAGCTTTTCAAGCTTTGATGTGTTGTTATTCATGGTATTTACCTCCGTTAGTCTTTCTTGTATTGTTTATAAAGATATTATTTCCAGTTCGGGTTTATAGGTCCTTGTGATGTATCTGGGCCTGAAATAACCGAAGAAGAATACTGTTCCTATGAGTGCAAGCACTGCGCAGGCTATAGCGTGGGGAAGATTTGCTATCGCAAAGCCGTTCACGTAGCTGTATGTGCCGAAGGGGATGAACATTGTCAGGTTCAGGATAAAGTGGATGGATAATGTGTAAAGGATGTTGTCTGTGTAGACGTATACTACTGCGAGCATAACTGCGCTGAAGAGTATTGCAGGCAGATGCTGGATATCGCAGGAATGTGAAACTGCGGCATACAGTGAAGAACCAATGACTGAGAGGAGTATGCCTCTGTTCATGCCGCTTTTTGAACGGATATAGCCTATAGCCGCAAAACGGAAGAAAAGCTCTTCAAATACCGGTGCAAGTATGAGCAGCAGGAAGATGTTTTCCGGTCTGATAGCTGCGGGAAGCTGATTCTCTATGACCATATGTTTTGAAAGGAAGGCTCCTGCGGCCAGATCAAGCAGCTCGCTCACACCGAAGATGAGCAGGCTGATGTATACAGTTGTCTTCAGCTCAAAACTTCTGAGCCTGGCGGAGCTTCTGATGTCTGCCCCCTTTTTCAGGAGCAGCAGCATTACGATTATCACTTCCAGAGTGGTATACATCACATCAAAGTTACCGAACTTTCCGCTTAAGCATCCCGGTATCATGAAACCGATAACTATGCTGCTTATGACTATTATCAGCTTCTGAAATGTCCTGCCCTTGTTCTGTGTTTCCTTATTCATATCTGACCCTCCTTATTTTGCGGGCTTGTTCTTTTTTCTCAGTCTATTCACGGTGAACAGTGCCGCTATAGTAATTATGAAGACTGCAGCTATTTCGGCAGCTGTGAAGCCTGTTCCGCTGAATATGAAAACTGTAAGTATGACCGTGAGTATGAGCAGCATCATCAGTAATGCCTTAACAATAATTTTTTTCATAGTAAACCTTTTCCTTTCATTATTGATTCATGTCTCTGTCGGATGAAGTTTTATCAGACAGCCACTGCAATGATTATTCCGGCCACACATCCTATCATAACGAGTATTGCAGCTGCAAGAAGTATCTTTCTCAGCATGGTGGGATCCTCCTTTCATGAGTGGTTTTATGTGATTTTGTCTTATCTCTCTCCTGTGATTATATGATATCACAGATATTCTCTTTGCAGTTGAAATATATTGCGAACGACCAGAAAAACAGTGCGAACTGCAAAATGGGAGAGAACTGCCGGAAATATCCGTGTATAAAGGCGAATCCCCGCTGCACTTCATTAAAAGCACAGCGGGGATGTCCACTATATTCATCAATCAGTAAGTTTGTCCGGGTTGTCTGCCAGCTTCAGCGCAAAGACTGTTCCGCACCTTTTGCACGCCAGAGCGTTAACATAGGCGCATTTCTTGAACAGGCCGCTCTGTTTCTCAGGAGCAAATACCACTCCGCCGGTGCTGGAAAGGGCTCCCTTCATAATATCGCTGCTTCCGCAGTCGAGACATCGTTTTCTATAATTACCTTCCTCCTCTTGTCGTATCAGGATTTATTGTTTTTTCTCTTTGCAAAGAGTGATGAAATCAGAGTAACTGCAGTTCCTGCAAAGAATATCCATGCCAGGATCCCGGGAACGGTTCTTCCTGTCACTACGAGCAATGCCATTATAATACCGGCGACGATCATGATGCCCAGTCCGGTCTTTGTTGATCTGCTGAAATTTTCATATGTTTCCTCTTGTTATTCATTAACTATATCAGAACTATTGCATCCTGACTTTTTAGCTGTGAGCATAACTGTCATAACAGTTATGAAGAAGCAGGCCATTGCGTCCTTAATGCAGACGGGTACCTGACTGAACATGAGTACAGCGGCAATGAGTGCGATTATGAGCAGCATCAGGAACGCCGCTTCTATTATTATCACGACACGGATATGTCTTTCCATTTTCATTCTCCTATCTTCATTCGCTCAGGCGTGAGTTGCGAGGTATATAGCTGCTACACAAACTGTCATGACCAGTATTGTAACTGCAAAAGCACCTTTCTTTTCATGTGAACACCTCCTTGTTACTGAGTTTCATGTGCCTTATCTCTTCGGTGACTATATCATATCACAGGTATCAAGTTCCGGGTGCATAACTATTGCGAACGACATAAAAAACAGTGCGAACAGCAAAAACGGCAGCAGGGATAAACCCGCTGCCGTTTCGTATCATTCAGTCATATAAGCACAATGGTAAGACAGAATTCCCCGTTCTCACAGGAGAAGCTCAGCATACCGCCGTATTTTTCCACAGTCTTGCGTATGTTGCGCACTCCGAATCCGTGCCTTTCCTTATCCGGCTTTGAGGTGTGATACCTGCCGCTGTTCAGGGAGGCTGTATCCACATCCTCTGCCGTGGGGTTCTTTATGGTGATGACACGCTGCATCTCTGTTTTGCGGAAGTTGATGTTTATATACTTCCTGCTCTCCGGCGGCAGCTTCATGCAGGCCTCCGCTGCATTGTCAATGGCGTTAGCAAAGACTGAGCAGATATCTATGGGTTTCCAGTCCAGACCGCCTTCAAGCACACCCCTGACCTCTACACCGATGTGTCTGTGTTCAAGGTCATGAAGCTTGGAGGATATGAGGGAATCCAGCATATCGTCTCCTGTGACTATACGGGGCGAAAGCTCACTGACCTTGCCGAGCATATCGTTGAGACTGTCCTCCGCCTCCTTGTACCGCTTTTCCTTCATAAGTGCTGAAAGCATAGTCAGCTCGTTCTTTATATCGTGCCGGAAGGCTCTTGTCTCCTCCTGTGCCTCACGGTACTGCCTTGAGGCGGCAAGCTCTGCGCCGAGAAACTTCTCATTGTCAGCGCTCAGCTCGCTGTAGTATACGCTCAGGCGGTTCTTGTATATAAGTATTGGCATGGTTATGGTCATGATAACGATAAACAGCCTCAGCATCCTTCTGAGACCCTCGCCCTCCAGCTCGGAGCCTGATATTATCAGAGCTATGCAGTACACTGCCACAAGTATCTTGTCTCCCGCTCTGAAGCGAAGTATAAGCCCGGGGCGTATACAGAAGAAGTAGAGCAGTATACATAGTATCAGCTGCATAGCCAGAACGTATATATCGATCAGTATACTTTCCTCAAGGATACTTGGTGACGAAGTGAATATCCTGAACGCCGCGTCAACACAGGTGCTGACTGCCATGGCAACAAGTAATTCCGCCAGAAGCACCCGGAAAAAGGCACAGACAGTCCCGAAGAAGGTCTTTCCGCTGAATGCCACCATCGCAAGTACAGGAGCATAGAGCAGGATCAGGATAACACCTGTGCTGTCCTCCGCAGTCATATGCATCAGCTTACCGAAGGCAATTAGTGCTGTAAGTATTCCCGCTATTATAAGGACTCTTGCCCTTGTCACCCTGACAGTTTCATCATAGAAGCAGTGAACTATCATTCCTGCTGTACAGGAGCAGCACGTTAAATAGACGACAGCTCCCGCAGCTGTTATTATGTCTTTAGATATATCCATCAGAACGCCTCTTTATTTGCATAGGATATAAGCGCAGTCCGGAAGCTCTGTTCCTTTGTCCTGCCGATGGGCAGAAGGCTGCCGTCCGCCATCTTTATCTCACGCCCGGATATGCCGCTGACCTTTGAAAGGGAAACAAGATATCCTCTGTGGATCCGGAAGAATCCGTGGGACTCCAGCTTTTCCTCATAGTCGCTTATCTTTCCTCTTGTTTCGATCTCGCCGACGACGGTGTATACCACTATCTTCTGATTCTGCGCCTCAATGAAGATGATATCATTCAGATTGATCTTGTGTTCGCCCTCATGATCCTTGACCCACAGAGCCTTTTCGCTGCTCTGCTTTTTCAGCACATGGTCAAGCACCTCCCTGACAGCACTTTCTTCAGCAGGCTTAGTCAGGTATCTGAGGGCATTCACCTCATATCCCTTGATGGCATATTCGATATGTCCTGTGAGGAATACGATGTATACCTCCTCACTTAGCTCTCTCAGCTTTCTTGCAAGGGTAAGGCCGTCAATGGAGGGCATCTCTATATCAAGGAATACTATGTCGTAGCTCCTTGTTTTAAAGCATCTGAGCAGCTCTACGCCGTCCGTAAACTCCTCAGTCACTATATCAAGACTCGTGTAAGCCTTGTCAGTGATGGCACGGAACTGCTGTAAAAACTTCTTTTCGTCATCGCAGACAGCGATCCTCATCTGTAATATCTCCTTTATCAAATTCAGTTAGTATATTTATTATATCATAACTAAGAAGTACGTGTCAACAAGAGCATATCCGTGCAGTGCTTATAAAAAAGAGATACACCGCAGAACGGGGTATCTCTATATCTTCCAGTGTATATGTATTTCTCTCCCGCCATTCTCGTCATTCATCCCCACTTCTATGAAGTCGATGAACTCGTCGGCAACAGTGCGGTCGAGCTTGTCAAAGCGGGTATACTTCCCGATTAAAGCTGCCTGATCCTCGCTGTTTATCATCTTCTTCCTGCACAGGGCTATCTGACCGCTGATATCAGCCATACGTCCCGAAAGCTCCTGCTCTTCGTCCGCAAGGCTCCTGCGGAACAGCTCGTAATCCTCATGGGATATGACACCGTCAAGCCTATCCTTGTACATGGCCACGAGCCGCTGCTCTGACACGTTATGTCTTTCCTGAATTTTGGCAAGGTCAGCTTCAAGCTGCCTGAGCTGTCCGCCGTATACATCCGTGAACTCTATCTTGTCTTTCTGACAGTACATTTCCACAATTGAATTGAGTTCATCAAGTATCTTCCGCTCCAGCACAAGTCCGCTGATACAGGATCTGTTGCCGCAGTTCATAGCCCCCGTCTTGTAGGTGGCGCATTGCAGGTTGTAGTACTTTATTGTTCTGGCCTTGTTGTAGTAGACATTCCGCTTCATAGGACGTCCGCAGCAGGCACATCTGACCTTGCCGGAAAGGGGAGAGAGCTCCTCCGAACGTTTGCCCACCCGTGTGCGACTGCTGAGTCTCTCCTGTGCCCTTGTCCATGTCTCTGCATCTATAATAGCTTCATGCGCCTCAGGTATGCGTATCCACTCACTCTCGTCCACCTTCCTTCGTTTCTTGTTCTTGTAGCTGATATGATGGGATCTGCCCTGTACAAGAGTACCTGTATACACCTCATTAGCAAGCATCCTCGCAATGGTGGACTGTGTCCACAGCCCTCTCGAACAGCCGGAATCAGCGTTCATATTAACGTACCTTGAACCCTTCTGCCTCTTGTACCCGCTTGGGCTTACGATACCTTTTTCATTCAGTTCCTGTACTATCCTGCGATAGCCAACACCGCTCACATAGAGCTCAAATATTCTCCTGACCACCGGAGCAGTCTCCTCGTCCGTTACAAGATGATGCCTGTCATCAGGGTCAGGTCTGTAACCGTAGGGCGCAAAGGAGCCTATGAACTGTCCCTGTTCTCTCTTGTAGGCAAGGGTGCGGCGTATCTTTGCGGAAATGTCTTTTACGTACATTTCGTTGTATGCGCTTGTGAAGAGCCTCATGGTACCGTAGCTTTCGCTCTCAGTGTCTGCGTTGTCAGCAACACCGATGAAACGTATGCCCCATTCAAGGAACCTGTCATTTATGTACTGCTCAACTATGACCGTGTCACGGGAAAAACGGGACTGGTCCTTGCAGAGCACGATGTCGATATTCCTTTCCTCGCAGTCTTTCAGCAGCCGGTTGAATTCCGGACGGCTGCGGTCAATACCGCTGTATCCGTCGTCGATGTATATGTCATATATCTCCCATTCCCGTTCATGGCAGTAGCCCCGGAGCATATCCTTCTGATTCTGTATGCTGACGCTTGTATAATTCCCCGCCTTGTCCCTGTCCTCTATGGAAAGGCGGCAGTAGATGCCTGCCTTCGGCATTTACATCACCTCCCTTGTCTGATGTTATGCCTATACTCAGCACGCTTTCCTGACCTGACTGCTGATTAACCTCCCGATCTTCTCCGTTACTGTCTTCCTCAGGCTCTCCGGGTCAGCAGTCCTGAAGCTGCTCTTTATGGTTATGCATCCCTTCATGCTTCTCCCTCCTTTCATTTAAGTCTATGTGCCGCATTTCAGTTTTATGAACTGCAGTTACCAGGGCTTTAATATGCGGTCAGGTATCCCGAGGAAAAAATAACAAACAATGCCATACATGCTTTTAATGGAGAGCATTTCAGCTTGTCTGAACTGAGCTGCAGATCACATCACTCCTGAATAATAACAAAAATACCCGCTCATCGCAATGCAACACGATGAGCGGGTATATTTCTGTCAGCTCTTTTCACTTACAAGTATCTGCACTCGGTTCTGTATCATATCAGCGACCTCTTCCGCTGTCTTCTCCCCTGCAAACATCGAATATATCTCATCGTTGATCACCTCAAACACATCATTATCAAGCTCGTTATTGACCTTTTTGATGCTGTTTATAAGCTCCACAAGCCTGTCATATTCTGCTTTCGTAAGATATCCCTTATCTATTTCACCTTCAGACTCTTTAACAATGTTAGGCTTTTCTT
>CAMKMD010000102.1 GCA_946413815.1 uncultured Ruminococcus sp.
TTGAGGGCTCAGGACACGTTGGCTATTACATAGCTCCTGAATATCGCAGCAAAGGCTATGCTTCTCAGGGACTTAAACTCCTCATCGATGAGATAAGAGACGATGTTCAGGAAGATGAGATATATCTGCGTGTAAACAGAGATAATCCAGCTTCTCTCAGAGTTATGCTGAATAATGGCGGATATATCCATCATCAAGACGATACGAAGTATTATGTCAGAATCAAGATTTAGGCTAATATCACATTCTCATAGAACAGGAGAAACAAATGAAACAATACATCGTTGATGCTTTCACGGATAAAATTTTCTCTGGTAATCCTGCTGCTGTATGTGTCCTGGGTTCGTTCCCAAGTGAAGATATCATGCAGAGTATTGCAGCTGAGAATAATCTGTCTGAAACCGCGTTTGTTGTAAAAGAGAATGACTGTTATCATATCCGCTGGTTCACTCCCAAGAGTGAGATTGATTTCTGCGGACACGCTACACTTGCTACTGCTTTTGTTCTTTTCAACTACCATGCTCAGGATACAGATAGTCTTGATCTCTTCGGTCAGATCGGTGAGTTTACTGTACGAAGATCCGGAGAATTGATAAGAATGGAGTTTCCTGCGTATAAGCTGGAGCATATTGAGATAACGGACATGATGATTGAAGCTCTTGGAACTATCCCTTTCGCAGCATATAAAGACCGGGATATACTATTAGTTTTGCACGATGAGGATGAAGTTCGTGACTTGCAGCCTGATATGGAGCTTTTATAAAAGCTGGACGGTGCTTGTATTGCTGTCACAGCCAAGGGTACGGAATACGACTGTGTTTCACGGGTATTTGCTCCAAAGTTCGGCTTGAACGAGGATCCTGTTACCGGTTCAACTCACTGCATGATTGCTCCATACTGGTGCAAACGACTGAACAAATCTCACATTACGGCTTTCCAAGCTTCCTCCCGTACCGGTATCCTGTACTGTGAATGCGTTGATGATAAGGTCATTATCTCCGGTAAAGCCGTACTCTTTTCAATAAATGATATTGTTGTTTTGTAAAATACTGGTGCCGCCTTCGGGCGGTGCTTCTTTTTTACTGTTGCCGGCATGGCTTGAGGCTGCTGTTATATCTGCTGAGAGTATAACTATCAAGAGAATGACCGTTGCTGCAACCAACTGATCGTGACAACATATGCTGGTTACAAATCCCCCTTCTCTAATTCCTAATGGTAATATAATGATTATTGTTTGAATCTTTCAAGCGGTTGTGGCATACTCTCAGTTGGGAGTGGTATTCGACCACATTCCATATCGATTACGGATTTTTGCAAAAGTAACAGCAGCATAGCATCAAAAACCACCTGTTTTGAATACTTCATGCTGCAAGCGTTGCTCATAATCCGTAACCGCCCTATTTCTTAATTGAATTTAACAATAAAAATGGTATTGCGCTTATAAATGACCTGTGATGCAAAATGGTGAACACGTGTCGATGCATAGTAAGTGAAAATAATCCACGTCTTCCGTATGCATCCAATTCAACACGACAAAAATATCAGACTCTCCGAGGTGAGCCTGTTTCTCTGATGCTATATGTTGATGATTTACGCTTATCTTGTAACAACTGTTCACCGGGGCACTTTGGATTACTTGTTCTTTGTTAATGATTAACGTATTAAGGTACGCTATCCGGGAACTGGTGTGCATGGAGCGTATTTGCAGATATGAGGAGGCTGAGGTGCGGGATATTTCCGGAGAGAAATTCTTGCAATATGCCGGAAAATGTGATAGAATAATATCAATTGATCGGGGGTGCTGAAATGTCAAAGAAAACGAAAACAGGAGTGACAGATATTGTTTCCGCAAAAATGCCGCGCTATCGTATAGTATTTACTGAGATTGCATTGTGTTTTTTGCTTCTTGCAGTTTTTGCCGTGCGTCTTCATATTGAAAAGCTGACGGGAAGATCAGTGGAGATTTTTGCTAATGTTAATGGTCTTTACGCTGACTGGTTCCTGTGGTGCAAGGAAATTGCTTTTTTCGTGACTGCTTGCGGAATATGCCTGTATTCTGTCGGAGCACGTATCTTTCCGGACAAACCGTACCGGGATGACCGTCTGTTTGACCGCAGAGCGAAAATACCTGCCGTATGTGTGGGGATATATCTGATGTTTGCGTGTATATCGGCTTTATTTTCAGAGCACAGGGAGGTCGTACTGTTCGGATTATGTACCGAATTTGAGGGGCTTGCAGCCATATTCTCCTACTGCGTGATATTTCTGTTCGGCTTCAACTACTTCAGCAGTAAGCAGCTGACACGTTTTTTCCGCAGGGCAGTGCTCGCACTCACAGCGCTCGCAGCAGGACTTGCAGTATTTGAATACACGGTATCACCTTTGATGGAACTGCCATTCATGAAGTATCTGATAGCTCCGGAGAAATACCGTGCAGCAGCAGAGTCTCTTGCGATTGGAAATGAATTCCGTGAATCTGTACTCACATTCTACAACTCCAACTACACAGGTGAGTTTTTTGTTCTTGTGTTCCCGATAGCTGTATATGCCGGATTTGCTGCTGAAAGAATGGCCTCACGCATAGTTGCGGGAGTTCTTGCTGCCGTTGTATTTGCAGCCGGCATAATGACAAATTCGACGGCAGCTTTCTACGTTATTGCCGCAGAACTAATTCTTCTGCTCGCATACTTCATTTTTAAACGTATTATACCGATAAAGGGAGTTATCGCAGCAGCGGTGTCTTTTGCGCTGCTGACAGTTTTCCTTGATATATTCACCGGTCACGATTTTACCGAGAATATCTTCAAGAGCGCGACCAACGCCGGAACATATGACTCCGCGTCCTCGGTATACAGACTCAGAAATGCTGAACTGAGGGGGAGAGAGCTATATCTCTCTTCGGAAAGGTCCGGCTACACTATTTTTCCGCCGTATGGGAATGGCGAGACTCTCTCGGCTGTCTCGGACAACGGAGTCCGGTATGATGCGGAGAGATCAGATCGTGCACATCTTACGATATACGATGAGGCGGAGGACGCCGGCATTAATGTAGTGCTCGTGGAGGGAATAATGTATGTTGACCTCGGATATGACAGCACACTTGACTTTGCTGTAACGACAGATGGTCTGAAACTTATCACCCAGAACCGTACTCTTCTTAGTTCTGTTCCGAAGGCGCCTATGGCAGACAGCCCGCTAACGCGATACTACGGATTTGCGACTGGACGAGGCTATATATGGGTTAATTCGCTGCCCGTACTGAAAGAGTGCGTCATCATCGGAAAGGGAATGGGCGGTTTCCCGTTTGAGTTCGTGCAGAATGACATCGTAGGCCTCAGCAACACTGACGGCACCTATCATCTTGTGGTCGACAAGCCGCACTGCCGTTATCTGCAGATAGCGCTGACCTGCGGCATACCCGCGCTTGCGGCGCTCCTTGTACTGTTCGGAGCATTTCTGCTCTCGGGGGCAAAGAACGCGCTGAAGTGGAAAAAAGCTGATCTTTGTGCTGATCATAGCAAGCTGTTCTTCGTATGCCTGTACACCGGTATAACCGGTTTTCTCATCGAGGGTATCGTAAACGACGGAAGCATCACAGTTGAACCATTATTCTGGCTATTTCTTGGAGCTGCACATGGTATGCTCTGTGATCTCGGGAAGGAGAAGAAAAATGCGTAAGCTCACAGTTTCCCTCATGGCAGTCATGTGCCTGCCGCTGGCAGCGTGCTCGGACAGCAGCAAAGTGATCAGGTACTCTTCGCCGAATGTTATTGCTGCTGACGGAAGGGAGTATTCTCTGCCCGTATCTCAGATCTATCAGGTCAGCTACGATACTCTCGAAAGATCCGGGCCGGAAGCCGTATGCAAAGCGGCAGGAGTGAAGTATACGCCTGAGAATGCGGACAGCATCTGTTTCGGAGAGAATGTTTTCGGAATCGGACTTGCTTCCGTTGTCTATTTCGGAAAATACACATCCTCGCTGAGCGACGAAGAATGGCAGAAAATGTCGGAGATAGCATCATCGCCGGAGAGCTTTTCGATCGCTCTTACAGGGAAAAGCATATCAGGTATCAGTCCTCAGGCACAGTACGCCTCACGTATTCCTGAAAATGCCTATTTTGATGCAATGGTCGAGCAGATAGTCGGTGATATAACAGAGCAGCAGAACTGCGACAGAAGTCAGGCGTTCAGGATGCTTTACTCTGAGGGCGTAACGGTCACGACACCGTTTTCTCCATCAATGCAGGAGGCCGTTGACAAGGTCTACGGCGATCCGGAGAACTTTTCGGATTCGTATGATTTCTTCCCACAGTCAGCCTGTGCTGTTACAGATATGAACGGAAATGTGATTGCCGTCGCAGCAGGGAATCACGGCAATTCCGCCTATAACAGAGCCTGCCGGACACTTCATCGGATCGGCTCGTCGATAAAGCCGTTATCGGTCTATTCTCCGGCACTTGCCGAAAGAATGATCAGTTTCTCGTCGCAGGTCATGGATGAACCGATGATAAATTCAAATACTCCGAACGCCTGGCCGCGCAACTACAACCTTGTATATGATGGCAGGATCACAGTCACTTATGCTCTGCGGCAGTCGAAGAACACAGTGCCTGTACTGCTCGCATCAGAGCTCGGTGGAGAACGATGTCTGGCTTTCATGCGCGAAAAACTGGGATTCACAACGCTTACGGACCGGGATGCAGATATTTCGTCCATATCCCTCGGTTACCTTGAGAGAGGCGTTTCTATGACGGAACTTGCTGCCGCTTACAGCATATTTGGCAGGGGAGGAAGCTACTCTGCGCCCAGCTTCTATACACGGGTGACCGACAGCGACGGCAAAGTGCTTGCAGAGTGCAGGAAAGACAGCATACAGTCGCTTTCCTCTGCAGACGCATGGATAATGAACCGCCTTTTGTACTATAACATCTGCAAGGATGACGGCATCGCACAGGCGGCACGCCTCAGCGACGGAAGTGAGGTCATCGGCAAAACAGGTACAGTTGACAATGATGCCGGAAACGACACTGACCGGCTGTTTGTCGGGCTTACTCCCGAGTATTGCGCTGCGGTATGGATAGGTTACGACGACAAGGATTCTGTGATCGACCGGACAGAGTATAAGCTCCCTGCAAGTATATGGAAAGGCATTATGGAGCTTGCTGACAGGAATGAAGCTGTTTTCACGCCTGATGAGAGCGTTATGGAAGCGGATTACTGTACTGTAAGCGGTATGCTCGCAGGTGCAGGGTGTACCAAAAAGGAGACCGGGTTCTACCGCGACGGTGAGTTGCCCGGTAAATGTAATATACACTGATTTATCAACAGCACAGATTTTAACCTGTGCTGTTGATCTTTTTAGCTGATAGTGATATAATATTTGTATGTTTTGATACTATTATCAAGGCAAATCATGTCAAGAGGTGGTTTTTATGAACAGACCAATGAGGAAGCTGATTGCTTTCTCGGCGGCGGCAGCAATGCTGGCCAATGTCCCACTCATGGGAGCGAGTGCCAGATATGTCGCCGAGCAGGTGACTGACAAGGAATTCGACACGATCATACAGTATCCTGACAGGAATCTGTATATCGAAAACGGCACTGCGGAGGGATTTTCCCCTGACCAGCAGCTTGTCGTAGTCGGAACAGACGGAACGACCAGACTGATAACGCTCGATGAAGGCATAAAGGGCGGTGTCAGCTATGCATCGACAACTATGGGATTATATGACTTTTATATCCCGACATCAGCTGAGTACGGATTCAATTTCCTTGATCCGTCTCACCGTTTCAGCCTTTTGAACGGATTTATGATAGTGGATGCCGGCGATAAGATGGTCCTCACTGATGCTGACGGCAATGAGGTGGCATCATATTCCGTTATCAGGTATGTCAACGGTGAGTTCTTCGAAGTCATCACAGACGACGGCAGGCTGGGAATCATCGACAGCAGCGGAAAGGAGATCATCAAGCCCTCTGCTGGCGTAAACTGCATCTATCTCTCAGCCGATAGAAAGTATTTCTTCATAGACGGCGACGGCAAGGATTACTTCACCGATCTTACCGGTAAAAGGATCTCTCCGGAGTATTCACATACTTCGTTCCTCGTATCAGGCAGGTATTCCCTAACCTGGGCTGAAGACCTCTTGCTTGAGGACGCCGGAGACCTGGTATTAGAAAATAATTATTTCCTGACTGTAGAAGACGGAAAACGTGCATTCATAGGCGGAAACAAATTTGAGGTAATTACTGATTATTATGATTATATAGACGTTCAATTCAATTATGACTCTGATGACATATCCTTCTCCTGTTCAAGCAGTTTGTATGATGAAAATGAAAATAAAACCAAATACAAATATACTTATTTTGATCAAGCCCTCAATATCGTAGATCAGAACGAAGATTCGCCTTATGATCCGAATTACAGTTCGATTACCCTGAGCTATTCGGATGGCGAAACAGAAAAACATCAAAGATATTTGCTCCATAAAAAGTCAGAAGGCAGTTCTGAATACGATCAGCTTCTTGACACAAAAATGAATGTTCTGCTTGAGGGAGAGAGGCTGAATAGTCTTTATTATGGCATATGTGTTGAAAAGGACGGAAAATTCACGTTATACAACGGCAAGTTAGAAAAGCTCGGTGTATTCAACAACAAGATCGAGCGAGCTTCCGGTCTGGGGCGCAGTGTTATTTATTTGGGTGTGCTGGATGATAAAACGGTTGTATTCAACCAATACATGGAGATGATAATCGATAATGCTCCTGCTTCTGCTACGAATGTAACGGTGTTATCGCATTTCGATGACAATGATTATTACGACAGAGCAGTTGCCGGATATGTGGTATCAGGAGAAGATTTCGTTCAGGTCTATGACACGGAATACAAGCTTATCAGCACTAAGAAGAAGACCGAGGAGCAGAAATACTTTATCAACGACAAAAACGACATTTTCATTTACAACGGCGAATACACAGTAAAGCAGGCAGGAGATAATTTCTATCTGGAAAAGGAGAATGCCGAGACTGCAAAGATAGTAGACATTAATGGCAAGACTATCGTTGAGGTCCCGGTTTCACTGAGTATCCTGCCTAACGGCTGTTTCTTTGAAAACAAGGATGATGTTCTGACATTCTATGACAAAACCGGAAAGAAGATCAGGCAGTTCAACACGAGCTACAATTTCAAAGAAATGTCACGGGGCGATTACAGAAATACTGCCGCAACTGCCGACCTCAGCAATATCATTATGAATGATAAGGATGAAAAGACAGGCAAGCTCACAACAACTGTCTATGACCTCAATACAGATACTGTCAAGTTCACACAGACAGGAAAATATGACAATGTTGAGGCGCTGTACGGCGGATTCTTCAAAACCAGCATTTATCCTGAGAAAGATGATGCTTCTTCGGAAAACGGCCTCTGGACTGATGATTCCGGTTTTAAGTCGGGCTTGCTGAAAAATGACGGAACCGAGCTTATTGCTCCATCAAGCGGTATGTCGATCAGCACATCGCAGTATTGTTTCAGCGGTTATTCACGTCCGGATTACCGGGACTTTGCAATAGACGCTATCTATAATGACAGTAAGCCGAATCAGTGGTATGATGATGATCCGTTCTATGTCACATCTGAAGAGGGATCGGGAGTTGACTGCTATATCGTCATAAACGACGTACATATCCCGAAAGATGATATCGATTCAGCTTTTGCCCGGAAGAACGGTTTCGCAGTTGCTGTGAAGACAAGATATGATAACTATGTCGTACTCAAGGATGATAAATGGGGAATCGCATCACCTGACGGCAAACTTCTCTGTGAGCCAAAGTACAGCCGCATCTATGAGTTTGTCGACGGTCTTGCATGGGCTGAGCAGACAGAAGAAATAACAACAGTGGCTGAATACAGTCACTATGAACCGAATCTGGGCAGGTATGTCGATGAAGGAGAAGAATACCAGCTTACTTTTAACAATATAGGTATCATAACAAAGGACGGTGTTGAGCTTGTGGCTCCGTATTACGATCGACGTTTGGATTCAAACCACTATAACGTTGAGCGATTCGGTGATGCACAGTTCACCTACTCAACTGTTGACGCTGAAAAAGGTATATACAGCTTCGGCATCTACAGAGGCAAAGACTATTTCAACGAATTCACAGAAAAATACGGATATGATACGGCAGTCCAGTGCGGCGATCTTTGGTTTGTCAGCAAGAACGGGCTGAAGGGTATCGTTACAGCAGACAATGAAGAGGTGATTCCTCTTGAATTTGCAGAGATAATGTACGTTCCTGCTTCCGAGATGATAACTCTCGACAATCAGACGGAAAAGTATAAGGAAATGATCAAGGATCAGCATTTCAGCTCGCCCATATCAGAACTTGATGACGGTTCAAAGCTGGTAAATGTAAAAACAGCTGAAGGAAAGATAAGAGCGTATCAGATACGCGATGTCGAGGAAACAACAACGACGATCACCACAACTACAACCGCAAAGCCTACAACTACCACGGCTGTACCCACTACAACTACTACAACTAAACCCACCACAACAACGGCGAAACCTACTACTACCACCGCTAAACCCACTACAACAACGGCGAAACCTACAACTACTACAGCTAAGCCTACAACCACTACAGCTGTACCCACTACAACCACTACAGCAAAGCCCACAACTACCATGGCTGTACCCACTACGACCACGACAGCTAAACCCACTACTACAACGGAAAAGCCCACAACTACCACAGCTGTACCCACTACGACCACGACAGCTAAACCCACTACTACAACGGAAAAGCCCACAACTACCACAGCTGTACCTACAACTACTACAACTGCACCTGCTACAACTACCACAGAAGAACTCACAGCCACCACAACTGAACTGATCACTACTACTGAGACTCCGACAACAGTTTCAGAACCTGCTGAAACAGAGCCTGTAACAACGACTGAACCAGGTACCGGTGAAACACTTCCGGCTGATATCGGAGATGTCAACAGTGACGGCGTGGTCGATTCCTCAGATGCTTCTGAGGTGCTGATGATCTACGCTATGGTATCAACCGGCGGCGGAGATCTGCCAGGGGAACAGAAAGCGGTTGCTGATATCAACGGAGACGGACTTGTAGATTCAAGCGATGCTTCGCTGATTCTTGAGTACTACGCCTACGTTTCCACAGGCGGAACCGATACGGCGGATGTATACTTCTCAAAGGAGCAGGAAATAACATAACAACCTAAGGAAACCGTCCATGCGGAGAATATCCGTATGGGCGGGAGTCTATCCTAAAATTTGTGTAAACCTCTGAAGTAGTGTATAATAGAAGAGACA
>CAMKMD010000103.1 GCA_946413815.1 uncultured Ruminococcus sp.
CGTTAAAGTGCGGTTTTAAGTCCGTGCAGCTGCGGTTCTGTGAGCGGCATATACATCAATAGGAGGTGCGATATGGAACAGCAGAAAATCATTGATGAGATCAACTATCACAAGGCACAGGCAATCACAGAATTGCTCTATGCCAGCGGTATGATTACAGTTGTCGAGTATGACAAATTATCGGAATTAAACCGCAAATCTTTCTCTCCGCTATACGCGGACTTATTACCGAAAACGCTTGATAAATCATCGGTTCAGAGTTAATATTGTATACTGACAAAGGAGGGACAACCATTGAAAATCAAGAAAATCGAAGCACAGCCTGCTGTGGTGAAAAAGCTCCGGGTGGCTGCCTACTGCCGAGTCAGTACCGAGAGTGAAGACCAGAAGGAAAGTCTGGAAGCGCAGCGTGAGCATTACGAATCATGGATCAGAATGCACGATGACTGGGAATGTGCAGGCGTATTTTATGATTTCGGCATCAGCGGCACAAAGGCGGATGCCCGTGAAGGCTTGCAGGCTCTGTTATACGCCTGCCGCACCGGGAGCGTCGATTATGTGCTGACAAAATCCATCAGCCGCTTTTCCCGCAACACATCCGACTGCTTGTCGCTGGTGCGTGAGCTGCTTTCATATAATATCCCGATCTTCTTCGAGAAGGAGAACATTGACACCGGCAGCATGGAAAGCGAGCTGATTCTGTCAGTTCTCAGCAGCATGGCGCAGAGCGAATCCGAGTCCATTTCCAAGAATGTGAAGTGGTCGGTGAAAAAGCGAATGGAAGAAGGTACCTTTGTTTTCGGATATCTTCCATACGGCTACACAAAGGACGCAGCCGGAAACATGGTCATTGATCCGGTTGAGAGCGAGATCGTCAAGCTGATTTTTGATCTTGCGCTGAACGGTATGGGAACATACAAGATCGCGCAATTGCTCGATAAAAGGAATGTTCCTACCCGCAAGGGCGGCAAATGGTCAGGTTCGACGGTCAAGGGTATTCTTGTGAACGAGAAATACTACGGCGCTGCTGTCTTTCAGAAAACCTACACCGACAGCAACTTCCGACGGCATAACAATCACGGTGAGGTCGATAGCTTCATAGCGGAAGACCACCATGAAGCGATTATCAGCAAGGAGGATTTTGACCGGGTGCAGGTCATGATACAGAAGCGCATTGATGAACACGGCATCGTAAAGGATATGGGAAAGTACCATAACAAGTATCCTTTTTCCGGCATCATCATCTGCGGGGAGTGCGGCGGTAAGTTCAAGCGGCAGACGCAGAGCGGCGGTATCGCATGGGCTTGCTCAACACATCTTTATAATAAAGATGCCTGTTCCATGATGTTTATCAAGGATGAAGCGATAAAGGCAGCCTTCGTGACGATGATGAACAAGCTGATCTTCGGCTGCAAGCAGGTTCTCGTGCCTTATTACGATGCGCTCCGCCTTGCCGATACGGACGAGAGCCTGCAAGGGATACTGGATCTGAAAAATGAACTGCAGCGCAACAGTGACCGGAAGAACGATCTGCGGAAGCTGCGTGTCAAGGGCTTCCTTGATGCGGCGATGTACAATCAGGAGCTGCGGCGTGTCGAAATGGAGAGCGAGGAAATCCACGCTAAAATGAAATGCATTGACAGAGCCGGTGAGAACGGTGATATCAAGGAAACGAAAAAGCTCCTGCGCTTCGCAGAATCGGCTGAAATGCTCACAGAGTTCAGCGACGAACTGTTCACCGAATACGTTGACAGCATCATTGTGTATACCAGAACCTGCATCGGCTTCCGGCTGAGATGCGGGCTGACGTTAAAGGAGGAAGTATGTACGGGTACAAGATAGTGGACGGTAAAGTGATCGTTGACGAGCAGGAAGCGGCAGTTGTTATAAACATCTTCAACGGGTATCTTTCCGGCATGAGCCTGCGGGATTCTGCTGCCAATGCTGGCAGACCGATGGTTCATAGTATGGTGAAGCGCATCATTAGCAACTTCTGCTATGTCGGCGATGACTTCTATCCTGCGATCGTCAGCCGCCAGACCTTTGCGAGAGCGAACGCTGAACTGATACGCAGGTCTGAAAAGCACGGCGGCAAGAAGCGTCTGCAACTGCCTCCGGTCTATACGGAGTTTGATATTTCAGAGCCGGAGATGCATTTTGACGATCCGATAAAGCAAGCCGAATACATCTACAGTCTGATCGAGGTGAGGAAATGAATGTTATAAAAATACCTGCCAAACCGCAGAAAGGCAATAATGCGGCGAAGGAGGAAGTCAAGAAACTGCGCGTTGCAGCCTATTGCCGTGTATCGACGGACAACGAGGAACAGGCTACCAGCTACGAAACACAGATCGAGCATTATACTGAATTTATCAATAAGAATCCGGAGTGGGAGCTTGTCAAGGTATATGCCGATGACGGTATCAGCGCGACCTCGACTAAAGGCAGAGAGCAGTTCAACGCTATGATCGAAGATTGCAAAAAGGGCTTGATCGACATGATCTTTACGAAGTCAATCAGCCGATTTGCACGAAATACCGTTGACTGCCTGAACTATATCCGAATGCTCAAGGAGATGAACATTCCGGTATTCTTTGAGAAGGAGTCCATAAACACGATGGATTCAAAGGGAGAAGTCCTCCTGACCATTATGGCATCGCTGGCGCAGCAGGAATCGGAATCACTCAGCCAGAACGTCAAAATCGGTGTGCAGTACCGCTTCCAGCAGGGGAAAGTGATGGTCAATGCCCGCCGCTTTCTCGGCTACGACAAGGACGATGAAGGACACCTGATCATCAATCCGGAACAGGCGGAAATCGTCAAGCGTATCTTCCGGGAGTATCTTGAGGGCGCAAGCTGCAAAAAGATCGCTCAGGAACTGCAGCGTGACGGTATTCCGAATGCTCGCGGAAGCACAAACTGGCACGACAACAGCATACGCCTGATTCTCGGAAATGAGAAGTATATGGGCGATGCGCTCCTGCAAAAGACCTACACCGTGGACTGCCTCAGCAAAAAGCGGGTAAAGAACTCCGGCATCGTGCCGCAATACTATGTTGAAGACGACCACGAAGCTATTATATCGAAAGAGACATTCCTGATGGTGCAGGAGGAAATGGCACGAAGAGCGCGGATACAGCTACCGTTCGGCGGAAAGAAGGGCTATAGTGCCAACCACGCATTTTCGCAGATAATCTTCTGCGCTGGCTGCGGAGAGCAGTTCCGCAGAATACACTGGAACAACCGTGGCAAGAAGTCGGTCGTCTGGCGCTGCGTTACCCGATTGAAGGAGAAGGACAAGTGCCGCGCCAGAACCGTCAGCGAGGAAACCTTAAAGGCAGCATTCCTTGAAGCCCTCAATGAAATGGTCTGCGACAGCGACACCTACTTGAACAGGCTGCGTGAGAACCTTGAAGCTGCGATCAATTCGGCTAATCCCATGTCGGCGGAAGCCCTCTCAGCAAAAATGGCTGAACTGCAGCGGGAGCTGATCAACCGGACGGAGCGCCGGGAGAACTACGATGACATCACCGAGGAAATCCTGCGCCTGCGTGAGCTTCAGGAGCAGAAAGGCATGGACGATGCAACGCAGAAGGAACACACGAAGCGCATAAAGGAGCTTCAGAAATTCATTCAGTCTCAGCCGAGTGAGATCACGGAGTTTGATGAGGCTCTGGTGAAGAAGCTGCTGGAAAAAGTAACCGTCTACGATGACTACTTGGAGTTCCGGTTCAAGTCTGGCGTGACGATCAGTATTGAAATGTGAATAGATATGAGCAACCCCGCATCACTGGCGTTCAGTGGTGCGGGGCTTTATTTAGCAAATATAAAGAGTTAAAGCAAGGAATAACTCTGTATCCGGATCGGTAAAATCATCTTTGTTTACCCAAGCTATCGCTAAGGAGATTACTTTGGATTGGTGAAATTGTTTTTCATCCAGTAAACATGGATCGGATTTGATTTTATAACAAAATCCATCATTCAAACTGTAATCTTCCAGAATAAAGCAATGGTCATCATAGTAGTACTCATCCGGATCATAAGCACAAAATCCGAGACGCAATGTTTCATTTCCACCGAAATGGATTATAGAGTTTTCATCTGAATCAGCATCATCGAATGATATTGAATCAAATCCGCAGAAAATAGTATCATTGATCTTTAAGTGAGAAACATCTATATCGATAATACAAATCGGAATCGCCTTGCCCTTTGAACTATCATAGACATCAGTTCTATAACGAAAATGAGCTTCTTTTCCGTTTATCTTAACTTTTATATCGCCTAAAGGTGTAGATAAACTACTTAAAACAGTGAAAGGTGTATGAAAAAATATATCAGAACGGATTCTGCCGGCGTCATATACTTCACCGCAGAAATCGCAATAATGCTTGAAGTTCCAGCATTCATAACCATCTTCAGTACTGATGTTGCATTGTGTTATTATTTTTCCTTTCAAGCATTTAGGACATTCTCTGATTTCTTTCTTTTCGCCGTCTCTCATATGAATGTCATGGCTTCTAATGATGTCGGCGCACAGAGCACGTTCTGTTTCAATTGATTCTGTATACATTTTCACCACCTCCAATTCGTAAGCTGATTACGGATTTGTTTCCACTTTGTACATTTTGACGAATGACAACCAATCTACGAAGTATCGAACCCTCTGTTATCCAATTTACGCACTAATCTCACTGAGCAGATTGGTTGTCAGGCGTTTTTAGTTCGTAGATGTTTTTCCAAATACAGTAAAAAGCCGGTTAGGGTTGACTTCGCAGATTGACTGTATAGGCGAAAACTGCCGTAAATTCGGCACTTTTACGCCTTGTCCCTTGACATCAATACTACGCACTCAACGTGTCTCGGAAGCCAGCATTTGATGTCATGATGACAACAAATCCCATGAAACGAGAGGTTTGAGTGGGGGGATTGGATGATATAATTTACAGTAGAATAGATTTATTTGTCTAAAGCTATCTATTTTTGTAATTAAGAAAATGTTGATTAACTATTCTTCTTCTGCATTCTCAGCTTGTGATTCTAATTCAAAATATAATTGCCTTGCCCAAATTGAATAGCTCAAATCTATATCGCTCAATTCTTCAATCATTTTTTTGAATTCTGCCATTTCATCAGGTGATAATCCGTTGCTCTCAACTTTTTTCATGAAATCTCTAAATCCGTCATAATTAAGAAATTTATTGTTGTTTTCTTTTTGTTGTTTAATGATGTCTCTAATATTAGTAATCTCCTGCATGAGTGTATATTTTACCGAAGTTGAAGTATCGTGTGTCGAATTAATATATTCTTCAATTCTTGATAATGCTTTAATTCGCTCTAGTGCTGTTTGAGAGTATTTCAACAAATTTTGAAAATCAGCTGCTTGTACAGGATATCTTTTACTTCTGTAGTACTCACTCATTTCCTCTAATATTTCACTTAGTTTATCGACAGGCTCGGATGAATTAAGTTTAAAATTGAATTTGCTGGCAATCTTTGTTACATATTGGTTGATACTGTCACTAAAAGACGGATTGTTAAATACTACTTCTTCTACATCTCGCTCAAGGTGTAAGTCATGATGGCAAAAATATGCCTTATAATCTGTCAATAGTTTCCACAATACTTTGGGATAAATTCTTTCAAATCGTTCTTTACAGTTTTCAACGTTATCTATTATATAATTTGGTGTGCAACAGATGTCTGCAAACTCAACCAAAGGGATATCTCGGGCGTGAGCAACAGAATTACTATAAAATACTGTTAAAGCTTCATCAAAAGACGTTTTTTGCTTATATACATCAAACATTTTTATCATCAAATCGCTATCATATCCATTTGATTTGTGTAGCACTTCAAAACAATCCAGGATTGAGATATTTGTGCCATTTTTTTGAGGAATTATGCCTCGATTAATACTATTCCTATATTCGTCATACATATTAGAAAAAGGATTGACCATATTAAGAATAGCATCATAATCGATATGGATTATAGCATCTGAAAATGCTAATTTTTGAGATGTAATGTAATTTGGAAATGGCGGAAACCATTCATCTTCGATTATCTCTTTAAACCAGCATCCATTCGGTATATACTCCTTAGCAGAATCAATCTTTTCACTTGATATCAAATTGTATTGCTCATTAAAACTGTCTTGCAGTATTGATATGAGCAATAGTTGTTTTGTATAATCAATATTATTTAAAAATAACTTTAGCTCCTCCTGTTTTTGGGGTTCATTATCTATGCTCTTTATTATACCATCAATAGCTGAGTGATATCGATAATAGAAGGCGTATATTTTTTTAATTCTTCTAGGATTGGAGAACTTGCCTTTCATTATTTGAGCTTTTTTTTCAGCATCTTCAAGCCTCTTTTTTCTTTCTTCTTCAATTTCCTGAGAATGTTTACCAGCAATAACAGTTTCGCCGTTAACCTTTTCAATTTGTTTTTCAAAATACTCTATTAAAGAATTAATGTTTTTTTCAAAAATGGTATCCTTGAAACGCTCTATGCTTTCCGTAATTGAGATATTTCTTAATGATATCACCTCGTCAAAAAACTTATCGACAAATTCATCGGCATTCGATGTTTCATCACCAAGTCCGCTGTTTTTGAATAGTTTAAGATCATCAACAAGAAATAGTGAAACGCATCTCTTCATTGTGGCGATCTCTTTAACAAAAAACATTATCTGCTTAATCTTGTTGTCACTGCATCTCTCTATATCATCTACAATTATTATGATTATGCTATTACAAAGCGCTTCTTGTAATATATCACTTATTTCTGATATTATACTTCGATAGTCTTCTTCCTCCTCAAAAGTATTCATTATAAATTCACTAAGATTCTCGCTAGTGGCAGATTTTAATAAAGAGTTCACTAATGATCTGTATTCACTTTTTATTCCTACATAGGCATCTTTCCTTTCTAATATCTCTTTTATTCTAGTAAAATAGTATTTAATTAATGCCGAAGTCTCTTCTAATTCTAATGCATTTATTCTAATTTCCTCAAATTCTATTTTCTCAGATTCTGTATTCCCATTTTTCATTCTATCCAATGTTGTGTTAATAAAGGATGTTTTTCCGCTTCCCCATTTACCTTTTATGCATATACTCATTCCTTTATTTACAAGGCTATTATTTTGAAATAAACTAATTAGGTAATCCTGTTGACTCTTTCTTGATTTAAATAAATATGATTCTTTTGTAATAGGGGAATATGAATTTGGACTATCATTATCATTATTATTTGTTTTTTTCTTAGCCCCAACTAAGTCTTGGATTGATGGCAATGCCACTATAGCCATTAACATGAAACTAAAACATAAATCGAACTCTTGCTTAATTATAAATCGAGCTTCCGCAAATATAGCAAGATATGTTCCTGCAATTCCAAATGAAATCTTTCGGGATGTTTGTCTATTGATATATGTATCAAAGTATAATAAAGCACCGCCTAAAAGAATGAAAACAACCCAGGAGTATTGCATTATAACTTTTGAGACAGTAGTAAACACATTTTCTTCATCTAAAAAACCTGTCAAAGCAAAGTAAAAATTCAATACGATCATTGCAAAAACGAGCAGCACGTGTCGGGCATCAGAGGCACGTGAAATACAGTATTGTTTTACTTTTGATTTTATATTCTTGTTATCCATTATTAACTCCATTCATATATAAACGAAATCATATAACATCTATACTAAGTTTTACTCTTCAGTTTCATCATCCGGAATTATCTCGCTATAGTCAACATCGATAACTGTACCTTCCTCAATGCTTGTAACAAATTCGTCCTCTTCAGCCGTAGACTTGTGATTTGGATTGGATAGCATAGTATCCTGAAGAACATTTTTCAGTCTATAACAGCACGGCTTAAACGAGAAGAACGTGATTCCGCCGCCTACAATTCCGCCCACAACTGGGATTGCCTTTTTGAAAAAGCCAGCAAAAAGTGATTTGGTCATCTTAACTCCGAACCATTTTGCAATGGCTTTTACCAAAGGATAAAAAGTTCCTTTCGTTAAGGCGGCGTTCAGCAGTTTCTTTTCAACACCAACGGCCAGAGCCTTTGCCATGCCTTTGATAGCGTTATTTGCCCCTGCAACGCCATTCATTACTCCGAGACACAGAATTATCTGATTGATAGTTTGACTATCTAACTGTAAGCCTTCTTCATCGGAGTCAATTTCAGGGAACCCATATAGGTAGAGAAGTTTTTGTGTCGCCCTGAGAGTGTATCCGTAATACTGAATAATATCGGCTGGTATAGTCGCGGCCATAGCCCAACCGCCGGGAGCACCTAATGCGGCAGAAATACCGGAAACACAGTTCCGTTCAAATTTGATTACTTCGTCTGCGATTTTGTCTATTTCTTCAGAGGGGATTCCGGCTTGTGCGGGTGTGGTTGCGATAGCTTTATCGATTACGTCTTGCGGATAGTTTTTAAAGAGCTCTTTTTTCAGGAAATTTGCTCTTGTAATGTGTACACCAGGGGCCTTGATTGCTAGAACTATGATATCCTCTATATCGACAGTCCCGTTTCCGTTCTGGTCTAATGCTTTTATTACCGCATCTTTTGCCTTTATAATAGCATTTTTATCCTGAGAATTCGTCTTTTTCTCTTTCTTGGTAACTGCGGCGTCTTTAGCCTTATCCTTTTTAGCTTTCACGCGATAATCCTCCTCTTCTTTTAGATTTTAATACTCTAACACTATTATACTTCATATATCGTCAAAAAGCAACCCGTTTTCCCTCATATATACAAAAAATTCCCCTCCACCAGTGAATATTGCTTCACTGGCAGAGGGGATAATCCTGCCCATCAAGCATCTTACGAATCCTCCGGACCGTGCTTAGTTGGCTTCATGTTAAGTATTTACCGTAGGGAAGAAGATAGTATCTTCTCCCCAGTGACCTTATCCACACCCCGAATATAGCTGACCGGACAGCATTCCATAAGCATCCTTTTCTGCTGATTTGTAAGCGCACCGGTGGTACCCCTTGCGACGATCTCGTATCCAACATCATTCAGCTCGTATTGCTCCATGATAAATTTGTTGGGGTTGAGATGCAGGAGTTCCATGATCCTGCATATCCGGGAGAAACTCGCATGCATAACATACCCGGGGATCACTCCTCTTGCAGTGGCTCTCAGGATAATTAAACCATACCACGGGCGAAAGGTCAATCGGCAGGAAAAGAAAAAGCCCTCATTTCTGAGAGCTTTTCTATCATCTACTTTGAATCCAATGGGTTCAAAGTCAGAATTACTTTACAGGCTTTCTTTTACCTGTTATGCTTTCGACCTCAAGGGCATATACAAGCG
>CAMKMD010000104.1 GCA_946413815.1 uncultured Ruminococcus sp.
TTCGGCTCCGGTGCGGGCTCAGTCACTGCTGCCGCCTCTGCCTTGGGCTTTCTGCCGCGCTTCTTCGGCTCTGCTGCGGGCTCAGTCACTGCTGCCGCCTCTGCCTTGGGCTTTCTGCCGCGCTTTTTCGGCTCTGCCCCGTCATCCGCCTTCTTCTTTGCCTTAGGCTCTACATACTGAAGATAGATAACAGAGAGAGGTGCAAGAGTCATTGAGATACTGTTTTCAAATCCGTGCATCGGTATCGCAGATGTCCTGAAGCTCTTCTCTGAGATGCCGCTTCCTCCGAATGCTTTATCATCCGAATTGAACACCAGCTTGTACCTGCCCTTGAAGGGTACGCCTATACGGTAATCACGGCGCTCTACAGGTACAAAGTTGCATACCGCTATTATCTCGTTCTTGGAGTCATCCATCCTCCTGAAAGCGATAACGCTCTGCTTGTAGTCATCGTTGGATATCCATGAGAAGCCCGCCCATGAATCATCGTTCTGCCACATGGGGGGATTCTCGGTATAGAACCTGTTCAGCTTCTCAGTGAACCTGAGAAGGTCACGGTGCGAATCGTATTCCTCAGGGAGAGCCCAGTCGAGCTGACCCTTGTAGTCCCATTCCTTCATCTGTCCGAATTCCTGTCCCATGAAGAGGAGCTTCTTTCCGGGATGGGCTATCATATATGCCAGGAATGCCCTGTAGGATGCGAACTTCTGATCGTATTCGCCGGGCATCTTGTTTATCATGGAGCATTTTCCGTGTACTACCTCATCATGTGAGATCGGGAGTATATAGTTCTCCGAGAATGCGTAGAAGAAGGAGAAGGTCAGCTTGTCGTGGTTGAATGCCCTGTATATAGGGTCAAGTGACATATAACTGAGCATATCATTCATCCAGCCCATATTCCACTTGAAGTTGAAGCCCAGTCCGCCCATATCCGTCGGCTTGGTGACAAGGGGCCATGCGGTGGATTCCTCAGCTATCATAAGAGCATCCGGATGCTTGGAGAATACAGCCTCATTCAGCCTCTTGAGGAACTCAACTGCCTCAAGGTTCTCGTTGCCGCCGTATACGTTCTCTGCCCATTCGCCTTCCCTGCGGTCATAGTCAAGATAGAGCATGGATGCAACTGCATCTACTCTCAGGCCGTCTACGTGGAACTCATCGAACCAGTAATTTGCGCTGGAGATAAGGAAGGAGCAGACCTCAGCCTTGCCGTAGTCGAATACTCTCGTTCCCCATGCCTTGTGCTCCTTCTTGCGGTCATCTGTGTACTCATAGCAGCAGGTGCCGTCAAATTCATAAAGGCCCGGAGCATCCTTCGGGAAGTGCGCCGGAACCCAGTCAAGGATGACGCCTATTCCTGCCTGGTGGAACATATCTATCATCCTGCGCATATCGTCCGGGGTGCCGTAGCGTGAGGTCGGGGCAAAGTAGCCTGTGACCTGGTATCCCCATGAACCGTCGAAGGGATATTCCGTCAGCGGCATGAACTCGATATGGGTATAGGACATTTTCTTAAGATAAGGTATTATCTGCTCAGCAAAGGTAACATAATCAAGAAATACATCATCTCCGTAATTCTTCCATGAGCCGAGATGCACCTCATATATATTCACCGGACTTTTATAGACCGTCATTTTTTCCTTTTGCTTATACCACGACTTATCGCCCCATTCATAACTGCTTTCATATATCTTGGAAGCAGTTCCGGGGCGTGTTTCAAAGTGTGAGGCATAGGGGTCGGATTTCAGCAGTATCCTGCCGTCGCCTGTCTCTATGCTGTATTTATAGGCATCGTACTGTTTAAGCCTGGAGACCTCAGCCTCCCAGACTCCGTCCGCAATCAGGGCCATGGGGTTCTGCGAGCGGTCCCACTGGTTGAAATCTCCGACAACGGAGATGCTCACCGCATTGGGTGCCCATACGCGGAAAACATAGGTCTTTCCCCTTCCCTTCTTCCGGACGTGTACGCCGAAAAATCTGTAAGCTTCGTAGTTTTTCCCTTGGTAGAACAGGTAGAGCGGAAAATCATTCGGATTGTTATTTGATGTAACAGACATAAAATTCAGCCTCCTTTGCTATTATCATTTTAACAGAATTACCGTTATTATTCAAGCATTTTCGTAAATTAATACTAAAATTCGGTAGGAGACATAAAAAATAGTCATTCTTATTGTTTATTTTGCTGTAATTCACAAGTTTCTGATTTTCTTCCATTTGTTAATTTGCACACATAAGCTCTAAGCTCCGAATTTTCCTCCGCTCCGTGCGGTGCGGCGCATACGTATCCCCATAACGGTGACATCATCTCTTCTTGCTGTAGGGTTGAAGACCTCCGCCTTTGCACATATCTCCTCCACAAGACGGGAGAGGGGCTGGGGCTGACCGCCTGTATTCAGCAGCAGCTCCTTTATGAAGAGATACTCGTTCTCGGTCACGCCGTCAGAGAACATTACGGCCGTGTCGCCCTCCGTGAATCCATAGTCCGCGCAGAAAGGCTCTGCTTCATGATAGATCCCCACAGGGAAGGCAGAAGCCGCTATCTTCATGACGCTCCCGCCGTGGCAGAGAAGTGTCGCCGCAGCCCCCGCCTTTATCATCCTCAGTCCCCCGTTATCAAGGTCAAGGCAGGCTATATCAAGGGTCGCAAAGCTCTCCTCCGCCGAGCCAGCCAGCATCAGTGAATTGACAAGACGTATGGCCGGAGCAGTATCCGCACCGCCGCCCACAAGCTCACGAAAGAGACGGACAGCCTCCCCCGAGCGTGCAGCAGCAGCACCTCCCGTGCCCATACCGTCGGAGAGGACTGCATAGTATTTCCCGCTTCCGTCACC
This sequence comes from uncultured Ruminococcus sp., assembly GCA_946413815.1. Lineage (GTDB taxonomy): Bacteria > Bacillota > Clostridia > Oscillospirales > Ruminococcaceae > Ruminococcus. Next base: position 2,832 of record CAMKMD010000104.1, read on the forward strand.
GAAGGATACCGTAGTATCCCCGCATACGCCGGAGGGGTCGGCACAGCGGGAAGCCACACATATCTCAGCGGTATACTGCGGCTGCTCCCCGAGGGTGAGACGAAGCTGACGCCCCGATGCCGCCCTGCCGCTGCACTCCATGAAGACTCCCAGCCCGTCCGTCACAAGGTCGCATATACGTGCGCTCCTGTCGGGAGTGCCGTCATCGGGGAGATATATCTCCGCTGTAAGGCGGTTGCTGCTGTTGTACCCTGCAAACACCTTGTCCGGCTCTATGCCGTGCCGTCTGAGCTTCTCCTCTATCCTGCGGCTCACCGGCAGGGAAAACCGCATCTCCTCGCGCAGGGGGCTGCGGCGGATAAGCTCCTCCGTGATGTGCAGCTGCTCCGCAAGCACTGCACGGCAGCCCGAAGCACCAAGCTCCGTAAGTCTTTCCGAAGCCCTCCGGCAGCGGTAATCCCCTGCCGCGCGCAGTATGCTCTCACGGCGCACGCAGCGGTCGAGCTCCTGCGGGAAACCGTCTCCGATCTGCTCCGCCAGGAGTGCAAAGCCCTTTGCAGTATCCTCAGTACTCCGGCATACCGGCTGTCTCCAGCAGCTGCTGCAGACCTCCTCAGGGCAGAAGGCCTCCGCCCTTTCCTCCTTCTCCCCCTCTTCAGCACTGACTATGCCGCCGATGGAATCGGCAAGAAAGCACGCCCTTGAACGTTCAAGCTCCGGCCTCAGCTCAGCCGCACCGCCGTCTCCGGCAGCTACCCACTTGTCCGACCAGCAGGGCGCCGCCGCAATGAATACCACAGCACCAATGGTCATGCTTACAAGTCCCGTAAGGCCGTTCCCGTAACGCTCCCCGGGGATGCCGGAAAGTATGGTCAGTGCAAAGGAAGAGAGGAGGAAAAAGCCTGTGCTCAGGCTTATCCGGCGGCGGCGTATACAGCCGGTGAGGAGACCCGCAGCGGGCAGGAGCGCCGCACCGACGCCTGATTCCGGTGAAGCAAGAAAGGCTCCGCAGACCGTAAGCGCGCCGCAGACTGCACCGCCCTGACGTGAATAGAAGTAGGCGGCGGCAAGAGTAACAGCAGTGCCGGCCATAAGGCCGGGGTCGGCAAGCCCCGTCCGCAGGGAGCAGAGAGAGGCTACAGCAAGAGTGTAGACCGCCCCGAAGCAGGCACCGTAGAGCCCCGTGAGACGGAGGAGCCTCTGCCTGCGGAGGCTTTGCAGGGAGACTGCCCCCGCATAGGCCGCAAAGCCCGATACTGCGCCATAGAAAAGGTAGAACGGCAGCTTGTAGGGCAGTTCGCCGATGAGAGCGGAGACAGCAGTACCGGAGACCGCTACCGCCGCACCGGTGACTATGCCGCTTCGTTCAGGCTTGTCCGGCTTGTCTATGAACAGCCGCACCACGAAGACAAGGAGCATGGAGGTGAGCATCACCGCATTCCTGCCGACAGTGCCGGAAACAGCGCTCCTTACGAGTGCTCCGGTGAATACCGCCGCAGAGGCCGGCATGGAGACTGCTCCGGCGGCGGCTATCCCCGCAAAGGACGCAGTACCCGCAATGCTCGAGCCGGAGAGAAGCGCTCCCGCGGCGGCTGAGAGCAGAAGTGAAAGCGCCGCAGCGGCAGGCTCTGACAGTCTTGGCTTATGATGCTTGAATGACATGGCTATCCCCCTCTTATGAATGATACCTGTACATTATACCACGGGATTACGGCGGTTTATGTCGTTTTCTGCGAAGCACAGTTAAAGAGCGCGCACCGCCTGACGGCATCGTTCAAAACCTTGCGGCAATCCCTATGTTGCCCGTGCGATAGCCCGCTTTAGCCTGCGTGTTCCCGACAAAGCAAAAGCTGACAGGAGGGGGATAAGGGGCAAGGAAGGGGGAGTCCAGAGGGGGAAAACTGGGGAAGGGGGAGGATGTCAGCTTTTACTGCGGTTTTCTGCTCTTCCCCCAACTCCCCTGGTTTCCCCCTCTGGCATTGAGAGTACGGGTATGAATTAACGGAAAACGAGGGATAGAAAGAATAATGTGTAGGGGCTGCCTTCGGCGGCCCGCAGATAAAATATCTGTTACTATGCGGACCGCCAAAGGCGGTCCCTACAATCGCAACCATGGATAGAAGGGCGGGGCGATGCAGGCATCGCCCCCTACATTCGTTCTACAGTTAGATAACGGTTTTCCTCTCTGGACTCTCTTTTCCCTCTCCCCCTTTCTCCCTCCCTTTGCCGGTTTTTGCTTTGCTAAGACACGCAGGCTAAAGCCGGCTATCGCACGGGCAACATGGATGACGTTGATTCTTTAAATCCATCGCCGCAGGAGATACCCCTAATTATGAATTGAAAAGCTAACGGCTAAAGACTCATAATGTTGCACATACGAAACAAGTATTGACAAACCTACAACAATGGTGTATAATACAAGCATACCTTATCAAGAGTGGCGGAGGAAACAGGTCCTGTGAAGCCCGGCAACCTGAGCAGAAGTTCAAGGTGCTAAATCCTGCGGTATTTTCCGGAAGATGAGGAGAACAAAGGCCAATGTTCGTGCGTCCGGAAGGGCGCTTTTTTTATTTCCCAAGGAGGTCATCCAATGAACAAGTTTTTATTCACATCCGAATCCGTAACTGAAGGACATCCCGACAAGATCTGTGATCAGATCTCTGACGCTGTCCTTGATGCCATGCTCGAGCAGGACGAGAATTCCCGTGTTGCCTGCGAGACTGTAGTTACTACCGGTATGGTAATGTGTATGGGCGAGATTTCCACCAAGGCAAGAGTGGATATCCCCAAGATAGCAAGACAGGTAATAGCTGATATCGGCTATGACCGCGCAAAATACGGCTTTGATGCACACACCTGTGCCGTACTCACTTCCATAGACGAGCAGTCCCCCGATATCGCAATGGGCGTAAACGAGGCTTATGAATACCGTGAGCAGAATCAGGAGGACGACGGTCTCTCCAACGGCGCCGGCGATCAGGGCATCATGTTCGGCTTCGCCTGCAACGAGACTCCGGAGCTTATGCCCCTGCCGATCTCCCTCGCTCACAAACTCGCACTCAGACTTACAGAGGTCCGCAAGGACGGCACTCTCCGTTACCTCCGTCCCGACGGAAAGTCTCAGGTAACCGTTGAGTATATCGACGGCAAGCCCGCAAGAGTTGACGCTGTTGTAATCTCCTCACAGCACTCCGCTGATATCACACTCGAGCAGCTCCGCAAGGACATTGAAGAGCTCGTTATCAGACCCGTTATCCCCGCAGAGCTTATGAAGGATACACGTATCTTCATCAACCCGACAGGACGCTTCGTTGTGGGCGGACCTCAGGGCGACAGCGGACTTACAGGAAGAAAGATCATCGTTGATACCTACGGCGGCTACTCACGTCACGGCGGCGGAGCTTTCTCCGGCAAGGACCCGACGAAGGTAGACCGCAGCGCAGCTTACGCTTCACGTTACATAGCCAAGAACGTAGTTGCAGCAGGTCTTGCTGATAAGTGCGAGGTACAGCTCTCCTACGCTATCGGTGTTGCAGAGCCGGTATCCATACTTGTTGACGCATTCGGCACAGGCAAGTACAGCAACGAGATACTCTCCGAGGCTGTAAAGCAGGAATTCGACCTCCGTCCCTCTGCTATCATCAAGATGCTCAACCTCAGGAAGCCCCAGTACAGACAGCTCGCCGCATACGGCCACATGGGCCGTGAGGATCTCGGCGTAGCATGGGAAAAGACAGACAGAGCAGAAAGCCTCGCAAAGAGAGCTGCCGCTCTGGCATAAGATATCAGGGCACAGCTACGGCTGTGCCTTTTTGCTGAAGCTCGTTTCCACAGAAATAGGATTCTAAAGGAGCTTCACCCGTCATCACGAACATAGCGACTGTAGGGACCGCCTTTGGCGGTCCGCTTATTCTGCGCCGTAAGCATAACGACCGTAGTTGGACGTCCGCTTTACAAATAGGCATCTATCGGCTTAGCGGGCTGCCAAAGGCAGCCCCAGCATCAGGAAAGGCAGATTCACGTATAACAGCGGGGCGATGCAGGCATCGCCCCCTACAATTAAGGCTATCATCGCAAGAGGCCGCAGCCCTTCAGAATCCCAGACTGAAAAAACATATTGTTCAGAAAAATGAAAAGGTGTCATTCCCGCTCTGCCTTATCTTTTTCAACAAAAAACACCGTGTCCGGTGCGACAAATCCCGTCAGAAAACAGAAAATTTCCCGAAGCCTGCAAATCATGGTTTTTGGCTTGAAATACATCGGCGGATATGTTATAATTCGATTTGGTTCGATTTTCCTATTTAATATTACAAAGGCTCTGAAGCCGGTGACAAATGATTTATGTAATTACCGGGAAAACGGAAATATCTCCGGAGACTTCTCCGGACAGGAGGTTTTTTATGACAGCACAGATCTTCGCCGTCATTATCTTCGTCCTTATGTTCGTCCTGATCGTAATGGACAAGATAGAGCGGCACTATGTCACTCTCGGCTGCGGTGCGCTGACTCTCGTTGTAGTGTTCGGCATCTGTATGCGCAGCGGAAAGGCAATATGGGACACACTCGCTATCAAGGGCTTTGCCACCAAGGAATTCTGGTATCAGGTCACAGAGAGCGAAAGCAAGGGCATCAACTGGGCGACCATAATATTCATCGCCGGAATGATGGTCATGGTAGAGGGCATGGCAAAGGCCGGCTTCTTCCGCTGGCTCTGCATGAAGATAGCCTTCATGGTAAAATGCAGGACCATACCCGTATTCATCACCTTCATGATAATGTCCGCAGTACTCTCCATGTTCATCGATTCCATCACCGTTATCATGTTCCTTGCAGCCGTTACCATCGAGCTTGCGGCTCTGCTGAAGTTCAACCCGATACCGATGATACTCGCAGAGATATTCTGCGCAAACCTCGGCGGCTCGGCAACCATGTGCGGAGATCCCCCGAACATCATCGTAGGCACTTCCCTCGGTCTCTCCTTCTTTGACTTCCTTACCAATACCGGAGTCATTGCAGGCGTATGCCTTGTCATCTCAGTGGTGTTCTTCTACTTCGCATTCCGCAAGGAGCTCGTCTCCGCATCAGGTGAAACTCCTGATATGTCAAAGTTCCCCAAGCCCTCTGAGGCTATCACCAACAAGAAGGATTTCATCGTAAGCAGCATAATCTTCGGCCTTGCGGTAATACTCCTTATCACCCACGGCACAACTCATCTGACCGTTGCTTCAATCGGTCTCTTTATCGCAGTCATCACCATGATAGCCAACGGCAAGGATACCATCGAGCTGCTGAAGAAGGTAGACTACAAGACTCTCCTCTTCTTCATCGGACTGTTCGTCGTAGTAGGCGGACTTGAAGAAACAGGCATACTCAAACTCATTGCCGACTTCATCGGAAAGATAAGCGGCGGAAACGTATTCCTCATGATCGGCATCATCCTCTGGATATCAGCTATCGCAAGTGCATTCGTGGACAACATCCCCTTTGCCGCAACTATGGTGCCTATCATACAGAGCCTTTCAGCAACCGCCGGAGTCGATCTCCATACCCTTGCATGGGCACTTTCCATCGGCACTGATATCGGCGGAAGCGCAACACCTATCGGCGCATCCGCAAACGTAGTCGGCACATCTGTTGCCGCCAAGAACGGCTATCCCGTAAGCTGGGGACGCTACTGCGCAAAGCTGGCCCCCGCAACAGTCATCGTGCTCACCATATCAACGATATACATCTTCGTTCGTTATCTTTAATGCCTGAGGAGGTATAAATATGTCACAGCTTATCATATCTGTAGGACGTGAATTCGGAAGCGGCGGACGTGTGATCGCAGAAGCCCTCGCAGAGCGCTTCGGCATACCGGTATACGACCGTCATCTGATAACAGACATCGCAGCCAAGACACACCTCACACCGGAGGAAGTCGAGAAATACAACGAAGCACCCAAGCCGCACATCATCTCACGCCGTGTAAGAGGCTACAGCAACTCCATCGAGGACAACATTGCCGAGATGCAGTTCAACTTCATCCGTGAGAAGGCTGAAGCCGGCGAATCCTTCGTAGTAGTGGGACGCTGCTCCGAGAGCAAGCTCCGCGACTTCAAGTGCCTTGTATCACTCTTCATCTTAGGAGACATGGACGCCAAGATAAAGCGTGTCATGGAGATATATGAGATGAACGAGTCCGAGGCAAAGGACTTCATCGAAAAGAAGGACAAGAAGAGAAAGCGCTATCACAACTACCATACCAGCCTTCACTGGGGCGATTCAAGGCTCTATGACCTCTGTATCAACAGCAGCAGGCTCGGTATCGAAGGTACTGTGGATGCTCTGGAGAAGTATATCAGAGCAAGGATAGAAGCAGCTGAAAAGTAAGAGTATATAGTAAGGGGGCATCTGTAAAAGATGCCCCCTTCAGCTTGTCAAAAATGCAGTTTCACCGCTAAACCCAAACGGTTGGGATTCCAAAGGGGCTTCGCCCCTTTGGTCAGGTCAAGGGCTGAAAGCCC
>CAMKMD010000105.1 GCA_946413815.1 uncultured Ruminococcus sp.
GTGACCCGTACGGGAATTGAACCCATGATTCCGCCGTGAAAGGGCGATGTCTTAACCTCTTGACCAACGGGCCATCTGGTAGCGGCAGTAGGATTCGAACCAACGACCAATCGGGTATGAACCGAGTACTCTAGCCAACTGAGCTATGCCGCCACATAATAGCAGAATCACGGGTTTTATCACCTGTGACTAATATATTATACTGCAAACCGGTTTAAAAGTCAAGTGCCGATTTGCAAAACCATTAAAACGCACAAATCATATGCGTATTCACGATATGCTTTGTACACTATTGCTACGGCTGGGTCTCGGCCGGAAATAAAAAAACTGCTGCAATTTCATGCAGCAGTTTCGTTGCTATAAGCTATTCCTTATTCAGCAGAAGGAGCGCCTACAGGACATACGCCTGCACAAGCACCGCACTCAACGCAAGCGTCAGCGTCGATAACGTACTTTCCGTCACCCTCAGAAATTGCGCCTACAGGGCACTCGCCCTCGCAAGCTCCGCAGCTTAAGCACTCGTCAGAAATAATATATGCCATAACAGCACCTCCGTGTAGTATTTTTCAAGGTTTTAACCTTGATATAATTGTAACATAATTCCCGGAAAAAGCAATAGATTTTAGTTAGTCTTAGCTTACACAAATACAGATATCCGGACTGATTTTGCGGAAATACCGTATCTATAAGTTAGTATATACTTACAACGCTTTATCCGGTGTGATTTACGGCGGATGGCGTGGCTGTTGCACGGGTGTCCCGGATAGAGCTGCAGGGTCATTTGTTCTGTTTTTTTCAGCTCCGGCTGTCGATACCGATAATCCTGCATCAGCATATCTGCCCGGCTGCACTTGCATTCACTTCTCCAAAATGCTATAATGATTAAAAAACAGAGGTGATATGATGGCGGAAATACTTATAATAGACGATGACCAGCACATAAGCGATATGCTGGCGGAGAGCCTGCAGGCGGAGGGTTATGCCGTATCGGCGGCCTATTCGGGGACAGAGGCTCTTCTGCTGCTTTCAAATAAAAAGCCTGACCTTATACTCCTTGACCTCATGCTCCCAGGACTTACCGGTGAGGAGCTCCTGCCGAAGATAAAGGATATACCCGTTATCGTGGTGAGCGCCAAGGCTGATACGGCAGACAAGGTGGGGCTGCTCCTCGGCGGTGCGGCGGACTATATTACAAAGCCCTTTGATATGCAGGAGCTGCTTGCCCGTATCGCTGTTCAGCTGCGCAAAAGCTCGGGCAGCGGGGAGAGCAGGGTGCTCGTATACAAGGACATCAGTCTCAATACGGCTGCACACACCGCTGAGGCAGACGGGAAAGAGATAAAACTCACAAGGACGGAATATGCCATACTGAAACTCCTGATGCAGAATCCCGGACAGGTGGTCGCAAAGCTCACCATACTCGAGCGTATAAGCGATGATACTCCCGACTGCACGGAGGATTCACTGAAGATACATATACACAATCTGCGCCGGAAGCTGAAAGCTGCGACAGGCAAGGACTATATAAACGCTGTATGGGGCATCGGCTTCATGCTCTATGGATCTTAACTCAATCTTAACTTTTCTCTTAACCGGTTTCTTAACTTTTCTGTGATATACTACAGTCAGAAACAGAAAAGGAGGTCTTACAATGGAATACGTTTTAAGAACTGATTCAGTATGTAAGCAGTACAAAAATTTCAAAGCGCTAAGCGGACTGAGCATGAATGTACCCAAGGGCGCTATCTACGGCTTTGTCGGCAGGAACGGTGCAGGCAAGACCACTCTTATCCGCATCATATGCGGATTGCAGATGCCCACCGGCGGCAGCTTTGAGATCTTCGGCGTAAAAAATGACGATCCGGACATCACGAAGTCACGCAGCAGAATGGGGGCGGTAGTCGAGTCGCCTTCCCTCTTCCCCGAGATGACGGCGGAGGAAAATCTGAAATACCAGTACCGCCTTCTCGGTATGCCGGACTACAAGGGCATACCGGAGCTGCTCGAGCTTGTGGGCCTGAAGAACACCGGGAAAAAGAAGGTGAAGGATTTCTCCCTCGGTATGCGTCAGCGTCTCGGTATCGCCATCGCACTCTGCGGAGACCAGGACCTGCTGATGCTGGATGAGCCCATAAACGGTCTCGACCCGCAGGGTATCATAGAGGTGCGTGAGCTAATACTCAGACTCAACCGGGAGAAGAATATCACCATAGTCATTTCCTCTCACATCCTGGACGAGCTGGCAAAGCTGGCGACACATTACGGCTTCATCGACGGCGGAAGGATAGTACGTGAGATGAGCGCGGAGGAGCTGGAGGACGCCTGCCGCAAGAGCCTGAGAGTGAATGTCACCGACACTGCTGCCCTTTCAGGAGTGCTGGATGATATGGGTATGGAATACACCATAACCGATGATAACAATGCGGAGATATACGCAAGGCCGAATATCTCGGAGCTTGTATTCGCGCTGAAGGACAAGGGATGTCAGCTCGTCTCATGCAGCGAGCGTGAGGAGACTCTCGAGGGCTTCTTTATCTCTCTGGTGGGAGGTGAAAAGCATGAATAAGCTCATATCTGCCGACCTGCCCAGGGTTTTGAAGTCAAGGATGTTACTTATCGTGCTGATACTGACAGTGGCGATGGCTGTAGGTTCAGTTCTTTCCGCCTTTGTCGAGAGCAATCAGTCAGAGACTGTCTTCCTTACATCCTCCTGCAACCTGATACTGTTTACTGGAATGATGCTTCCGGTATTCACAGGCGGACTTTCCGCCATGATAATCGCCGGAGAGTTTTCCAGCGGCATCATACGCAACAAATTCGTTATGGGACACAGCAGAAAGAACATACTCTGCGCCTGGACTCTCATATATTCATTCACAACGCTCATCACTTTCATAGTCTATGTGGCGGCTTTCTTCATAACCCTCGGCGTGACCGGAGTTGACCTGTCTTCATTCGACGGCTGTGTCATAGCGACGAACCTGCTGCTCGTATTCTGCTTCTGGCTGAAATTCCAGATGTTCTCACTGCTGATGATATGTATCTATCCGGACGCAAAGACTGCTGTAATAATCTACCTTCTCAACAACTGCACCATGGTGCCTATCATACTGGCTTCCATGTCTGATACACAGAGCACAGCCATGAAGGTGCTTTCAAGATTCTTTATCCACGGCTACACCGCCGCAGAAGGTTTCTCACTTGCATATGAGTATGACAAGCCATGGCTGACAGCTGTATGCGCTATCGGTCTCGGAGTTGTATACTGGCTGCTTGCAAGGTATTACTTTGAGAAAAAGGACCTCAAATGAGGATAGTGATAATAAACGGCTCTCCCCGCAGGGACGGTGCTACAGCTAAGATACTGCACGCCCTCGGGGAGGAGCTTGGGATAAAACCATGAAATGAGGCAAAAAGGATGATCTGGATCTTCTGTGCTATGACTGTGATAATAATACTCCTTATCGTCAGGATATCGCTCCTGAAAAAGTCGGCACGGGAGATCCTGTCCTCTTTCAGGGAAAAGCTGGAGGGGGATACCAATACCCGGATACGCATATCCAGCCGTGACAGGGATATGCGGGCGCTGGCTGAGGATATCAACTCACAGCTGAAAAAGCTCCGCATGGAGCAGCTGCGCTATCAGCAGGGCAACACGGAGCTGAAAACCGCCATAACCAATGTATCCCACGATATACGCACTCCGCTGACGGCTATATGCGGCTACATCGATATGATGAAGAAGACGGATGATCCGGAGAAGCAGGAGCGCTACCTTGCCATAATGAAGGAGCGGGCTGATATGATGAGACAGCTTACGGAGGAACTCCTGCGGTACTCGGTCATTGTATCCGGCGAGGAAGTGATGGAGACGGAAACGGTCTTTGTGAATCAGATACTTGCCGAGAGCATCAGCAGCTTCTATCCGGCACTGAAGGCGAAGGGGATAGAGCCGGAGATATCCCTCACTGAAAAGCGCATAGAGAGGGAACTCAACAAGGCGGCGCTTTCAAGGGTGTTCTCGAACCTGCTCAACAACGCTGTGAAGTACAGCGGGGGAGACCTGCGCATTACCCTCGGCGATACGGGGGAGATAATGTTTTCAAATACGGCAGAAGGGCTCTCCGCTGTTGATGTGGAGCAGCTATTTGACCGTTTCTATACGGTGGAGGCGGCACACCATTCCACCGGCCTCGGATTGTCAATTGCCCGCACCCTCGTGGAGCGCATGGGCGGCACTATAGGTGCGGAATACAGCGAGGAGAGGCTTACTATACGGATAGGGCTATGAGAATTCATAATTCATAATGCATAATTCATAATTGATTCCGAACCATTTTGTAATTCGGAATGCGGGATTCGGAATTGTTTTATCTCCTTTCGGCAATGGAGCAAAAAGACACATAAAGAACAGTCAAAAGACACACAAAAGACATATCATGCTGTTATAATATAATTGTCAAAAAGCAAACACTTTGCTTCATATCAACAAATAAGCGGAGGGATGAAAAATGATGCTTGTTGCAACAGGATCTTCGTTAAAGATTTTGACCTTTTGGGGAGTGGTTTTCGGATATATTTCTCTGATACTCTTTATTATAGCGAAGATAACGAAAAGCAAAATATTATCTATATTATCGCTTATATCCATTGCGATAGCTGCAGGATCAATTTTTACAAACTGTCTTGATCTGAGACATCAACGTGAAGAGTTTGAGAAAATACCGTACATGGAAATCAGCGGAAATTCAGTCACTATTCTGAATCACGGAACAGGTTCATTGGGCAGCAGTTCAATATGTGCCATTGCAGAAGAAGACGAAAACGGAGATATGATCGTCACAAGCCATGATTATAGTTACGTGACTTCTAAAACCTGTATTGATACTTCCGTTGATACTTCTGACAGAAAGCTTATCATAACAGACAAACCGCATTATGACCATAATTCAACCATGAAATTTGGCTACACATTTACAGCTACAAAAGCCGGCACCTCTTATGTATGTATTGTTGCACAACGCTGTGTTGATTGTGGTAATTTTTGGAATTCTGCTGTAGTCTATAAAATAGTTGCTGATGACAGCAGGATCATAAATGTTGAGGAAACAGAGCATATCGAAAAAAATATCAAAGAAGAATTGACGGAGAGATTCCTATTTGATCCGGAATGGCTTGAATAAAAGCTTTGAGACGCTTTAAAGCAGACAAAAAGGGCGCACCGTGCGCCCTTTTTTCGTTATTGCGTCTTGTATGGGCTGCCTTTGGCAGCCCGCATCTTTTGCAGCGATTCATTATCAAGCGGACGGCCAGTGGCCGTCCGCATATCCGGTGCAGTACAATGATGGCGGGGCGATGTAGGCATCGCCACCTACAAACGGCTGTTTGATGGTTGGATGCGGGCGCACGGAATGCGCCCCTACAGCCTGATAAAACCTTGCAGCGCCATCCATGCTGCTCGTGCGATAGCCGGCTTTAGCCTGCGTGTCCGGACAAAGCAAAAGCTGACAGGTAGGGGATAAGGGGCAAGGAAGGGGGAGTCCAGAGGGGGAAAACTGGGGAAGGGGGAGGATGTCAGCTTTTACTGCGGTTTTCTTTTCCTCCCCCAACTCCCCTGGTTTCCCCCTCTGGCATTGAGAGTACAGGTATGATTTATCATTATGGGAAGGATAGAACGTAAACTCAGTTTAGTGAATAGTGAAAAGTGAATAATGAATAGTGAACAGTACCGGTATCGCCTGACAGCGATGAATCAGAAGGGGGAAGGGGCAGAGCCCCCGCAAATCCACCACTATTACTGCCTGTTGTGCAATATGCCTTGATTCAACACGTAATTTCCGGCGTAATATTTGTAATCTGCCTATTGCAAAATCAGGCGGAAAATGGTATAATTATGTTTGTCTCAGTAGGGATGCTGTGCGTTGCAGCTCCCGGGAGCATTGATACCCGTCGGTGCTCTGTATCAATAAATGCAGGTCTCGCCTGCAAATACCAAGGAGGTGCGGTTATGCCGAACATTAAATCTGCTAAGAAGAGAGTAAAGGTTAACGAGACAAAGGCTGTTGCTAACAAGGCAAGAAAGTCTAATCTCAAGACTATCCTTAAGAAGGCTGATATTGCTGTTACAGAAGGTGCTGCTGATAAGGAGCAGGCTGTAAGAGTTGCTATCAAGAGAGTAGATCAGGCTTGCGCTGCAGGTCTTATGCACAAGAACAAGGCTGCAAGAAAGAAGTCTCAGCTCGCTAAGAAGCTCAACTCAGCTCAGTAATTATTGAAATGCAAAGCCCCTGCGGTCAACTCACGGTCCGCAGGGGCTCGTTTTTTACTTTTTGCTGAGCTTTCGGTTGATATCATCGACTTTATCAAGTAATTCGGCAAACCCTTTCAACAGACCACCTGAAATTGTTCCGCCAAGGCCAATGAAAAATATAGTAGGTAATTCTGTAATAATGCCAGTGCCGGCATCTTCATTCTGAACTCCGCGTAAAGCAACTACAATAACCGCAATTACGAGCGTCATTACCCAGATTATAGAGCCGAGTACAGACAGCAATCCTGATACGCTATTATGTTCAGTTTCCTCCTCAGGAACGGTGTCTTTGACATACTTGTATTGTTCTGGTGTTTCATTGAGGTCAGTCGTGCAGTACGGACATGTAAGGTCAGTATCTTTCAGCTGCCTTCCGCAGTTTGAACAGCTATTCATATTTACAACTCCTTTCAGGACAATACGTCCTCAATACAATCCTATGATCAATGCCGACACTAAACAGGCGACAAAGACTATACCTACGATCACCCACGCAAGGGCGCTGACCGGTTCCTCCGGAGCGGTTTTCTTCTGCTCAGGGGTAACTGCGTTCTGTTCCGGGAGGGGGATACTCTGCTCCGGTCCGGTCTCCTTTTCCGCCGGCCTGATGTCGGTGAGCTTTGTACCGGGCTTTCTGAGCTCCGGCGGTACATCGGTATTAGCCAGATACCCGCAGTGAGGACAGAGGCCGGGGAGGTCGCCCGGTACCTGACAGCCGCATCTGAAGCACATTCCCATTTTTAACTCCTCCTTCCTAAAGGACATATCGTCCTACTAATATTATACATCATAACTATATATTTGTCAATTATCACTAATTAATTTCATAAATATTACATAAAAGTAATAATATTTTAATTAACAGTAATAAAATGTTACTTTAACAGGAAAAATATTTATCGGTTTTGGAAACCAATTTCTAAGGACAATCAGTCCTAAACCATGTGCATACCCGTCCCCATAAAGTATAATAATAAAAGAATCGGTTTTAAAACCGTGTGGTATCGATACCACAACACAGGTTAATTCTTTCGATGCTATATGTTAACTGATATGTCGTTATTAGGAGGGCGGGAATGTACAACAGAATACGAGACCTCAGGGAGGACAGCGACCGTACACAGCAGCAGGTCGCCGATTATCTCTTCTGCGACCAGTCCCTTTACTCCAAGTACGAACGGGGAGTGCGGGATGTGCCTGTCGCAGTCATCGTGAAGCTGGCTGCGCTTTACAATACAAGTACAGACTATATCCTCGGCCTTACCGACGTGAAGCAGCCCTACGGCAAGTGACCGGGATACCCGAAAGGAGCTTTTCCATGCTTGCCAATTATCACACTCACACCCGCCGCTGCCACCATGCCGTGGGGGAGGACAGGGAATACGTCGAGGCCGCTGTCGCTGCCGGATACCGTGTTCTCGGTTTTTCCGACCATGTGCCGTGGGTATACCCGGGAGACTATGTCTCGCCTACCCGCATGACGCCGGCGGAGACGGAGGACTATTTCAGGTCGCTGACTGACCTGAAGAAGGAGTATGCCGGAGATATTACCATATACATAGGCTTCGAGAGCGAATACCTCCCGGGGCTCCTGCCTGCACAGGACAGGCTGCTTGCGGACTATCCCGTGGATTATATGATACTCGGTCAGCATTTCGTCACGCCGGAGCCTGAGGGGCATTATACCGGCTTTGACGGAGACCGTGAAGGGCTTGTAGCCTATACCGACTCCATTATCGAAGGCATGGAGACGGGCAGGTATATCTACACCGCTCATCCCGATCTCTACCGCTATCGTGGAGAGGGCACGGAGGAGCAGTTCCGCAGGATATGCCGGTATATGAAGGAGAAGGAGCTGCCTGTGGAGATAAACATCCTCGGCATAGCGACCGGAAGGCACTACCCTTCCAGCCTGTTCCTGAATATCGCTGCGGAGGAGGGCTGCTCCGCCATAATAGGTGTTGATGCCCATGACCCCAAGGCGTTTGAGCGCACAGGGCTGATCCGGCGCGGGGAAGAGATAGCCGCAGAGTTCGGACTGCCGCTGGTGGATTTTTTGCCGGGGCTGGGGGAGGTTTGATATATGGGACTGTTAGACCTTATAATCGACGCTGTGGAGGATATGTACTGGACAGACGAGAGACTCGGAAAGCACGGAGAAGACCTGACTGAGAGGAAGCTGAATCTTATCAGCCTTTTCGGCAGAAAGGGAAAGACGCTCAGGAATATCTATATCCCGAAAGAAAACGGTGAGACCTCGGAGATCGACCTTGTATACATCACTCAGAAGGGGATATTCGTTCTTGAGAGCAAGAATTATTCCGGCTGGATATTCGGAGATGCTGTGTCGCAGTACTGGACTTCTTGTCTTCCGAACGGCGAAAATAACAGATTCTATAATCCCGTAAAGCAGAACCGGACTCACATAAAGTGGCTCAGAAATTACCTGTCGGCATCTTCAGCCGAGGTACCTCTGTTTTCAGTGATAGTCTTTTCGGAGAGGTGTGAACTGAAGAAGGTGCCTGACGACAGTGATGATGTAGTGATATGCAACAGGGATATGCTGTACTGGAAGATACGCAGCATATGGGATAAACTGCCCGATTCAGTTTCTGATACTGAGATTGAGAGGATATACGGACTTCTGTCTCAGCTCACCAATATTACCGAAGCTCAGAAGCAGGCGCATATCGAAAGCATAAACAGGAAGACAAAGACCGTGGACGATACAAAGGTATGCCCGAGATGCGGAAAGCCTCTTGTTGTGCGTACTGCACGCAGCGGAAGCAACGCCGGAAAACAGTTCTTAGGCTGCTCCGGTTTTCCGAAATGCAGATATACGAAGAACACATAATTATGAATTATGCATTATGAATTATGAATTAAAAAGGCGCCCTCAGGCGCCTTTCCAGTCTGTCAAAAAACCTATATCAATTAAGGGGACGCCCTCTCTTGCAGGGCGTC
>CAMKMD010000106.1 GCA_946413815.1 uncultured Ruminococcus sp.
AGCCGCCGCTGCCGGCGCAGCTGCACCTCTTGATGATGCAGTATACTACAACGGCAAGGCAAGATTCGTTTCCCGTCCTGTAGTACCTGAGGGCTACACAGCAGCTGAATCCGGTATCATCTTCGTCAAGGAGAATACCGATAACTATACCGCAGAGAATGCGGCAGAGCTTATTCTTCAGAACGGCACAAAGAAGCCCGCTTCACCGGCCGGCGGAGGAAAGGCACTCAACATCGCAGACGTAAACGACCAGACAATCTGGGCAATGGCATATGTAACAGTAGAGAAGGACGGCAATACCGCAACATTCTACAGCGAGGCCAAGTCTGCAAAGGTCAGCGAGCTTTCAGAGAGCTGAAATATTATACCACTGAGAGGAGGTGATACAGATGGAGAAGTACACAAGACCCGAGCTTGAGATAGTTGCTTTCGAGGCAGAGGATGTTATCTTTACTTCAGATCTCGACGAGGAGGATGCATGATCCTGACATCTGTCACTGAGATCAGACAAAAATGAAATGCCCCTTCTGCAGGACTTGCGCATGATAGAGATATCATGCCTGGTCCGACAGAAGGGGACATTTTTATGCTTTTACGGTTAAATTACGTAAGAGTAAAATAATCCGCGCCTACCATTCCTGTGTCCAATGATGTATAATAAACTCCAAGAAACTTGATGGAGTTAATTGTACATTTCAAAAAACGTCCAAAAGCTCCATGTAGTAAATTGGAGTCCGTTGGACATGGGAGGTAGCATTATGCAGAATAAAACAACGGAAATTGCAACGATCAGACAGGCGGTACGCCTTCAGGAATGGTCTGAACTAATCAAAACACAGAAAGCAAGCGGCCTGACCATAAAGCAGTGGTGTGAAGAGAACGGCATCAAGCCGAACACATTCTACTGCCGGCTGAAAAAGATCCGTGAGCAGTTCATAGATGCTCCGGCGATAGTTCCGCTGAATGTTCCGCAGCAGCGTCAGTCAGAGATCCACATAGGTAAAAATGATCTTCAGATCTCGTTGCCGTCAGACATCGATCCCGAAACTCTCCTCTCTCTGGTGAAAGCCCTATGCTGAACGATCTTTCTTCAAATCAGCAGGTCTACCTCGTCACCGGCTACACCGATCTGCGGCGTTCCATTGACGGACTTGCCATGATAATACAAGGGCAGCTCAGACTCGATCCGTTCAGCAGCGCTCTCTTTCTGTTCTGCGGCAGACGGCGTGACCGCATAAAAGGTCTCCTGTGGGAGAGAGACGGGTTTCTATTGTTGTACAAGCGCTTAGACAACGGTCAGTTTCAATGGCCTCGCAATGAAACTGAGGCAAAACTGCTGACACCTCAGCAGACAAGATGGCTGCTTGAAGGCCTGACGATCGATCAGCCGAAAGCGATCAGAGACGGTCAACCAGGGCTTATCTATTGAACGAAAAGCAAGGAGAATTTGCCTATTTTCCTTGCTTTTTCGCTTGTTTTGTGGTATAATATATGTATAGTTTAAGGAACGGAGGAAGCAGTATGTCTGAGCAGAATGCAGTAAAAAATGATCTGTCAATGGCACAGGAAATTTCTGCGCTCCGCTCAAGAGTTGCCGTACTGGAAGAAGAGCTTGCCTTTGTACAGGAACAGCTGTCATGGCTGAAAAAACAGGTGTTCGGACGCAAGACTGAGCAAAGCTCTGTCATACTGGATAACGGCACACAACTCTCTCTGTTTCCGGAGGAAGAGAAGCCTCAGACACAGAACATAGCTGAGTCAGTCACAGTCCCTGAGCATAAACGCAGAAAGAAGCGCACACACGATGACTGGATGGAAGCACTGGATATCGAGGGAGTCGAGCATAAGGAAGATCATCCCGTTTGTGAGAACTGCGGTTCTGAAATGAACGAGATAGGTCAGGAAAAGGCGTATGACGAACTTGTCTACACGCCTGCAAAGTTCCATGTCCGCAGACATATCGTGTATACCTACAAATGTCCGGAGTGCGGCGAAAAGCCTGAGAACGATACAGATCATTCAGAAGACATCGAGCGCTGTAGTATCCGCCGTGCTGAGTACCCTAAGCCTATGATACCAGGCAGCTTCTGTTCACCTGAACTGCTGGCGCACATCATCTATGAAAAATATGCAAAGGCCGTTCCGCTGCATCGTCAGGAGAAAGATCTTGCCTCAAAGCATATACCTCTGCTGAAAGCCACAATGTCAAACTGGGTAGGTGCAGCAGCTGAAAAGTGGTGTATGCCTATTGTTGAGCAAATGCACCGGATGCTGCTTTGCGGAAACGTCATCCATGCAGACGAGACACGCATACAGGTGTTGCATGAGGAAGGCAGAAAAGCGACTGCCGAGTCGAAGATGTGGGTATACTGCAATGGGAAACTGAATGACCGCAGCATTGTCATTTTCGACTACAAGCCCACCCGGAAAGGCGAAAATGCACAGGCCTTCCTGAAGGGCTTTGACGGCTATCTGGTGCGTGACGGATACAGCGGATATCATGTGGTTACCAGTGTAAAGCACTGCGGTTGTGCAGCTCATGCTCGCCGGTACTTCGTCGATGCGGTGTCGGATAATGAGGCTGCACTGGAAACATCCGCAGCAGCAGAGGCGGTCAGATACTTTGACCGGATCTATCACGAAGAGAATCTGTTGTCAGATCTGACTGCTGAGGAAAGATATGAGCAGCGTCTGGCGAAGGTAAAGCCTTTGCTCGATGCTTTCTTTGCATGGCTTGAAACGCTTCATGTCAGCGGAAAGAGTGCTCTTGCCAAGGCAGTAGCCTATGCACTGAATGAAAAGCCGTATCTATACACGTTTCTGGAGAACGGGAATGTTCCCATAGATAATAACCGTGCCGAAAATGCCATAAGGCCCTTTGCTGTGGGCAGAAAGAACTGGATGCACAGCAATACGGCGAACGGTGCGAAAGCAAGCGCAGCGCTGTATTCAATCGTCGCTACAGCTCAGGCTAACGGGCTTGATACGGAGAAGTATCTGACGGAGCTGTTCTCGCATCCGGCGGGGACGATAATGTTGCCACAATACATGATATTCAGACAGGCTCACTGAGGTGAGCCTGTTTCTCTGATACTATATGTTGGCGGTTTACGCTTACGTTTTTGTTAACTGTGGTTAACAAATATAGTAAGCGTCAAATCAAAATGCGTCTTCCATCATGAAGAACAGTGATGTATAGTTTACCCCATCAAGTATCTTGTAGTAAATTATGCATCATTCAACAGAGTACTGATTGTATATTCCGCCATGGCAGAGCCACTGCACGCACTTTCAGTGCAAATTAATGGTGCTATCTGAGAAAGTCAGATTACTCAGATCCATGCAATAAAGAGGTGTTATCTGGCATTTACAGCTATAATGTTATACTTTTAATGAAGCTGAGCTTAAACACTTTTCCTTTTGATCTTATCAGGCATAAACCAAATAATTTATATCATCACGAGTCATATCGACAGCGCCCTATACGCAAAGAAAATAATAAGTTTTCTTTTTCCTAACAATTTGTACATCAATTATTCATGTTTGATTGGCCGCCGTATGATATAATATAAATTACGATTATCTTTTAAGGAGAAATGAGTATATGGACAGAACATTAAAAAAGACTATTTCAGGCCTTTTGGCGCTGACACTCGTTATCGGTGCTATGCCCGCAAACAGCAAAGGTTTCTTCAATGAAGGCACAGCATTTACCGTGTTTGCCGACGATATGACCTATTCCCCGATTGCAGAACAGGACGGCTATTTTACCGGTTCAGACAATAAGATCTACAAGTTCGACGGCGACAGCTACACTGAGGTCACTGTTCTGAACAGCGGTTCCTACGGCCCTGATGTCAATTATACGCTCTACTCAGACGGAACATTATTTATTCTGGGCAGCGGAATTATGACGAGCGGTTCCACAGGCTCACAAACCGTTCCGTATACGGATTTCAAAGATTATATCAAAAAAGCCGTTATAGGAAACGGCATAACAAATATAGCTACCAATGCCTTTTATAGCTATTCTATTGAAGAGGTAAGCATTCCGGATACTGTAACAACCATAGGTTTTCAGGCTTTTCTCGGCGCACCTATAAAGAAAATCGATATTCCGGATGGTGTTACTTTAATTGACGATTACGCTTTCAACGGCTGCACTCATCTGGAATCTGTCAATCTCCCATGTAAGATCACAAAGATCGGCAGAGCAGTATTCCAGAACTGTAGTTCACTTAAAGAGATCAATATCCCGGATACTGTTGAGATCATTGATATTTCGGCTTTCAGAGGATGCTCTTCGCTTACTTCCGTTGTTATTCCAAACAAAGTAACAATGATCTATGGAGATGCTTTTTTGGACTGCGATAATTTAAAAACTGTAACGATTCCAGAAAGCGTTACAGCCATTGCAAAAAGTGCTTTTACTAATTGTAAAAAACTTGAAAATGTATATTTCTTCGCTGATCTGAACAAATTCAATAATAATGAATTCATATCAAGAATAACAAAAATAAGTTCAGCAACTTTCTATGTTCCCTCCAATAAGGTCGATGAATACAATACAATGACCGGAACTGAGAGATTCAGTCCATTTGACACTTGGACATGGAATAACATCAAAAAAACAGCAACCGTTAAGTTTGCTGACAGCGATGAAGTATACTCTGCACAGGCTGACTGTACAGCAAGCACTCCAGCAACCTATTCTGCTGACGGAAGTGCTTCCTGCAATGCAACTTATACCTATAATGGCAGAACATTTACAAACTCAGCAGAGCTTGTTATCCCGAAGCTCACGATCTTCCTTCAGCTTTACACCGGCACCGGTTCAAGCGGTGATATCGGCGTGAAACTTTATGTACCGATCCCGGACGAGGCTGAAAGTGCAGATGGCTACAGTTTTAAATTCGGCAGCAAAGCTCCTGTAGAATTAGCAGACTGCCCGACTGTAACACGCACTGACGGAAGAACATACTATCTCGTTAAATTCGATGCTCCCGCAAAGAATATGACTGACGAATATGAGTATTCCTTGCTTTACAATAACGAACCTCTTACAAGCGGCTCGACATCTGTACGCTCTTATGCCGAGACTGTTATCAACGGTTCCTACAGTGATAATGTCAAAAAGCTCTGCCGTGCAATGCTTGCTTACGGCGGTGCAGCCCAGAAATATTTCGGCTATAAAGCAGACAATCCTGCCGATAAGGATATCAGTGGTGCAGGTGCTGATTACAGCGAAGCAGTTCTCCCGACTGCTGAACCTTTAGACAAGGCAAGTATAAACAATGCACTGAAAGATGCTCCTATTGAGTATTACGGCATGAATCTCAATCTTAGCAGTGATACATATATCAAACTTGCATTCAAGGTAAAGAAAGATCATACACTTATTGATGCTATTTCCTACATCAACCAAAACATCAGGATCGACGGCGAAACGACAGCAGCCAAAGGCAATATTGATAAGGATAAAAACCTCAATGAGAATTTCCTTATCGTAAGATCGAATCCGATCGCAATTAATAAACTCATGAATGATATCAGCCTTAACATTGGAGGCGATGAATACACTGTAAATGTCAAGCAGTACATGAATCTTGCTTCATCAGCTTCAACAGATGAAAAGCTTGTAAATGTCTGCAAGGCATTGTATAATTACTATATCAGCACAAAAAATCAGTAAGGAGAACAACTAATGGAGAAATATATTCCTGCCGAATTGGAAATAATTGAATTTGAGAGTGAAGATGTTATTACCACATCATTTCCGAATCTTGATGAGAACGATACACAGTTTCTTAGCTGATTCAATGCTTTTATGACGAGTCAATCCCAGATTCTGTGCAAACGAAGATAGTGCAATAAAAGAGTATATGATGAGACCGATTGTGAAAGCAGTCGGTCTTATTTGCGTATTAGCAGGCTCTGTGAAAGAATCTCTGTAAAATCAAAAACTGTGAAAAAACGATGTATTGGAGCGGCTTGAAAGTCAGCGTAAACCGCCAACATATAGTATCAGAGAAACAGGCTCACCACGGTGAGCCTGTCTTGCTGTTTTCATTTGTACAGGATATAGTATCTTATGCGCCATCGTATTGTTCGAACAGCTGCTCAAAATATTTCGGAGAATAATCAGAGGCTCAATTGATCTCTATTATGCAGATCAGGTTATCGTCAATTCTTCTTGCGTAATCGTAGTAATACTGATGTATTCCGTCAGCACTGACAGTACATACTTCTCTCCAATATTCCTTATTACCGAGATCTACCTTTTTCCTTTCCTCATATTCAAACTCAGCATACGGCGGAGTACCCGGTCCTGTAAGGAATTCTTTGGCAATATCAAGATATTCATTCTCAGTACAATCCGGATTATGAGGAATGCCGAGTCTGGTATTCACAAACTCAATTGAGATAGAATAACTGCCGCTCTCAAAATAGCTGTCAATTTTGTCCGCAGATAGAAGAAGCTTATCTTTTTCATCAGAACACAGCGATAATCTAAAGTTCTCGGTGAGTTCGATATCCCCTTCACTCGTTTGCCTGCATTCTGCCGGAATGTTCAGTTTGATCTCAGCATGATCATTGACATACATGCCGTTTTCGTATACACCCTTTGTATAGTTTGTGCTGGACAACTCGACAGGAACCGTATCGGATGCGTCATCCGACTGTTTCGGCTTGTCAGCGTAGTCAAACGTTATCACATATATATGACCAAATTCTTCCGATTCAATAATTCTATTGTTGGCTGAACAGGTAAACGATGCCCCCTTATGGGAATACTCCTGACTGTTCTTCCACAGTCCGCAGCAGTATCCTGTTTCATCGTCGTTCAGCAGTATCTCCATCGACTTTTCGGAAATAAGCTTTCCTCCGAACAACGCACGGTCGAATGCAACCATATCAGTCAGGCAAGAATGTATTCCTCCGTCCCCCCCTCGAGTTGTTTGGACACGCCGGGTAACCATTCTCGTCAGTAAATCCATACTTCACAAGTTCGCCGTAACCTCCGGGTACATATGTCAGATCATCAAGTGCCATTGATGTTGTCTTTTTCATCCCGCACTTGTCGAAGATGTTCTTCTGAACATAGTCGCAGTACTTCATGTCTGTTACTTGTTCGATGATAAATGCAAGCAGGCGGTAATTGGTGTTGCTGTAGCTGACCTTTTCGCCGGGCTCAAATTCCAGCGGCGCCTTGAACATCGCCTGAAGAAATTCCACATCTGTAATCTTGTCCAGATATATGTCGCTGAGTTTTTGATTTGCTGCATCGGCGCCTGAAATATTCCAGAATGGATCCGGATTGTTGCAATAATCCGGTATACCGGAAGTCATGTGCAGAAGGTTGTATATTGTTATATCCTTTCCGTTACCATATTCCGGGAAGTATTTGTCAAGTGTGTCATCTACACAGAGTTTGCCTTTCTCCGAAAGCTGTAATATGCATATCGCGGTGAACATCTTGCTGACAGAAGCGATATCGAAAACCGTATTCTGAGATACGGGCGTTGTTCCGTCTTTTTCTTTGTCGTCCTCACAATACAGATATACAATATCCTGATCTGTGGCAACTGTCATAGCACCATTACAGTTTTGTCCGCTGTAGGTAGCTAGAAGATCGGCATACTTTTCTTCCTGATTTGACCATGATCTCTCATTCTCAGTAAGCGTGACAGAAGAGAACGGATCGTTCAGAGTATTTTGATTGCTGCTGCAGGCGATGACAGTGAGCATCATTGTGATAGATAGTATAAAAGAGATTGCTTTAGAACGCTTTTTCGGCATGATCTTCAACCTCCGATAGTTTTTATCATTATATCATTCCGACGTTTATTATGTCAATACATAAATGCTATTCGATATCCGATACTCTGAAAATACTGATGTAGTGTATTAAATATCGTTGGAGAGAAAGAGTGAATATCAATACTTTAACATTCAGAAAATCCAATCAGGCTCCGCTTGTGAAACCTGATTCTTTACTGTTGAAACGTATTTCAATTTACGCTTACTGTATTAAACGAACCAGTATATGAAGAATATGAAAAAGAGTTTCCACCTGATAGTTTTCCCCATTTCTTACCAGTAGTAAAATCCATTATTGAATTAGGTCCCGCATCAATATGTAAATTTATATTATGTTTCATAAATGAATCATGTACCATTTTCAAAGCCGAAGCTGATGGATAATTATTGATATTATCGCTCTCTTCCTGCCAAAGAAATTCTTTCTTTCCAATCATCCAGTCGACTTCAACAAATATATCCTTAATATTCGGATCTGCTCCCATCGCCGGAAGATCAACATCAATATTGCCATCACCATTTGCGTCAATACCGTTTATCTCCCAATCATCCGGTAAGCCATCACAATCGGAATCAGGTTTATCGATAAAGTCTCCCCCTTCTCCAACTACGATAGTTCCAATTTGTATTTTGCTCCAATTATTTTCATCGTTGTCATTAATCTTTGTAAGTGATAAATTAGGACACCATATCCCAAACAGCTTGAAATCGGTAAAATAGCAATGATTTTTGAGATAACCGAAAGGACGGATTATGATGATCGATGCACTTTACAACTATCGCCAGGGTGATATTCACGCCGCTGAGTTCTCGGACGAGTTCAACAAGCTGTGTATACCCTTTGAGGAGTCGCTCAGTGAGGAGCAGATTGATGCATTTCACAAAATCCTCGACTGCGTGAGCGATACCGCTGCCGCTGAGATGAGAGCTGCGTACAAGGTCGGTTTCAAGGACGGGGTGGCTCTGATGAGAGAGGTTCAGGAGTAATCACATATAAATATTGAGGAATGGTCTTATCCCTGTGATATGGGGATAAGGCTTTTTCTTTTCAGGCGATTGACATATAACAGGATTTTGAGTATAATAAAAGAAAAATTTGCAGTATGTGTAATATTAGTTGCCTGTTTTTCGTCTATAGCATTAAAAGACCTCTTTATGTTGTGATATATAACAAATTTGTGCTTGTAAATTTGTCTATTATAACACCATAAATATCCATGTTCTCTATCGTATATAAAGTAGAAGCAAAAGTTGTTTTGCACTAAAATTTGAAAGACAATCTGTACAATGTGCTGAAAATGTATGTAACAAGCAACAAGTTAGACTTTT
>CAMKMD010000107.1 GCA_946413815.1 uncultured Ruminococcus sp.
AATCCTTTGCGATTGCTCTGAGCCGGGGTTCGGCGGTGAGGATATGTATTTCCTTTGCAAATTCCTCCTCTAACTTATCCTGACGGTCAACATCAAGATCAGCGTTTTCGATAGCGTCCAGTATCCTGTCGCTGATCTCAGGGTTTTTGAGGTCTTGTATTTTTTCGCCACGGTTTTCGTAATAAAGCGGAACGGTCGCGCCGTCCTCGACTGCGCGCTGAAAATCATACACGGAGATATATCCTCCGAAGGTACGGGCTGTCAGGTTATCGCTTGACAGCAGCGGTGTACCTGTAAAGCCTATCCTTGACGCATCGGGGAGCAGCGTCATCAGGTTTTCGGCAAAAACACCGTATTGGCTGCGGTGGGCTTCATCCGACATTATCAGTATA
The DNA here is from genome assembly GCA_946413815.1 of uncultured Ruminococcus sp. Lineage (GTDB taxonomy): Bacteria > Bacillota > Clostridia > Oscillospirales > Ruminococcaceae > Ruminococcus. The sequence continues at coordinate 393 of CAMKMD010000107.1, forward strand.
TCGTGATCGGTATGTATCGGAGCTGCGCCCGGCTTGTTGAATTTTTGTATCAGCGTAAAGATAAAGCTGGGATTGCCCTGCAGCTTATGGATAAGATCTTCACCGCTGGAGGCAATATATTTTGACGCCTTTGTGCCGCTGAGCATACCGCAGTTTTCAAAGGTATCGCTGATCTGCTTGTTCAGCTCGTCACGGTCGGTCAGGATAATGATAGTCTGAGAGCCTGAAAACTTCCGTCTGATCTTTGCCGCTAAAAACAGCATGGAATAGCTTTTTCCTGAGCCTTGTGTATGCCAGAAAACGCCTAACTTGCCGTTACGGAGCCTGCGTTCCTCATAGGCTTTTATCGCTTCGTTTACGCCAAGATACTGATGGTTACGGGCGAGTATCTTTGCGGTTTTGCCGCCGGAATGGTCGTATATGATGAAGTTTTCAAGAAGGTCGAGGAAATTCTCCTTTTTGCAGATACCGCGCAGCATGGTTTGCAGGGCAACGCTGCCCTGATCGTCCTCTGCAAGTCTTTTCCATTCGTGGAAGAATTCATACTTGCTGCCTATCGTTCCGACTTTTGCTTCTGTTGCGCTGGACAGCATTACAAAAGCATTGTAATAGAAAAGCTGCGGTATCGTGTCGAGGTAGTCGGTGTAGTTATCGGTATAGGCATTTCTGACATCGACATAGTAATTTTTCAGCTCCACAAACAGCAGAGGAATACCGTTGACAAAGCCGACAATATCCGTGCGGCGGTGGTAATTGCGGGAATGTATTTTCATCTCTTTGACTGCAAGGAACTCGTTATTATCGGGGTTTGCAAAGTCGATAACAGCCGCTCTTTTAGTTTCTGTGCCGCCGTCCCTGCGCCTTGCGGCAACGGGAATACCGTCACGGATAAGGCGGTATTTTTCCTCGTTGGTCTGCATCAGGGAGGCGCTTGCAAGGTGGTCGGAAAAAATCCTCTGCGCCTGTGCGGTCTGTTCATCGTTTATCCACGGGTTCAGCCGCCGCAGGGCTTTGCGGAAATACCGCCACAGCACAACTTCCTCATAGCTTTTGCGCCCCAGCGTACCTTTTTCGCCCAGCACTTCCTTGTTGTAGGCAAAAACTACCTGCCAGCCCAGCTCATCATGCAGCAGCTTTCCTGCGCTTTCCTGTATATCGTTTTCGGTGTAGCCGGCGCTCATGTTGATTCACCTCTTATAGTTTTAGTTTTGTTTATCTTCATTTTTTATTTTTTCGTTCAGTTCTTTTACCCTCTTTTTTCTATCTACATTGTCCAATTCCAAAAAACATATCAAAGATAATTGATATGTTTCATCATACCATTTTTCCAATTCTTCATTTGTCATACTTGCAACATATTTGTGATAGTTAGGTGATTTAGGATCAGTGTTATTATGCCTGATATTAATGTTGTTAAATAATGCAAATATATCTTGTTCTAAAGATGAATTAATTGATTTTAATTCTTTTCTTTTTGCTTCTAACAAATCCGCATATTTAAGCAAGGTATCTCGTTTTTTATCTATATCACCCTTCATTGAGTGATGATTATATTCAATCGTTTTGTATGATAATGCCGGATCAATGACCTCTGAAACAGCGATTGCTTCCGGTGATTTTGGTACAAAAATTGTAACGTTAAGTTCTTTGTCCATCGTTTCCATATATCCGATTTTTTCAATAAGTAATCGAACCTGCCGTATATAAACTTCTATTATATTATATTTGTACAACGCCATTGAATAATGTTGAGCCTCTGGAGTGACAAGAAGCGGTAACAGTAGATTGATTGTATATTCACAAAAACTTACGAAGGAATCTATGCTTACTGAATCAATATGATAAAATGAAATAAAATCATTAATCGCATCAAATTCATCTAAACTAAGGAAAGTACCTCTAAAATGGTAGCTTAGAAAATATCTGCTACATAATGATCTCAAAGACATATTATCATCCAACCCTTTTCCGTAAAAAGTCTTTTTAAGTTTTGCATACTCCAATTTAATATTTATTTCACCGTTCTTCAGTACATCAGCAAATGTTCTTCTTGCCATCTTACACCTCCATCTCCCCGCTCATCAGCTTCAAATTCAATAATATTTTTTTCAGCTTTTTCTAAAGCCCAACCAATACTCAAATCATTAGCACTATAAAATATTACACCTCTATAATCGTGACGCATTCCGGATCACTTCCTTTTATGACATATTCTGCTCCAGTAATTTCTTAACAACTTCTTCGCCGTATTTTTTTACTGCATACTGATACATTCCCAGTTGATATTCAGCAAGCTTATTGTATAAGTCTTTATCATGAATCTGCTCCCACGGTATTGGAGTTGTTTCACCTCGGCTTGCTTCAACGCTTTTTATATCAGTCCATGCAACATTTAGCGCTTCTTTCAAAGCATCGATCATTCCGTTTCTGCTCGGGTTACGTTTTTGTGCTTCAAGCTTCATAAACGCATTGAGAAAATCATTTAATTCTTTTTTGTCTTTAATTTTGTTTATATCTTCAATTTCCATATTATACCTCCATCTCCCCGCTCATCAGCTTCGGCAGCAGACGGTCACGGGCTTCTGTTAAATTTTTATTTTGACAAATTAACGCTTCTTTTTTTCTTTGATAACATTCACATTGCTTATTAAAATATGCCAAGTTGTTACCATCAGGCACTATTACAGTTATTTTTTCAAGCATTCTCTTTGTTAAAAACTTTATTGTTGACCCACTTGCTCCATTACTCAATTGTCGCATATTTTCTACTATTGAAAAATACAGAAGATATAAGAATTTGGAAGAATAAGGAGAAAAAACATAAGTTCTCTGATATGCTTCAAATTGTCCCCTATATAATTTCACATTAAAATCACCATTTCCGGCAAGAATAACCGCTTCACAGTCAAATGAGTATGATGGAGCTTTGATAGGTTCTTGACCGCATGTAAAAAAATAATACTTTCCATCGGATGTTCCGAAATTCGCATCTTTTTTTCCGGTCAGAACAGGAGCTATTGCTTCTAAGTTGACTTTTCTCCACCCCTCCGGCACACCGTCAACAATAGCAGTATGCTCATGACCGGGGAAACGCAGGTCAACAAACCATTCTTTATACAGTCGCTGCGCGGCTTCTTCAAGGAGCTTGATCTGTTTCTGATTGTTTTCGATAAGGTCGTCGTAGGCGGAGAGGATGCTGACTATTCTGTTTTGAGTTTCAACTGGGGGTAATTCAATTCTAATATTACGAAGAGAAGTCAGACTGACAGTTCTTTGGGCAGCACCCAAAGCAACAGCATCTGCTTTTGCATAGAAATCCTTGCTAAGCATGGTGTAATATAAAAATGCAGGTAATACTTTTTCGTTAGGTCTTAGAATAGCAATATGACGTTGAAATACAAATGGGTTATATTCCTTAATAAGTACCGGTATTCCGAAAGAACCTACAACAGAGTAGAGAACATCACCGACAACTGCTTTTCTCTTTGTATCAAGATTATCATAGTATTCCTGTGGGACGAACATTGTATTGCTAAAATCGAATTGATTTGATGTATTAATATTTGAAATCGTTACAAAAGGAACACCGGATATAGCTTTTGGCGGTGGCTGATGATCTCCATCAGCTATGGAACTACAACATTCCGACAGTTTTACCGTTTCCCACTTCATAACCCCATCTCCTCCAGATTCTTCGAGATGGTGTCCATCAGCTCGTTGGACTGCTGCTGCAAGGATAACAGCTCGGCGTGTATTTCCTTCATGCGCTGTGCAAAATCAACGCCGTCATCCTCTACCGGTGCAACACCTACATATGCACCCGGTGTGAGCGACCAGCTTTTTTCCTCGATCTCCGATATATCTGCTGCCCTGCAAAGACCGGGAATGTCTGCATAAACTCCTTCACCGAATTTTTCATAAAGCCATACCGCTTCCTTTGCGACCGTGAGCAGGGCTTCTTTTTCGGATATGTGCTCGTCATATTCCGCCTGAATCTTCTTTTTGCTGCGCTTGTCGGCAGCCTCGACAGCGGCTTTTGCTTCCTCACGCAGTGCGGAAAGCTCCTGCTCTGCTGCGGCTCTGCGCTGTTCAAAGCTGCCCTCGCCGCCAATGGCGCAGCAGTATTCGTCAAGCAGCTTTGTGTATTTGTCTGTTTCACCACGATACAGCCACACAATGGCGTTCAGGTTTTTAAGCTGCCATTCGCTCCACTCGTTCAGCGTTCTGTCAACAACGGTGTAGTAATTTCTTGCATCAAGGAAAAGCACCTTGTCGCGCAGTTCCTCTGGCTTGCCCTTGTCAAAGAACCACAGCGTACAGGGCAGGGACTTTGTGTAGAAAAAGTTGTTCCCGACACTGACCATGACATCTACATGACCGGTCTGTATCAGCTTCTGACGGATATCCCTGTCCTTGCTCTGGCTGTCCGTTGCAGAGGACGCCATTACAAATCCGGCTCTGCCGTGTTCGTTAAGATAGGAATAGAAATAGGATATCCACAGATAATTTGCGTTGCCGAATTCCTTGCTTTTGTTCACAGCCGGCAGACCAAAGGGCAGACGACCGGCACTTGCGGCGGATTCTGACTTTACCTTGTCAACATTGAACGGGGGATTTGCCATAACATAATCGCACCTGCCGCAGAGGTTATGCGAATCGTTGTAATAGGTGTTTGCTTCGTCGCCGGATTTCAGCGTCACCGAAAGACCATGCACCGACATATTCATCAGGCACAGCTTTGCGTTGTATTCGATCTTTTCCTGACCGTAGAAAGTCATGGCGTGGGTGGGCTTTTCTCCGGCAGCCGTTACAAAATCGCCGCTCTGGATAAACATACCGCCGCTGCCGCAGGCAGGGTCAAGCAGTACACCCTTTTTCGGCTCGATGATATTGACGATCATTTTGACAAGGGATTTCGGCGTAAAGAACACACCGTCATCCGATGCGATATTCTTTGCAAACTTATTGAGGAAATATTCGTATATCCGCCCGAAAACATCTCCGCCCACATCATTGAGCGCAGAGTTATTGAAAATACGCAAAAGCTCCTTTAGTATCTCATCCGAAAAGATAGTATATTCCTTTGGCAGAACGCCCCTGAGCTGGTCGCTTTGTCCCTCAATAAGCTCCATAGCATAATTGACGACCTCACCCAGACTGTTGAGGGTCTGACCGCTGCTGTTTTTCAGCTCCAGCGCAGCGACATTTTCCGGCAGATTAAGCAGATACTCATACTGTGCTTCCTTCGGCAGATACAGCGCACTCTTTGAAATGAAATCCGCAGCCTCAACAGGCTTTACTCTGCCGTTTCGTGAAGGTCTGTTTTTCATAAGCTCCGTTTCAACAAGCCTGAACCTGCTGTACGCATAGCGCAGGAAGATAAGCCCCATCACGGGCATACAATATTCATTAGCCGTCAGGTTCGACCCCGACCTCAGCAGATCAGCGGACTCCCACAGCTCGTTTTCAAGTTTTCTTATATTTATCATATCAACGACCTCGCAATCTTCATCTTTGATTATAACATATAATTTAGCATTTTTCTACGCGGTTTCGATACCTTCTTTTGTACGCTGATGTAAGTCAGACACTTCTTTTTCTGATTGTTCAAAGGCAAGCTGTATCTGTTCTTTGACAAGCTCCATCAGATACTCGTTGATAGCCTTCAGGATAATATCTGTTTTCGTCCCTGTCATTTCGATGTTAGTTGAAAGAACTTTTTTATAAGTCGCTGTATTTATATGCGGCTCTTTCAGGAAAACAAGTTCAATGCCTTTGTCATACAAATCCTGATAGACCTCAAAGCCGGTTTCAGCGTTACGGCTCATTCTCGATACACTGTCAAAGACAAGCGTATCGCCCGACCTGACCAACTTCAAAAGCTGTTCAAAGACTTTTCTGCCGTCCGTCTTTGTTCCGGTGTAAACCTCCTGCTTGATAACTGCATCAGGATATGTCTTCAGAATGTTCCTGACTTGTCGTTCGATATTTTGCCTGTCCGTTGATATGCGGCAATAGCCATATATCATACGCCGTTTTTTGGCGTGGTAGGGTAAGGATACTGCCCCCTCTGATTTCGAGGACGGAAAACCGCATAAATCAAGGCTTTTTCGACCCCTAAATGGTAACATAGGTAAAAGTTATTTATGGCAAGGAAACAGTGTTGATAATTTAGCATAATTATGATAAGATAAAGCAAAGGAGGATGATAATATGAATATGATTCGACCTGTTTCTGATTTGAGAAACAATTTTGCTGACATTTCAAAGACCGTGCATGAAACTGCTCAACCTGTTTTTTTGACAAAGAATGGATACGGTGATATGGTTGTTTTGAGTATGGAGGCATTTGAGAACCTGCAATTTGAAAGCGAGGTGTATTTCAAGCTGCAGGAGGCAGAGAAAGAGGCGGAGCTGACGGATCAACGCTATTCTTCCAAAGATGTGCTGAAGGCAATGAAAGATGCCATTGGAGGGGAACGGGTTGTATAAATTAGAGTATTTACCTGTTGCCCGGAAAGATATGATTGAAATTGTTCGGTATATCAGCAGAGAACTGCAAAACCCGGATGCGGCGGATCGTCTGGCGGTAGAGCTGGTGAATGCAGCGGAAAGCGTGCTGACTTTTCCGTATGCTGCTCCGGCCTACCAGCCGATCCGGTCACTGAAACATGAATACCGAAAAATTTTGGTACAAAATTATCTGATGTTTTATTGGGTGGATGAAGAAGAAAGGCTGGTGACCGTTGCCCGTGTAGTCTATGCTAAACGGGACTATGGCCGGCTGTTGGAGTGATGGGAATGGAGAGGTTGGTTGAAGTTACGCTGGAGATCGATGCCGAGCTGAAAGAACAGGCAGAAAAGGTCTTTGCAGAAAATGGAATGACCTTGGAAGAAGCAACGATTCTATTTTTTGAGGAAACCGTTCGTCTGGGGCGGCTCCCATTTGAGCTTGATGATGATCTGAGGGAGTACATAGCAAAGCAGTTGGACACACCCGCCAGCGATAGTGTGGGGAGTGTGAGGCCATGAAAACGATTCGGCAGATAGCCGACGAGATAGGCGTATCGAAGCAAACGGTTTATAAGCGGTACAAAGGCAAACTGCATACGGTTTGCGCTCCGTATGCGCATACGGAGCAGGGGGTTTTGTATATAGAGGAGCAGGGTGAAACCCTTATAAAACAAGACTTTCTGCAAAAGGAGTGCTCCGTTGGAGCGCATACGTATGCGCATACGGAGCGCTCCAATGGAGAGGTATTGGAGCAGTCTGAAAATGTGGGTGTGATAGCAGTATTGCAGACCACAATCGACACGCTGCAAGGACAGCTTGCGATAAAGGACAAGCAGATCGAGGATCTGAACGCAAGGCTTTCCGAGAGCAACGCTGCATTGGTTGCCGCCCAGCAGACGGCACAGGCTGCCCAGGCACTTCACGCGGGAACAATACAGCAGCAGCTTACCTCCGGTACCGATCAGAGCGAGGGAAGTGGAGACGAGCCGAAAAAACAGGGATGGTTTAGTCGGTTGTTTCGTGGTTAGATAAATCAGAATTTGAATACCACGATATTATGAGCGATTATCGCTCGCCGTAGGTTTTCAATAAAATCCTCCAAAAGCATTGAAAATAAAGGGTTTTTCGCAGTGTGTTCGCTTTATCCCTTTATTCAGTTTCACACGAGTTTACTCTTGCCCTGACTGTCCATAAGGGCAGAAGCAAGGGCAGAAAAATCTCGTAACAAGATATAAGAACGTGTGGCAATCGGGGGACTGTGATGTATGTGCGAATATATTATAGTGGAGGATTTCAATATGGACAAGCATATTTTTAACGAGGATAACGGCCTATGGTATGAACTGGCTGGCGACTATTATCTCCCATGCCTGACTGTACCTGCTGAAGAAAAACAGTCTGTCGGCGTATGGGGGCAGCGGCACAAACGGTATCTCAAAAAGTACCGTCCCGCATTATATAATGCTTTGCTGCTGAGCGGGAAGTTGAATGCCTATCTCGCCGGTATTGACCAGCAAGCGCAAGATCTGATGGACACTATCATGCAACAGATGGCCGAGGCGCAGGAGATCACTGAAACACTGAAAGCCGCCGACCAGATGATGTAGGACGGATTTTGCGGACATTCAAAATAAAAAAGAATGTGGAGGTAACAGACAATGGCAAAATCATTATTTGAGGAACTGGGCGGCAAATACGAAAGGCAAGGGGATTATTTGATACCGTGCTTAACTGTACCCGCCGAAGAAGAACAGGCAATAGGCATCTGGGGGCAACGGCATTTAGATTATCTAAAACAGTACCGTAAAGTTACATACACCAATCTTCTTACAAGCGGCAGGCTAAACGCCTACCTTGCCGACATCAACAGACAGGCACAGGAACGCTTTGAAAGGCTCATAGAGGGTATGAAACAGGCACAGGGCATAACGGAACAGCTAAAGGCAGAAAACGCCTTAGAATGGACAGGATGCCTCAATAACATAAGGGCTTGTGCGAGGGAGATTGTGGAAAAGGAAATTATTTTTGCATAAACAGATGATTAGTGGCAGGGGGAAATCCTGCCGCTTTTTCTGCTTTAGTTTGTCAGCTTGACAAATAAAGGGTTAAGGAATATAATTAGATTCA
>CAMKMD010000108.1 GCA_946413815.1 uncultured Ruminococcus sp.
CGGGCAACTTAATGTGAGCGGCTGCTTTTTTGTGGTGGGCGGATTTTGTGTAGGGCGCGATGCCCACATCGCCCCGCCCCTACAGTCATGTCCGCATTGCAGGGGCTGCCATCGGCAGCCCGCATCTATTAAGCGATTCATCAACCTGCGGACCGCCAGAGGCGATACAGCTAATTATGAATTATGAATTAAAAAAGGGCGCACATCGTGCACCCCTTTTTTATTTCTTCTCCAGCTCAGAGCGGAATATCTGCTCAATCTGCTTCCTGCCGTCGGCAGTCTCGAGCTGCTCCGTCGTGAATTCGCCGGTGAATATCTTCTTCATGATGAGCACATAGGCATTTCCGAGGGCGACAGTCAGGGAGCTCGCTACTGCGGCGTTGACTGCTCCGGCTGCAACGTTGACTACGGGTATCAGCTTCAGCACCGATCTTACAGCCGCACGTCCGAGGACTGTGGCGGTGCTTGCGCCTATGGTGGCGGAAATAAAAGCGGAAATAAAGCCCTTGCTGACACCTATGCCGAATACAGCCGTTATCTCGGCTATCATTGTCGTCTGTATAGGTACGAGGACTGCTGCATCGGAGAAGGGTATCGGTATCGCACCGGCTGCTGCCGCTGCTGCCGCATTGGTGGCGATGATGCCTTGTGCGAACTTCACTTTCTCCTGAAGAGCTGCTTTCTGGACGTGCTGCCAGGTTTTTTGAAGATCGTCCGGCAGGACAGCTCCCATTACTGCGACAAGCTCGTCAAGGCCGTAGGAGCCGACGATGACCTGTCCGCGGAGCACATAGTCCCGGGCAAGGACTGGGATCACCTTCTTTACCTTGAGATTCTTCGAGTCGATAAGGCGCTTCAGCTCGGCGGCCTTCTCCTCGTCCTGCGACTGAGTGAGTATCACTATCACAGGCACGTTGTATTTACTGTTCTCTTCTGTGAACTCGGTGAGCCATTCAAGCTCGGCCGGCTCAACACGGTTTGCAGCGGTATTTATGCAGTACCATATACAGTGTATGGCCTGGTCCATATCCCGCTTGTCTATGCCCGCCTTTATAAGGCCGATGAGTCCCTCGCGAACCTTTGCGGGACGGTTCTCTGACATATCAAAGCCTGGGGAATCGTATATGGCAAGAGGGCTCTCAGGGGTGGTATAGCGGCAGAACTCGGTAGTCACCGGCTCGCCCACCGCCGCCTTTGCAAATTCCTTTCCGAACACGCTGTTTATCAGGGTGCTCTTGCCGGAGCCCGTCTTTCCGACGACTGCTATATTTATCTTGTTCAGCTCGCTGATGCGCTTTCTTATCTCCTCAAGGGCATTGCGGGCTGCCTTGTCAACGGTCAGCTCGTTCATCTGAGCAGACCTGCCGAGCTCTTCTTGTATGCTCTTGCTGCACTCTTTTCAGTGATGAAGGGCATTACAAGGCCTGTGAGTACTGCGAGGAGCACACTTCCTATCGCAAAGAGTATGACGTTCTTATCGATCTCATAGCTCTGCTTTTTCTTCTTTCCCATTATTGTTCCTCCTTACCGGTATCCCGGCGCTTTGTTTGCAGTGCGGTACCATCGTCCGCACATCCGACATCTTCATTATAGCATACATGACCATTTTGTCAATAGAAGGGCGCATATATTATGAGAAAGATACACAAATAGCAGTAGACAAAACGGCTTTGATATGTTATAATAACTATGACAGCGCTGCACTGAGCGGAAATATCCGCCGCAGCTTATCAGGAGGTAAATACATGAAAATAACATTCATCGGTGCAACTCATGAAGTCACCGGAAGCTGTACATATATCGAGGCCTGTGGAAAGAAGTTCCTTGTGGACTTCGGTATGCAGCAGGGAGAGGATATCTACGAGAATGTCCAGGTGCCCGTATCGCCCGGACATATTGACTTCGTCCTTGTGACCCACGCACATATCGACCATTCCGGTATGCTGCCCCTGCTCTATGCCGGCGGTTTCTCAGGTGAGATACACGCAACTGCCGCAACAGCCAACCTCTGCTCCGTCATGCTCCGCGACTCCGCACATATACAGGAGTTCGAGGCTGAGTGGAGAAGCAGGAAGGCTCACAGAAGAGGCGATCCGGATTATGAGCCTCTCTACACTATGGATGACGCCCTCGGCGCTATCTCCCTCTTCGTGCCTCATGAATACGAGAAGGAATACGAACTGGCTCCGGGCATCACAGTATTCTTCCGTGATGCAGGACATCTCCTCGGCTCATCGAGCATAGTCCTCACCCTCACTGAAGACGGTGAGACAAGAAGGATAGTATTCTCCGGAGATATCGGCAACACTGCACAGCCACTCATCCGTGACCCGCAGTACATAGACGAGGCTGACTACGCCGTTATCGAATCCACCTACGGCAACCGTGAGCATGACCGTCCCACCGATTACGTGACCGCCCTCGCAGAGGTCCTCCAGACCACCTTCGACCGCAAGGGTACCGTTATCATACCCTCCTTCGCAGTCGGCAGGACACAGGAGATGCTCTACTTCATCCGCCAGATAAAGGAGGACGGACTGGTAAAGGGGCACGACGGCTTCAAGGTGTACGTAGACTCCCCCCTTGCCAACGAAGCTACTGATATATTCATCAACAACCGTGAGAGCTGCTATGACGAGGAGGCTCTCTCCTATGTCCGCAAGGGCATCAACCCCATAGAATTCGAGGGACTTGTCCGCACTGTCACCAGTGACGACTCCCGCGCCATAAACTTCAACAATATGCCCAAGGTCATAATCTCCGCCAGCGGTATGTGCGAGGCCGGACGCATCAAGCACCACCTCAAGCACCATCTCTGGGAGAAGCAGAACACTGTCCTCTTCGTAGGCTATCAGGCCTCCAACACCCTCGGCAGAGCCCTTGTGGACGGTGCAAAGAAGGTAAAGCTCTTCGGCGAGACTGTACGTGTTGCGGCCGAGATAAAGCAGCTGCCCGGCGTCAGCGGCCATGCCGATGTGAACGGCCTGCTGAAATGGGCGCAGAATGTCAAGGGCGTGAAGAAGTTCTTCGTCAACCACGGCGAGGCTTCCTCCGCCGAGGCATTCGCACAGCGCCTGCGCGATGAACTGGGAGCAGATGTTTATGCGCCCTACAGCGGAGCGGAATTCGACCTTATAACCGGCGAGGTGACTATCGACGCCGAGCCCATACCGATACCCAAGAAGGAAGGCTACGGCAATCTCAGTGCGGCCTATGCGGCACTCAAGGCTGCGACCGACCGTCTCTCACAGCTCGTTGACGATTCCTCCGGCAGAACGAATGCGGATATGCGCCGCCTTGCCGAGGATATCAACAAGCTCTGTGAGGACTGGGCTCTCTGATACAGCATAGAACATAAGCATAGTTCGGAGGACTTATTGTGGGATTCTTTGATTTTCTGAAAGGCCCTGACAAAGGACTGAAGATAAAGGATATAGACGGCGTCACAACCCTCGTCGGCTACCGCCCGAGCGCAGATGTACGCGGAACTCTCATCATCCCCGACACTGTGGAGAGCATAGCCGAGAACGCCATGTCTCAGACACAGTACATCACGAAGATAGTCGTACCGGACAGCGTAAGGAGCGTCGGAGAGCACGCCTTCGCCTTCTCACAGGCGCTGGAGGAGATAGAGCTGCCGGGAAGCATCGAAAACCTTTCCGATGCCGTGGGACTGCTCACAGCCTGCCCTAAGCTGAAAAAGGTCACTCTCCCCGTCGGCATGAAGGAGATACCCTGCGGCTTTCTCGGGAACTGCTATGAGCTGGAGGAGATAGTTATCCCCTACGGCGTAGAGTGTATCGCTATCGGTGCTTTCGATTCCTGTGAAAAGCTGCGGTATGTCCGTCTTCCGGACACTCTGAAAGAAATCGAGTGCATGGCCTTTGACGGCTGCACCTCCCTTGAAGGCATCAAGCTGCCAAAGGGACTTGAATGCATCGAATTAGGCGCTTTCGCAGACTGCCACGCCCTTGTACGCCCCGATATACCGGAGGGCTGCGAGGTGGATGAGGAAGCCTTTGAAGTGCTGGATGATGAATGAACAATGCCCCGTAGCTGTATTGCTCCGGGGCAGATTTTTTCTTCAGGCCTGTGATATTTTCGCGGGCTGCTTCGTTTATATTACAGAAGCGCTTCAGACATAGAGAAAGGAGAAGGGAACCGTGACAGATGCAGAAATGGCGGAGATATACGATAAATACAGCGCTGCCGTATACCGTGCGGCCTTTGCTTACTGCCGCAACTGCGCCGATGCAGAGGATATAATGCAGGAGACCTTAATACAGCGTTTCCGCTGCAGTATATCCTTCCCCGACGACAGGGCGGAAAAGGCATGGCTAATGCGGGTGGCTGCCAACAGATGCCGCGACCTGCTGCGTTCGGCGGCCTACAGACACCTCCGCCAGGCCGTACCTCTTGAGGAGGCTGCACTTACCTATGAGACTCCCGAAGAGAGCATGGTATACCACGCGGTCATGGAGCTTCCTCCGAAATACAGGCTCGTTATACACCTCTACTACTACGAGGGGTATTCCGTGGCAGAGACCGCTGAGATAACCGGCAGCAGCCCGACCGCCGTGCAGACGCAGCTTTACAGGGCAAGGAAGCTGCTGAAAAAGAAACTTGGCGAGGAGATGAGCTTATGAATATGAACGATTACAGAAACGTTACCGACCGCATCCGTCCGGATGACAGATGCAGAGAGGAGGTACTCAGTATGAGGACTGAAGAGACTAAGAGGAAGAGTATAAAGCACAGACCGGCTGGCAGGGTGATAGCTGCGGCTGTGGCTGCGGCGGTCATGGCCTGCGGAGGTACTGCCGCTGCCGCAAAGCTTGGCGCATTCGACAAGCTGATAAACAAGAAGGACAGGACGCTGACCTATGAAAGCGGCTACACCGGCCCCATCGACAAATTCGACCGCAACGAATATGAAAAGATAGCCCCTCACGCTGTAAGCTTTGAGGAGGTCAGCCACGCAGAGAACGAGTTTTTCAGCGTTGACCTTGACAGCGCCTATTTTGACGGCACGGAGCTCATACTCGGCTTCACCGGAAGCATGAAGAACGGCAATCCCGAGGGATTCAGCACCGTTAACGGCTGGGGTACACTGGAGATAAACGGCCAGTCAGTCCGCCCCGACCGTATGGACGGACAGGTAATACCGGGCTGGGGCTGCTCCTTCGTCATAGACGAGGGGACGACCAATAACTTCACCGGCAGTATGACCTGCATCCTCCCCTATGCTGCCCGTTTTGACGGCAGTGCAGAGCTTACAGTGAATATCTGCGGCCTGTTCACCAACGAGAGGATTACCTCCGACGAGAACCGTTCCTACAGCTATGAGATAATGCCGGAGAGACAGGAGAATCGTCTGTCCATGAGCCAGACCGTCACTGCCGATACAAGCCTTGTAAGGCAGGTTAACAGGACAGCCGAACAGGACGGCTTCTCCCTCACGGTATACAGCATCACCCCGGCTATGATGATATGCAAGAGCAGCTATCCGGAGTCCTACGACATAGCCATGAACGAGGAGATAATAAACGGCACCTCCGATGGCCACGTTCATTCACCTCATCCCATGTGCATCGTATTTGACGACAAGGGCAACTTCATAGAGCCCCTGTCGATGGATCCCATAAAAATGGGCGATAACGAGTGGGCTGCAGCCTCCGTATCCACGGATTCCAGTTATCTGACCATAAAATGGTGCGACAAGAACTGCGAATCAAACGAAAACGGCTCAGTAGAATATGACGACCAGTACGGACATCACAGCTTTGGTTATCTTGCAGAGATGACACTTGACCTTACCTGATACAAAACGAAGCGGCTGCCTAAGCAGCCGCTTTTGTTATACGTTTACTTTGAAAGCGGAAGTGTTACAAGACCTGCGTCTGCCTTCTGGATAGCAGTGGCATCGCCGCCTGTGATTCCTATCTGACCGTCGCAGTCTGCATTAGCAAGACATGCGCCTTCCAGCTTATACTTTGTAGCGTTTGCAATGTACTGGAGTACTGCAACTGCGTCAGCTACGTTTACTTTCTGATCAAGGTTCGCATCGCCGTAAAGAGTAGCAGAAGCAGGAGTATCAGCACTGCCACCAGTGGTAGCTTCAGTGGGAGTCTCTGTACTTGTACTGACAGTGGTCGGCGCCTCCGTGGGCTTAGGAGCCTCTGTAGGTGCTTCAGTAGGAGCAACAGTTGTGGGCTCTGCTGTGGGAGCCACAGTTGTAGGTGCCTCAGTGGGCTTGGGAGCCTCTGTAGGAGCCTGTGTAGGTGCGGGTGTATCAGAGTTTACGGGAGAACCGTTTGCCTTCTTGCCGCCGTCCAGGTTGCTTCCCTCGCTGTTGGCGTAGTTTGCATAGAAGTCGTTCAGTGAGATTCCGTTCTTTCCGAGTGCTACCTGATGGTCAAGGCCGATGTACTTGCCGGATGAAGCTGTCTGCCAGAGAGCCTCCTCAAAGAGCTTGTACTTGGGCTCGTTCCACTTGATAGTAGTACCGCTGCCCTGCATGAAGTTAAGGCTGTCCCAGAGTCCGCCTGTATCACCGGAGTTGGTATTCAGGCACCAGAATGTATGATTGATGTGGTGCTTTATCATATAATCGCGGAGGAGAGTCATCCACTTGAGGTTATCGCCCTCCATGTGGCCGCCCCACTCACCGATGAGCTCAGGTCCGATCTCCTCGGCATTGATGTATGCCCATGTATCGTACCAGTAGTCATCAAGGAGTGTCTGCTCCGTAAAGTTCTTGTCGAACCATGTCTGAGCGTATACTGACGGGCCGTAGTCATGGGGTGAGTATACGATCTGTGAAGTTCCCTGCTTGGGCTTGATGGGATACTCTCTTGCACCGCGGAAGTTACCGCCCCACCATGCGCCTATGTAAGGTGAATTATCACGTCTGTCGGGCATACCCCAGTAGTCGCCCTCCATAGCGCCGCTCATGGACTGCTCAACGCCCTCAACAAGGATAAGTGCATTGGGGTTTACATCGAGGATAGCCTCAGCACACTGTGTAGCTGCATAAGCCCAGTTGTTCTCGTCAGTAGATCCATCCCACTTTGCAGCTGCCGTGCCTTCCTGACCCTTGCCGTGAGGCTCGTTCTTCAGGTCGTAACCGATAAGGGTATCGTCGTTCTTGTACTTGTCAGCCAGCCATACCAGTGAGTCTATCCATACCTTGGTAGTAACGCCGGCCTTGCCGTACCAGAGGTTGTAGTTATGGCCGGAGTTGTCGGTATGAGGGCTGTGGATATCAATGAATGCCTTGATGCCGTGCTCCTTGCACTTCTTCATCATGATATCGAATACCTGCATACTGTCAACAGCAGTCTTGCCGTCGGGTCCGCAGAAATCCTTATTGATGGTGAATGCGGGATCGGAGTTGCAGGAGAAGCTGCTTACCGGATTGGGTGAACCCTTCATCCATGAAACTATCAGCTCTGTAGCGATAGGGAAACGGATGATGTTGATACCGCGGTCAGCGATCTCTGTCAGACAGTCGTCAGCGTCAGCGCTCCAGAGATAGTGCGGGCAGTTCTCAGAGCAGTTGAAGCCGAACCAGTTAGCACCGGTGAGCCATACCTCATTGCCGTTCATGTCGTAGATGCGGCTGCCTTCACAGTGGAGCCAGTCATCGTTGTTAGTGTCTACTGCTTTAGCAGTGACTGCATTGTTGGTCATTACAGCGGGTATCACAGAAGCGGAGCCTGAAACTGTCAGGGCTGCTGCTGATACAAAAGCTGCAAGAGCCTTTGCTATTTTCTTCATAATTATATTTCCCCTCTCAGATCATGCGGAGATTTTTTATACATGATCCATCACTATTATTTTAGCATTATGCTGAAAGAATGTCAATTGACATTGTGCATAATATCAAAGAAATAAAGTGTTCAATACCCCGAAACCATGAATCCATGGGGGTTCACACATGGTACAGTGATGTGAATTGATTGTGAATAGGTAATATCACTTTCGTGCTGCTGTTAAAAAGAACTGTCCAGGATCAGCCAGACATAAAAAGCCCGGAGGCAGGTAGCTATGACCTCTCCGGGCTTTGCTGTGTCAGAAATTTGAGCCGTTCCAGCCCCAGTGATCCGTAGAGAAATAGCTGACATAGATGCGGTCAGCGGGAAGTCCGAGGGTATCGGTAAGAAGATCGGTGATGCGTCCGGTCATATCAGTAAGTGCAGCGGAAGAAGCAGCGCCCATAAGGCTTACTTCAACCATAGCAGCGGGAGCGTCAGTGCCCTTGAACCACAGGGCCTTGTCGCCCTCGACTGCGACCATGAGCCATGCCTCAGTCTTTCCGGGAACTGCAGTTATAGCCTGTCCGAGACCGGCCTTGATATCCTCAGCCTTGTCAGCGGGTACAGCTGCGTTAGTTTTTACGTTGATGAATGGCATAATAGATTCCTCCTTATCTTTAATAAGTGAATTATACCACATACATAAATTAATGTCAATAAAAAACCTCGTCACCGAAGTGACGAGGTATATCAGTGGGGCATTAGGGACTCGAACCCCAGACCGTCCGGTTATGAGCCGGATGCTCTAACCAACTGAGCTAATGCCCCGTATAGCACTAAACGGAAGCTTGTTGGCAGCTTCCGTTGTGCATATCATAGTGCCGGCATTGAAATACTTTCCCAGGCCGTCGCCAGCCAAGTATCATCTTCGTA
>CAMKMD010000109.1 GCA_946413815.1 uncultured Ruminococcus sp.
GTCCGAATTCGGACACCTGGCTGTTCTCCGGATACACTTACGAGGTGCTGCAGGGAGAGGATATCCTCAGATACGTCGATGTGCTTGTGGACGGTCCGTTCATGCTTGAGCAGAAGGATATTTCTCTTGCATTCCGGGGCAGCAGAAATCAGCGGATACTCAGACTCAAAGGAGGCAGACCGATATGACAAAACAGAATGTCCGCTGCGATGCCTGCGGCTGTGCCTTTGTGCCGGAACCGAAAACGCAGCGTGAAGGCGAGATCGAATACAGCTTCTTCAACTGTGATTACTGTGGCAAAGCGTATATCGTGTCTGTGACCGATGCCGCACTCCGCCGGAGCATCCGCAAGTACCGGCAGCTTGCCGAAAAGCTGAAGGGCAAACCACTGATTGAAGAAACGCTCCGTGATGTCACGGCGCTGAAGGATGCGAACACAAAAAGAGCCGCAGAGCTGCGGCAGATGTATATACGGGAGGAATGAGATGAAAACAGCAGAACTGCGTATGATCCCTGTCTCGGAGCTGAAGCCTGCGGAATACAACCCGCGTAAAAAGCTGAAGCCCGGCGACAAGGAATACGAGAAGATCAAAAACAGCATCGAGGAATTCGGCTTTGCCGATCCGCTTGTTGTCAATGCCGACATGACGATCATCGGCGGACATCAGAGACTGACCGTAGCAACGGCGCTCGGCTACACGGAAGTTCCGTGTGCGGTGGTGGACATCGACAAGGTTCGTGAGAAGGCGCTGAACATTGCGCTCAACAAGATTACGGGTGCGTGGGACGAGAACCTTCTCGCTGAACTTCTGGAAGATATTCAAAGCAGCGATTTCGACCTCGGCAAAACCGGCTTTGACCCGCCGGAGATCGAGCAGCTTTTCAATCAGGTACACGATAAGCAGGTCAAAGAGGACAGCTTCGATGTGGAAGAGGAGCTTCAGAAACCGACCTTCTCCAAGCCGGGAGATATCTGGATACTCGGCAGGCATCGTGTGATCTGCGGTGACAGCACAGTCGCAGAGACATACACAAAGCTTATGGAAGGACAGAAAGCAAACCTCGTCCTGACGGATCCGCCTTACAATGTGGACGTTGAGGAGACCGCCGGCAAGATCATGAACGACAACATGAGCGACAGCGATTTCTATAACTTTCTGCTTGCAGCCTATAGGTGTATGTATGACAGCCTTGCAGATGACGGCAGCATCTATGTATGGCACGCTGATACGGAAGGGCTGAACTTCCGAAAGGCATTCAAGGATGCAGGATTCCAGCTTTCCGGCTGCTGTATCTGGAAGAAGAATTCGCTGGTGCTCGGGCGCAGTCCCTACCAGTGGATCCATGAGCCGTGTCTGTTCGGATGGAAGCAGAAGGGCAAGCACCAGTGGTACGCAGACCGCAAGCAGACGACTGTCTGGGAATATGACAAGCCGAAGAGCAGCCCCGACCATCCGACCACAAAGCCGATTCCTCTTATGGCATATCCGATCAAGAACAGCACCATGACAAACGGCATCGTCCTCGATCCCTTCCTCGGATCCGGCTCAACGCTGATCGCCTGCTGTGAGACGGATCGTGTCTGCCGCGGCATCGAACTTGACCCGAAGTTCGTGGATGTCATCGTGAAGCGATACCTCGCATGGTGCCGGGAGAAGCAGACCGCAGAGGTCGCATATGTACTCCGTGACGGACAGAAGCTGTCATACGAGGAAGCGATAGCAGCAATGCCGCAGGACGGTGATGACGAACACTGATTGTATTCTTGTACGAAATTGCAGCAAATTGTGAACAGACTGATACTATGTAAGCTGTTCTGCCTGTAAATGCGCAATTACAATGCAGAGTGAAAAAGCCTGACAGCGTCATGTGCTATCAGGCTTTCGTTATCCGTGTATTTAGAAGTTAATAATGCCCAGTAGTGTAAGAGATTCATAACGGGCAACAGATTCCTTATTCTGATTTGATCAAAGAGATTGAGGCGAAGGAAGGCAAAAGATTACTATGTAACAATCATTCCAGAGAAATATCAACATTCTCTAATTCACCATTCATTTTCATAGCATACTGGATTTTTTCCATTGGTGAAAGAAAACAATCATAGAATGCACATAGAATGAAGTCGGCTTTTTTCATTATCGTACACTGTGAAGATCCTTGTTCAATCATTCTTGGAAGTAATTGCCCCTCAGTTTGCGCAATGATACTTTGCGGATTACCATATATTACTATTTGTTCATACAAAGTCTTTGATTCAATTGTATTATGTTGTGAGTGTATCGTATGTATTGTTTCATTTTCATCCACTATGCAAAGAATTGCAATTGAAAATGCCTCCATGAAATCTGATAATGTCATATGTGTCCAACTCCCTTTCATTAAACCTTTACTGCTGAATTGTCGTATTCTTTACTATGATTATACAACGCACCCAACGATATGTCAATATCCGGAAACGCTGTAATATGCACAAATATCGGAAAAACCGTCCCGCACATATTCTCCGTTTTACAGTCTTGCTATCTGTGCGGTTCAGAGTTAATATGTGACTACAATCAAAACCGCAGCAAGCGGTGAAAAAACGGAGGTAATCATATGGAAATCAAGTACAATATCGAAAAGAGTCAGCGCAAGGCCCTGGCGCAGAAGATCAGCGAGCTAACCGGAGCGGATGTGAGATACGCAGGAGTTCCGAGCTGCGCCTATGAGATCGACTTCTTCACACTGAGCAAGGATGCGGTCCTCAGCTTCTGCGACCGCAGCGATTCCGAGATCGTGGAGATGGTGCTGGACGGCCTTGCCGATGCTGGCTTCAACAGCGAGACGATCACTCCACCGGAGGGAACAGATGAAGCTGACGCGGAAGAGGATGCACCAGAGGAATCCGATACAGAATCTGAAGATAAACAGAACAGCGGATTCCCGCTGAATGCAAGCATCAGCTTTCCGCTTGCTGACCACACGGTGCAGAGCCTCACAAACCTTATCTGCATGATTCATTCTCGCGGTCCGCTGCTCAGCAAGGCAACCGGCGGATATTTCTCCGCAAACAAGAGCCTTGCTGACGAGATCGGCAAGCACGATTTCTGCAGCGTCCACGAACTGATCACCTTTATCAGAGAGTGGGATGAAACGAATCCGCCGCTGACCGGCATCTCCTTTGACAGCGACAAACTCACCTTTGACGGATTCGGTCAGGCGGCAGATGCTGACCATGTGCAGACCTTCATAAAACTTGCCGGAGCAATGAACAATATGGCACTGACGCAGCAACGCGTGCAGGCGAAAGATGTCGATGACAGCAACGAGAAATATTCGCTCCGCGTCTGGCTGATCCGCCTTGGCCTGAATGGAAAGGACTGCAAAGCAGACCGCAAACGCCTTCTGGAGAACCTTTCCGGCCATACTGCATTCCGCAACGATGCGGAGCGTGAGCGCTGGGAAGCAAAGCAGAAGGCAAAGCGTGATGCTCAGAATAACGAGGAGGAAGAAAACGATGCAGTTTCCGAATGAAAAACAGCTTCAGTCGCTGCGTGAGCGTTACCCGGCAGGTACTAAAATTTGCTTGAATCACATGGAAGACCCGTATGCACCGATTCCGGGCGGAACAATCGGCGAGGTTCAGTACATCGACGATGCCGGCAACATCCACATGATCTGGGAAAACGGCAGGACGCTTTCGCTGATCGAAGGTGCAGACAGTTTCACCATTATAAAGGAGGAAGAAAACATATGATTTACTTAGCATACGGCTCGAATCTTCATATCGGGCAGATGCAGTTACGCTGCCGCACGGCGGAAGTACTCGGAACGAGTACGCTTCACGGTTACCGGCTGGTATTCAACGGGGTGGCTACCATTGAGCCAGATCCCAACCGCAGCGTTCCAGTTCTGCTCTGGGATATCAAGCCCGCCGACGAGATCCCGCTTGACCGCTACGAGGGCTACCCGCAGCTGTACCGCAGAGAGACCGTGCAGGTCGAGCTGAACGGCAAAACCGTTGATGCGATGGTATACATCATGAACAGCAAGGGCGTCGCACCACCCAGCCCCTTTTATTATGATGTGATCCGCAAGGGCTACGAAATGAACGGGCTGGATACTGCAGTTCTGGAACAGGCCCGGCAGGAATCCATAGCTAAACGCTGAACGCACCACGTTCACCCGTGTGGGGCATTGCAGGGTTTTCTCCGAAAGTTACCCCGTTTCGGTTTCTGCCCCACACGGCGCGTTCCAGCGCTATCTGCTGCACGGCATAATATGAACAATTAGTAGCGGATAAACAGGGATTATGTTCTGTACATTTAGCCGCTTGATAAGCTCCAAAGGGTATGGTAATATGCTACACAACGGCAAGGGTAGCACCCGCCAAATACCCGAACGGAGGACGATAACATGAGCAAGAAAAGATACTACCTCGCATACGGAAGCAATCTGAACCGCAAGCAGATGCAGATGCGATGCCCCGGCGCAAAAGTGATCGGGACCGCACTGCTGGAGGGCTACGAGCTGTTGTTCAAAGGCAGCAAGACTGGATTTTACCTGACCATTGAGCCGAAGGCAGACGGTGTTGTTCCGGTCGCAGTATGGGAAGTCACTGCGGAGCACGAGCATATGCTCGACCGCTACGAAGGCTGCCCGGTCTGCTACTATAAGAAAGAGATCAGTCTCCCAGTGCGCAGAGCAAAAAGCGGAAGAACGGTGCAGACGAACAGCTTTGTGTACATCATGCAGGAAAAGCGCAGGCTCGGCGAACCGACACCAAGATATTTCTGGACCTGCGTGCTCGGCTACCGTTCATTCGGTTTCGATCCCGAATTCCTCTACGAAGCCTACGAGCGCAGCACAAGGCATCTGTACAGATAAGAAAGCGGCGGATTGGCAGGGCAGTGTTCCCTGCCCTCCTACCGCCGATTATATATACGTCCCCGGGGCTCCCGAAAATGAGAGATCCTATTCCATTGTATCCGAGTATAACATACATTTTCAAGAATATCAAGACTGTAATATACACAATCATTCGGCTCATAAAAAGCGCATAGTTCTGTACATTTAGCGTCTTGCTATATCTTCCGTTTAGAGTTAATATGTGACACAACGAAGGGCGAAGCCCTACGGAATTACCGAAACGGAGGATACAAAAATGACTGAGAAAACCGCACAGCAGATCAACAGAATGAAGGAGCAGACCATCGGGGTTGAGGTTGAGATGAACAACATCACCCGCAAGGCTGCCGCAAAGCTCGCCGCCGAGTTCTTCGGAACAAACCGCAGCGAGTACACCGCACACCGCAACGGCTACGAAACCTACAGCGCCTGGGACGCACAGGGACGCGAGTGGAAATTCCAGCGCGACTGCAGCATCAGCGGACCGGACAGCGAAAAGTGCGAACTGGTCACACCGATCCTGCACTACGCAGACATCGAAACCCTGCAGGAGCTGATCAGACGCCTTCGCAAGGCAGGCGCAAAGAGCGACTACACAAGGGGCTGCGGAGTTCACATTCACATCGGCGCACAGGGACACACACCGCAGAGCCTGAGAAACCTCGCAAACATCATGGCAAGCCACGAAACACTGATCGCCGAAGCAATCAAGGTAGACCACAGCAGAATGAACCGCTACTGCAGAACGGTCGACCCGAGATTCCTCGACCAGCTCAACCGCAAAAAGCCCCGCACCATGGCACAGCTTGCAGACATCTGGTACGGCGCACAGGGATGCACCTACGGCAGAACCCACCACTACAACGACAGCCGCTACCACATGCTCAACCTGCACGCCACCTTCACAAAGGGCACGGTCGAGTTCAGACTTTTCCAGTTCGCACCGCCCTCAAACGGCAAGCAGAACGGACTTCACGCAGGCAAGCTCAAGAGCTACATTCAGCTTTGCCTCGCAATGAGCCAGATGGCAAAGGACCTCAGAAGCGCAAGCCCCAAGGAACAGCAGAAAGAAAACAAGGTTTTCGCAATGAGAACCTGGCTGATGAGAATGGGCTTCATTGGCGACGAGTTCGCAACAGCAAGAGAGACCCTTACCGAAAACCTGACGGGAAACGCAGCCTTCCGATTCGGCAGACCTTAAGGCCTGCCCTTCGGGGCGCAGTAACAAACGGAACGGCACGGGCGCGCACACAGCGCCCACGTCGCCCCGTGTGGAGCGGAAGGGGTATCCTCCGATTCGGTATCCCACCTCAGTCAACCGCGCCACACAACGCGACACGGCGCAAACGCGCGCAAGTCATAACCACCCCAAAACAGAACAGGAGGAATTCTCATGAAAGAACAAGTTTTTGAAAAGCGTACATGTCCGAAATGCGGACGCACTTACACCGAGCGTCCAGCTCTTTCCCGCAACGACAATAACACGCTCATCTGCCCCGACTGCGGAACACGGGAAGCACTCGAAACGATGGGCATCAGCATCGAGGAACAGGACAAGATCCTCGGAATCATCCACGACAAGTACATTCCCGAATAAGGGGCGCACAGCGGGCGGTGTGGGGCTTTACGGCTCTGCGCCGCTTGTTTGTTTGGCGGATTACGGGCGCAACACAGCGCGAATGTGCGCATCCTGCGGGCAATGCATAATATGTACAATAATAGCAGGTAAATCTGCAAAAATGATCTGTACATTTAGCCGCTTGCTATTCCGGAAGTATCATGGTAATATGTGACACAACGGAAGGGCAGACAGCCCGCCGAAAACAAAAAACGGAGGTACACCACCATGACAAAGAAGGAAATGAAAGCCGCAGTTGACAAGCTGAAGATGCTGCAGAACGGCAAGGCAGCCCTTGAGGGAATGACCGAAACAGACTGCCTTGAGCTTTTCGGGATTAGCCGGGCGCAGGCGCTTGCGAACACCAACGCAGCCCTCGCCAAGACCGAGCAGGAGATTTTCAGAGCCGAGCATCCGCTGACGGGCATCGACAAGAAGCTCTTTGAGATTGCAGCCAAGCACATGGTCACGGTGCAGGAGCGCGGAGACCTTGAAGCCCGCCACTGCGACAGCGAGGACTTCATCGAGGTTTCGGTCTGGGGACTGGAAGCCGCACTCAAAGATGCCTACGAGGCAGGACGCAAGAGCAAATAAACTGGGCAGCCCCTCCTGAGATACGGAGGGGCGTAAGCCTGTCTGAAAGAATACGGCTGATTGCCCACACACGCACCACATTCGCCTGTGTTGGCCCTTTCAAAGCGACGGCGGATAACTTGGCCCTGCGGATAAACGCCACACACAGCGCGTTTGTGTGCGTCAGGTGCGCTGTACATTTCAGGCGCAAATTTCCGCTCATGTTTGTCACATTTATTTTGCCGATATTGCTTGATTTTCGAGCGGTTCAGAGTTAATATGTCACTACCGCAAGAGAAGCGGAATCAAAACAAACAAAGGAGCGAATCTACATGAAAATTCTGGTATGTGAACCCGGCAAGCATCCCTACGTAAAGGAGATTGAACATACGCTGGAGAACCTGCAGAAAGAGGTTGGCGGATACATTCAGGCGCTGTACCCCTTCGAGGAGGAGGTCGCAGTAGTGTGCAACGAGGAGGGCCTTTTCATTGAGGGACTGCAATGGAACAGGACAGTCGAAAAATACGGTCCGATCAAAGGCACCTTCTTCGTCTGCGGACTCGGGGTCGAGGATTTCACGGGGCTGACCGATGAACAGACTGAAAAGTACAAGGCACTTTTCTGGGAGCCTGAAATTTTCATTCCGACCCCCAACGGCATGGTGGTACTGCACATTGTAGAGTAAAAACAACAGGGGCAGGGCTGCAGTCCTGCCCCATCTCCGCATCGGTTTCCGATGCAATTTACTGCCCGTCATAATATGTACAATTCCTGCGATATTTCGCTGTTTTTATTCTGTACATTTAGCCGCTTGATAATATTTGCTAAAAGAGTTAATATGTACACAACGGAAGGGCAAAGCCCACCGAAAACAACGAAAAGCGGAGGAAAAAACAATGATCAGCTACGGATTGGCAAAGGCAAGAGCAATGGCAGGCAGAGACGACTGGAACGAGCGCGAGGCGATCAAAAGCGCCACGATCCTTTGGTACGACACCGAGGAGGAAGCCTACGAACTGGAGATCGAGAACGAGGACGACCTCGACGCAGAGGACTTCAGGGCTTGGGTTGAGGAGAACGCCGACAGCCTTGCGCAGGAGGACGCCGCCGCAAACGGCACGACCTTCGAGGGCATCGAGGAGATCGAGTACGAAACCGAATGGATCGACGACGATGCCCTTTTTGACGAAGACTACGCAGCCGCCTGCGAAAGCGAATGGGAATGGATGACCGGCAGATGAGCCGGTCGCCCCACCGGGGCGGCACAGCGCCCCCTTGTGGCGGGGATGCAGGAAGGAACGCATACGTATGCCCCGGCACTGCAAGCCCCACACAGCGCAGCTGTGCGCGTTTGTGGGCAAGGCATAATATGTACAATTCCTGCGAAAATAAGCCTTTTCTAATCTGTTGTTTTACCATCTTGATATATCGAGCAAAAAGAGTTACTATGTGTACAA
>CAMKMD010000110.1 GCA_946413815.1 uncultured Ruminococcus sp.
GTCTGCCCAAGGACACAAAGCAGCTTCTTGCAAACTATCAGAATGTTCCTCAGAATATGATGACTGCTATTGTTGAGTCGAACAGAACCAGAAAGGACTTCATTGCTGACCGAATCATGGAGATTGCCGGCACTTACGGCAACAGTGCTGACTACTCCGCGGAGCAGGAAAGCAAGCAGAAGGAAGTCGTTGTGGGCGTGTACAGACTTACAATGAAATCGAACTCAGACAACTTCCGTCAGAGCTCCATTCAGGGCGTCATGAAGCGCATCAAGGCAAAGGGCGCTACGGTTATTATCTATGAGCCGACACTTGAAAACGGCAGCACATTCTTTGGTTCTCTCGTTATGAATGATCTGAAGAAGTTCAAGAAGAAGTGCGGCTGCATCGTTGCTAACCGCTACGATTCTGTTCTCGATGATGTTGAAGAAAAGGTATATACAAGAGACCTGTTCAGAAGGGATTAAGATATGAGCAAAGAAAGAATTGACTTGAATGGCAAGACCATACTTGTGACCGGTTCACCCGGATTTATCGGTGCAAATCTTGTGTTGAGACTGCTAAAAGAAATGTCCTCTGGTACAGTTGTGAGCCTTGACAATATGAACGACTACTATGATCCGGCACTGAAAGAATATCGTCTGTCTCTGATCAAAGAAGCTGCGATCACTTCGCCAGTCAGACACATATTTGTGAAAGGTTCAATTGGCGATAAGGCTTTGATCGACAAGCTGTTTGCTGAGTATCACTTTGATGTAGTGGTCAACTTAGCAGCACAGGCAGGTGTCCGTTATTCCATCGACCACCCGGATGTGTACATTGAAAGCAATATCATTGGTTTCTACAATATCCTTGAAGCCTGCCGCCATAATCCGGTGGAGCATCTGGTGTATGCGTCCAGCTCTTCTGTCTACGGTGGCAACAAGAAGGTTCCGTTTTCAGTAGATGATAAGGTTGACAACCCTGTGAGCCTTTATGCTGCGACCAAGAAAAGTAATGAGCTGCTTGCACATTCTTACTCCAAGCTCTACAACATCCCGTCCACAGGCCTGCGTTTCTTCACAGTATACGGCCCTGCAGGAAGACCGGATATGTTCTACTTTTCAGCTACGAACACATTAGCCAAGGACGGAACGATCAAGATCTTCAACTACGGCAACTGTAAGCGTGATTTCACCTACGTTGATGATATTGTTGAAGGCGTGTACAGAGTAATGCAGGGAGCACCGGAAAAGGCAAACGGCGAGGACGGACTGCCGCTTCCGCCTTATGCCGTGTATAACATTGGCGGCGGTACTCCTGAGAACCTGCTGGACTATATCAGCACATTACAGGAGGAACTTGTGAACGCAGGTGTTCTTCCGGCTGATTATGACTTTGAGGGACACAGAGAACTCGTCGGAATGCAGCCCGGTGACGTGCCTGTGACCTATGCGGACAGCAAGGCGCTGGAAGATGACTACGGTTTCAGACCAACGATCAGCATCCGTGAAGGACTGAGAAAGTTCGCTCAGTGGTACGCTGAATATTATAAATAAACATAATGCCCACTTACTACGGATTCAAATGGCATAGATAATTTGCCGGTTGAACGCATAGTTTGTGGGCATCATTTTTTTATACTATGCTGAAACTGTCGTATAATGTCGCTATTCAATGATATACGCTGTAATTTTTTTACACTCCATTACGTTTTCAACGTAAAATAGTTGCAATTTTAGAAAGAGTGTGGTATAATACTAATATACGATAGCGATAGGAGGGCTAGCTATGTTGAAATATTATGAAGTGGAGAATTTCCGTTCTTTTAAGAATAAGACCACCTTTTCTCTGGAGAAAACGAATTATAAGGTGTTGGAGGAGACCAATACCGCGCGAGGTCTATTGAAAGGCGTTCTGTTTGTCGGAGCGAATGCATCAGGAAAATCCGGTGCGCTTCTGCCGGTAAAGCTTCTACTGGATATGCTTTTTGGAAAAGCGGAGATTCCATTTGAGATGTATCACTGCCTCTTCAGTATGAATCCGGCTGTTTCCATGCGTTTTGTGTTTGATATCAAAGGCTCTGAAATAGACTATTGTCAAACGAGGTAACGGTATCATGTATCGACCTCTCTACCGGTCAGCCTCTTGAGGGCGTACAGCTGTCTCTCATCGAGAAGCCTGATGAATTCGCAAAAGTAGTAAAGACATGGACATCATCAGCTGACGGTCCGGAGACTGTCACAGACCTGAAATTCGTCGGCTGGCATTCCTACAAGGTGAGAGTTGACAGCGTTCCCGAGGGATATGATGGCAAGAGCGAAGATTACCTCGTTTTCGGCTTCGTGAACAATGAATCCAGAGATATGACCTTCTACTTCACAAAACAATCAGAGGAGAAGGATCTTATAGCCAATATCTACAACTGGAGCGATGACTGTGCACTCTTCAACGACCTCTGCACCGTTGATATCTGGATAGAGCACAGCCCGGAGGACTGTGAGATCGTTGTAAGGGATATCACTCCCGGCGAGGCTTTCTCACTTCCGGACGGTGAATACGTTGCAGCTCTTGATTTCACGACTGTACTGGCAAAGGGATACAGGGCTGTCAACCTTCTGACTGCATCAGGTAACGAATTCAAGGCATCAAAGCCCTTCAGCGGATACAAGGCCGTGACCACTGATATGCTCACCTTCACAGTAAAGGACGGCAAGGCTGACAAGGCTATCGATCTTTATGTACAGAACTATGCTCCGTATGAGAAGGTGCCGACAGAAGCTCTCAGCGAGCTTTTTGAAGGCCTTACTCTCGGAGAGATCGCACTCCTCGACGGACTTGACGATCTGTTCTGATAACGCAGTCAGAAGCGTCAGTACCTGACTGCACACGTCCGGTGCTGTAATAACAAAGCCATGGTGTTTCTGATATAAAGTCAGGAATGCTATGGCTTTTCTTTTGTGTGCTAAGGAGAGTATGAAAACAGCGAAAGCTCCGCCCGGCTAACAGAGACAGATGAAACGAACCCGCCGGAAGAGTGATGCTGAGCCGAAGGAGCTGCCGGTTATACCGATTTGGTAATAGCATATCATTGTAAACCGGCTATGTTGAATGACAGGGCTGGTTTTCTGCTTTCACGATCAGGTGTTATCCCGGCGTTTGCAGGATTTGCCCACAGCCCGTGTTTTAAAAAGATGAGAGCCATGGTTACTGCATGGATGTACTGAATCAGAACGAACATCCCTATGAAGATGTTAAAAACTATGACGCTGTTGCTTTTGCGCCTGCTCACAGGCTTATTGAAGAGCATGAGAATGCCTGAAATACATCCTTAACAGAAAGCCCTTTCACAATGTAGGATCTACTCCTGCTGTGAAAGGGCTGTTCTTTGACTATGTATTTATATCGGGGCATGATTTCCTGAAAAGAAATATTTATTGCCTCTGATGGAAGGTTTTTCCGGTTCTGATGCCGCTGGGGGATTTAGAAAATGTGATATCGTTCATCGCCGTAATAGCCTTTTTCGGTGGCGTCACAAAGACAGCCTTATTCTTTTATAAAGTCTTCGAGCTTTATATCCTCGCCTGTGGATACAGCTGCGTAAAAAGCAAGAATGACAGAAGCATCATTTGAATCAACTGTTCCGTCACCGTTGACATCAGCGGTCTTCCTGTCGAGGGCTGATTCACCGCCTGTGGATGTTCTTGCATAGTCCTCAAGAATTGCAGAAGCATCACTGGAATCGATCATTCCGTCGCTGTTTATATCACCGGGTATTGCTGCGGGCTTTGTCTCAACAGGCTTAGTCTCTGCGGACCTGGCGGTTGTTGTAACTGCAGGCTTAGTCTCTGCTGACCTGGCAGTTGTTGTCGCTGCAGGCTTTGTCTCAGAGGACTTAACGGTTGTTGTTGCTGCTGCTGAAGTTGTAGTCGCCGCTGCAGTTGTTGAAACGGATACGGGAACAGTCGCTGGAGTATTTATAGTTTCATCAGGAGCTGTAACTGTCTCGTTTTTCTTTGCCGTCCATGTTTCATCGATAACACCGTCGCCGTCATGGTCAACACTGAGGACAGTCTCTACGTTGTTGTCAGCCTTTGTCTTGATGACAGTTTTATCCGTGAGGGGAACATCCTCGAAAACACGCTCGTCAAGAAGCTCATCCTCGCCAGAGAAATGGCGTACTGTGAAGTCCATAGTGCCTGTATCCGTACCTGTGAGGATGATGTCAAGGTTTGTATCCTCGTCCATGCAGACTGATTTTATGTCGTTGTCCTTGCCGAAAATATCAAGTCTGCCGAATGAAGATCTGAGCGAAATATCATCAGCCGCTGAGCAGAGCCTGTCATCGCCTGAGCCGATCTCTACGTCAACGGGGCAGTGGATGCCATAGGTCGAATAAGGAGAATGGCTGTAAGCAGGCTCCGGCTGGTCATCATCCTTGTTTCTGAGAATATTCTCTATCCATGTAAGGTTGTCGAAATTCGGGTTGTAATTTTCTTCTTCTATAAGTCCGAGATGTGTTGAGGATACGATCTTGTAGCGTCTGGGTTCAAGAGTCGCTATCTGTTCTGAGATCGTTCCGGAGTATAAGGGAACTGTGCCGTCGCCTGCGTTTGTATAGAATACATCACTGAATTTTTCAGCAAATGTATCATTATCGATATCATCTAACCACGTGTCAAATTTGACCGATCGTAAAGTATACTTGCCTGTTCCGACCAGGAAATATGATTTATCATATCCCAGCAGAACATTATAACCCGTGTTTTCGTTATGCAGGGATTGCTGGAAGTCATACGCATCGTAGTATAAGGAGTCATCGAATATACTATCCAGCTTTGTCTGATACTGACTGAACGGGATCGGATTGCTCTGATCATCCCGGTACATAGGGTTTTCAGCATAATAATTCTGCGTGGGTGTCAGTTGAGCTATTCCGGGAAATCTGTTCTTTATATAACGGTTTAATCCCAGAATTCCTAAAGCATTATCTGCAAACGCGTTATCTCCTCTTAATACTTCAAAATTAACAACAGCATTAATTGCCTCCGGTGAACCTTCATAAGGAGTTCCGCAGGTTATGATCTTATCGACTTTCATAGTTCCATTGTTTTTTATGTATTTGGAAGTAACAAGTCCGCCCATAGAATGTGCGACTATATCGACCTTTTCTACCCCCAGACTCCGGATGAATTCAGCTAATGATTCTGCGCTTTCTTCATTGCTCTTTCTCCAGTCATAACTGAACACATAAATATCCCTGTCCCTGAAGCGATCACACATCACATTAACAAGGTCCTTCATGTTATCCTGTGCTCCGAATTCCCTTTGACTATACTCTGCATTTTTCAGATTAACAGGTTCTCTTACATAAAGGTGGTTACTAATATCTATATAATCCTTAAACAGGGTTTCATTGAGTCCTGTATTCGGCTTCCATAAATCATGGTAATACGGCGGCCATACACAATAAGTGCAGCCTTCATCTTCAAAGAGTCTGCTTCCCATTATACCGGGGATAATGATTATCGGATCATTATCTTCTGTTGCTGCTCCGTCCGCCACGCCGTAATCAGCCATGAAGGTGTATCCGCATTTCTTTGCATAAGTCTCAGCCGTTGAGCTTTTAAATCCGCGGATCACACCTTCATATACCAAGTCATCACCTTCCAGACGGTTACAGAAAGTCGATTTAAGATTCTCGGTATCCTTTGCTCCCTCTCCGATGATGCAGTTCGGATTCTTTATGGCAGCCAGTTTAAGATTATCACAAAAGACAAAAGCACTTGCCCCTATTGTTTCCAGTGTTTCAGGCAATACGACCTGCTTCAGGCTTGAACAGCCGTAGAAGGCTGCTGATCTGATCGCAGTAATGCCGTCATTGAATCTGACAGATTCAAGAGCTTTGCAGTCATAAAATGCTGCGGATCCGATCTCATTCACACTTGGAGGAAACTCTATCTGCTTCAGGTTTTCACAGTTCAAAAATGAAGCAGAGCCGATGGTCTTCAATGAATCGTGAAAAGTGACATAGGTCAGGTTTTCACAGTTGTAGAATGCTGCTTCCCGGATCTCAGTTACATTTTTGGGTATCTCGATCTTCTGCAGATTTGTACACTCGTTGAATACAGCACTATCAATGATTTTCAGTGAAGGCGGCAGATAGACCTCGCGCAGGTTTCTGTCATACATAAACGCTGCACTGCCGATCTCAGATACAGTCGGGGGGATCTTGATCGATTCAAGACTGTGGCAGCTGATAAATGCACCGCTGCCTATGGATGTTATCGCATTGGGAAGATCGACCGATTCAAGCTCGTTGCAGCCTGCAAACATTCCCGAGCTGATCTCCTTTAATGTATCGGGAAGCCTCATCTCGAGCAGACTGGAACAGCCGGAAAATGCGCTATTACCGATCTCAGCGACCGTTTCAGGTATTATTACTGATTTAAGGTATTTGGAGCCGCTGAACGCAAAATCTTCTATACGCTCCACAGTTTCAGATACGTCATAAAAAGAGCCTGATCTCCCTGCCGGATATGCAATGATGGCTTTTTTATCCTTTGAAAAGATCACACCGTCAACAGCTGAATATACCTCGTTTTTGCTGTTTACAACGAATTTTTCAAGATTTGAGAATCTGCCCAGATACTTGACCTCGAGCTCAGTGACGGTGTATGGAACTGAGATATACCTGATATCCTCAAAATAATAATGATCTGATGCGTTGAACAAGCCTTCAAAGCTGACTTTTGTGACAGGAAGGCCTTCGTAATTATCAGGGATGGTGATGTTATCCTTATCGAAAAAAGATCTGTCGCATCTGGTGATATGAGCTTCCGTATCAGTAAGTTCAAAGTAAAATCCGTCTTTGTATTTTGTTGTTCCCTGAGCGGCACAGGCTGTAAGACTGTTACTCTTATGATAATATCCATTGACCGGGAATGAAAGTCCGAGCACGCAAAGAGAAGTGATAAGAGCAATTGCTTTTTTCATAAATATCCTTTCCGCCGCATCATATCAGCGGCTGTTTCATCAATGATCTTTTTGATTTGTTTTTCACACACCTGATTATTATACTATACTCCTGTGATTCGCGCTAACTAATAATTGCGTAACAGGCCTTTTCAAGCGAAAATTATAAAATCTCACCAGTTTTCTATCTGATTTGATAAGAGGTTATGAAAAACTTATATCCCGTCCGTGATATATCTTAGCCGTTATGCTTATTCATTTAATACCTGCGCAGTAATATATCCGTAAGCATCAACCGCTGACATATGAGCAGATCAATTGTTGAAATAAAAATGCATTAATCAGATCTTCATTCGCAGCATATACTCTTTCGGCTGGCAGAAAACCAGAATAATACCTTCATATCAGTTAACCTCCGTTAATCTAAATTGACTTTTTCCAATCCTGCTTTCGGTTACAACCCGTTTTCTTTTCGCAGCAGTTGTAAACAGTATATCAAATTTCGATATAATAATCGAGAAAATGCACTTTGCAAGGCCGCCCTTTCTGATAACTACCCCCAAAAAAGCACCTGTACACGTTCATTTTATCCCGACAGTTGTTATTCTGCACCATAACACGCCATGCAGTATATGCAGAATGCTGAAAATGCAGCTGTGATGCAACAATTCAGGCTTATTCAGACACATAATTACCAGAAACACCATTAGAAAGGATGGCCATTATGAAAAAAGCACTGATCAGATCTCTGATAACCGCTCTTGTCATTAATACGACCGGAGCAGTAATTAATCTTGTCTCATTTTTTATCAAAGGCAGGTTCTTACTCTGTCAGGTTTTAAACGGCGGAGAATGTGTCGTGTTTCGCGGATTCGGTCTGATTCTGAAAAAGATAAGTCCTCTTAAGCCGAGTCTCGATCCGGATGCTTACAGTACAATGATCTCTCCGGATCCCGGAAGTTTCGTAGTTACGATAGCTGTATGCTTCATTCCGGCATTCGTAGTATTCAGTATTGTATATTTACTCAGCAGGAAGAAAAAGTTCATTTCAAAAGAAACCCGCCCGTAAAGGGCGGGTTCAGCTTGTCAAAAAAGTCTGTTTACCGTAAAACCCAAACGTTTGGGATTCTAAAGGGCCTTCGGCCCTTTAGCGGAGTCCAGAGGCAGAGCCTCTGGTGGGGGGGACTCCCCACAGTGTGGGGAGATGTCAGCGAAGCTGACAGAGGGGACGGGCCGG
>CAMKMD010000111.1 GCA_946413815.1 uncultured Ruminococcus sp.
CAGTCCGGGGGACTGTTTTTGAAGAGGGGACGCCCTGCAAGAGAGGGCGTCCCCTGAATTGATACAGGTTTTTTGACAGACTGAAGCCCCTCCGCAGGGAGGGGCATATCATTACTCGCTTATCTCTTCCGGGCCGGGGTTTTCAACTTCCACGTTTCTTTCCTCCAGCTCCTTCACTATATCTTCCGGTATCGTGCTTCCGGTTATGGTGACTGTTTTCAGCGCAGGAAGCTCCCGGAGGACGGAGAAATCATTACAGCTTACATTGTACAGCGCCAATACTTCCAGCTTCGTCTTGCCTTTCAGCCCCGAGATATCCGTTATCTGCGTATATTCCGGATGAACGACCAGATTTTCGATCGCCGTATTGTCTGCAATGAAGTCAAGTTCACTGAGTTCAACATTTTCAAGATAGATGTAATTCAGCTCTACAGAGCTTTTCAGCGAAGGAAATATAAAATCATCATCTGCACCGGAACGTTTTTCCTTTTTGCCGCCTTCAATGGCAAGGCGCTCCAATGCCGGCATATCACCAAGAACAGAAAAATCGGTACAGGCTGTATTAATAATTAGCTCTGAAAGCTCAAGCTTGTTCCTTAGGCCTGATATATCCCTCAGACCTCTTTCATGAACTTGAACGCTAATCATTTCCAGTTCAGGATTATCTGCTATAAAATCAAGGTCATCAGTAGTATCCTGAAATATAAACATCTCTTTAAGATCATGACTGTTCTTTAATGAAGGAATGCTGATAGTTTCATTACTTTCAAAAATATATACCCGTTCAAGAGTTTTGAAATCAGCGAGAAAACCAATATTTGTCAATTCCTGACATTCAAGGCCATTAATAACAGCCTCTTTCGCTCTTTTCATATAGCGTATCTCTGAAATATTCTTGTCATTTGGCGCCCACTTTTTCCAGGGGATCTCAGCAGCAAAGCACGTAGTATATGCCCCGCCGACACGCAGTACAATATGGTTGATCCTCAAAAATGCAAACAGCGCAAGCAGTCCCACCGCTATTGCTGCAACTCTTGCCAGAAAAATACGCCACTTCTGAGCCTCTGTAAACTCCATTTTCATCCTCTCCTCTATAAAAACATCCCCCGCAATTATCGCCGGCATATAGACATTATACTATAAAAGAACAAAAAATGCAACTTATCCTTGCAAGAAACTGTCACAGGTAACACAGCCTTCTCTTCCTTGACACGCAAATATTTATGGTGTATAATGAAATCAGCGACCGGCGGTAAGACGCCGCATAACAGGGAGGATATAAATATGGATTATACATACCGCACAAGAATGGTCTGTGCCCAGCAGATCAGCTTCCACATCGAGGGGAATGTCATCACCGACATCAAGTTCATGGGCGGCTGCAACGGCAACCTCAAGGCTATTGCAAAGCTCGTTGACGGCTGGACAGTCGAGCAGATCGAGGAGAAGCTCAAGGGCAACACCTGCGGCATGAAGCCCACTTCATGTGCAGATCAGCTCTGCATGGCTGTAAGAACGGCCTACAACGAGCTCAACAGCTGAATGACACATAACACAGAACAGGCAGCCCTGCGGGCTGCCTGTTTTCAGTCTGAGAATGAATCATTATGCTTTGCCGGCAGCAGGAACTCCACCGCCCGGGGAAGGCTCTGTATTACGTTCACCTGTGAATCCCCGCCGTATTCACCGTCCCTTGTCCATGTAACTGGGTCACCGCCGAGGGAGGTGAAGGTTATCTTGTCCGTGCGGAAGAAGCGGATATACTCCTTGTCTATCTCAACGCCGATATTCAGGAGCGAATGGAGTATCTGCTGAAGCTGCACCGGATTCGCCGGCTTCTTTATAAGCGTTACCTCGAACACTCCGTCGTCAAGCAGGAAGTCGTTCATGGAGAGCAGTCCTGCAACGGAGGAGGAATTCGTCACCATGCCGAAGATGAAATCATCCTCGATGCAGTTATCCCCCCACTCAACGCGCATACGCTTGGAGCGCAGGCTCGTCAGCTGGAACAGGCCTCCCACAAGATAGGCTGCATGGCCGAATATGTTCTTGATATTCTGCGGCATCTCATAGGTGACATTGGTAAAGGCGCCGAATGCGGCTATATAAGAGAAATAGGAATCATTGAGGCCGCCTACGTCGCAGGCTCTCGGCACTCCGTTCACTATCCAGCGCACTGCATCCATGGGACTTGCAGGTATCCCGAGGCTCCTTGCAAAATCGTTGGTCGAGCCTGCAGGTATATAGCCTATGGGGATGCGGCGTTCACTGGACATTATACCCTGCAGGCACTGGCTGAGAGTGCCGTCGCCGCCGGCGCATACCAGCACTCCGAAGCCGTTTTCGCAGGCATATTTCGCCATGACGGAGGCATCATCGCTGTCCTGTGTGACACGGACAGTGACCTCCCAGCCCGCTTTATTGAACTCGTTTATTATCTCGCCCAGGTTGTCGCCTATCTCAGCCTTGCCTGCGATGAGATTCACCAGAAAATACATCTTCTTCATTTATCTTCTCCTGTATGCTAAGCCGCTCTGCCGGCAGGATTTACCACCCTCTGCGGCATTGCGCTTGTGTCTGAAATATGGTATAATGTAAAAAAAGCCTATTGGGGGAACTATGAAAAAACGATTCCTTATACCGCTTCTTCTCATCCTTTTCTCCGCAGTCCTGACTGTCTGCGGACGTCTTTCGCAGCCCTTCGCGGACTTCTATGCCGCACATATATTCCCGTACATATCAACGCCCTATGCCTTCCTGAGCGGACTTCTTCCCTTCGCTCTCGGAGAGCTGATGATAATATCCGGGCTGCTGCTCGTCATCATCGGCATCCCGCTGATGATAATACTGCTTATTGTATGCAAAAAATCACGTATGAAGGTGGCTCTGACCTCTCTCAGCGTCATGCTCTGGGCGCTGGCCTTCGTCACCGCTACCGAGGCGCTCAACTGCTTCACCCTCTATGGCTGTACGAAGTTTTCCGAGAAGTATTTCCGGTCAAAAGAGCATCCTGCAGAGGAGCTGACCGACCTTTACGGAAGACTCATCGCGACCTGCAATGACCTTGCAGCGCAGGTGCCGAGAGATGCCGAAGACCGCTTCACGCTCACCATAGATCCCGTGAGCGGAGCAAAGGCGGCTATGAAGAAGGCAGCAGAGACCTATCCGCAGCTTGCGGGATACTACCCCGACCCCAAGCCCATAATGTGTTCCTATTTCATGAGTCAGACGGAAACTCTCGGTATATTCCTCCCCTTCTCCATGGAGGCGAGCTATAATAACGATATGATCCGTGAGAACCTGCCGGACACCCTCTGTCATGAATACGCCC
Source organism: uncultured Ruminococcus sp. (assembly GCA_946413815.1). Taxonomy (GTDB): domain Bacteria; phylum Bacillota; class Clostridia; order Oscillospirales; family Ruminococcaceae; genus Ruminococcus. The sequence continues at coordinate 3,332 of CAMKMD010000111.1, forward strand.
ATCTGAAAGGCTTCATGCAGGAGGACGAAGCGAACTTCATCTCCTTCGTGGCGAACATGGGCAGCGGCGAACCGCAGATGCAGTACAGCGGCTGCCTCAATGCGCTGATGTATGTACATAATCAGGTATACCGCAGCGGCATATCCGGAGCCTATCCCCTCACCGCCGGAATATCGCAGCAGGTCAGGAACGACTGGTTCCGCTTCGTGCCGGATAACTACTGGGAGGAGAACAAGGATAAGGAGGTCATAGACACCGAGACCGTCAGCACAGTATCCTCAGCCGCTACCGACACCACCATGAAGATGAACGGCGTCAGCGACGGTATACTGAGCTACAGCCGCATGGTAGACCTGCTTCTTGATTACTACTACCCGCCTGAGGATTAATACTCCATACGGACAGTTATATTATATCACCATATATACCGTATGTCAAACACACAGGATACAAAAAGCCCCGGCCGCTAAGTCAGATACCCATATAGAAGTTCTGCCCCTAAGTGTCTCGAAGCGCTTAGGGGCAGTTTTTTCAACTGTTAAAATAAATCAGAATTTTAGCTGTCAAGTACGGCGATAAAGTCTCTCATCGCATCGGCTATCTCATCAGGTTTTTCATTGGCTACCATGTGACCGCAGTCAAGCTCTATCACCTGTGCGTCGGTAAGACCATCGGCGTAGTCGCGCATTGCATCTTCCCATACCTGCCCCTCGCTGTTTGAAAGGAAAAGCAGTGTAGGCACATCGGGCTTTGAAGCGCTGTTTATCTCGCTTATAGCGTCTAAAATATGTGTGCCGCCTTCATTGTCCATGGTTTTGTTGACAAATTTTCTGCAAGCTATAGCCTTGAAGACAGCCTTCTCATTCTGATCTAAATTCTCGGGCAGAGTGCTGTCCGTCATCGAAATTCTCAGCAAACCCGATTCTCTCAGAAAGTCATATACTATATGAGACTTGCCGCTATTATTCAGTTCTTCTTCCGTGTAAGCCTTCGGTGTACTCATATCCAGTCCGACTATCGCTTCCACCTCATCGGGGTATTTCTGCGCCCAAAGGATCGCTTCTATTCCCGACATGGAGTGGGGACAAAGGATATAGGGCGCTTCCACGCCTGCCTTTTGCAGCGCTTCACGATCCTGCCGCAGTATCGTATCGAAATCTCTTTCACCGTCCACCACATCGCTGAAGCCGTAGCCGAACTTCTCTATGACTGCTATTTTATAGGTATCGCTCAGCTGTCTGTACAGCGCACTGTATTGCAGTATCGGAGAGGGCATTCCCGAGCCGGACATAATGACGATTGTGCGGTCGCCCTCGCCCTCGGTGTATATGCTCATCTGATTTCCGTCTACCTCGACCATCTGCCCGAGCGGTTCAAGGAGCGGCTTTTCCTTGCTCAACATTATCCTATGGTAAATGAATATTACCAAAAGGAGCACTAATAGCAGTATCAGTATGCCGAGAAAAATTTTCCCTACGATTTTCAGTGCTTTTTTCATATTGTATTACTCCTTTTAGTGACATATTCCGATTTATGATAGTACCAATTATAGCACGACATCGCTGTATTGTCAATAGAAACGCCATAGTACTTCTGACTTCAGATCAGAAATACTATGGCTTAAAACTTCTATATCAGCACCGCACTTATGACCGGGGCTTTGTATATACTTCTTACTTCTCGATGACTCTTACGCGGATAACGCCGTCAACGGAGTTGATCTTGCCGACAACCTTAGCGGGTACATCGCCGATAACGTCGAGCATTGTGTAAGCGAAATCGCCCTTGCTCGCATTAGCCATGTTCTCGATGTTGAGGCCCTCGTTTCCTACTGCTGTAGTAATGGAAGCGATGGTTGTGGGAACGTTCTTATGGATAACGCAGATCTTTGTGCCTACAGCATTCATGCTGAGGTTAGGAAGATTTACGCTGTTTCTGATATTACCGTTCTCGAGGAAGTCGATGAGCTCCTGAGCTGCCATAACAGCGCAGTTGTCCTCGCTCTCGGGTGTGGAAGCACCGAGGTGGGGAAGAACGATAACATTCTCAGAACCGAGAACTGTATCATCAGCAAAGTCTGTAACGTACTTTGCGATCTTGCCGTCAGCGATAGCCTTTACTACTGCCTCGCTGTTGATGAGCTCGCCTCTTGCGAGGTTGATGAGGCGAACGCCGTCCTTCATCATTGCGATCTGCTCAGCATCGATAGTATTAGCTGTATCCTTTGTGTAAGGCATATGGATTGTGATGTAGTCGCTCTCCTTGTAGATATCGTTGATATCTGTAACTACCTTTACAGTAGGCTCAAGGTGAAGAGCAGCGCCTACTGAGAGGTAAGGATCGTAACCGATAACCTTCATGCCGAGAGCCTCAGCAGCGTTAGCGATCTTGCCGCCGATAGCGCCGAGACCGATGATACCGAGAGTCTTGCAGGCGATCTCAGGGCCTGCGAACTTGGACTTGCCGGACTCTACAGTCTTGGGAGCATCCTCTGTGCCCTTGAGTGAAGCAGCCCACTGAGCAGCCTCTACGATCTTTCTGGAGGAGATAAGGAGTGCTGCGATCGCGAGCTCCTTAACAGCGTTGGAGTTTGCACCGGGAGTATTGAATACTACGATACCCTCCTGAGCGCAGCGGTCAACAGGGATGTTGTTTACGCCTGCGCCTGCACGTGCGATAGCGAGCAGCTTGTCGCCGAATACCATGTCGTGCATCTTAGCGGAACGTACCATGATAGCATCCGGATTAGCCGGAGCATCAGCTACAGCGTACTTGCTCTTGTCGAATATATCAGTTCCCACTGCGGAGATCTTGTTGAGTGTCTGAATATTGTACATTTCTCTAACCTCTTTTCAGATATTTTATCCCTGTATGATCAGGAATTCTCTTCCTCGAACTTCTTCATGAATGCAACGAGTGCCTCAACGCCCTCGATAGGCATAGCGTTGTAGATGGATGCACGCATACCGCCTACGCTTCTGTGGCCCTTGAGGTTCTCAAGGCCTGCTGCCTTGGACTCAGCAACGAACTTCTTGTCGAGCTCGTCGTTGCCTGTAACGAAGGGAACGTTCATGAGTGAGCGGTCCTTCTTCTCAACTGTGCCCTTGAACATCTTGCTCTGGTCAAGAAAATCATAGAGGAGCTTAGCCTTCTTCTCGTTGTGAGCCTTCATAGCCTCAAGGCCTCCCATCTTCTTGATCCACTTGAATACCTTGCCGCATACGTAGATGCCGTAGCAGGGAGGAGTATTGTAGAGTGACTCGTTGTCAGCCTGGATCTTCCAGTTCATCATTGTAGGTGTGATGCTGAGAGCGGGGCCGTCAGCGATGAGATCCTCACGAACGATGATGATCTGTACACCGGAGGGGCCTACGTTCTTCTGTACACCGCCGTAGATAACGCCGTACTTTGATACGTCAACAGGCTCTGAGAGGAAGCATGAGCTTACGTCAGCAACGAGCTCCTTGCCCTTTGTGTTGGGGAGCTCCCAGAACTTTGTTCCGTAGATGGTGTTGTTCTCACAGATATATACATAGTCAGCATCCTCGGGGATGTCGAGGTCTGAGCAATCCGGGATATAGGAGAAGGTCTTGTCAGCAGAAGAAGCAACTCTTACTACCTCACCGTACTTCTCAGCTTCCTCAGCAGCCTTCTTGGCCCACTGACCTGTGATTATGTAAGCAGCCTTCTTGTTCTTCATGAGATTCATGGGAACACCTGCAAAAACCAGTGAAGCACCGCCCTGTGCGAAGATTACCTTGTAGTTGTCGGGGATGTTCATCAGGTCACGAAGATCCTGCTCTGCTTCCTTGATGATGTTGTCATAGACCTTGGAACGGTGGGACATTTCCATAACGGACATTCCACAGCCCTTGTAATCCATCATTTCCTCTGCACACTCTCTGAGAACCTCCTCAGGAAGTACAGCGGGACCTGCGCTGAAGTTGTAAACTCTGCTCATTGTAATAAAACCTCCACTTTTAGTGTAAATTGAAAGGCAGCGGCGTCATATGGCGTCACCGCCGGAGTATAATCCATACAATATAAATTATACTCCCTTACGGGGAATAAGTCAATAGCACTCCGGAAACTTTTTCATCAGTTCCGTTTTTTGTTTCCACAGGTTAACAAAGTGAGACAGGCGATTTTGAATTCAGAATGCAGAATTATTGTATCGCCTCCGGCAAACAACCGTTATGTAATGAAAGGACGAATGTTGGGACCGCCTTTGGCGGTCCGCTCCTGCAATTCATCGGTAATTGAAGGTAGGGGGCGATGCCCACATCGCCCCGCCCCTACAGTCATGTCCGCATTGCAGGGGCTGCCTTCGGCAGCCCGCATCTATTAAGCGATTCGTCAACCTGCGGACTGCCGGAGGCGGTCCCTGCACAATTTCTTCTCTCCCTTGTGTTTCATTGATTCCGACTTGTATGCTTGATGGCCAAAGGGGGAAACCATGGGAGGGGGGAGGAACAGAAAACCGCAGTAAAAGCTGACATCCTCCCCCCTCCCAAGGTCTCCCCCTCTGGACTCCCCCTTCCTTCCCCTTCCCCAACCTGTCAGCTTTTGCTTTTGTTCAGACACGCAGGCTAAAGGGGGCTATCGCACGGGCAACTTAATGTGAGCGGCTGCTTTTTTGTGGTGGGCGGAT
>CAMKMD010000112.1 GCA_946413815.1 uncultured Ruminococcus sp.
CTTCCGGCTGCGGTAAGTCAACAACTCTCCGTATGATCGCTGGTCTCGAGGAGATCTCTGAGGGTGAGCTTTACATAGGCGACAAGCTCGTTAATGATATCGCACCTAAGGACAGAGATATAGCAATGGTTTTCCAGAACTACGCTCTGTATCCTCATATGACAGTATTCGACAACATGGCATTCGGCCTCAAGCTCCGTAAGGTGCCCAAGGACGAGATCGAGAGAAAGGTAAACGAGGCTGCTAAGATCCTCGACCTTACACACCTCCTCGACAGAAAGCCTAAGGCAATGTCCGGTGGTCAGAGACAGAGAGTTGCTCTCGGTCGTGCCATCGTCCGCAGCCCTAAGGTATTCCTCCTCGACGAGCCTCTCTCAAACCTCGATGCAAAGCTCCGTGCTCAGATGAGAACCGAGATCGCCAAGATCCACAAGAAGCTCGGTACTACATTTATCTACGTAACTCATGACCAGACTGAGGCTATGACAATGGGCGACAGAATCGTTTGTATGAAGGACGGTTTCGTTCAGCAGGTTGATACACCTCAGAACCTCTACGAGAGACCCTGCAACAAGTTCGTTGCCGGATTCCTCGGTTCACCTCAGATGAACTTCATCGACGCTGTTCTCAAGGAAGAGTACGGCCAGTTCGTAGTTGAGTTCGGCTCTGAGAATCCCAGAACAGGCAGAGGCCAGACATACCAGATCGCTATCCCTGAGGCTAAGGCTGCTCAGAACGAGAGACTCGGCAACTATGTAGGCAAGGAGATCATCCTCGGCGTACGTCCTGAGAGTATCCACGATGAGGAGATGTACCTCTCAAATGCTACAACAGGTGTTATCGACGCTTACGTTGAAATCACCGAAATGATGGGCGCTGAGACATACCTCTACCTCCTCTGCGAGGGCAATTCCCTTACAGCAAGAGTTAGCCCGAGATCTACAGCAAGACCCGGTGATGACATCAAGGTAGCTATCGATCCTAACAGAATCCATCTCTTCGACAAGGAGACAGAGAAGGCTATCATCAACTAAGTCTATTCGATAAGGATATTTAGGAAATTATCATTAATCAAGATATCTCACTTTTCATATTTATCCTTTCTTTCTTACCTTCGGGGAAGGGCAAACCCCGGAGGGGCAAGAGACCGCAGTTATCTGCGGTCTTTTGTCGTATAGAGGGGATGAGGGAGGAATACTATGACTGATATAAGAAGTTACCTGGAGGAACACAGGGAGGATATGATATCGCTGCTCAGGGAGCTTGTGGCTGTAAGGAGCGTGCAGGGTGAGGCTGAGGAGGGTTTCCCCTTCGGCAGGGAGCCTGCAAGGGCGCTGGGTATAATGCTGGACAGGTGCCGTGAGCTCGGTTTTGCTGTTGAGAATGTGGATAACTATGCGGGTTCGGCTGATTTAGGCGACTCTCCCCTGCTTGGCATACTCACACACCTTGATGTAGTTCCGGAGGGCACCGGCTGGAATGCCTCGCCTTATACTCTCCGTGAAGAGGACGGAAAGCTCATCGGCAGGGGTGCTATCGACGACAAGGGGCCTGCCGTGGCTGCACTCTACGCCCTGCTTGCCATCAGGGAGACCGGAAGGACGCTGAAACACGGTGTAAGGCTCATATTCGGCACCAATGAGGAGAACGGCTCGGCTGACCTTGCCTACTACCGCACCAAGCGTGAGCTGCCGCCCTATGTATTCACGCCGGACGGCTCCTATCCCGTCATCAACGGGGAGAAGGGTATGCTGAGGGTGTACTTTTCAACATACTGGGGCGTGTCTGTTGAAATCTGCGCCGGTTCGGTCATCAATGCTGTGCCGTCACTTTGCAAACTCGTTTCTGAATTCGACCCGGAAAAAAGAGGCGGCGTCATGATGGACGATAAGGGAAGATGGTCGAAGCTGACTACAGCATTTACTGAGGTCACAGAGTTTAACGGAGTCTCTGCCCATGCTTCCACACCGGAAAAGGGCGAGAATGCCATAACAAAGATGCTGGAATCGGGGGTCATCGCTTGTGAGCCGGTAAAGGAGCTTGCAAGGCTCTTCCCTCACGGCGAGACGGACGGAAGCTCCTGCGGTCTCGGCTTTTCGGATGAGATATCCGGGAAAATGACCTGTGTACTCTCTATGCTCAATACAGAGAACAACGTGCTGCACGGTGCTATAGATATACGCTTCCCGCTTGACCGCACCAAGGCGGAGATTAGCGGCATAATCTGCGGAGCACTTGAAGGGGCGGGCTTTACAGTGGATTCCTGTGAGGGAGTTGAACCCCATATAACCGACGGAAACAGCGATTTCGTGAAGGCTCTCCTGAGTGCCTATACCCGTGTTACCGGCGAGAAGGGCGAGTGTATTTCAATAGGCGGCGGTACCTATGTACACGAGATCGAGGGCGGTGTTGCCTTCGGCGCAGAGTTCCCCGGCAGGGAATACAATATGCACGGGCCTGAGGAGTTCATCACGGCTGACGAGCTTATAGATGATGCTGAGATAATGGCAGAGGCTATATCCGGCATCTGCCTTGCCTAACCTCTGTAAATAATCGCGCTTATATAGCAGTTTATACGTTATATCGGGGGAGACCTTTCTGAGGAAAGGTCTCCCCCATACCCCCTTCCAAAGACTTCCGATGAATTTTGCCCCCACAGGTCTGTAGACCTGTGGGGGCAAAATTAGTTGAAAGTTTTCGGAAAGGAGTTTGAGGAAAACCCTTTTTCAAAAGGGTTTTCCTCAATAGAATGTGCAAAAGCCGCTATACAAGCGCGGTGGTTTATGAGATCTTTCTTACGTAGCTCATGCAGACCCAGCGGCAGTCTGTGGGGCTTATTGATACCCAGTCGCCGCAGATATTGTAGTAGCTTACGCGTTTGCCGCCGCAGAGGAGGCCGATTTTCTGGCTTGTGACGGTGGGGCTTATTCTGATATTGACGTTTTGCAGGGCTTCGATGGTGCCGAGGGGTGCGGTCGCTTCGGCAGTGAGTACGGCGGGTGAGTTCTTTGATAATGGTGAAGAGGGAACGGTTGCTGCTGAAAGTACGGCAGCGGCTGCGAGTGCTGAGCAGATCACTTTTTTCATTCTGAGCATGGTATTATCCTCCGTTTGTAATATTTCTGGCTTACCGCCAACTTCATGATAACACATAAATTTACCACTGTCAATAGCAATATCATTGTAAATATCATTTTCGTATAAGCTGCACAGAAAATGTAAATGCTTGACTGTGCTGTAAAATTACTGTAAAATCATGACAGGTACTTCCCATGACAAAAAGCAATATGCTCTGAAAAGCAAAAGGGACTGATCAGCGTCAGTCCCTTTATTGATATATTCTTTCTTATCAGAGAGTATCGATAACGTCGAGGGAGTGCTCTTCGTTCATAGTGCGGCACATCTCGATGAACTTGTCGAGCGGCACGTTCTTGAGCTGCTTGTTTCCTCTGATGTTGATGGATACCTGCTCGTTCTCGGCCTCGCTGTCGCCGATGATAACTACATAGGGATCCTTGAAGTCCTTGAACTTTCTGATCTTGTTCTTCATATTGTCATCGGTGTAGTCTACCTCGGCTCTGATGCGGTTCTTCTTCAGGAGGTCAGCTACCTTCTTGGCATACTCGTTGTGGTCTGTGCGGATCGGAACGATACCAACCTGCATCGGTGAGAGCCAGAAGGGGAATGCGCCCTTGAAGTTCTCGGTGATGATGCCGATGAATCTCTCGAATGAACCGAAGATAGCTCTGTGGATCATTACGGGCTGCTTCTCGGAGCCGTCAGATGCGATATACTTCATGCCGAAGTTGAGAGGAAGCTGGAAATCGAGCTGGATTGTACCCATCTGCCACTCACGTCCGATAGCATCCTTCATCTTGAGGTCGATCTTAGGACCGTAGAATGCGCCGTCGCCCTCGTTGAGCTCGTAGCCGTCGGGACCGTACTTCTCCTCGAGGATAGCCTTGAGGTCAGCCTCTGCCTTGTCCCATACCTTTATATCGCCCATGAAGTCATCCGGACGAGTGGACAGCTCAGCCTTGTAGGAAAGACCGAAGGTGTCGTACATCTCTGTTGCGATCTCCATGATATCGTTGATCTCGGATGCGATCTGCTCCTCGCTTACGAGGATATGAGCATCGTCCTGTCTGAACTGCTGAACACGGAACAGGCCGTTGAGCTCGCCGGACTTCTCCTTGCGGTGGATAACATCGACCTGGTTGAACTTGAGGGGCAGCTCCTTGTAGGAACGCTGTCTGTTCATATATACCTTGATAGCGTTAGGGCAGTTCATGGGCTTTGCGCAGTATACCTCATTCTCCTCCTCGGAGGGGATAACGAACATACCGTCCTGATAGTGATCCCAGTGGCCGGATGTTACCCAGAGCTCCTTCTTGGAAAGCACAGGGCCGGAGATCTCGGTATAACCGTGCTCCTCGTGAACGCCTCTCCAGTAGTCCAGCAGGGCGTTGAAGAGCTTCCAGCCTCTGGGGAGCCAGTAGGGCATACCCGGTGCTGTGCGGTCGAACATGAAGAGTGCGAGCTCCTTGCCGAGCTTCTTGTGATCGCGGAGCTTGGCTTCCTCTATCATCTTGATATACTCATCAAGCTGTGCTGACTTGGGGAATGCGATTGCGTATACTCTTGAGAGCATCTTGTTCTTCTCATCGCCTCTCCAGTAAGCGCCTGTACATGACAGGAGCTTGAATGCCTTTACAGAGCCTGTTGAGGGAAGGTGCGGGCCTGCACAGAGGTCTGTGAACTCGCCCTGCTTGTAGAAGGAGATGGGCTCGCCCTTGCCGGCGTGCTCCTCGCAGAGCTCTACCTTGTAGGGCTCTTCCATACCCTTCAGGAGATCAAGAGCCTTGTCGGGTGCGAGCTCGAACTGCTCGATGGGGAGATCCTCCTTGACGATCTTCTTCATCTCGGCCTCGATCTTCTCAAGCTCCTCTGGAGTGAAGGGCTTTTCAAGGTCGAAGTCATAGTAGAAGCCGTTGTCGATAGCCGGGCCGATAGCCAGCTTTGCAGCGGGATAAAGTCTCTTTACTGCCTGAGCGAGGATATGTGAACCTGTGTGCCAGAAGGTCTTCTTGCCGTCAAGGCTGTCAAAGGTACATACCTCAAACTGACAGTCGCTGTCGATGACGGTGCGGAGATCCTTGACCTCTCCGTTGATCTTTACGCAGCAGGCTGCCTTGTAAAGTCCCATTCCTATGCCCTTGATGATCTCTGCGGCGGACTGTGCTGCCTCGATCTCACGGACGCTGTTGTCCGGTAATGTTAATTTTATCATGGTTATCTCTCCTTAATATATTTTTTATTCACTGGTGAATAATTCGTCTTGTTCCCAATTCCGGGGGTTTTCTTCAATGTACTGAAGTGCGGCACGGTATTCGTGTTCGTTTCTTATGATACGATCATAAAAATCCTTTTGCCAGACCTTGAAGCCGGCTTGTTTTGATACAGATCCCTTGAATTTATTGATTATTCTTCCGATTGTAGGGACCGCCTTTGGCGGTCCGTATACCGGAAATGCATTCAACACCAGAATCAGATGAATGTGGTTCGGCATAATTACAATTTAGGAATAAATATGACGTTATGATAGATCGAAGGAATTTTCAGCAATTCATTTCTGACAATCCTGCCATATTCGGTCAGAATAATTTTATCCTGCGGACCGCCAAAGGCGGTCCCTACACAATATGTGTCGTAATTCTCCCAAAACAGATATTGGCGGTCTTTTGTACAGATCGTTATGAAATATGCCCCGTTCCGCGAATAATCGTAACCGTCGAGTCGCATTGGTCTCCGCGACGGCTTTTCGATCTTATTGCCGTCCATTGTCAGTCGCCGGTATCGGTTATCTCAAACTGATCGTCGTAGAGCTCGACGGATGCTGGCTTCATATAGCCGTCCCCGCTGTCGGCGGTGAAACAGACGACTATTTCGGCTTCATCGCCGCTTTCATCGATATCCACGTAGACTCCGCTGATGGTGAGGATGGTCTCAAGCGTTCCGGTATTGCCTTCGTACACGCCGTCATCGACGAGGAGCTGTGCGATCTTCTTCTTTCCGCCGTCGAGTGCAGCGAGCTTTCCGGCGATTGCCGTGAGGTTAGCCATTATGGTGCTCTCCTCCTCGACATAGAAGCGGACTGTCTGAGCCTCGCCCCATATCTTATAGGGCAGCTCGAAGGCTTCCTCCTTCTCGTTGTATATGATGTTGCTCAATCTCTCACCTCCGTCCGAAGCTTCTCCGCAGGAACAAAAAACGCCCCTCACGCCTGCTGTAAGGCACAAGGGACGATCGTTGACCGTGGTTCCACCCTGATTCACACGGAGCTTACTCCGTATCTCATTGGCTCTGTAACGGGAGCATCCGGCGTTTATTGGACGCACTCAGAGGGGGTGTGCTTTTCTCCTGCCCGTGCAGCCTTGCACCATACGGCTGCTCTCTGAGACGGTGCTGCGGATGAAGCCTTCCTCATCATTGAGTTGGAATATTCATGCTTTAATGATATCACAATTATCATCTTTTGTCAATAGGAAAAAGCAGAAGCGGCTTGATTTATGCACCAATATACCTGATGTATATAATGCGGTGGTTTTTCCGTTCTGCACATCTGCCGCATAGTGAAACGGTGTGTTTACAAAATCGCAATATATCGGGATAATTGAGGCTTTAATATACCTGGCGTATAGAATTTCTTTGTACAAAATGTAGATTTTCGCTGTGCAAATTGCCAAAAAACGAGTTATCCCCTTTTATTGCCGGAGTTGTTGTGATACAATATTTATAGATAGTACGCTTTTGAAAGGAGATGATCGGATGGGACGGTATGTCAGTTCACACAGGCAGTATCTGATGCGCACGGTGTTGATGATCGTAGTGAATATAGCCCTGATGCTTCCGGTCATGTCTGCATCGGCAGCGGATGAAGCGGACACGGAGCAGTACGCCAAAGAGATCGCTGTAATGGTCAATGAGGCGCGTGCTGCGAACGGTCTTCCGCCGATGTATATATCCCCTTACCTTATGGATGTAGCCCATCTGCGTGCCAGCGAATCGGTGATACTCATAGATGACAAGCATCACCGACCGGACGGTTCCAAGTGGTCAACGGCTATAGACAGAAACATTGCTCCTTATATATATGCTGCGGAGAATCTTGCGGCGGCGGGTACCACACCGACAGCCGTAATGGCGCAGTGGCAGGCATCTCCGAGACACTGGGCTGCCATACTCAGCACCTCCCCGACACATATGGGCGTGGGGGTGGTATATGACCCTGCGAGCCGCTACAGATGGTACTGGATACTTGATATGATACAGTATTCCGGAGAAGGCGGAGTGATGGAAGGACAGTACATCCCCCAGAAATACGAAATAGTACCCAAGTCATGCGGAGACATCAACGGCGACGGCGTGGTTGATACCTTCGATTATGTTAACCTTACAGTATACCTTGAAAAGCAGGCCGCAGGTGAGCCTGTCAGCTACAATGACCTTCAGATGGAGGCAGCGGACTGCCTCAAAGACGGACAGGTCACAGTTGCAGATGCCAAGGCACTTCAGCGGTACCTCCTCGGAGAGTATACCGCACTTCCTTACGAATTCTGACGAACCTCCACTATAGACAGCCGGGCGGCCATTTGCCCGGCTGTCGTTCTGTCTGACGGTAAGAAGCAGTAATACGTTCAAAGCTTATAGATTGGGATTCTAAAGGGGCTTTCGCCCCTTTAGCGGAGTCCAGAGGCAGAGCCTCTGGCAGGGTGACTCCCCACAGTGTGGGGAGATGTCAGCGAAGCTGACAGAGGGGACGGGC
>CAMKMD010000113.1 GCA_946413815.1 uncultured Ruminococcus sp.
GCTCCTGAAGGAGCTTTTTCATGTGTCTGAGCATATCCATGAGGATAGCTTTTTCCGCAGGAGTGCAGTCTGTCAAGAGGTCGAGTGCCTCTGCCTTGGATGTCTTTGTCAAGTCGGTCAGGTAATCCGCTAAAAGATCATCGGGTGTCACTTCAAGGGCGTTGGCGATCGAGATCAGCAAAATGACACTAGTACCTTTTATCCCTGATTCAATGTTACGAATGTGCCTCTCAGTTGCGTTGATTCTATCCGCCAGTTCTTCCTGTGTAATCCCCATGAGCTCTCTGTGGTGCTTGATTCTTGCACCGATTTTGAAATAGTCAATGTTCATGTATAATCAGCCTTCCTATGTGGCCCGCATTGGCAGTATTCATATTACCATCAATTCGGATACATAGCAAGCTGATTTTCAATTTTTAAGATGGTGGTCGTTTCTCTCCCAGCTATAGCACCATCTTAAGCAAAAATAGGAACCGTGGGTTCCGGTAAATACAAATTATAGGAACCGCTGGTTCCTTGTAAGATATCCCTACATACTGTATAATAGAAGATGAAATAGTGATGCCGGAAGGAAGTGTGGGAAACCGTGGAATCAAAGCTCTTAACGCTGTATAGCGATGTGACCGCTATGCCGGTCAACTGGCTGTGGCAGCCATATATTGCAATCGGGAAGATCACACTTCTGCAAGGTGACCCCGGCTGCGGAAAGTCAAGCATGATGATGAATCTGATCGCCGAACTGTCAAAAGGCGGATCATCGCCTGATGGCAGAGCTTTCGGTATTCCACAGAGAGTCATCTATCAGTGTTCGGAGGATGGAGCGAAGGATACGATCAAGCCAAGGTTGCTGGCCGCAGGAGCTGATTGCAGTAACATCGCTTTTATTGATGAAGAAATCTATAGCGGTCTGACTCTGGATGACGAGCGTATCAGAGAGGCTATTACGGAATGGAGACCGAGGCTTCTGGTCATTGATCCCATACAGTCATACATCGGGAATGATTCTGACCTTCAGATAGCGGGTAAAGCGAGAAAGCTGATGCGACGTATCGGTATGTGGGCATCTACATATAACTGCGCCGTGGTCCTGATCGGACACTTCAGCAAAAAGGAAGGCGCAAAAGACCTGTATCGAGGACTTGGCAGCATTGATGTTGTCGCCGCCGCCCGCAGCGTGATTCAGGTTGAGAAAAGCCCCGAGGACGAAGATGTCCGTATCGTAAAGCAAGTCAAGAACAGCCTTGATTCCAAAGGCGCCGATCTCTCATTTGAGATTCGCCCTTCCACCGGATTCCGTTGGCTCGGAGTAGCTTCTGAGCGGTCAAGTGCAAGCAGCATAGGCGTAGAGCCTGTGTATGAGGCGTTTCCGAAGAACAAGCACGAGCTTGCGGCAATTCTCATCAAGAAAGCGTTGGAGAAGGGTGCCGTAGAATCTATGGAGATCAGGCGCATCATGGCTGAACATCGTATAGGCGATAAAACAATGAACGAGGTCAAAACAGAGCTTGGTATCAAGCCGTATAAGAAAATGCGGACATGGTACTGGGTACTTCCGGGAGCAGAAAGGTAAAGGGTAAAACGGTGAAGGCGTCAAAGCGCAGAATCAGAAATTCTGAACATAAAGGCGAGATCAGAGAAAAATACAAGGGAATCGATCCTTCAGAGATTGAAGTCATCCCTGCAAATGAAGAAAGCAATCTTGATATTGAGAACAGAAAAATGAAGGTTGCTGCCTATGTTCGTGTTTCCACACAGAATGACGAACAGACTTCCTCGTTTGAATTACAGGTCAATGATTTCACAAAGCGTATCAATGAGAATCCGAACTGGGAGTTTGCCGGCATCTACAGTGATGAAGGTATTTCCGGAACCGAACTGTCTCACCGTGCAGGTATGCTGTCTCTGATCGAGGATGCGAAAGTTGGAAAAGTCCAGCTTATCCTTGTGAAATCCATCGCCCGTTTCGCCAGAAATGTTGTTGACTGCCTCTCTATTGTTCAGGAGTTGAAAAACTATGGCGTCGGTGTGCGTTTTGATGAAAACAATCTCTGCACATTGGGCGCAGAAGGAACTATGCTTCTGACGATCCTCGCTACTGTTGCAGAGGAGGAGTCACGCTCCAAGTCTTTCATCATGAACTGGTCTGTCCAGCGCCGCTTCCAGAACGGAATCTTCCTGACTCCCGAGCTTCTGGGTTATGATAACGACGAGGACGGCGGACTGGTGATAAACGAGTCCGAGGCGGAGACAGTCAAAGTCATTTACTATCTGTATGTGAACGGATGGTCAAGTAAGGAAATTGCGGATTTGCTGACAGATTATCAGCGCGAGACCAAGCTTGGCAATACCGAGTGGAAATCTTCATGGATAACCCAAATTATAGACAATGAGCGCCATTGCGGCGATGTCCTTGCTCATAAGACTTACACGCCTGATTTCAAAACGCATAAGGCAGTAAAGAATGACGGCAAGCTCCCGAAATATAGAAAGCGTGATCATCACGATGCTATCATCAGCCGGGATGTCTTCAATGCTGCCCAGCTTATCCGTTCATCTGCATTTTACAAAAGAAAAAAGCATGCCCTGCCCGTGCTAAGCGTTGTGGAGGACGGTGCGCTCAAAGGATATGTTCCGATCGACCGGAACTGGGATGGCTTTTCTCCCGAGGATTATCAGAAGGCCTGTGAAAGTGTTCAGACCGCTACTGAAAAGGAAGAATATGTTCAGTCGGGTCTTAAGCTGAATCTGAACGGATATCAGCGTGTCAGTTCACATTTCTTTCCATCTTCTGACGATCTGTCTCTGACGATATCAGGCGGAAAGATGCGCTTTAGTACTGCGTGTTTAAAGAAATTTGAGGATGTGGAGTACGTAGAACTGCTTATCAACACTGTGAATAACTGTATCGCGATCCGTCCTTGTGAGAGCGATAATCCGAATGCGATCCACTGGGGAAGGTTGAAAGAAGATAAGTGGATCGTGAACAGCATGAGCTGCCGTGGGCTGGCAAAGGTCATATTCAGCCTGATGTCGTGGGAGGATGACGGCAAGTACAGATTTAAGGGAGAATTCCGCAGCAACGGCTCTGATAAACTCCTTTTATTTGAGCTGGACGAACCCGTAGTGTCGAAAACTGTAGAGCAGGTCATCGTCCCTGAAAAAGATGATGAGGAGCAGATCGTGGTTCAGGAAACAGTGAGAGTCTATCCGCCGTCATGGGGTACAGGTTTCGGAACTCCGATCGTATCGATTGCACGCGGACATCTGCTGTCACAGCAGCACTACAGTGGTGACTGGGATGTTCTCAGACCGGCAAAGGTTATAGAAGAAATGAATGCACTATCTTCAGAAACTCTTGCAGAGCTGATGAAGGAAGCTGAAACAATTATGGAAGGATGGGACTTAGGATATGACCGAGCAGATGATGCCGACGAGTGAAGAAATGGAGCTCGAAGAACTGACTACCGAAAAGGAACTCCGAAGAAGAGAGCTGGAACAGGCTTTCGGAAGCTATAACTTTGTGGTTGTCCGCAAGGAACTGTTTGCACACCTGCGTGATCCGGCTGTTACGATCAGAAAAGGCAGTATCACGTTCAATACCGCCTGCATCAACGGTCTGGAAGATGTGGTCTTTGTACAGCTGCTGCTTTGCGAGGACGAAAAGAAGTTTGCAGTTAAGGGCTGTCAGGAGAACGACAAGGATGCTCTGCGCTGGTGTATAGCCAAGCCGGATAAGCGTAAGAGCCGTAAGATGACCTGCCCCGATTTTACGGATAAGCTGTATGAACTCATGCATTGGGATTCTAAGTGCCGTTATAAGATACTGGGCTATAAGATCGAGTTTGAGGGCGAGACCTATTATGTTTTCGACCTGATCGTGAAGGAGACATTCCGTGAAAAGCCAAAGAAGGGCGAAGTGATCGACGAGACCGTGGACTACAAGAAGGGATACTACTCCGAGGATATTGCCGGAACATTCGGAGTCCCTGTGGAAGAGCATAAAAAGCAGACACAGGTCACATTCGAGAACGGGTATATCAACGTAGCTATGCTCACAGGCGACAAGAAACCTGTGGAGATCGAGCAGGTCGGGCAGCAACTGACTCTTGATGATAATTCTGCCGCTGCGAATTCTACGGGCGTAGTATACCCTGACGTAGAAGAGGAGGTGTCAGATGGAGAACCTATCATGGGAGAATGCTGATCTTGGAATCAGCTTCTCGGTTGCATATGGACGGATCACTGTATTCAAGACAACTCTGAAAGCTATTGGCATACCACCGTATTTCAGATTCCTGTTAGATACGGAGAATGGAAAGCTGGCTGTTGAGAAGTGCAGCTATAAGTCAAGCGGAGCTCATCAGCTGCCAGAGGATACTTCACACGATAGTTATGAGCTTAAAAGCATGGATATGGTACGTTTTATATATCAGACCTGCGGCTGGGATATGAAGTCCACATACCGTATACGCGGCATAGCTGTGCCTGACCGAGATATGGTCGTATTCGACCTTACAACGGCGTATCGTGTGCAGGAAGGACATCTGGTAGGCTGAACTGTAGATATCAGCTGTATTATACCATATATTGGGATTTATTGCAATAAGCGCCGAATGATATTTCCATCGCATCCAGATGCGGAAGATCCGTGAGGCCGATACATAAAAGTAAATAATGAAGCAGCCCACTGGGTATGTTTCCAAATTACGATATAATTCGTAAGACGGAGACATACCTGGTGGGCTGTTTTTCATTTATCCCTCTGATAAGGGGATATTCTGCCAGAATGAACATTTCAAAAATAGAACTTTATCCCTTGCTCGGAACTATCCAAAAATACCGGATTTTAAGAAAATGGCGTAAAATCGGGATTTTCATTCTCCGCCGATTGAGCAATCCCTACTGACAAACTTGGAACCTCTTATTTATAAAAGGTGAAAAGATGGCGAAAATAGCGTAAAATCGAGGAAAATGTACATTAAAATCCACCATAATTTCGTTACATTTTCGGGGTAATATCATAGCATTATCAGGTATGAACACTTCCGACGCATCGGCGGAGAATTTACCTTTTGAGCTGAAGAAGGGCATTAGCATGTAAATTGTTGGTAATATGTACATAAGACTGTGTATTACATCAACAATCGCAAGCACGGTCTGGAGGTCTATCTGCCCGGGACGACCAACCGCTTTGTGACGGTCACAGGAGATATGTTCCGCCCCGGCACAGTGGAGCGTGACGATGATGCGCTCAAAGCGGCTCTTGATACGTTCATGAAGCGCAGCACCCGCGCCGCATCCGCTTTCAAAGGCAATCCTGTGTCATATTTCACGGATGAACAGGTCATTAAACACGCATCGGAATCCAAATCCGGTGATAAGTTCAAGGCTCTCTATGACGGCAGATGGGAGGAAGGATACGACTCTCAGTCAGATGCAGACATGGCGTTTGTGTCTATGCTCTGCTTTTGGTGCGGCTGCGTAGAAGAACAAATCGACCGTATCTTCCGCAGCAGCGGCTTGATGCGTGACAAATGGGACAGACGAACCGGCGATGCAACCTATGGCGAGATCACGATCCGGAACGCTGTATCCTCATGCTCTGAGATCTATCGTCCTGTTAGCGGCTTACCTGATGAGGACGATGTTCTTCTCGACTTTACAGATCTCGATGCAAGCACGATTCAGGAAGAGCGTGATCGCAGAGAACGAGATGGCTACACCTTTACACCGGATTACCGTTTTCTCTCTACAACGGTCGATGAGCTTTCACCGCATACCAATCCCCGCTATGAATCCTTCCAGATCGGCAATGGCAGAATGTTTGTGGATTTCTTCCGCAGCATTATCCTGATGAACGATACAAGAGGCCGTTGGTATATTTATGACGGCCGTGTCTGGCGTCCCGATCAGCATGACATCAAGATTGCTGAAATGGCAAAGGACTTCCGTGATACGCTGCTTGCTTTCGTTCCAAGAATTACATCGGAGGATACCAGAAAAAGATTCCTTGAACGTGTGCAGAAACTGGATCAGCGTAAATACCGTGACCTCATGGTAAAGGACGCCGCTTCCGATCCGGCAGTCACCGTGGATATGTCTGCCTTTGATCGTGACAAGTTTCTCTTTAACTGCCACAACGGAACGATCAATCTTCTCACCGGTGAGTTCAAAGCCCATGATCCGGCAGATATGCTCACAAAAATGACCGAAGTTGACTATGTGCCGGATGCCGTCTGTGAACGCTGGCTGTCTTTTATGGACGAGGTCATGGAGGGTGATAAGGGAAGAATCAGGTATCTTCAGAAAGCAATCGGCTATGCAATGTCGGGTGACACAAACACATCCGCTGTGTGTGGAGTGCATGAAGCAAGGCCGCTACGTCAAGGCGACCGATGTCGATCACATCAAACCGCACCGAGGAGACAGTGTTCTCTTCTGGGACCGGAGCAACTGGCAGAGCCTCTGCCACCGTCACCACAGCATCAAGACCCGAAACGAGGATCACACCCCTGAGTACAAGTATTGACTGCGACTCAGGGGGGAATCTACGGGGCGGGAGCCGGGCTGGGGCTGCCCCGGGGGGCGGGTCGGAATCTCTGCGGGATACCGAACAGAAGACCGTCGGCCCCTCTCGTGTGAAAAAACGCGAAATTGCAGGGCCCCCGGTCAATCGGGACCCAGACAGAAATTGAGATCTGGAATGCACGGTAAAGCGAAAGTGCTGATTTATCGTGCTTTTCCAAATGCTGACGCAGGTTTTGTCGGCAGCGGTGTACATACGGGGTTTCGTTAAAAATCGGATAGAAAAACGGCGGTTTTTCACGCAAAACAATGTGAAAACAGCACGTTTTTATCACCAAACCGCATTTTACTCATGCGGCCTTGGCGGAGCCCGTGTGGATACCGTAATCTGCGAAACAACGGCGATTCCGAGGTGATAACATATGACGGAAACGCAAAAAGAACAGATCAGGGCAATGCGAATGCAGGGCATCGGCTACAGGCTGATCGCGAATGAGCTGGGCTTGAAGATCAAGGAACAAATACGAGAAGATTTTCTTGCCCTGTGCAGGAACGCAAAGGAGGCGGATGATGGATAATACAAAAATGACCCTCGGCAGTCTGTTTGACGGCTCCGGGGGCTTTCCGCTTGGCGGCATCCTCGCAGGGATCGAGCCGGTGTTTTCAAGCGAAATTGAACCTTTCCCAATTCTGGTTACGCACAAAAGACTGCCACAGGTGAAGCACTATGGCGATGTATCCCGACTCAGCGGTGCAGAGCTTCCGCCGGTGGATATCATTACCTTCGGCAGTCCGTGTCAGGACCTGTCGATCGCCGGCAAGCGTGCCGGAATCCATGACGGTGATCGGTCGAACCTGTTCTTTCAGGCGATCCGTATCATCAAAGAAATGAGGGATGCAACAAATGGACGATACCCGCGATACTGCGTCTGGGAGAATGTCCCCGGCGCTTTCTCCTCCCACGGAGGAGACGATTTCAAAGCTGTCCTCGAAGCAGTTATCGGAGTTAAAGAAGAAGGGATCGAGGTGCCTTCGCCTGAAAATCACCGATGGCCAAAGTCGGACGTATATCTGGGAAACGGATGGAGCGTGGCTTACCGAGTTTTCGACGCTCAATACTGGGGTGTGCCCCAGCGAAGGGCAAGAATCTACCTTGTCGCAGATCTTGCTGGCGGAAGTGCCGGAGAAGTATTATTTAAGTCCGAAGGC
>CAMKMD010000114.1 GCA_946413815.1 uncultured Ruminococcus sp.
CCCCCGACCTGCTGATTACAAATCAGCTGCTCTACCAACTGAGCTACACCAGCGTTTAACGCTTAATTATTATATCACATTTTTTTTGATTTGTCAAGTACTTTTTTCAATTTTTTGAAAAAAGTTTTTTTGTGGTCGAGGCGACAGGACTCGAACCTGCGGCATCTTGGTCCCAAACCAAGCACTCTACCAAACTGAGTTACGCCTCGGATGGATCTCACAGGGACTCACTGACGCTAACCCTTACCGCTGTTTCAGACAGCTTTTATATTATATCAAAGACAGGGGAGAAAGTCAAGTGCTGATGGAGAGTTTTGTAAGAATGCACAATTATCACGCTGTATTGGTGAAGGCAGTGTACGCAGTCCCGCAGGCCTGCCGGTTATGAAAAAACCGCAGACGCCCCGGAAACCGGAGCGCTGCGGCTTCAAATGCCTGTTTCGTCCGCCTGCTTACGGCACTCATGAAATGCAGATCATCAGAACACAGAATACGATATACAGCAGAAAAAAGCCGAGTCCAATACCGCCTATGAGCTTCGGATGCTTTCTCTTCCGGTTAAGGTTGGATCCCGGATCGAGCATGGCCTGTACGGTCATTGCGCCCATAACGACACACGTTAAAATCCGTTCGATCATTCCGAAATTTCTTCTCTGCTCCCGTGTGAAACCGAATATCTCCGGGATATTGAAGAAGGCGACCATGCCAAGACAGACCAGAGCCATGACAGGCAGCGGCAGCCATCTGATCTTTGCGGTTTTCGGATCTCCCGCAACGGATGCGAGCTCTGCCCTTTCCGGGTGCGCCTCGTCATATACTATATCAACGATACTGCCCGCGGTAAGGTCAGCCAATTCAGCCGTCCTCAGCCTTTTGAAGCTGTGCTTTTCCCCGCCGGCTTCGTATTCAAATATCAGATCTGTGCCATCCTTGCCGTTCGCCTCTTTACCGGAAAACGACTTCAGCGTCTTTGTCAGCTCTGCGGTAGTCCTGCCGGTATACTTAAAGCATCTCAGCTTCATCAGATACCATATCAGTGTCATCACGAAGATAACAAGGAATACTGCTATAAAGCATAAACTCAGTTTCATTACTTTTCCCCTTTCAAGCTATATCATTATGCGTTCCTATGTATGATGTCCCTGCATTCAACCCCTTTTCGCAGGAACAGAAAAGGGCTGCCGGAATGCGACAGCCCTTTGAAGGATCACTTACTTATTGAGGTTAGCCTCGATCATATCGAGCTCATCGTAAAGTGCCTGCGGGATGTTGCCGCCCTTGGCCTTGATGTCCTCGTCATAATATCTTCTCATCTCAGCGATCTCCTTCTTCCACTCGTCCTTATCTACTGTAAGGAGCATTTCAAGTGCAGAAGCAGATACCTCGTCCTCGATGCCCTTGAGGTTGATATCCTCAGGCTTCGGAACGTATCCGATAGGTGTCTCAACAGCGTCAACCTCTCCGTCAACTCTCTTGATGATCCAGTCGAGAACTCTCATGTTGTCGCCGAAGCCGGGCCACAGGAAGTTGCCCTCGTCGTCTGTTCTGAACCAGTTAACGTTGAAGATCTTAGGAGCCTTGCTGCCGAGTCTTGCGCCCATCTCGAGCCAGTGTGCCCAGTAGTCGCCTACATTGTAGCCGATGAAGGGCTTCATAGCCATAGGATCGTGACGGAGTACGCCTACTGCGCCTGTTGCAGCAGCAGTTGTCTCGGAGGATACAGCTGATCCGATGTAAGTACCGTGTGTCCAGTCGAAGGACTGATATACCAGAGGAGCAGTTGTAGCACGGCGGCCGCCGAAGATGATAGCGGATACCGGTACGCCCTCGGGATTGTTGAACTCAGGTGAGATGCAGGGGCAGTTCTTAGCCGGTGCTGTGAATCTGGAGTTGGGATGTGCGAGCTTCTTGCCCTCAGCTACCCAAGCCTCACCGTCACACTTGATGCCGGTCCACTCTGTTGCATCCTTGGGCGGATTATCATTGAGCTTCTCCCACCATACAGTGTTGTCACTGTTGTCGAGAGCTACGTTTGTGAAGATAGCGCCTTCCTTTGTGCAGGCAAGAGCATTGTAGTTGGACTTTGCGTTTGTTCCGGGAGCAACGCCGAAGAAGCCGTTCTCAGGGTTGATAGCATAGAGTCTGCCGTCCTTGCCGGGCTTCATCCAGGCGATATCATCGCCGACTGTGAAGATCTCATAGCCGTCCTTCTTGTATCCCTCCGGAGGAATGAGCATAGCCAGGTTGGTCTTGCCGCAGGCAGAGGGGAATGCAGCTGTGATGTACTTTACCTCACCGTTGGGCTTCTTGAGACCGAGGATGAGCATATGCTCAGCCATCCATGCCTCGTTCTTGCCCTGGAAGGAAGCGATACGCAGAGCGAAGCACTTCTTGCCGAGGAGTACGTTTCCGCCGTAAGCAGAGTTGATGGACCAGATAGCGTTCTCCTCAGGGAACTGAACGATGTATCTCTTCTCGGGATCAACGTCAGCCTTGGAGTGGAGACCTCTTACAAAATCATCAGAGGTATCGCCCAGGTTCTCGAATGCCTGCTTACCCATACGTGTCATGATATTCATGTTGAGAACAACGTAGATAGAATCAGTTACCTCAACGCCTACCTTAGCGAGGGGAGAACCGATCGGTCCCATGGAGTAGGGGATAACGTACATTGTTCTGCCCTTCATAACGCCGTCATACATAGGTGTGAGCAGAGCCTTCATCTCATCGGGAGCCATCCAGTTGTTTGTAGGACCTGCGCCCTTCTTCTCCTTGGAGCAGATGAATGTTCTGTCCTCAACTCTTGCAACGTCGTTTGCACGGGTTCTGTGATAGAGGCAGTTAGGATACTTCTCGGGGTTGAGCTTATACATCTTGTCCCAGCTGTCATCCGGGAGAGATGTAACTTCCTCGATGAGTGAATCGAGCTGCTCCTTGGAGCCATCGATCCATACGACCTTATCGGGCTTGCAGAGAGCGATCATCTCGTCTACCCACTTGAGAACGTTAGGGTTCTTTGTCAGTGACATGATATTGTACCTCCTAATAATTGATCATTATAACGCCGGAAAGATACGAACCGCTCCGGCGGTCAGGAAAATCCGGCAAAAGCAAAACTTTCCTCTGATACTATTATATATAATTTTCGTCAAGCTGTCAATAGACAAAATGATATTTATTTATCATACCAGTATGTCAGATATCCGCAGCTTTTTTCTACCGTCTGTACAGTATCAGCGTCCTCCTTAGGCATATCGCACAACTTATTCAACACAGGATTGTTGAAAAGGCAGAAATCAGCTATTGATTATATAATTTTATTGATGTGCCCTTGAAATATGTGCAATATGTGGTATAATAGATTATAGGAAAAGATATTATTCTGAGAATGATCAGCCGGAAAAGCGTGCGGTCATCTCCCGGCACGGCAAGAGCGCAGACAGCTTCAGCTTCTGCACGATATGACCAGTCCGCCGGCTGAAAAAACACAAAGGGGGATACACCTAATGAGAAAGCCAATCATCACCATCGAGAGACAGTACGGCAGCGGCGGCAGCTTTATCGGTAAGCTCGCAGCTGAAAAGCTCGGGGTGAAATTCTTCAACAGACAGATACTTGAAATGACAGCAGAGAAATGCGGCATATCCGCAGAGCATCTTGAATCAGCAGAGGAGAGCGTTCCGACGAGCTTCCTCTATTCCCTGCTGCTTTCATCGAATACAGGCCGCTCCATGGAGGACAGCCTTCCGCTCTCGGACAGAGTATTCATCATGGAGAGCAACATCATAACAGAGCTTGCCGAGACGGAGAAGAGCTTCGTCCTCGTAGGCCGCTGCGGAAGCTATATCCTTGAGGATAAGGGCTGCTTCAGCGTATACATCTATGCTCCCAAGGAGGCGCGTATAAGACGTGCCGTTGAGGAGTACGGCATCGCCGAATCCAAGGCTGAGAGCATAATGAAGAAGGCGGACAAGCGCCGTGAGACCTTCTTCAACGTGAATACCGGCAGAAGCTGGCAGGACAAGGAGCAGTACTCCCTGTGCCTCAACAGCGCCGAGCTTGGCGACGAACTCTGTGCGCAGATCATCGTCAATGCGTTCAATGAGTACAACAAACAGTTCACAGAGTGAACGTGTTCATCAGATCTTTCCGTCCGGGAATGCGGAGGCAAGCGTTCCCGGTACGGGGATCTGGGCCATTGAAAGGATACCGGGATCACGGTGTTCTTTCAATGGCCCATAATATATCTCTCTTCCTTTAACAAAGACCCCTTCCGCTGCCGGAAGGGGTCTTATTTTCTTATTCCTCGGGTTCGTGTATCTCGCCTACTATGGGGAGGGGATCTATGCCCTGGCGGGTGTAGTAGTCCGATAGAGCTGAACGGACAGCCTGCTCTGCAAGCACTGAGCAGTGTATCTTTACTGCCGGAAGTCCGTCAAGTGCCTCTACTACTGCCTGATTGGTGAGCTTGAGGGCATCATCTATGGATTTTCCCTTGATGAGCTCGGTAGCCATGGATGATGTAGCTACAGCAGCGCCGCAGCCGAAGGTCTTGAACTTGGCATCTGTGATTATGCCGTTGTCGATCTTCAGGTACATCTTCATTATATCGCCGCACTTTGCGTTGCCGATCTCTCCTACTCCGTCTGCGTCCTCGATCTCGCCCACGTTGCGGGGATTTGAAAAATGGTCGAGAACCTTTTCACTGTACATCATTATTTATCTTCTCCTTCTGATCCTTCGATCCTCTTCTTTATCATATCATTACGTTTGATCTGCTTGCTGGTCACGCCGTCCAGTCTGAATCCTGCGTGTTCGCCCTCAGAGACGCTCGTACAGGCCTTCCTGAACTTCTCTATGCCGGATATCTCTGCAAATATCAGCTTGCCCGTAAGGCTTGATTCGATAACGACCTTGTCTCCTGTGCGGAAGGTGCCGGCTGTCACTGTGCCGACCACGACAACTGAATCTGTACCGGCTGCAAAATCATCCTCCGCGATGAATTCAGCGTAAGTGCTGGACTCAACACGGGTATCGCCGGAGTACTCATTCTCCTCGTATTCCCTGAGCTCCTTCTCATCATCGGAGATGAACTCCTCATCCTTGCCGCCGAAAAGCTTGTCCAGTATTCCCATTGATATCACTCCTTGTCTCTGTCAGATCATCGGTTTATTATTCGTATTTTTCGCCCTTCATCATCTTCTCCCATACCGGAGACATAGCACGGAGCTTCTCCACTACCTTCGGTACGGTCTCGAGGATATAGTCAACATCCTCGTCTGTCACGTCCTCCTCGATGGAGAGTCTCAGTGAGCCGTGCGCCACCTCGTGCTTCAGTCCTATGGAGAGAAGTACGTGGGAGGGGTCGAGAGAACCTGAGGTGCAGGCTGAGCCCGATGAAGCGCAGATGCCGTTCATATCCAGCATCAGCAGGAGTGACTCGCCCTCGATGCCCTCAAAGGATATATTCAGGTTTCCGGGGAGACGCTTGTCCCTGTCACCGTTGAGACGGGTGTAAGGGATAGTCAGCAGGCCGTCTATCAGCCTGTTCCTGCGGGGAGTTATGACTGCCGCCTTCTCTGCGATATTGCGTGTGGCAGCCTCGATAGCAACGCCGAGTCCCACGATGGCGGGAACGTTCTCTGTACCGGCGCGCTTTGCTCTCTCCTGTCCGCCGCCGTGTATAAGGTTCGGGAGCACTATGCCCTTCTTCACGTAGAGGACGCCTATGCCCTTCTGTGCGTGTATCTTATGGCCGGAGAGGGAGAGCATATCTATGCCCTGCTTCTTTACGTCTATCTCAACGTGACCCACAGCCTGTACGGCATCAGTGTGGAAGAGAACGCCCTTCTCGTGGCATACCGCAGCTATCTCCTCTATAGGCTGTATCGTGCCTATCTCGTTGTTTGCGTACATGATGGATACCAGAGCTGTGTCCTCACGGATAGCCTTGCGGACATCCTCCGGGTCTATAAGGCCCTTGTCGCTTACGGGGATGTAGGTCACCTCATAGCCCTGCTTCTCGAGATACTCACAGGTATGGAGTATGGCATGATGCTCGAACACAGAGGTTATGATGTGCTTCTTGCCCTTCTTTGCAAGGCGCTCGGCAGTGCCCTTGAGAGCCCAGTTATCAGACTCCGAGCCGCAGCTTGTGAAGAATATCTCTGCGGGCTGTGCGCCGAGGGCGGCTGCAACCTTTTCACGGGCGGTCTCGATGTCACGCTGAGCGTCTCTGCCCAGCTTGTATATGCTCGAGGGATTTCCGTAGGCAGTGCGGAAATGGGGGAGCATAGCGGCAAGCACTTCCTCCGATACCGGAGTGGTCGCCGCATTGTCAGCGTAGATGAATCTCTTTTCCATTGTTTATCCTCCTTGCTGCCGTTTATCAGCGGACGGCAGCCGAATACTTGTCGCGCTCAGCTACAGCGAGCCGGTCGCAGCGTTCGTTCTCCGGGTGTCCGGCATGGCCTCTCACCCAGTTGAACGTGACCTCATGCTTTTCGAGCAGGGGCAGGAGCTGTTCCCACAGGTCAGAATTGAGCGCAGGCTTCTTGTCCGCTTTTACCCAGCCTCTTTTCTTCCAGCCGTATACCCAGCCCTTTGTAACAGCATCAACGACATACCGGCTGTCAGTAGTGAGTATCACCTTGCAGGGCTCTTTCAGAGCAGAGAGTCCGACTATCACAGCGGAAAGCTCCATACGGTTGTTCGTGGTGGAGGCATCGCCGCCGGAGATCTCCTTCTCGGCTGTGCCGTAGCGCAGAACTATCCCATAGCCCCCCGGGCCGGGATTTCCGCTGCACGCTCCGTCGGTAAACAGTTCAACTGTTTTCATGTGCTCACATCCTTTGCATCAGTCGTCATTATCTATTATACATTATCTACCACATTAATAGGATAAAAGTTAACCGGTGGAAACCATATATATGTTAGTTATAGCTTACATAATATATTATACCTTCGGCGATGGAGCGTACAGGGCGGAATCAACGGAAAACAAGGAATAGAAACAATTTTATGGGTAGGGACCGCCTTTGGCGGTCCGTTCCTGCAATTTACCGGTAATTGAATGTAGGGGGCGATGCCCACATCGCCCCGCCCATCTGTCCTGCTGCGGTTTCAGGGACGCATTCCGGGCGCCCGTATTCAGCCGTTAAGCAGCTGTCCTGCATATTGCTGCGTTCACATTGGTTTATGGCTGCGGACCGCCAAAGGCGGTCCCTACACATTTTCTTCTATCCCTCGTTTTTCGTTTTTTGTTAGTTGTACTCTCTGTTGCCAGAGGGGGAAACCAGGAGAGTTGGGGGAAGAACAGAAAACCGCAGTAAAAGCTGACATCCTCCCCCTTCCCCAGTTTTCCCCCTCTGGACTCCCCCTTCCTTGCCCCTTATCCCCTACCTGTCAGCTTTTGCTTTGTTAAGACCAGCAGGCTAAAGCGGGCTATCGCACGGGTAACATGGATGAAAGCTGCGGCATTGTTTGTAGGGGGCGATGCCCACATCGCCCCGCCCCTTTGTCCATATCCGCATCTGCACCGCGGGCTTCAGAAAGACCGGCGGACCGCCGGAGGCGGTCCCTACACATTTTCTTCTATCCCTCGTTTTTCGTTTTTTGTTAGTTGT
>CAMKMD010000115.1 GCA_946413815.1 uncultured Ruminococcus sp.
CGCCCTGCAAGAGAGGGCGTCCCCTTAATTGATATAGGTTTTTTGACAGACTGAGCGCGGCTATAAGCCGCGCTGTTTTTATAGTTTCTGATGAAAAAATGTTTATACTAACACGACGATAAGTATAGACAAAAAATGATTCATGTGATATAATAAATAGTATAAAATGTATTAACGTGATACAATGGGTATCAGAATACAGGGATAATACGGAAAGGATATGACAAGGATGAATATCAATATTACAGAAACACGCGGAAAGATGACCGTGGCTCTCGGGGGAAGACTTGATACCAATACAGCACCCGAGCTCGAGGAGAAGCTTGGTCTCGAAGGTGTTACCGACCTCCGCTTCGACCTCAGCAGTCTCGAATATATCTCCTCCGCAGGACTGCGCGTCCTGCTCTCCGCACAGAAGACCATGAACGATCAGGGACGCATGACCATTACCGGCTGCAGTGAGGACATCCTCGAGATCTTCGAGATCACAGGCTTTACCGATATCCTTAACATACAGTAAGAGGTGCGGATATGAGATCAGATATCATTACCATATCGAGCGACCTCAGCGGAAGGGATGCTGCCATGAAGGCTGCCGAGAGATTTGCAGCCTACCATTCCCTCACCGGAAGGGATGCGATGCACATACGCCTGCTGACTGAGGAAACAGTATGTCTCGTTCACGGCATACTTGACGATTTCAGCGGCACCTTCTGGCTCGAGAGCGACGAGACAAATGACGGTCTCCATTGCAGGATATGCCTCTCCGCAGACAAGCACGTAAACAAGGCACAGGAGGATATGATACTTTCGGTATCAACGAGCGGAAAGAACGAGAGCTCAAAGGGTATACTCGGCAAGCTGCGTGAGATAGTGCGCAGCAGCATACAGGAGGGCTCAGAGGAGGATTCCCGCTTCATGAGGAATATGACCGATGCCTGGTGGAACATGGGCGCTTCCGAAAGCAGCCTTGCCTCCGCCGACCCTTCCTACTGGTCTCTTCAGCGCTACCGTCAGAACCTTTCCGGCTCCGCAGACGAGAGAAAAGAGGAATGGGACGAGCTGGAAAAATCCATAATCGCCAAACTGGCAGATGAAGTAAAGGTCTGGCTGAAAACGGATTCCACCGACGTTGTGATCGAGAAGTCATTCAGACGCTGAAATATGCAGAACGGACGGGTAAAGCATATGGATAATAACGAACGTTTCATAATCGACAATATCCTCAATGATATGTCCGACGGCGTTATCGTCATCAGCTTTGACGGGAAGATAGTTCTCTTCAACAAGCCTGCCTGCACATCTCTCAACGTGACGGACGGAGACCTGAGCGGCAAGAGCATTGCGATACTCATGGACGAATTTGAGGAGAACGATGAATTCTTCGAGCTTCTTCTGGACGCTGTCTATACAAAGAAAAAGGTGTCGAGGATAGTCCCCTTCTCTATAGACGGAAGCCTGAAATACCTTCTTGTCACTACCTCCTTCCTTACACGGGGGGATGAAAAGATAGCACTCATCGCAGTTATCTCCGACCATACGGAATATGCCAACCTCTTCATAGACAAGAAGTATCTTGCCAATCAGGTGGCCGACCTTATGAACTCCTTCGTGGCGGCCATGGTCACCGCAGTTGAGGAAAAATCCGCCTACAACGCCAACCATACCAAGAACGTGGTCAGATACATAACCTCCTATCTCAGCTGGCTCAGCGATCAGGGAAGGCTCGGCGAATACACCTCAGAGGATACAAGTCCGCTTATCATGAGCGTATGGCTGCACGATATCGGAAAACTCCTTCTCCCGCAGAAGATACTCGACAAACCCACAAGGCTCGGGGATCAGATCACGAAAATAAAGCACCGCACTGAGACCGCCCGCCTTATGCTCAGGATAGAAAAGCTCTCGCATCCTGAAAAAGCAGAGGAGGCAGACGAAAAGCTCCTGCGCATAGACGAGGCCGAGAAGCTCATATTCTCCGCCGATACCCTCCCGGCCCTTGACAATGAGATGATCGGGCGGCTGCGTGAGGCGGCGGCTGTGGAATGCCTCCGCTCCGACGGCACTCCCACAACTCTCCTGACAGACAGCGAGCTGGATTCCATCACCGTGGAGAAAGGCACCCTCACTGCAGAGGAGCGCCGCATAGTTGAATCCCATGTGGAGCTGACGGAAAAGCTGCTTTCCACAGTAGAATTCCGCGGCTGCTTTGCCCCGGTGCCGGTATGGGCAACAGGGCATCATGAGTACCTCGACGGCACAGGCTACCCCAAGCAGCTCAGAGGGGAAGAGATACCCTGGGAGACAAGACTCCTTACCATAATAGATATATATGATGCGCTGACGGCAGATGACAGGCCGTACAAGCCCCCGACACCGCCGGAGGAGGCCTTCTCCATACTCCGTGAGATGGCAGAAGGCGGAAAGCTCGACAGTGAGATACTTGAAAGCTTCCACGAAAGCGGCGTCTGGAATAAAGGATGAAAGGAAAGATAGAAATGACCATTGAAAAGGCTCTTGCAGACAAGGCGCTTACTCTGAAGATAAGCGGAAGGATAGATTCAAAGACCGCACCCGAGCTTGAAAAGACCGTACAGGATGCCCTTGACAGCATAACCTGCCTTGTATTCGATTTTGACGACGTGGTATACATCTCCTCGGCAGGTCTCCGCATCCTCCTCATTGCCCAGAAGAAAATGAACAGCCGCGGAGAAATGAAGGTCATAAACGTTAACAATGATATAATGGAGATATTTGAAGTCACAGGCTTCACCGATATCCTTACCATCGGCTGAGCCGCAGCGAAAGGACTGACTATCATGAAAGAACTTGATATCGAAGCTCTTGTTGACAACCTCCCGGAGGTACTCGCCTTTGTGGACAAGCAGCTTGAAGCTGCTGACTGCTCGATGAAGATACAGATGCAGATAGATCTGGCAGTTGAGGAAATATTCGTCAATATCGCAAACTATGCCTATGATCCCGAAACAGGCCCCGCAACACTGAGAGTGGAGGTAAAGCCGGACGGATCGGCTGTTATCATAACCTTTATCGATCACGGCATCCCCTACGATCCCCTTGCAAAGGCGGATCCGGATATCACCCTCGGGGTTGAGCAGAGAGAGATAGGCGGGCTCGGCATCTTCCTTGTAAAGAAGAATATGGATGATATCAGATACGAATACCTGAACGGCAGCAATATCCTTACCATAATCAAGCGGCTCTCATCATGACACTATCATCTGATGAAAGGACAGTGAATATGAACAAGGATACCAACGAAAAAAGCCGCAGCGGCAAGAAGCAGCTCTCAATTTCCAGGAAAGCCCTTATCACTACCCTGATGAGCTGTATCATTTTCGGACTTGTATCGCAGATCATCGCGCTTGCCTTCTATGGAGTCTCCCTCACGAATCAGTATATAGATTTTGCCACCAGTGTAGCACTGCAGGCGCAGCAGTCCGCCGTGAAGGGCACTGATGCTGCCGGATTATCCAACGATGTCATGGAGATATACCGCTCCCTGAGCGATGAGGAGCGGCAAAAGACCGGAACAGCCGGATACCGTGCGCTCTACTCAGATCTTACAAAAGAAAAGGGCGGCAGCTATGACGTTCTCTGGCATATGCTGAAAGGTGTCCTTTCCTTCAACAATATATATGATGTATATATTGCAATGTATGACAGGGATACTGAGGCGATCGTCTACATAGTCGATCCCCTTGTGGACGGCGACTCGGATATGATGCCCGGTGACTGGGAGCACGCAGACAGCAGGGAGATAAACACCTTCATGAACGGTTACGTTGACGATCTGCCGCGTTATTTCAGCTGGACCAAACAATACGGTCTCCTGTGTACCGTCGCCATTCCGATAAGGAACGAGGCAAGAGATTTCTGTTCCTTCCTTTTCGTTGATGTTTCAGCAAAGGAGATCATTTACAGTATGCTGCGCTTTTCGCTCCAGTATACTCTGGCTCTTCTCATCGTGACCCTCCTTATCGCCTGGCTCGGCACAAGACGTATCAGAAGAACTCTCGTTGCGCCTATCAACCGTATAGCAAAGGCCGCCCAGGAGTACGTAAAGGACAGGCAGGAGCACTCTGACAACAAGGATCATTTCGCAAGCCTGAATATCCGCACGGGCGATGAGCTTGAAAACCTCAGCCTTGCCATGGCGGATATGGAGCGCGAGCTTATGGAATACGAAGACCACCTCACGACGATAACCGCCGAGAAGGAGCGTATCGGCACGGAGCTGATGCTCGCAACGAAGATACAGGCCGCCATGCTCCCTCATTCCTTCCCGCCCTTCCCAGACAGGAACGAGTTCGATATCTATGCGACTATGGAGCCCGCGAGAGAGGTAGGGGGAGATTTCTATGACTTCTTCCTCATAGATGAGGATCATCTTGGACTTGTAATGGCCGATGTATCAGGCAAGGGAATACCCGCCGCCCTCTTTATGATGATCTCCAAGACCATCCTCCAGAGCTGCGCCATGCTCGGAAGATCATCGGCTGAGATACTCAGCAAGACCAACGAGGCTATCTGCTCAAAGAATCAGGCGGATATGTTCGTAACGGTATGGTTCGGCATTCTTGAGATCTCAACAGGCATAGTCACTGCCGCCAACGCAGGCCATGAGTACCCCGCCGTATGCCGCGCAGACGGAAGCTTTGAGCTGATGAAGGACAAGCACGGTCTCGTCATCGGCGGCATGGACGGCATAAATTACAAGGAATATCAGATACAGCTCTTTGAGGGCGACAAGATATTCGTCTACACCGACGGCATAACCGAGGCAACCGACAGGGACGAGGTGCTCTTCGGCACTGACCGTATGCTTGAAGCCCTCAACAGTGAGCCCGCCGCTTCACCGGAGCAGATACTGAAAAACGTCCGTGACGCTGTGAGAGTCTTCGTGAAGGAATCCGAACAGTTTGATGACATGACTATGATGTGCATAGAGTATAAAGGCAATTCTGAAAAGAGGCGATCAGAATGAAAAAGATCATGATCCTCTCCGGCAGCGATGAAAGGCTGCAGGAGCAGTTCTCTCATATAACAGGCTATGAGGTGCTGTTCACAGAAAAGGAAACATTTCTCCCTGACATCGCCTGTGTTCTGATATCACAGGACTTTGCCGGGAAAAAGGCGGGAGACATCTGTACACTGTTCACGCAGAGGAACATCCCGAATGCTGCAGTGACCTTCGACGGCTCCGAGGAAAACCAGATACTGCTCCTCGACCGCGGTATATCACACTACCTTATCCTCCCAATGTCTTCAAGGCTCCTCTCCAAGCGCATAGCAGCGCTCATCGGAGAAGCCGACAGACGGGATTCCGGTACAGGCTTCGAACTCTTCTCACAGCTTGCCAAAGCGGATACCCACATGGGCGCCTATGTGGTTCGGGAATCGGATTTCGCCAATATCTACCGCTTCGTCCTCCGTCTTCAGGAGAGAATGGACAAGCAGGCACAGCTCGTGTGTTTCAGCTTCCATTCACGCCTTAAAGGTCCCCTTGAACCGGGAGTCCTTGAGGAGGCCTTCCCCATAGTCCAGAGATGCCTCAGACGCGGAGATATCGTAAGCATCTACGAACAGCGTATCTATGCAGTGCTCATGGGTGCCGATGAAGCGGGCGGCAGGACAGCCTCGGACAGGATAGTAAATACCTATCATGCACATTGCTGTGACAGTATGTATGACATGGTCTACGAAATGGCAGAGATAGAATAGTATATGCGCCCGCCGGGAAACGATCCAGCGGGCGTTTTCAGCATTATCCCTACTTGATATTATCCTGCCTTTATGGTAGAATATTATAGATATGAACTGACCGGAGGATATCCAATGAAAAACAACGTACCCGCAAACCGAAAACAGGACGATAAACGCCTGATCCGCAGGATAGGCTTTATCACGCTTATACTCACCATAGCCATGATATTGACCGTTGCAGGTATAACTGCGCTTTATGCCGGAAGGCTCGATATCTTTCTTCCGGCGAATACGGATGCCGCAGATTTTTCCACGGAGCACGGAGGCATAGTTGAACTCGTGACTGATCCGGACGATCCGCATCATCTGATCGTGAAGGCTGTTTCAAAGGGGCGCGAATACCTTCTCAATAATGAAGAAGGAGTATCCATCGGCTTTGTACCTGTCAATGTTCTGCCCGGCAATATCATAGTCAACAGAACGAACGATGATTTTTCCGGCTCGCATATCAGTATGTTCGTCGTTGAGATCTACGTTCTTGTCGTCGGAATACTCCTTGCCGCATCATTCGCACTCAGATGCAGATCCGTGATGTATTCCTACTCTACCCTGCTGTACGGCGGAGCAGCGCTCTTTGTACTCACATTTGCCCTGAGTATCCTGCAGTCTGTTTTTACCTATCATAAATACGGCCTTAATTACAACGTCTGCACCCTGTTCTCACATATCAGGTCTGCCGGTTCCTCATTCATGCTCTATACCATCCCCGTAATGCTGGTAGCGGCTGCCGCACTACTGATAAGCAACATCTCCCTCATCATCCACGAGGGAAAGAGCTTTGCAAATCTGCTCGGCATTATCATGAGCTTTATGATAATCGGCGGATATGCCGTATTTTTCTTCCTTGACAGGATGTTCACCTCCGGCAGTGAATCCGAGATGCGTGTCTTCAATACGATAGAGAGCGTCTACTCCATCTCCTTCGTATACCTCGAAGCCATGCTGATAAGCACGGCGCTGTGCGGGCTTATCGCAGCAAAGAAGAAGCCTGCACCTGACAGGACGCATATGATAATACTCGGCTGTTCAGTCGCCGGCGACGGAACTCCCTTCCCGCTCCTTCGGGGAAGGATAGACAATGCTGTCGCTTTCGCAAAAATGCAGAAGGAGAAAACTGACAGCAGCCTGAAATATGTGCCCTCCGGCGGACAGGGCTCAGACGAGGTCATCTCAGAGGCAGGCTGCATAAAGAACTACCTTATCTCACAGGGTATTGCAGAAAGTGATATCATCCCTGAGGACAAGTCCACCACCACGCAGGAGAATATGCGTTTCTCCCTCGCAAAGATAAAGGAAGACTGTCCCGAACCAAGGATAGGCTTCTCGACCTCAGACTATCATGTGCTGAGAAGCGGCATCATAGCAGGGAATGAAGGCCTTGATGCAGAGGGAACGGGCTGCCGGACGAAATGGTACTTCTGGCCGAATGCCTTCATCCGCGAGTTCATCGGACTTCTGTGGAGCAAACGCAGACAGCACATCAGATGGCTTATCTTCTTCGTTTTGCTGTTTGCGGCTGTGAATGTCCTCCTTCCGATATGAGACAAAGATATACAAAACGCCTCCTGAATACAGGAGGCGTCAGTCTGTCAAAAAACCTATATCTACTTAGGGGACGCCCTCTCTTGCAGGGCG
>CAMKMD010000116.1 GCA_946413815.1 uncultured Ruminococcus sp.
GTCCGGTGGACTGTTTTTGAAGAGGGGACGCCCTGCAAGAGAGGGCGTCCCCTTAATAGATACAGGTTTTTTGACAGACTGTAGGGACTGCTCCGGCAGTCCCTTCTTTATCATATAAAAAAAGCTGTGTGACCGTTAAGGCTACACAGCTTTTTACTTAATACTGAGAATTGGAAGGCTTTTCAAGCTCAAGCTTGAAGGGGTCAAATCTGCGGTAAGCAGCGTTGTTCTTCTTTACGTTAAGAGTTGAAGCAAATTCCTTCATATAATCCTGGAACTTCTCGTGGAAGCGGAGCTGGAGAAGGTCGTTGATGTAGTCCTCAGACCAGTAATCGTCCTCAGTCATACGTTCTTCGATATCGGCCTTCATGATAACATAGAGGTTATCCTTATCGTACTGATATACCTCAGCCTCGCCCTGTTTAAGGTCGTTGAAGATGTAGTCATTGAAGCTCTGGTAGTTCTTCTCGCTTGAGGATGTTTCAGTATCCTCTGAAGTACCGTCATTTGCAGCAGTTGTCTGCTTCTGGAAGAGTCTCTCGTTAGCGTAGGGATCTGTGGTAGTAGTCTGAGCTTCGGTAGTCTCCTCCTCAGCTGCTGTAGTAGTAGTCTCAACTGTCTCACCCTCGGCAGCAGTAGTTGTGTTCAGTGACTTGATGTAGTCCTGATACTCTGTCTCAGCTTCGCTGAGCTCCCACAATCTGTTCATCTCGCCGGATTTCTTGTTGATCTTTCTTACGTACTCGTCAGCCTTTTTCTTGATATCTCTGAGCTCGTCGTCAGTCATAGCCTCACCGTCGCTGTTTGTAAGGCTGATAGGGAAGTACTTGATACGTGCAAAGTTCTCCTTGAAGAAGTCCTTGAGCTCGTCCTCGGTGCAGCCCATTTCAGAGTCGATACCGAAATAATGCTTGAAGATCTTGTCCTGAAGGTATGATGCCTCGGAGATCTTGTAGAAGGTCTCAATGCTAACGCCGTTCATCTCCGGACGCGGGTCCATGCTGTAGATGTAATTGGCAATACTCTTGGCTTCTTCCTTCTCGCTATCGTCAAGAGTGATATTGTTTTCCTCAGCCTTTTTCATAACAGCTGCATAGTTCATCAGCTCTTCGGTGGCCTTGTCCTGGATCCAGTCAACGGCATCCTTCTCATCGATCTTGGAGTTCTTGACATCCTTGAGGGTAGGAGTTTCGCTGTTCTGGTCGGAAAGCATCTTTACAGCGTTGTCGTAAGCTGTGATGGTCTGATATACCAGCATTCCCGAATTGATCTGTACGCCGTCAACGTCGAGAGCATTCTGCGTGCCATTTCCTATAGTTGCTGAACAGCTTGTAGTTGCAGCAAGACATACGGCAGCAACAGCTGCAGTAAGCTTCTTAACAATTTTCATAGTGATGATTCCTCCGATTAAAAAATATTTCATATACTAAGATATTATACTATATATTTCCTGATTTGTCCATAGTAAAACAGAAAATTTTTCCGTTCTGTCACAAATAATCACCTGAATTAATGTTATATCATTTTATTTAACTGTAATTCCTTGACTTAATCGCTGAATGATGGTACAATAATTATAAGTGTACATTTGATTGTGCAATCAAACTGCGAAAAGAGGTATAGCTATATGAAGGTCGAACTGATCGCACATACTCCTGAGCCGGAGAAGCTTGCTGCGACTGCGGCAAAGCTCTGCTATTCCAGCAGTGATATCGCATCACTGAGGGAAGGCCTTACTGAGGACAGGATAGAGAGCTTTATAGATATGCTCGTATCCATAGGACATGAGAGCGTAATGGAGCACGTCAGCTTTACGTTTGGCATTGAGGGTATCTCCCGTGCCTGCTCACATCAGCTCGTCCGTCACCGCATAGCCTCATACTCGCAGAAGAGCCAGCGCTACGTCAACGAGAACGGTTTTGAGTTCATAACCCCTCCTTCCATAGAAGCAGTGCCTGAGGCAAAGGCAGAATTCAACCGTATCATCGAAGAGATATCCGCAGGCTATGAGAAGATAGCAGCACTGCTGACTGAAAGCCGTAAGGCTGAACTCGTTGCGGATGGCTGTGATGAACAGACAGCTCTTTCCAAAGCAAAAAAACTGGCCAACGAGGATGCGAGGTTCCTTCTCCCGAATGCCTGCGAGACCAAGATCGTCGTAACGATGAATGTAAGGTCACTCTTCAATTTCTTCCGCCACCGCTGCTGTCGCAGAGCGCAGTGGGAGATACAGGCCGTAGCCAATGAGATGCTTCGCCTGTGCGTGGAGGTCGCACCGCACATTTTCGCCCATGCAGGTCCGTCCTGTGTTGAACTTGGCAGATGTCCGGAGGGCAAAATGACCTGCGGAAAGATGAAAGAGGTCGGCGAATACTTTGCAGGTCTCAAAAGGAAGGCCGCTGATGCTTGAATTCAGACCCCTTGCTTTTGAGGACAGGGAAAGGGTAGTACCGATACTGCGAAAGTCAGGATTCCGCGGCTGTGAGTACAGCTTTGCCAATAATCTTGCATGGCAGCGTCTTGCTGATTCGCAGATAGCCTTCTACAAGAATTTCTATATCGTATGCGCATTCGGAAACAAAGACAGCATCCCGTCATTTATCTTTCCCTCTGGTGAAGGAGACATCAGGGACGTTATCGGTGTACTGAGAAAGACCGCTGAGGAACATGATTCTCCGCTGAAGCTGTCCGGTGTTACAGAGAAACAGCTCACTGTTCTTGCGGAGCTCTTTCCGGGGCAGTATGATGCAGTATATGACCGTGACGGCTCAGACTATATCTACCGTGTCAGCGATCTCACAGAGCTCTCAGGACGAAAGTACCACGGCAAGCGCAATCACCTTGCACGCTTCCGCGAGCTTGAATACACCTACAGCCCTATAACCGAGGCTGATTACGATGACTGTATCGTTTTCTGTACAGAAGCCTATAACGGCCGCACTGCAGAAAGCGCTGAGGAGGAGCGCTCCTTTGCCGCTGAGCAGTACGCCATAAACACCTATTTCAACTATTATGAAGGTCTCGGACTCCGCGGCGGTATTATCCGTATAGGCGGAAGGACAGCTGCCGTCACAATAGGCGAACCGCTGACTGACGATACCTTCTGTGTGCACATCGAGAAAGCTGATACAGCCTATAACGGCATCTATACAGGTATCAACAATTACTTTGCCCGTTCAGAGATGTGCGGCTTTGAATATGTCAACCGTGAGGAGGATCTTGGAATAGAGGGTCTTCGCAAAGCGAAGCTTTCTTATCATCCGGTATTCCTGCTCAATAAGTATATAATCACCTTCAGATAATGTGACTGCATGAGCGGTGACACATTCTGACCGAAAGGAACAGACTATGATCTATGTTTACCTTGCTGACGGCTTCGAGGAGACCGAAGCCATCGCACCTATCGACCTTCTCCGGCGTGCCGGAAAAAAGGTCGTTACAGTAGGCGTCGGCGACAATCTTGTTACCGGCTCTCACGGCATCCCGGTGGTAGCTGATACCATCGCTCAGGAGGCTCCTCTTACAGAAGAGCTTGAAGCAATCGTGCTTCCCGGCGGTATGCCCGGAACTCTCAACCTTGAAAAATCCCCGTATGTACAGGCTGCAATCGACTACTGTACCGAGAACAACAAGATAATCGGTGCGATCTGCGCAGCTCCCTCCATACTCGGGCACAAGGGACTGCTCAGCGGCAAAAAGGCTGTATGCTATACAGGCTTTGAAACTCAGCTGACAGGCGCTGAGATAGCAGAAGGAAAGGTTGCTGCAGACGGTATTTTCATTACCTCAAGAGGTGCCGGCACAGCCGTTGAATTCGGACTTAAACTTGTGGAAGCCCTGCATTCACCCGCAGAGAGCCTCAGACAGAGAAATGCAATACTCAGCGACTGACAAGAAGGAGCTTCGCAGACAGTTCTCTGAACTGCGGGAAAGACTCGCTTCTCCCGTCAGTGACAGGCTGATATGCGAAAGACTTCTTGAAAGCGAGCGTATAAGGAATGCAGATACCGTTCTGCTCTATGCTTCTTTCAGATCGGAGGTCTCTACAGACCTGCTGTCTGAAGAGCTGAGGCGTCTCGGGATCGGTACGGCCTATCCGCTCTGTCACAAGGGGGGGATAATGACCTTCCACCTTGTGAAGGATCTGAAGGATCTGAAAGAGGGCGCCTATGGGATACAAGAGCCGGATACAGCATTTCCGCAGCCGGAGCTGACCGGGAGAACGGTCTGCATCGTGCCCGGGCTTGCCTTTACGGAAAACGGCGGACGGCTCGGCTACGGAGGCGGTTTCTACGACCGTTTTCTGAGGGATAACCCGCAGGTATACACAGCAGCCGCTGCATATGAAGGACAGATAACTCCGGAGCTTCCTCTGGAGGATCATGATATAAGACTAAGATCTATTTATACCGATGAAAGGAAGATCATCTGCAATGCGTAAGGATAACAAGAAACCCAAGAAGAAGGAACAGAACAAGGACGTCCTTGATGAGATCATTGAGGAGATAAACGCCCTTGACGACAACGCTCCTGCCGAAGGCGGACAGCCTGAGGAGCCTGCCGGAGATGACCTTGAGTTCGACTACGGTTTCCTCGACAAGAAGAAGCCTGAGAAGAGTGCGAAGAACAAGGAGCATGGCAGCAAGGAGGATGACAATGTCCGCCGCCGTGACAGGATCCCCTACGAGAATAACGGACAGCCCGAAGGTGCAGACGCCGGTGAGGCCGCAGCACCTGCACAGCCGGCTGATCCCGAAGCTCCCGCAGGAGTACAGCAGAACGTACAGGGTCCGCAGTTCGCAGGTCAGCCATATCCCGGCCAGCCCTACCCGAATCAGCCCGGCTACCCCATGCGAAATGGTGCACCTATGCCGAGAAAAAAGAAGAAGCGTAAGAAGAGGCAGAGAAGCAGACTGCCGGGCGTACTCATTCTGACAACGCTTATCTTCGGCGTTTCAGTAGTACTCTCAATGATAATCATAGGCTACGGCCGTGATATGCTTGGTATCGGCAAGTCAGAGACCAATCACCTCATCGTGATCCCCGAAGGTGCAGGCACTATCGAGATCTCCGAAATGCTGGAGTCAGAGGGAATAATCAAGTCCCCCAAGGCCTTCCAGATGTTCTCCAGACTGAGACAGACCGATACAGCCTACATTGCAGGAGAGCACTTTGTCCGCCCGAATATGGCTTATGAGGCTATCATCAACGAGCTCACATCTGTTAAGGAGGAAGAGCAGGGCGAGACAGTCGAGATCACATTCCCCGAGGGATATACAGTTCTCCAGGCTGCAAATCTCCTCGAGACAGAGGGTATCTGCAAGGCAAGCGACTTTATCTTCTATTTCAATGCCGGCGGCCTCGGATATGATTTTGAGAATCTCCTCCCGTCTGATACATCTCTGAAGTTCTACCGTATGGAGGGCTATCTCTTCCCTGATACCTACTTCTTCTACAAGGGTATGGATATCGACCAGATCTGCCAGAAGATCTACAACAACTTCAACAACAAGATGACACAGGAACGCCTTGACAGGATGAATGCCCTTGGTCTCTCACTCGATGAGCTTGTGACTTTCGCATCCATCGTTCAGAAGGAGGCAGCTACTACAGACGTAATGACAATGGTTGCTTCAGTATTCTGGAACCGTCTTGAGAATCCTGATATCTTCCCGAGACTCGAGTCCGATCCTACCTCCAACTATGCTAAGGATGTTGTAGCAAGACACATGGATGTATATGATCAGACCTTCGTTGATGCATACGATACCTACGTAACAGAAGGACTTCCTTCCGGACCTATCTGCAACCCCGGTATCGAGGCTATAGACGCAGTACTTGAGAAGATGGAGACATCCTACTTCTACTTCTACGCTAACATCAATACAGGTATGACCTACTTTGCTGATACTCTCGAAGAGCATGAGGCTAATATCGACATGGTTGAACAGCAGTATGCCGACGAGAGAGCAGCTGCAGCTGCTGCTGAAGCTGCCGGCAACTAAGGAGGGGCTATGAAAAGGCTTGAAGTCCTTGCTCCCGCCGGTGATCCGGAGCGTCTCGGCGCTGCGCTGAATTACGGTGCAGACGCCGTATACCTCGGCAGACAGATGTTCGGTATGCGTTCCTCACCCGGAAACTTTGACTACGACCAGCTTGTGAGCGCCGTAAATGACGCTCATAAGCGCGGTATTAAGGTATATCTTACTTGTAACACCCTTCCCAGGAATAACGAACTGCCCTTCTTTGAAAAGTTTGTGGAGGAGGCAGTCTCAGCCGGTGTTGATGCCCTCATCGTAGCAGATATCGGTCTGCTTATGATGATAAAGCGTCTCGCACCGGATATGGAGATACATATATCCACACAGACAGGTATAGTAAACTACGCCACAGCCCGTGAGCTCCACTCAATGGGGGCGAAGAGAGTAGTTCTCGCCCGGGAGCTCAGTCTTGACGAGATCGCCGAGATACGAGCCAAGACCTCACCGGATCTTGATATCGAATGCTTTGTACACGGAGCAATGTGTGTTTCCTTTTCAGGACGCTGTCTCCTGTCCCAGTACCTCGTAAACCGTGATCCGAACAGGGGAGAATGCGCCCAGCCCTGCCGCTGGGGCTATCACCTCATGGAGGAAAAGCGTCCCGGCCAGTATTTCCCGGTATTTGAGGACGAACACGGTACATATATACTCAACGCCAAGGATCTTTGTATGATAGATCACATCGACAAGCTTGCCGAGGCCGGAGTATACAGCCTGAAGATAGAGGGCAGAGCTAAATCTTCCTACTATGTTGCAGTAGTGGCAAACGCCTACCATATGGCAGTTGATGAATATCTCCGTGATCCCTATAATTACCATCTTCCTGAATGGATCAGGGAAGAGGTATACAAAGTCAGCCACAGGAAGTATTGCAACGGCTTTTTCTTCGGAAGGCCTGATGAATCACAGTACTACGAAGACAGCGGTTATATACGCAATTACGATGTTGTAGCTGTAGTAGACCACTGTGAGAACGGTATGGTATATTGTACTCAGCGTAACCGTTTCTTTGCCGGTGATACAGTTGAGCTTATCGCACCGATGCAGAAGCCTGTTACCCTTAAACTCGAAACTCTCCTTGACGAGAACGGCGAGCAGATAGAGACAGCCAATCATGCAATGATGAACTTCTCTTTCCCTTGCGATACTGAATTCCCGTCAGGAACATATATCCGTAAGGCAACTGAAGAATAACAAAAAGGGACTGCATAGCAGTCCCTTCAGCTTGTCAAAAAAGTGGTTTCACCGACAAAACAAAACGTTTGGGATTCTAAAGGGGCTTTCGCCCCTTTAGCGGAGTCCAGAGGCAGA
>CAMKMD010000117.1 GCA_946413815.1 uncultured Ruminococcus sp.
ACGGCAGACATTGAGAGAATATGTTGTTGAGAATGAGTTTGTCAAGGCAGTCAAGGCTGCAGGCGGTGTAGCGTATAAGCTGACATCGCAGACAGCAAACGGGCTGCCTGACAGACTCGTTCTGTTCTTTCCTGCAAAGACGGTATTTGTTGAACTGAAAGCACCGGGCAAAATGATGCGTCCGCTGCAGAGAAAAAGACGGTATCAGCTGATGAAGCTGGGCTTTCCGGTTCTCTGCATTGACAAGCTGTATCAGATCAGACCCTGCATTGATGCGATTCTTGCTTGGACACCCGGTGAGCCGTTTCCGGAGGGTATCGGTGCAAAGATACCTGATCTGGAGACCACAACACTGCCGTCTGAGATGGATGATTTCGGAGAGACACTAGAACCGATAGATCCCGATGATCTTGCAGGATTCTATGAATTGGAGGAGGATGATACCGGATGAAATACACACCGCACGACTACCAGAAATACTGCATCGAATATATCCGGGAACATCCTGTTTCAGCATTATTCCTGGACATGGGACTCGGCAAGACGATCATCACGCTGACAGCACTCAACGACCTGATGTTTGACGAGCTGAAAGTGAACAAGGTGCTTGTGATCGCGCCCCTCAGAGTCGCCCGTGACACATGGCCTGCCGAGGTAAAGAAGTGGGATCACTTGCAAAACATCGAGATATCCGTCATTGTCGGCAGCGTCAAGGAGCGCACCGCTGCGGTCAATCATAATGCTTTTATTTACATCGTGAATCGCGAGAATGTGAAATGGCTTGTAGAGTATTATGAGAAAAACGGCCTGCGCTGGGATTTTGATATGATCGTCATTGACGAGCTGAGTTCCTTCAAGAACTATCAGTCACAGCGATTCAAATGGCTGCGGAAGGTGCGTCCGTTCGTGAAACGATGGGTCGGACTGACAGGAACGCCGACTTCAAACGGTCTCATGGATCTGTGGGCGGAGATCGGCATTCTTGACGGCGGTGAACGGCTCGGAAGGTTTATCGGCCGTTTCCGTGAAAGCTACTTCAAGCCCGGCAGCATGAATCCGAGCACGGGTGTGGTGTTCTCATATACACCCCGTCCCGGCGCAGAGGAG
The DNA here is from genome assembly GCA_946413815.1 of uncultured Ruminococcus sp. Taxonomy (GTDB): domain Bacteria; phylum Bacillota; class Clostridia; order Oscillospirales; family Ruminococcaceae; genus Ruminococcus. Next base: position 1,108 of record CAMKMD010000117.1, read on the forward strand.
CAAATCTATAACAAGATTTCGGATATTACAATTTCTATGAAAGCCCTTGACTACTTGGATATGCCGGAGTGCGTGTATGTCAACCATGAGGTCGAGATGAATACGGCGGAGCGAAAGCTCTACGATCAGCTCAAGCACGACCTTATCATTCCACTTGAGGACGGTGACATTGACGCCGCAAACGCTGCGAGTCTCAGTAATAAGCTGCTTCAGATGGCAAACGGTGCCGTCTATGATGAAAACAAGGAAGCGCGTACCATTCACAGCCGAAAGTTGGAAATGCTGGAAGACCTGATCGAAGCGGCAAACGGGCAGCCTGTGCTGATCGGTTACTGGTTCAAGCATGACCGCACCCGAATTATAGAGCATCTGACTGCCTGCGGTTACAGTCCTCGTGACATCAAGGATTCATCTGACATCACAGACTGGAATGCAGGAAACATCCCGATCGCTCTGATACACCCTGCATCGGCAGGGCACGGACTGAATATCCAGTCCGGCGGTCATATCCTGATCTGGTTCGGACTGACGTGGAGTCTGGAGCTTTATCAGCAGACCAACGCCCGACTCTGGCGTCAGGGACAGCAGAACACTGTGACCATCCATCACATCGTAACAAAAGACACTGTAGATGATGATGTCCTGAAAGCACTCGCTTCAAAAGACGTCACGCAGGAAAAACTGATTGCAGCAGTCAAGGCACGGCTATGATCATACTCTCAGTATGATCCATCTTTATTTGACGACAGAAAGACGGCAAAGCGGCGACAATTCGGTTACGCCGCAGACCACGGAGGTGAAAAACTATGGCGCGTAAGAATAAACGCCTGAAAACAGAATACCACAGAGGGCTCGGCTTCGATCCGAGAAAATATATCACTGCGCCGGTGCAGCATCACACAACTGAACACAGACCGCAGCGCGGCGACATCTGGTTTGCGGATCTCGGCAGTCATCCGGATTCCAGCGTGCAGGACGGCATCCGTCCGGTTATCATTCTCTCGAATGATATGGGCAATGCACACGCAGACACGGTCAATATCATTCCCATGACACGGCATCTGAAAAAGCCGGAGCTGCCGTGCCATACGCATCTGTTCCCCGACAGTATTTCCGATCTTCATCAGCATCTGGATCCGTCCATGATCCTGGCGGAGCAGCTCACGACTGTCAGCAAGCATGCGCTTCGCAGCTATGCCGGACATATCTCGGACGCCGATGCGATGAACCGTATTGAAACCGCTGTCATTGCACAGCTTTTCCTTGAAAGGAGATATTCTGAATGCCTGTAAATTTTGTAAATATCCCGGACGCACTGAAGCAGTCGGCATCCTTCTGTGTCTGGAAGCTGGAAAAACGCAGCGGCAGACCGACCAAGGTGCCGTATGACCCGAGAACAAGACAGATGGCAAAAACGAATGAGCCCGACACCTTCACCGACTTCAAGACCGCTATGAAAGCGTATGCAATCGGCGGCTGGGACGGCATCGGTTACAGAGTTTCCGAGGGCATCGGTGCAATCGACATCGACCACTGTATCCGGGAGGACGGCAGCCTGAATGATGTGGCGGCATCCATTCTCGGTATCTTCTCAACTGCTTATTTTGAACGCTCTCCCTCCGGTACCGGACTGCGCGGCTTCTTCAAGCTCTCTCCGGACTTTGCCTACGATAAGACCGTGTACTACATCAACAACCGCAAGCACGGTCTGGAGGTTTATCTGCCGGGAACGACCAATCGCTTTGTTACGGTAACCGGAGATATGTTCCGCCCCGGCACAGTGGAGCGTGACGATGATGCGCTCCGCAGTCTGCTTGACACCTTCATGAAGCGCAGCACCCGCGTATCCAATAAGACGATCGAGCCTGCATCCTATCTGGATGACGAGGGCGTTATCGCACACGCATCCGCCTCTGCTTCCGGTGACAAGTTCAAAGCGCTCTATGAAGGACACTGGGAGGAAGGCTATGATTCACAGTCTGATGCAGATATGGCGTTTGTTTCCATGCTCTGCTTCTGGTGCGGTAATGTGGAGGAGCAGATCGACCGTATTTTCCGTTCATCGGGTCTGATGCGTGACAAGTGGGATCGCATGACCGGTGACAGGACTTACGGTCAGATCACGATCCGCAATGCGATCGCATCGACATCTGAGATCTATACACCGATCGCGGACTCCTCCGCTGAGGATGATTTTGAAGATATCGAAGGTGAGACAGATACAGAGCAGCTGATGTTTGAGCCGGATCTCACCCACATCACCCTGACGCTGGAACAGATGCAGCCGCACACCAATCCCCGCTATCAGCGTGACGAGATCGGTATCGGATATGCCTTTGCAGACTTCTACAAGCCCATTGCCCGATTTAACCGTGAACGCGGTATCTGGTACGTCTATGACGGTGCTGTCTGGAGACCGGACGAGAACGCTCTTGCCGTGGCTGAACTGGCGAAAAAGCTGGCAGACAGACTGTATACTTTTGCCTTGCAGATCAAGGATGAGGACACCCGAAACAGGTATATCAAGCGTGTGCAGAAGCTCCAGCTCCGGAAGAACCGCCGTACCATGATCGAAGATGCAAAGTCTGTGTACCCGGTATCGCATGGTCTGTTCGACCACAATACCGATCTGTTCAACTGCAAAAACGGCACGCTGAATCTCACTACCGGGGAATTCAAACCGCATGATCCGGCAGATTTTCTCACTATGATGTCCGGCATCACCTATGACCCGAAGGCGACCTGTCCGAGATGGGAGCAGTTTATTTCTGAGGTAATGTGCAATGACGCAGACCTCGCTCTGTATTTGCAGAAGGCACTCGGCTACGCGCTAACCGGTGATACATCGCTCGAATGCCTGTTTATCCTCTACGGTGCGACCTCCCGAAACGGCAAAGGAACCACAATGGAGACATTCCTGCAGATCGTCGGTGACTACGGCAAGACCTCGAATCCGGAGATGCTCTCTACCAAATTCGGCAATACCAACGCATCAGGCCCGTCTGAAGAGATCGCCCGTCTTGCCGGTATCCGTTTTGTGAATATCTCCGAGCCGGAAAAAAAGATCACCTTTAACGCAGCACTGGTAAAGCGAATGACGGGTAATGATACACTGAACGCCCGTTTTCTGCATGAGAACAGCTTCGATTTCAAGCCGAATTTCAAGATTTTCATCAACACCAACTACAAGCCGTCAGTATCGGATATGACACTGTTTTATTCCTGCCGTCTGAAGCTCATCCCGTTCAAACGCCACTTTGAGGAGCATGAACAGGACAAGGGCCTGAAGTCGTTTTTCGCTGAGGAAACCAACCTCTCTGCTATCTTTAACTGGTGCTATGAGGGATACAAGCGTTTCCGTGCCGAAGGTCTGGAAGATCCGGCTGCTGTAACGACCGCTACCAAGGAGTACGAAGCAGAGTCTGACCGTGTCGGTCAGTTTGTGGATGCATGGCTTGAGGAGGGAGAAGCATTTGAGGTGCGAACCTCTGCTGTCTATAAGCTCTACGGGGAATGGTGCGATAAGTACGGCTACCGCAAGGAAAACAGTACCAACTTCAACAATGCGATCCAGCGTTTCTTCCCTATCGTGCGGAAGCGTCCGAATGATACCAAGGGTGCGCAGAAGACAACGATGCTGGTGGGCTGCCGCTTCCTCGACCATGAAAACGGCGAAGAGGACAAACCGGAGGAGTTTGCAGCTTTGGAGTAAAGCAGCACTTTCGTCCGTAGTTACGCTGTTTTCTTTAGATGGGGCAAACCGGGGCAGGTTTTTTCGGTGCTTATTATATATACTTTTCTTTATATATATTACTGTATTTACTTGCCCCTACTTGCCCCAAATAAATATAAATAATAGAAAAGATACGAAGAATAGGCATTTTTGAGCCATTTTCTAATTTGCACCTTGCCCGATGCTGACACTGACAAAGGGTGTGTAAGCGACAGAGGGTGGCAGGTTCAAAAGCAATATGAAATAATCAGGAGGAAAATATTATGAGAATTATTACTTCAGAACAGGTTTCCGCAGGACATCCCGACAAGATCTGTGACCAGATCGCAGATACAATTGTGACCGACTGCCTTCAGCATGACCGCAGCAGTCGTGTTGCGATAGAATGTCTTTTCAAGAACCGCTGCCTTGTGATCGCCGGTGAGCTGACCAGTACCCATGAGCCGGACTACAAGGCTCTGGTTCAGCAGGTATTCGATCGCATCAACAACGGAGGCGCTGAGAACCGCGATGCGGGACTTGACTACAAGCTGGACTTCACCGCCGATGATCTGGACATTGCGATTCTGGTCGATCACCAGAGCAATGACATCGCCCTCGGTGTGAATACCGGCGGTGCCGGAGATCAGGGTATGATGTACGGTTACGCTACCAACGAAACGCCGGAACTCCTCCCTATCCCCTACGTTCTGGCGACAAAATTTCTGGAACTGCTGAAAACGTACCCCTGCCGCATGCTGAAAGCCGATGCCAAGGCGCAGGTCAGCTTCGATTATGATACCGGCAGAATCACGACCTTCCTCTGCTCGGTACAGCATATCCGTGATGTTGAGGTCGAGGACTTCAGACCGATCATTGAAAAACTGATGGTGAGAACGGCGACAGAGTACGGGCTGAATACTGACTTCGTGAAACTGGTCAATCCAACAGGCAGATTCGTTCTCGGAAGCTCCTTTGCGGACTGCGGTGTGACCGGGCGCAAGCTCGCCTGCGATACCTATGGCGGAATCGGACACATTGGCGGTGGTGCGATGTCCGGTAAGGATCCGTCCAAGGTCGACCGCAGCGGTGCGTATGCCGCACGCAAGATCGCAAGGGATATCGTCAGTGCCGGCTATGCGGACAAGGCAGAGGTGCAGATCGCATACGCCATCGGTGTGGCAGAGCCTGTGTCCGTGTATGTGGAGACCTTCGGAACAGAACATCAGGATACAGAATTCATCAGCCAGTACGTCCGGGAAAATTATGATCTCACGCCGAGAGGTATCATCGAGAGTCTCAGTCTGCTGGATGTTGATTACAACAAGGTTTCTGCCTACGGACACTTCGGAAAATCGGGGCTTCCGTGGGAAAAATAAAAAAAATCCAAAAAATTTTTTGAGTGTTACCCCTAAAATGCCCTCTCCCACGACAGTATATGAGGGGCGTTGTTCAGACCGGCCACAAACCTACAATCAACCAAGCGGGACTGACCGCCCCTTACCAAATACCAACACAGGAAGGAGGCAGAGACAATGCCAAGCAGACCGAACACACCGTGCAGACATCCCGGCTGTGCGGCGCTCGTACCTTACGGTACGAAGTACTGTGACAAGCACCGTTCCCTCCACCCGGAAGACACTCGTTCCGCAGGCAGCCGCGGCTATGGCACCGCATGGAACAGAGCACGCAAGCGTTACCTTGAGACACATCCGCTGTGTGTGGAGTGCCTAAAGGCAGGACGCTACGTCAAGGCGACCGATGTGGATCACATCAAACCGCACCGAGGAGACAGCGTGCTCTTCTGGGACCAGAGCAACTGGCAGAGCCTCTGCCACCGTCACCACAGCATCAAGACTCGAAACGAGGATCACACCCCTGAGTACAAGTATTGACTGCGACTCAGGGGTGAAACTACGGGGCGGGGGCTGGGCTGGGGCTGCCCCGGGGGGCGGGTCGGAATCTCTGCGGGATACCGAACAGAAGACCGTCGGCCCCTCTCGCGTAAAAATCCGCGAAATTGTATGGGGTGGGTGCCAATGAACCTACTTCCGAATGATTCTGATTGTCTGGCAGACTCGTATCACAAGTAAGGAAACATTGATTTATCGCGTTTTTCATATGCCGTTGCATAGAAGCGATTTTCTGACCTCATTATCGAGTTTCGTTACAAACCGCTTTCCAAAACAGCGATTTTACGTCAAAAAATGATATAAAAAAATGCTTTTTAATGGCGAAACGCATTCTGATTCATTTCCTGGCGGAGCCCGTGTGGATACCCCAAACTTACAAAAACGGTACATTTGAAGGCGGTGAAGATATGACTGATGCTCAGAAGAAACTGATAAGGTCCATGCGTATGGATGGCATTGGATATAAGGCAATTGCAAACAGTCTGGGAC
>CAMKMD010000118.1 GCA_946413815.1 uncultured Ruminococcus sp.
GCCCCTTTGGAATCCCAAACGTTTGGTTTTATCGCTGAAACCACCTTTTTTGACAAGCTGAAAAGGCGCCTGAGGGCGCCTTTCTTACATATCATTACGATTCTCGAGAGCTTTATACAGCGTTACCTCGTCGGCGTACTCCAGTATGCCTCCCACGGGGAGACCGAAGGCCAGACGTGATACCTTTATTCCCATCGGTTTGAGCAGACCTGCTACATAGAGTGCAGTTGCATCGCCCTCGACGGTGGGATTGGTCGCCATGATGACCTCCTTCACCCTGCCGTCGCCCACACGTGAGAGAAGCTCCCTCACACGGAGCCTGTCCGGCGTGATGCCGTCCATAGGGGAGAGGAGTCCGTGCAGTACGTGGTATACTCCCTTGAATTCGTGTGTGCGCTCGAATGCTGAGACATCCTTCGGGCTTTCAACTACGCATATGGTAGATCTGTCCCTCTCGGGGTCGGAGCATATCGGGCATACTTCCTTCTCGGTGAGATTCTGGCATACCGAGCAGCAGTGTACCTGCGTCTTGGCGTTGACAAGTGCCTTTGCAAAATCCTCGACAGCCTCCGGTTCCATAGACATTACATGGTATGCAAGTCTCTGGGCGGATTTCATGCCGATACCGGGAAGAGAAGCGAATTTTTCCGCCAGTATGACCAGCGGGAGCGCGTTGTGGTCAGCCATCAGAACAGGCCGGGAAGTGATACTCCGCCGGTGATCTTGCTCATTTCTTCCTCTGTTGTGGACTCGATATTGTTAACAGCCTCATTTACAGCGCTGATGATAAGATCCTGGAGATCCTCAATGTTCTCGGGATCAACGATCTCGGGCTTGAGGGTGAGAGACTTGATGGTCTTCTTGCCTGTCATAACGATCTCAACTGCACCGCCGCCTGTGGTTACTGCGAAGTCTCTTGCTTCGATATCCTCCTGGAGGACAGTGATCTGATCCTGCATCTTCTGAGCCTGCTTGATCATCTGGTTCATGTTCTGAGCGCCGCCGCCCATATTCTTCGGGATTCTTGCTTTCATGGTAAAAATTCTCCTTTATGGTTTATTCGTTGTTATTATCAACAGCAGTATCTATATTGCTGTTTCTGGCTTTGTTTATGAGCTTCTCTGCCATGGACTGCTGCTCCTCGACTGTGGTCGTACATCTTGCGCTGAGGCGGTACTTGCTGCCCATTACGTTGAATATCGCACGGCTGAGTGCAACAGCGTTCTCCTTCTGCGATTTGAAGAGAGACATGAAGAAGCGGTTGGGGGTGAATATGAAGAAGACGTTCTTGTATACTGCCGCACGGGAGCCTTCAAGGCTTCCTGCAACAGCGGGATTGAGCTTCCTGAATTCCTCCATGATATCCTCCCAGCGGTCGCAGGGAGTCATATCGGCCTCGGTGACACGGGATATATCCACCACGGGTGCGCCCTCCGGTGCGGGGGTGCTTGCCGTGAGTACCTCCGGCTCGGCAGGTCTCTGCACGGGGGGAGGAGCTTCGTGAGCGGTCTCAAAGGCGAGGTTTGTAACCTTCTTCTCCAACTGTTTTATTTTATCATATATTTCAGAATTGTCAATACCTGCGCCGGAATTTCCTCCCATATTTTTTTCATCTCCGGCGTCTGCGGAGGCTGCAATGCCCCCTCTGCACATCCTGATGATGCACATTTCAAGCTCCACCCTGTCGCTGAGTACCTTCATCATCCTCTCACGGCATGACTGGAGCATCTCTATCCTTGTCATGACTGTGGGGAGATCGGAGGAGGCTGCAAGTGCCTTGAGTCTTGCAAGCTCGTCCGGAAGTGCGGCGATGATGTTCTCTGCCGCAGCGGGGGCTGTTTTGAGGAGCATGATGTTCCGCAGCTGCATGATGAGTTCGTCGCAGAGCCTTTTGAGGTCCTTGGACATATCATGGAGCCTTGCGATGACCTCCAGTGCGGCCGCAGGGTCGGCGTTGGATACTGCTTCAAGCAGCTCGAATAGATGATCCCTTCCGGCGATGCCGGCTGTGCGGGAGACTGCTTCGGCGTCAATGACCTCTGCACAGGCAGAGCACTGATCGAGGAGGGATACCGCATCACGCATACCGCCGTCGGCTATCCTGGCGATGAGCGCTGCGCCGTCCTCCCTGAGATCGATATCCTCCTGTGAGGCGATATAGCTCAGGCGGGAAGCGATGTCCGCAGAGCGTATCCTGCGGAAGTCATAGCGCTGACAGCGTGAGGTTATGGTGGCGGGCACCTTGTGTATCTCGGTAGTGGCGAGTATGAACTTGATATACTCCGGAGGCTCCTCCATGATCTTCAGCAGGGCGTTGAAGGCGCTCTGTGAGAGCATATGCACCTCGTCGATGATGTATATCTTGTATTTGCAGCGCTCCGGCAGGTATACCGCAGCGTCGCGGATGTCACGGATATCGTCAACGCCGTTGTTGGAGGCGGCGTCGATCTCGATAATATCTGTCAGGGCGCCGGAATCGGCATCACGGCATATCTCGCATTCGAGACAGGGGTTGCCGTCCTTCATATCCGGGCAGTTGACAGCCTTTGCGAATATACGGGCACAGGTGGTCTTGCCGGTGCCTCTTGAACCTGTGAACAGGTAGGCGTGGGCTGTCCTTCCGGTGCGTATCTGGTTTTTCAGAGTTTCAGTGATATGCTGCTGGGAGATGACGTCATCAAAGGTTAGCGGGCGCCATTTCCTGTATAGAGCCTTGTACATCGTTGTACCTCTTTCTGCTGCTTACTTACAGTCCTCTGCCTTCTTGTCCTCAGCTCTTGCAGCTTCAAGCACGGATTTGTAGTAGGAGGTATATCCTACCGGATCGGAGATATTATTGAGCAGAGCAGAGCGGTAGCGCTCTTCGGCTTCGGTATATCTGTGCTGGAGAGTGAGGGCTATGGCAGCCCCGCCCATAGCTTCGGCGTAGTTCTCGCGGAGACGGATGGCTTCGGAGAACCATTTGAGGGCGTTGACTCCGTCGTCCTTGTGGAGATACATCTTGCCGATATCGGTGCGCACCACATGGCGGAAGCGGTTTTCCGGCTCTTCGAGGATAGCGGTATATATTTTCAGTGCATCCTCGGTATCGCCCATAGCGGCGGCACAGCGTGCCTGCAGCAGGGGGAGGATGCCGTCGCTGAAGCCGAGTTCCTTGGCGCTGCGGTAGTACCTTGCGGCGTTGGGGAAGTAGTGCATCAGCTCATAGCAGCGGCCGATATAGAACGCAAGCACGCTCTTTTCGCGCTCTGTTGTGCGGTCGGCGTAGTCGGATTCGAGAGTCTGGAAGCCGGCGAGGGCGTAGTTCAGGCGTTTGTTGAAGAGGTCGCTGAGAGCATAGCTGAAGAGCCTGCATTTCTTGTTGTAGCCCACGAAGCAGTCGCCGATGAGCTCGGGATCATACTTGTGGAAGCCCGTCCTGTGGTGGGTCATCAGGGCGCTGACGATACCTATGGTGCAGAGCAGCAGCATGAGAGCGGCTCCGCCGAGGTATTCGGTATGCCCCATGAAGGCAAAGACGAGCATACATATAAAGTAGAGGACCACGGCGCAGAAGGTGCCGTAGATAACAGAATCAAGGTAGTTTTTCAGAAGCCTTCCAAAGAATCTCTGGAAGCGGTTTTCCGGCTTATTCACGGCTTTCCTCCTTTCGTCGGGGTCGGGTAATTGAAAAAATTCCGGAACATAGATGTGCAGGCTTACTGCGGCACACAAAACGGTCCGCTTAATGCTGCTCGGTCTCCCGCCTGACATGGTTCACGGTGTCTCGTTGCACAGGGCCCGCACATCTATATTTCGGAATTCTTATCCTGAAAATAATTAATGAGCAGGCATAGATCCGTGCTCTATATAATAATATAACACATTTCAGAAACTTTGTCAAGCATTAGTTTTCAACATTGCGGTGGCCGGAAGATATTTTTACAAAAGTTGTACAGTAGATGAGGGGAGCGCGGGGCAGACAGCTGCTTTATAATTCAGAATTAAGAATGCAGAATGCAGAATTATTGGTATTGCCTCCGGCGATGGATTAAAAAGATGCAGCGCTTTTCCATGCTGTTCGTGCGGCAGCCCCCTCTGGCTGCCATCGATGCAACTAAAAAAAACAGGAAACAAGGGGTAGAAGGAAATTTGTAGACCGGCGGTCCGCCGGTCTTTCTGAAAGTCCGGTTTTTCCGGACCGCGGACGCCCACACTACAACCGCAGATATGGACAGAGGGGCGGGGCGATGTGGGCATCGCCCCCTACAATCAATTACCGGTAATATGCGGAAGCGGACCGCCAAAGGCGGTCCCTACAGATAATCGCCGGAGGCGATACAATAATTCTGAATTCAAAAGGAGCTATCGCGCAGGGGGCGGAGCGTAATTTGCTCCTTGCGGTTATCTGCTGCCTGATCATTTATTGCGCTCTGTTACCCTATAATAGAAGAAAATGAGATTATTACAGCTTTGTGTATGCGGTACATAACTTTTTACGGCAGCGTGTTAGTGCTATCTGACACCATGATAGTATTAAAAATGCGGTTAAATATATTAAGTTTAAAAGTTAAATAACAGTTTACGAGTACCGCGTGTTCACTGAATGTTCATTTTTCTATGTGATACTGCACAACTTCGGTCTATCATTATCGTTCAAAACGTAGAAAATCTTTCGATATTAATGCGATTAACCCTAATGTAACCTTTGTGTTACCGTTTTGTAATAAACTTTGTGTGGAAACATTGTATAATTATGTTGTAAGCATATTATAGGCAATCCACTACAAATGTATTTTAAGGGAAAGAAGTGTGATTCAAATGAAGACAATCAACAGGATCAAGGCCGCTGCTATCAGCACTGCGGTCGCTGCTACCTCGGTTTTAGGTAGCTTCGCATCCGCTCCTGCATTTATGTCAGGTGCGGCAGACAACGATAACTACGCAAAGCTCTTACAGTATTCGCTCTATTTCTATGATGCAAATATGTGCGGCGACAACTCCTCCGGCGGACTCGACTGGAGAAGCAACTGCCACATGGATGACGAGATCAAGGGCGGATTCCACGATGCCGGTGACCACGTAATGTTCGGTCTCCCCCAGGGCTACACCGCAGCTGCTCTCGGACTCAGCTACTATGAGTTCAAGGACGCTTACGATGCTACCGGCCAGGGCGATCACATCAAGGTTATCCTCGATCATTTCTGCTCATTCTTCCGTGACTCCACAAAGCTCAACGGAGACAATGTAAGCAACTTCCTTTATCAGAAGGGCGAGGGTAATCCGGACCACGGATACTGGGGACCTCCTGAGACACAGGGATCCGGACGCAAGATGTACTGGACAAACAGCGGCGCCAGCGATATCGCTGCAAACTACGCTGCAGCCCTTGCTATCAACTACAAGAACTTCGGCAACGCCGATGACCTGAAGTACGCAAAGGCTCTCTACAACTTCTCCATCCAGCACAATCAGTGCGCAACAGACGGCCCTGATACATTCTACGCATCACAGAAGTGCAAGGACGAGCAGGTAATGGCTGCAGGCGCTCTCGCACTCGCAACAGGTGATTCAGGCTACAAGAACACACTTTCATCCGGTGTCGGTGATATCGGTGTATGGTGGGCATACGGCTGGAACGATGCAAACCTCGGTGCAGCTGTAATGAACGGTATCGTAAACAAGGACTGGAGCGCTGCTAACAGCTATCTCGGAAGCAAGTGCACAGGCAGCAACTACCTCTTCCTTGACAAGTGGGGCAGTGCAAGACTTAACTGCTCTATGCAGTTCATGGCTCTCGTTGCTACCAAGGAAGGCGGCGGAAACTACACTGACTGGGCAACAGGCCAGATGAATTACATCCTCGGCAACAACCCGGCAAATACCTGCTTCGTAACAGGCTTCGCAAGCAACAGCGCAAAGAACGCTCACCACAGAGCTGCTTCAGGCTACACAAGCTACGACCAGTTCAACATGAACGGCTGGGATGCAGCCGGCGACCACATGAGCCCCTTCGCTGCATACGGCGCAAATGCTCATCCGCTCATCGGTGCGCTTGTCGGCGGTCCCTGCGATGCAAACGGTTCATACCACGACAACATGGCTGACTATGTCTGCAACGAGGTAGCTATCGACTACAATGCAGGTCTTGTCGGTGCAGCAGCAGGTCTCTACCACTTCAAGAAGACCGGCTCTGTCGATACATCTATCCCCGGCGTAACAAAGATCTACAGCGGCAGCTCGACCACACCTACACCGCAGCCCACAGATCCTCCCCAGCAGCAGAATCCGACAGATCCTCCGCAGCAGCAGAACCCGACAAATCCTCCGCAGCAGACAACACAGCCGTCTAATCCCGGCACATCAAGCGGAGATATCGTTCTGCTTCCTGCTGATATGACAACAGGTACAGAGACCGGTTCTGATAACGAGATCAACAACTACGTTGAGTTCAAGCCCCAGGGCGCTAAGTCCGCTACTCTCTATGTAAAGATCAACTCCAGCGATACTGAAATCTCCGGTGAGTTCGGTACATGGACAGGCGAGTGGCTCGAGGACAAGTTCGAGGCTGTAAAGGCTGGTTCCGATAAGGTTGCTACAGTTGACTACACCATTCCTTCAAACGTTGGTTCTACTGTAAAGGCTATCGTTTGGTGGCCTCACGGCGACGGCGTAACTATCGAGAAGGTAGTTCTCCACAAGGACGGCAACGGTCCGTCAGTTCAGCCCGTAACACAGGCTCCTACACAGGCACCTACACAGGCACCTACACAGGCTCCCACACAGGCTCCTACTCAGGCACCTCCCACACAGGCACCCACACAGGCTCCTACACAGGCACCTCCCACACAGGCTCCTACACAGGCTCCTGCAAGTGCAACTATGTACGGTGATGCAAACGAGGACGGCAGGGTAAATATTGCTGACGCAGTTGCAATCCTTCAGTGCGTTGCAAATGCAAGCAAGTACCCGCTCACAGAGACAGGTAAGGCTAACGCTGATATCGACGGTCAGGCCGGTCTCACAGGTACCGATGCTATCACAATCCAGAAGCTCGATGCCGGTGTACTCAGATACGACCAGATCCCGCTCAGATAAGAGCATTATAACATGAAACAGGCCGCCCGCAGAAATGCGGGCGGTTAGTCTGTCAAAAAACCTATATCTATTCAGGGGACGCTCTCTCTTGCAGGGCGTCCCCTCTTCAAAAACAGTCCACCGGACTGTTTTTGAATT
>CAMKMD010000119.1 GCA_946413815.1 uncultured Ruminococcus sp.
CCTCTGGACTCCCCCTTCCTTACCCTTCCCCCACCTGTCAGCTTTTGCTTTTAGTTCAGACACGCAGGCTAAAGCGGGCTATCGCACGGGCAGCTTTTTACAGGATTCTTACATTTGGCTGTCGGCGGCGTTGTGTGTAGGGGGCGATGCCCACATCGCCCGTCCCTGTGGTTATTTACGTATGTAGGGGCTGCCTTCGGCAGCCCGCCCACCAACGTGAATCACACATATCTGTCGGAACGCCAGCTACACATTTTTACCTTCCCCTTGCCCCTTATTCACTAAAGCAGGCTATCGCACGGGCAGTCGGACCGCCAAAGGCGGTCCCTGCAGTTGGTATGTTCATTGCGGCGGACACGCACCGTGCACCCCTGCATTTGATTTATGTATCCGGCTATATTACAGCTTGTTTAATATCGATATCAGAATATCGATATTCATATGTTATATTTGCAGTAAAAGTTATTTTGTGATATAATTATGAATATACCCATGCAGACTCCGTTCCACCGGAGACAAGGGCGTCGGCGGTGTAAGATCTGCAAATAATCTGAAGGAGAAAGACTATGTTTGAAATTACCGAAAAAAGATTTCTCAACCCTACGGTAGTGCTTATGAAGATAAACGCTCCGAGAGTTGCCGCAAAGGCTGAACCCGGTCAGTTCATCATCCTCAGGACTGATGAGAACGGCGAGCGTATCCCGCTCACTATTGCCGATTTCGACCGCAAGGCCGGCACAGTTACTATAATCGCACAGGTGGTAGGTGCTACCACTGAGAAGCTCGCCCACCTCAACGAGGGCGACTCACTCCACGACTTCGTTGGTCCTCTCGGCCGCGCTACAGAGTGCGAAGGTCTGAAGAAGGTCGCTGTAGTAGGCGGCGGCGTGGGCTGCGCTATCGCTTACCCCGTTGCCAAGAAGCTCCATGAGATGGGCTGCGAGGTACACGCTATCTGCGGTTTCAGAAGCAAGGATCTCGTTATCCTCGATGACGAATTCAAGGCAGCTTCCAGCAAGTACGTCCTCATGTCCGATGACGGCACTGCCGGCGAGAAGGGCCTCGTTACAGACGCTCTCAAGAAGCTCATCGACAGCGGCGAGAAGTACGACAGAGTAATCACCATCGGTCCCCTTATCATGATGAAGTTCGTCTGTCGTCTCACTAAGGAGTACGAGGTACCCACAGTTGCTTCCATGAACCCCATCATGATCGACGGAACAGGTATGTGCGGTGGCTGCCGTCTTACAGTCGGCGGCGAGACCAAGTTCGCCTGCGTTGACGGACCTGAGTTCGACGGCCACAAGATAGACTTCGACGAGGCCATGGCAAGAGGCGCTATGTACCGCGATTTCGAGCGCCATGCACACGAGGAGACCTGCAATCTGTTCAAGGAGGTAAAGTGAGATGCCGAATATGTCTTTAACAAGAAATGAGATGCCGGTACAGGAACCGGATGTAAGAAACAAGAACTTCAAGGAGGTAGCTCTCGGCTACACAGAAGAGCAGGCTATCGACGAGGCAAAGAGATGCCTTAACTGCAAGAACAAGCCCTGCTCCACAGGCTGCCCCGTACAGATAGATATCCCTGCATTCATCGCCCAGGTCGCAGAGGGCAACTTCGCAGAGGCTTATAAGATAATCACAAAGTCCAGCTCACTCCCCGCTGTCTGCGGACGTGTATGTCCTCAGGAGACACAGTGCGAGAGCAAGTGCGTAAGAGGAGTTAAGGGCGAGCCCGTTGCTATCGGACGTCTTGAGCGCTTCGTTGCCGACTGGCACAACGCCCAGCCTGAGAGTGCTGTTGAGAAGCCCGCTTCCAACGGCCACAAGGTAGCTGTTATCGGTTCAGGCCCCTCCGGCCTTGCCTGTGCAGGAGATCTTGCAAAGAAGGGCTATGAGGTAACTGTATTCGAGGCTCTCCACGTTGCAGGCGGAGTTCTCTCCTACGGTATCCCGGAGTTCCGTCTCCCCAAGGACATCGTACAGAAGGAGATCGAGGGCCTCAAGGCTCTCGGCGTAAAAGTAGAGACAAACACAGTAGTCGGCAAGACTATTTCCATAGACGAGCTCATGAAGGAAGAGGGCTTCGAGAGCGTATTCATCGGCTCCGGCGCAGGTCTTCCCAGATTCATGAACATCCCCGGCGAGAACCTCAACGGCGTATACTCAGCTAATGAGTTCCTTACACGTATCAACCTGATGAAGGCATACAAGGAAGGCAGCGCAACACCTATCAAGGCCGGCACCAGCGCTGTTATCGTAGGCGGCGGAAACGTTGCCATGGATGCTGCACGCTGCGCAAAGAGACTGGGCGCTGACGTTACTATCGTATACCGCCGTACCCAGAACGAGCTTCCCGCACGTAAGGAAGAGGTAGAGCACGCAATGGAGGAGGGCATCGAGTTCAAGTTCCTCACCAATCCTACTGAGATCACAGCCACCGAAAACGGCTGGGTAAAGGGCGTAATATGCCAGCAGATGGAGCTCTCCGAGCCCGATGCTTCCGGCAGAGCTAAGCCTGTACCGGTAGAGGGCGCATACTTCGAGATCCCTGCCGACTGCGTTATCATGTCTATCGGCACATCTCCCAACCCGCTCATCAAGTCCACAACAGAGGGACTCGATACCCAGAAGTGGGGCGGCATCATCGCTGACGAGGACGGCCTTACATCAAGAACAGGCGTATACGCAGGCGGCGACGCAGTTACAGGCGCAGCTACAGTTATCCTCGCTATGGGCGCTGGAAAGAAGGCTGCAGCAGCTATCGACCAGTACATCCAGAACAAGTAAGCTCCCTGAAGCGGGTGACGTTATGGATAAGAGTATCACTCCTCAGACACTTCAGAGATTACCGATGTATTTCAGCTACCTGACCTCACTGCCGGAGAGCAGGAGGTCGGGATACATCTCCGCTACAGCTATCGCCGGCGCACTCGGGCTGAACGATGTGCAGGTGAGAAAGGACCTTGCCTCCGTAAGCAGCGCAGGAAAGCCCCGTGTAGGCTATCCGGCCGCCGAGCTGATACGTGATATCGGCAGGACTCTCGGCTTCGAGAACCATGACGGCGTTGCTGTTGTGGGCATGGGCAACTTCGGCAGAGCCATGATGAATCACACCTGTTTTGCCGAATACGGCTTCACTATCGCCGCAGGCTTCGATATCGATCCCGCTATAATCGGTACCGAGATAGGCGGCAAGCCGGTATACCATATCAGTGAGCTGAGCAGCGTATGCTCCGCAGAGGACATCCGCATAGGCATAATAACCGTGCCGGAGAACGCCGCACAGGAGGTATGCTCGCTCATGGCCGATGCAGGTATCAGGTATATACTCAACTTCGCCCCGGTGCATCTCAATGTGCCTTCGGGCGTGACTGTACAGAATTTCAATATCTCCCTTACGCTTGCCATGCTGACACGCGGAGGGAACTGAAAAAAAGCCATAGGGAGGATATCCTCTCTATGGCTTTTTTCGTATTATGGGCT
Organism: uncultured Ruminococcus sp.; assembly: GCA_946413815.1. Taxonomy (GTDB): domain Bacteria; phylum Bacillota; class Clostridia; order Oscillospirales; family Ruminococcaceae; genus Ruminococcus. The sequence goes on from CAMKMD010000119.1 coordinate 3,490, forward strand.
CTGCTTCAGCTTTCCGGCGTGTCCTCCTCTCCGGCATACTGCTGATAGAGCTCCCAGAGGTCGTAGACCAGTACACGGTCACGGCAGTGTACGGTCAGAGTCTCGCCTTTCTTAGGTGATGTCCAGAATGTATACTGCTCCGGGTGATCTCCTCTGGCATCGAAGGGGATCGGCAATACAGGAGACATGACAGCATAGAACGTAATATCGTAATGATCTGTCATAGTGCCGTCAGGATTGTAATCGTAGTGTACAGTGTAGTCACGGCGGATTCCGGGGCAGGCGCCAATAAATGTGAAAGCAAGTGCACGCTTTGCTCTTGTGGGATCAATCTCACTGTAGCTTTTTGCTCTTTCCGAATCAGGATCGCCTACTACTTCGATGACAGTGCCGAGCCTTGCGGAGCTTATCGGTATAACGCCCCAGAAGAGAAACAGAAATGCAGTACCGAGCAGCAGTGCAGCGCTTAGAATTATGGCCGGTATGCGGAACAGCAGAGAGCGCCTTGCCTTTTTCAGCGGCTTTATATCACGGTCGGGGGCAGGTGGTGCAGCAGCGGAGATACCCTCCAGCTTTTCCATGCACTCCGGACACCCCTTGAGATGCTCCTCTACCGCCTTATTGGATTCATCGGATGTCAGCTTCTCCGCATAGAGGGGGAGAAGATCCTGTATTATTTTGCACTCCATAGTATCACTCCTTATCAAGCTCTGTTTTCAGCTTCTGTTTTATGCGGCAGTAGGTGACTCTTGCGGCGTTCTCGCTCCAGCCGAGGAGATCGCCCAGCTCACGGAAGGAAAGGCCGCCCTGTGAGCGCAGGAGCACAAGCTGCCGTTCACGCTCCGGCAGGGCATTTATCAGCACCATGAGTCTTTCCGCCTCGTCACGGCTCTCTGCCCTGTTGTCAGGCGAAGGTGAGGGATCGGGAGTGTCCTGCGGAAGCTCTCCCCCCGGACGGGTGCTTCTTCTTCGCTTCTCACGCAGCCAGAGATTGCGCGCAATGCCGCACAGCCAGGTATATACCGAGCTTTCACCCTTGTATTTGCCCAGGGACAGGAGGGCCTGATAGAAGGTCTCCTGTGTGAGTTCATCTGCTGTATCGGCATCTCTGCACAGCGTCAGGAGATACAGGAATACCTTCCTGCCGTTCTCCTCGTAGTATCGTTTCATCTCGCCGGACACTTCCTCACCTCCTTCTGTATATTAGTCGCACGGAACAGGGAAACGTTACAGTTTTTCTGCTGCCTTACGATTTGCCGGCAGCAGACGGCAAAAAAAACTATATCACTTCAGGGGATGCCCTCTCTTGCAGGGCATCCCCTGAGCAGATATAGTTTTTTGACAGACTGAAAGGGACTGCCGCAGCAGTCCCTTCCATAAATACTATTACTTCTTGAGCGGGAGATCAGTCTGCTTGACAATAGCAGCGTCAACCTTCTGGATAGTGATGGCGTCATCGCCTGTGATGCCGGCTGAACCGTCAACATCAGCGTTTACAAGGCCCTTCTCGTCAAGAGCATACTTGGTCTGGTTTGCAACGTACTGGAGCACAGCAACTGCATCAGCAACATTGATCTTGCCATCGCAGTTTGCATCGCCGTAGAATACATCAGCAGGAGATGTGGGCTCTGCGGTAGTGGGCTCTGTAGGTGCGGGAGTAGGCTTCTCCGTGGGGGGCTCTGTGGGCAGCGGATCGGGTACTTCCATACCATCTACGATAGCGTCGAAAGCAGCCTTTGCCTCGTAGTCCTCCTCGAAGAGGAGCGGATAACCCCAGCTTCTCCAGCTCTGGTCATCCTTGGTGCCCCAGAGTACTACAGCGGAGAGGCTGTCCTTGTGCTTCTTGAATACTTCAAACATTTCCTTGTAGAACTTTGCCTGCTTCTCGAAATCGGAAGATGAAGGCTTGTTGCCCTGCTGGCAGATGGTAGCATCCATCTCTGTTACCTGAAGATCAACGCCTGCCTTCTCCATGGATGTGAGCATCTGGTCATACTGGAATGCCTGCGGCCAGAGTGAAGGAACATCACAGTGGCACTGGAGGCCGAGACCGTCGAGAGTGCCCTCAGCCTTGAGCTTTGTAGCAAGCTCGATCATGGCGTTGGTCTTGCCTGTTGACCACTCGTTGTAGTCGTTGTAGTAGAGCTTTGTGCCCTCGGGAGCATACTGTCTTGCGAACTTGAAAGCATAGGGGATGAAGGAGTTGTCACCGAATACCTTTACCCATGCAGACTGCTCGGAACCGTTCTGTCCCTGCTGTCCGGGCTGACGTGGAGTACCCTGATCGGTGAATGCCTCGTTTACAACGTCCCATGCATAGAAGTCAACGGTAGGATATTCCTCCTTGACTGCATCGAAAACGTTCTTGATGTAGTTCTCCATACGCTGGAGCATGATATCCTCGCCTACCCAGTCTCCGTCGTCCTTGAATCCTTCCTTGAAGAACCAGTCGGGAGTCTGGCTGTGCCATACGAGTACGTGTCCTCTTACGGGGATCTTGTTGTCTCTTGCGAAGTTGAGGATAGTTCTTGCGCTTGCAAGGCTGATTATCGGGTTAACGTTATCGCCCTCCTCCTGGCACTTGGTCTTCTGGAGAAGTGCATCAGGCTTGAGCTCGTTGCCGAGGGTGATAGAGTTGAAGTGCTTCTTGATAAGGTCCTTTGTGGACTTGGGTGAAAGCTCCATGGTGGTAGTAGCTGTACCAACCTTGAAGTAGTCTCTGTATACGTCCTTGAGAGGAGCCTTGTCCTGCTGGATCTCGTACTTCGGGCCTTCCTTGATCTCAAAATCATCAACGTAGAGAGGACCGGAGCCGCCCTCGAAGTATACGTATACGTCTGATACGTCCTCAGAGAAGCTTACCTTGAGGTCCTTTACGGACTTCCAGTCACTGCCGTTGACAGTAGTGAGGTTTACATAGTGAGGCTCTCCGCCTGCATCGCTGTACTGATAGCTGATGATGCAGTCAGTGTAGTACTTTCCCTTGACCTTTGCGCTTACGAGATACTGTGTACCTGCCTCGCAGCGTCCCTCCTGGTCAAGACGGAATGCGGGGCCGTTCCATGACTCTGTTCTTTCATCTGCACAGAGTACCTTGTTGCCGTCAACGTCTTCAGATGAGAGCACGGTGGTATCATCGCCGCCTCTGTTGGTAAACTGTGATACATCGCCGTCCTCGAAGTCGGTGGAGTAGATAACTGCACCGGGGATAGCATCAGCAGCGTTTACCTGAGCGACCGTCGGTGCGGCTGCCAGTGCCATAGCAGCTGTAAGCGAAACAGCGATCACTCTGTTTGTGGTTTTTCCTTTCATTCGGATCATCCCTTCATTATGAATTCTTGCATTGGTCCGCGGCGTTGCCTCTGTCTGCCGCTTCACCATATACACAATTAATTATACCTTAGGTATAAGAAAATGTCAATGTTAACCGAACAACTCCGCAATTAATAACAAGGTATTCAAAAATTGCGCAGCGGTATATCGATGAACAATGGTCTTCCCTGATAGCATAAAGAAACCGCCCGCATTTCTGCGGGCGGCCAGCTTGTCAAAAAAGCGGTTTCACCGACAAAACCAAACGTTTGGGATTCTAAAGGGGCTTTCGCCCCTTTAGCGGAGTCCAG
>CAMKMD010000120.1 GCA_946413815.1 uncultured Ruminococcus sp.
TCCCGAAATAATGCTCCCCGGAGCTGTTCGTTTTGAGCAGTTCCGGGGAGTTTTTTTACGTCTTATTCAGTTTTCCGCTGTATTTCTTGCCGTCCACAGTAACCTCGACGGAGATACCGTCCTCCGCAGCAGGCGCAGGCGGATTCGGCTCCTTGCCGTATCCATTCAGCCCCTTCGCCTTGATGATGGTCGGGAAATCCTTATAGCAGATATCCAGATCGACGTTGCCGTTGATGCCGTCCACGCTGCCTTTCTCGGAATGCTGCCAGATACCGTATGCGCCGCTGTAATTCGTCTGGTCACACCAATGTGCAAGCCAGATCGTGTAGCGGGATTTGATGTCATCGGCGGTATGTGTCGTGAGTGAGGATTGGTGATACCGCCGTGATCGCCGGGGTTCTCACCGTAGAAGTATTTGACCTCGTCGCTGCCCTCGTTGTAAAGCTCCGTCGCAGTCCTGTACTCCTGCAATGGGATATGGAAGAACACCATTGAGTTTACCGTGTGACCTGCCTCGGTGTTCATTCTTTTAACCTCGTCAGCGTACCAGTCAACCTGATCGTCATGGATATAGTCATAGACGTTGATGCCCTCGCCCGTGTAGGCGTTTGAGTCTATCATAAAAAGCCCCGTGTTCAGCGTGCCGTCAGCGTTTCTTATCTCAATAAGCTGATTGTTTCTGCCCATAACATCGGGCTGGGTGTAGGGATAGAGCAGATTGCCCGAAGTCTTGAAAGAAAGCGACTTGTAGACCTCGCTGAGTTCCTGCTTGTTGGCAGATGCAAGCGACTCGGTATCATGGTTGCCATAGGTGAAAGCCCACGGAATGCCCGTGTTCCTCATAAAAGCCGCAAACTGTCCCACGGGTGCAGTGTTATTGAGCGACATAGACATGATGCCCAGCGGAAAGCTAAGGTCGCCCGTGACCAGAACGAGGTCAGGGTGGGTATGCACGATCTCCGCATAGCAAGCCTTCAGCGCCTTTATATCCTTGCGGTAGGAATAGAGACTTCCGCCGATATGAATGTCGGTCAGGTGGAGTATCTTGAAATCATCGGTCGTTTTGGTAATGGTGTAAACACCAGTTTCGTCATTGTATTCTATCTTGTGGGTGTTATGTTCTACAACGGGAACAGAATTGATGTAGCTTTGCGTGTACCAGGTGTCCTGCTGCAAGAACATAAAGCCCGAAGCCGCAACTACAACAGCCGTATATACTGCTATTCTCGGCTTGTTAATGACGATATTTCTGAATGTGACCTTGCGTCTTAATGTGAAATCATAGACTATAACGAGCAGTCCGAAAAATATCCCTGCGATCATAAAGACATTTCCCGGGTATGCGATATCATTGCTCTTGATGATTGTAAATGCCGTCACGCAAAGCCAGTAGACTGCCGAAAACGCCGTTATGCCGATGATGTGCTTTTTATACTTGCCCTTATCGGGAATATGTATCCTCCGCCTTATCATTCTGAGGGAGAGAATAATTTTTATCAGCAGAAATACGGGTATCTCGATAACGATACTGTTATTGAAGAAATTTTCCGCAAATTCAGCCGATTTGGAATTACCGAAGATGTAAAAGCTAAGCTCCGATGCCACAAACACGAACATCACTGCAAACAGCAGTGCAATTCCGTTCAGCAGACGTTTTGCGTACTTGTCGCTTCGGGTACGGAGATATTTGTAGGAATCGGTGTCGTACTTGTTTCCCTCGGCGGCTTTCTCGGTTTTAAGATATTTGCGGAACGGGAATGATGCGATAAACAGATCGAGGGCGATAACAAATATATTACCGATAACAGCAACAGGCTTTGCGATGATGTTATAGATAAGCCAGAACACCTGCAACAGCGCAAACACGGCAAATGCCGAGGTGAGATATATCCTCAGCCGTTGTTTCCACATCTCCTTTTTCAGCGGGCGAATATCTACTGCCTGCGTTTCACCACGCCATTTTTCCGCACTGTCCGCCGGATAACCTGCAAGCTCTGCCATTTGCGAAAGTCTGCCGTATTTGCCCAGCAGTTCTTCCAAAGCCTCGTCCTCGTGACGGTCAGCCTTTATCTTGTCAAACTCTGCATTCAGAGCGATTTCAATTTTCTCCTGTGCCTGCGTGACCTCCTCGGAATAGGGAATGTCATCAAACATCATATCAACGACCGCTTTGATCTTGCGGTTTGGTGCAGTCTGTTCAGTTTTCCTTTTTATCACCTTCATTCGCACCCTTCCGTTCCTTGTATTTTTCAAACAGCTTCATACCCTTTGATTTTGCAATACCCACACATTTTCGTATCACTTCAAGTATCAACAGCATTACGACCGTGATATATGCAATACAACTTAAAGCCTCGCTTTATCTTAAAAAAGACGGTGACTGCCTTTTTAGAACTATCTATTGCTTTTTCTTGTTTTTCTATAATTATAGCAGATTTTTCAAGTTGGTGTCAAGCTGACAAAAAGCTTCTAAGTCGATGAAGAATATAAAATCCCCCCACCACTGAACCAAAGCTTAGTGATACGGGGTTACTCGTTTAAGCCTCCCTGCTTTTTCTCCATCAAAATTCTTGATATACCGCAAAAAGTATGCTATAATATAAAGGATTATAGAACTAAGGAGGGCTGTCAGGTCATGTATTTCTTAATGAACAAGAACAATGTTGTTGCAAAATTTGAAAAGAAGCCCGCCACTGCTTTCTCTGATGAAGTCATGTTTATCGAGGTTGAACGTATTGGAAACCTACCATATGGCCTCGATGACATCAACACATGGCTCGACAGCCGCAAATCCTCAAAACACAATGCCCACCTGCAGAAGATCATGCGTCAGATGGGCTGTGATGATAACGAAGGCTTTATCAGAACAACACATGCAGCAACGATCAATGACACGTTCTGGATAAAATCAGACAATGAAAGCCTGACATGGGAACAGGTATCGCTTTACAGCAACCAGTTCACTGAGACAATCTCCCGTCTTGCTTTTGAAGGCGTTGGTCTGTATGTTGCTGATTTCTCGTCCACATCCCCTGAGCTTGCCTGTGAAGGTTCCTTCCGTAAGCGCTTCCGGAAGGAAGAACAGCCCGGCTGCTTCGGTTCAGATATCTTCATTTACAAGCGTGGCAACGAATACGGCCCTGGCTTGGAGCCATACTGTGAAATGCTGGCATCAGAAATCGCTGCCATTATCAGTCCGGATAATTATGTTCCGTATCACACTGTACTGCTTTATGATAAGCTTGCCTCCAAGTGCAATCTCTTCACTAACGAACAGTACGGTTATGCTTCCTTCTCAAAGCTAATGAAGGCCAAAGGATTGCAGGATGTTTTCGATTATTTTGAAAGCATCGGCGCATCACAGGCATTCCGTGAGATGCTCGTAGTGGATTCTCTCTGCTTCAATCAGGACCGACACGCCGGAAACTACGGTGTCCTCTTTGACAATGATACCCTTGAGATCAAGGGTATGGCTCCTGTATTTGACCTGAATCTTTCTATGTTGCCGTATGTTTCAATGGCAGACTTCGAAAATATCGGCGACAAGCTGTTTGAATATGCACCGGTTCTTGGTGATGACTTCACCCGTATCGGCCAGATGGCGATGAATGACTCACTTCGTGACCGTGTCAAGACAATCTGCGATTTCTCCTTTAAATTCAGAGGTGATGATATTTTCACTCCGGAACGTATCAATGCTATTGAATCAGTTATCCGAAAGCAGGCAGAAGCGCTTCTCTCCACAGAGATTCTCCGTACCAGAGATGTTTTCTTCTCCCAGAACGCTATAGAAGAGGATTATTATCAGGAAGAAGTCAGACAGGCTGTCAAGCGATTCCATATTTTCGCTGATGCCATAGATAACATGGAACTCGGCGAAAATGTTTACAGAAGCGAGTGCGTATCATCAGATACCGTTCAGCTCATTTTCGAGATGAACTCCTACGAAGTGACTGTTGATTTTCTGAAACGGAAGTTAATGATAGCTGACGATCGTCTGAAAGCTGTAGAACCTGATGCATTGCAGAAAGCTGATCCGGCAGTATATGAACTGTATGACAAGCTGAACAGCCTGTTCACAAGTATAAATCAGTATTAAAAATGAACCCCGTACCACTCAGTGATACGGGGATTGCTCTATCTATTCACTTCTCAATAATAACCGATGTCCCTGACTTAAAACGGAATTCGATAAAGACATCACATACCTTTACGTCCTTCAGCAGCTTCCTCACCAGCGTCCCATCAAACTTCGTGATGGTGCGCGGCTGGGAATTAATGAAGTTGCAAAGCGCCTGTATACGGTCCCGGTGCTCAGCTTTGGCAGCTTCGTCCATATTAGTCTGCTCCTGCTGTTCACGCAGCAGAAGTATTTCTTCCACAAGGTCATCATAGTTCTGTCTGCTCTCCGTTCTGTCTAGCAGCTCCTGCTGCAACTGATTCATTCTTGCTGCAAGAGCTTCTGCCGACTGCGGATTACAAAGATTTATGGCTGTTTTCAGATTCTCCTTCAGGTGGGACAAATATCCGTCGCTATTCTCGATCATCTCATTTAGCGCATCAACAAACGCCTGCTGTAATAATTCCTCGTGGATAGTTCGGGAGTTGCAGACAGTTTTATCCTCCATTCGGGTTTTGCACCGCCATACTATCGATGTCTTTCCGTGGTTATACCAGTGGATTCTACGGTACTGTGCTCCGCAGCACTCGCAGGTAATTATCTGAGAAAAAGGATTGTTAGCGCTGAAGCCTCTGCGAATGCCATTCTTATCACGTTCTGACGATCGACGCGCAATTTCTTCCTGAACCTTCATATATATATCTTTCGGAATAATTGCCTCATGGTCGTCCTCGATGTAGTATTGCGGCAGAACACCGTTATTCTTTCCCCTTTTCTTGTTCAGGAAATCTATGGTATAGGTCTTTTGCAGGAGCGCGTCTCCCATATACTTCTCGTTCTCCAGTATTTTTCGGACGGTGCTATCATGCCACCTTGGATTACCTCTTGAAGTCAGAATACCGTCTCGCTCCAATCCGCGTGCTATCTTTTAGCAGCTGAAGCCTTCAAGGTACTCCCGAAAAATACGTTTGATTATCTCTGCTTCTGCAGGATTAATGATCAGATGCCCTTCCTCGTCCTTATCATAGCCGAGGAAGTGTTTTGCATTTACCATGACTTTCCCCTGCTGGAAGCGGTACTGGATACCCATTTTTGTATTCTTGCTAAGGGATTCTGATTCCTGCTGCGCGAGTGACGCCATAATGGTTATCAGCACTTCCCCCTTTGCGTCCATCGTGTTGATGGACTCCTTTTCAAAGAAAACCGGAATGTTGATCTCCTTCAGCAGGCGGATGTATTTCAGGCAGTCCAGCGTGTTGCGTGCAAAACGGCTGATCGATTTCGTGAAGATCATGTCGATTTATCCTGCCTGACAGTCCTCGATCATAGTGTTGAACTGCTCGCTCTTTTTTGTATTGGTAGCGCTTATGCCTTCATCCGCATACACCCCGACGAACTCCCACTCCGGATTCGTCTTGATAAATTCCTCGTAATGCTGAATCTGCGCCTCATAGCTGGATGCCTGTTCCTCATTGTCTGTTGACACACGGCAGTATGCCGCCACCCGCAGGCGCTTCACTTCCTCCTTCGCTGCCGCATTGCCTTTCTGCGGCTTCGGAGGAATGACGGTCATGTTTTTCATGTTTTCACCTCTATCAGACTATAAATGTATTCGGCTTGCTCTGCCGGATCGTCGAAATGCGTCTCCGCAGCAGTCAGCTCAAACGCCTTGTGTATCGGCGGTGCGGTATACCGCTTTTCAGAACCATGCAGATTTGCACGATGCAGCCTTCTGCCGTTTGCCTTTGCAAAGGTCTCCCGGCTGATGATCGCGGGATAGTAGTCGGTGCCGATGTAGGTATCCTGCATCAGGATTCGCTTGACGGCACTGTGCTGCATGGGTACGCCTGCATTCGCCGCAGCCGCCTTCATGCTCAAACCGGAAATATAGCCGTTGAAGATGCTGATTATGATTCCGGCTTCCTGTTCGTCGATGACGGCTTTGCCGTTTATGATCTTGTATCCGTACATAGTGCCTCCTTCAATGTCAGCCCGCATTTCAGCTTGAAGCCGACGCTGTCCCTGCTGTAGACGATGATGCTGTCTATAAAGGAAATGGGTGACTGATATTTCCTACATAAAAACAGCGCAAGGATTTCTATATCTTTCTGTCATCAGAGACTTGTATGACCGCAGTATCGTTGCATACAAAACATCGACCGTTCAGAACATAAACCTTGTTCTGAACACTATAAGAGCAGCCAAGAGAAAGGAAAAGGTCACCGGGGAGTTGCAGCTCCACAGTGACCAAGGGTTTCAATATACTTCACAACCGTATTTTAACCTAACTCAATCATACAACATTACACCGTCAATGTCAAGACGTGGGAACCCATATGACAATGCTTTAGCTGAAAATTTCTTCTCTATACTCAAAACAGAGTGTATTTACAGGACTAAAATCAGGTCATTCGCCGAAGCGCGTCGGCTTATTGATGACTATATCTATTTCTATAATCATCAGCGTATTCAACTGAATACAAAACTGACTCCGCTTAAGCTGCGGAGCCAGTTCAGAGCTTAATTCATTTTGCCATAGGTGGCTTTTTGTGCTGTCCGTACAAAATGGGGCGACCTACAGAATGAAACGTGAAGAGGTCAAAACTGTCATCTTCAGATATATCTTCGGCTACTACAACACACAAAGGATCAACAGCTTCAACGAGGGCGGCCTCCCACCTGTGGCATTAAGAACTTCAACCGAGTCGGCTCATCATGCCGCCTGACTCCTGCCTATCCAAGATTTTGGGTATTCTCCGACTGCACATTTCT
>CAMKMD010000121.1 GCA_946413815.1 uncultured Ruminococcus sp.
GAAGCTGACAGAGGGGACGGGCCGGTTAGGCTGGGGCAAAGCCCCGCATATAGCCACAAAGCGCCCCGCAAGGGGTGAATTCAAAAACAGTCCGGGGGACTGTTTTTGAAGAGGGGACGCCCTGCAAGAGAGGGCGTCCCCTTAATTGATATAGGTTTTTTGACAGACTGAACCGGGCAGGATAATCTGTCCGGGCTTCTTTCTCATTGAACGGGATCCCAGGCGGCCTTCGCCTTCTTCTCAGCCTCACACAGAGCCCCTGTTTCATTTGCCGGCTCATCCCTGATTATGAATGACCCCCAGGTAACATACCAGCAGGCCGATAGCGGTGAATATAACGCCCATCACCCACAATCCGCGCATTTTCGGCACATATATCGTACCGGGATCATCTGGGTCAATAAAGATATCCGCCTCCTGTCCCACACTGTAACGGCAGGGTCTTGTGTAATAATTGATGGAGGCGGTATAGTTCATTCCGCCGTAATAGAACTCAAATATGGGCGCATACACCATTCTTCCGTGATTGCCTCTTCTGCTGGCGAGATCTTTCACAACAGCAGTAACAGCCTCTGTGCAGCGTTTCTTCCTCAGTATCATCCATATCAGCAGCCATAATCCCACGACGCCGAATATCATTCCGAATACGATTATTATAAGTTTTTCGCTCATATTATCTCTCCTTTTTCCGGCAGTCTGCCGTATCATCATTTATTATATCATATCATGCATCCGACTTCAATACATCCGCATAAAAACTCCCGCATTCTGAGAGAATGCGGGAGTCCGTATCAGTTATATTCAGTCTTGGTTGCCCTGTGGCGGAAGCTCCGGAATGCTTGCATCGATAACATCCTCTTCTTCAAAAACGACGATCTCCATTTCAGGTGCAGGATATGTTTCTCTCATTAATTGTTTCCTTTCGTGCATCACTTGTTCTTGTATGCCTTTGCAGCCTCGCCGTAGTAGTAGAGTGCATTGCAGACATCTGTCAGCTTCTTGTCAGCGTCCTTGTTCTTCAGCACCATTGCGCAGTAATCCATAGGGCTGATCTTATAGGTCTCACCGTCCAGTATGACTGTGATATCACTTGTAAGCTGCTGAGCGTAGATATTGGGTATCTCAAAATACTGCACCTTGTCTCCCAGCTTCACAGCTTCAAGTGCGTGCTCCTTGCCGCCTGAGATCTGTACAGCACTTTTCGCATCGGAATAGATGCGCAGAGCCGTGCAGGAATAGAGAACCAGAGATATCTTGAACTTCTTGCCGAAATCGTTTACCCTTACGATGTCAGCTGTGGGGATATCCAGCACATGAGAGGTCCTGCAGAAATAGTTCTCCGCAGCCTTGCAGTAGGTATCGAGAGCCTTTACCATTGCATCCAGCTTCTGATCCTCCTGATACTTTGCAACATCTCCGATGTAGGTATTGACAGAATACTCAACTTTCATGCCGGCGAGCTTCTCAAAGCTGCTGTTGTAGATATCAAGCTGCTTGCCGTCAGTGTCATAGATCTTCATGGTGATGATCTGACCTGCCTGTGTTGCATTGACACCGTAGCTGAACTTGTATCTTCCGTCCTTCTGAAGTGCCGCAGCCAGCTTTTCGCCGCTGTATACCACCTCACCGCATGGACCGTTCAGAACCACCTTGTCAGCGCCCTTTTTCAGATTTGCGAAGAAGTTTACACCGATAGATCCGTCCAGTGTCAGGCTGATGCCGGATACGTAGCAGCCGTACATGATGGTGGGATCATCATTCTCAAAGGCCTTGAATGCACGGCCGTATTTCTCAGCGTACTTGTGTGCGGTGCTTTCCTCAAAGCCCTTGATAAGCGCTGATGAAGGAATGGTCTTTTCCGAATCTGCTATATCGCAGTCCTCTGCGCCGACGGAAACAGTCTCCAGGGAGCTGTAACCTGAGAGTATGCCTGAGCCGAGGCTCTTCACTGTCTCCGGAAGGATAACGGAAGTCAGGGGAGCGTGGGTGAATGCGCCTGCCGGAACAGCAGTAACGCCCTCACGGAATATGACCTCGAGCTTTTCTCCGGTGGTGCGGAAAGCATACTTGTCAATGCTTTCGATTCCCTTTCCTATAGATACCTTTGTAAGCACCGGGCAGTTGAAGAATGCACCTGTGTTATCGTAGTCCTTGCGGTTTATCTCCTTTACGGAATCCGGAAGGACAACGCTTTCAAGTGCAGTGCAGTGGCTGAAGCAGTGACCGGGGATTATCTCCGTGCCCTCTCCGATAACAAGAGTCTTTACTGAAGCACAGCTATGGAATGCGCCTTCTCCGAGGATGCATCCGGGCAGTGAAAGCTCTGTAAGGGCCGTTGAAGAGAATGCATAGTTTCCTATCTCCGTAAGGGAATCCGGGAAGCTGCATACGCTGAGGTTCTCGCAGCCGCTGAATGCACCTGAACCGATAGTTTCAAGAGTTGAAGGCAGGATCAGCTTTGCAACCTCTCCGCGATCAGTGAATGAATTTGCAGGGATAGCTTTAACTCCCTCACGGAATGTTACCTCCAGTCCCTCACCGGTGGTACGGAAAGCATACTTGTCAATGCTTTCGATCCCCTTTCCTATAGATACCTTTGTAAGAGCCGGGCAGTTGAAGAATGCACCTGTGTTATCGTAGTCCTTGCGGTTTATCTCCTTTACGGAATCCGGAAGGACAACGCTTTCAAGTGCAGTGCAGTGGCTGAAGCAGTGACCGGGGATTATCTCCGTGCCCTCTCCGATAACAAGAGTCTTTACTGAAGCACAGCTATGGAATGCGCCTTCTCCGAGGATGCATCCGGGCAGTGAAAGCTCTGTAAGGGCCGTTGAAGAGAATGCATAGTTTCCTATCTCCGTAAGGGAATCCGGGAAGCTGCATACGCTGAGGTTCTCGCAGCCGCTGAATGCACCTGAACCGATAGTTTCAAGAGTTGAAGGCAGGATCAGCTTTGCAACCTCTCCGCGATCAGTGAATGAATTTGCAGGGATAGCTTTAACTCCCTCACGGAATGTTACCTCCAGTCCCTCACCGGTGGTACGGAAAGCATACTTGTCAATGCTTTCGATCCCCTTTCCTATAGATACCTTTGTAAGAGCCGGGCAGTTGAAGAATGCACCTGTGTTATCGTAGTCCTTGCGGTTTATCTTCTTTACGGAATCCGGAAGGATGACGCTTTCAAGTGCAGTGCAGTAGCTGAAGCAGTGACCGGGGATTATCTCCGTACCCTCTCCGATAGTTACTGTTTTAAGCGCAGTACAGCTCTGGAAAGCAAATTCTCCAAGAGAGCAGCCGGGCAGTGCGACCTCTGTCAAAGCTGTCGCATTGAATCCATAAGCACCTATCTCAGTAAGGGAATCCGGGAAGCTGCATACGCTGAGGTTCACGCAGCCGCTGAATGCACCTGAACCGATAGTTTCAAGAGTTGAAGGCAGGATCAGCTTTGCAACCTCTCCGCGATCAGTGAATGAATTTGCAGGGATAGCTTTAACTCCCTCACGGAATGTTACCTCCAGTCCCTCACCGGTGGTACGGAAAGCATACTTGTCAATGCTTTCGATCCCCTTTCCTATAGATACCTTTGTAAGAGCCGGGCAGCTGAAGAATGCACCTGTGTTATCGTAGTCCTTGCGTTCTATCTTCTTTACGGAATCCGGAAGGACAACGCTTTCAAGTGCAGTGCAGTAGCTGAAGCAGTGACCGGGGATTATCTCCGTGCCCTCTCCGATAGTTACTGTTTTAAGCGCAGTACAGCTCTGGAAAGCAAATTCTCCAAGAGAGCAGCCGGGCAGTGCGACCTCTGTCAAAGCTGTCGCATTGAATCCATAAGCACCTATCTCAGTAAGGGAATCCGGGAAGCTGCATACGCTGAGGTTCACGCAGCCGCTGAATGCACCTGAACCGATAGTTTCAAGAGTTGAAGGCAGGATCAGCTTTGCAACCTCTCCGCGATCAGTGAATGAATTTGCAGGGATAGCTTTAACTCCCTCACGGAATGTTACCTCCAGTCCCTCACCGGTGGTACGGAAAGCATACTTGTCAATGCTTTCGATCCCCTTTCCTATAGATACCTTTGTAAGAGCCGGGCAGTTGAAGAATGCACCTGTGTTATCGTAGTCCTTGCGGTTTATCTCCTTTACGGAATCCGGAAGGACAACGCTTTCAAGTGCAATGCAGAGGCTGAAGCAGTGACCGGGGATTATCTCCGTACCCTCTCCGATAGTCACTGTTTTAAGTGAAGGACAGCTCTGGAAAGCATATTCTCCAAGTGAGCAGCCGGGCAATGTAATATCTGTCAGAGCGGTGCTTACAAAGGCATAGCTTCCGACAGAAGTGAGTGCTGCGGGGAAGTTGATGGAAGAAAGTGAAGTACAGTTATTGAATGCGCTGCTGCCGATAGCAGTAACAGTATCAGGAAGTGTAACCTCAGTCAGTAAAGTGCAGCTCCTGAAAAGATTCGCACCGATACCTGTGAGCGGCTCTTCGCTGCTCTTGCTTGTGATAACTGCCTTTCTGATCTTGCCCCTGTACGCTTCGAGGGTACTGTCAACTTTCGACATATCGCCCGAACCGGTCATAAGAAGAGTTCCGTTTTCGTCCAGCTGCCAGGTAACATCTGCATTGACATCACCTTTTGCAATGATCTGCACTGTCTCTTCGCCGGCAGTTTCCGTTCCGGCAGCAGCAGGCGGATCGTTCTCCGCAGCGCTTGCAGTGCTGGGCATTGCAGATGCCATCAGCAGAGATGCTGTCATGATTACTGCGTATTTGTTTAGTTTCATAGTTCCTCCTTTTCAGCGGATATTGAATTGTTTGACCGCGGGCTTCTTGCCCGGCGGAAAGCCTGTGTTGTGTCTGTACTGTTCTCATAATAAAGAGACCCGGCTGTTAATAACTCCTATTATAGCACAGTAATTTTTTTAATGCAATATAAAAGTTGCTAAAGAAGGCTCAGTATCCACCGGAAAGCCAGTCAATCAATGACGCATTGTTGCCGCAAAATCAATATCGTTCCCCCGGAGGTATATGAATGAGCTTACCATGAAAGCCGCCAGCCATGTCCTCCCCGCTACAATTATCACCCCCGCTGTAATCTAAGCTACACTCCCGCCGCCATGTGTAGCTTATGCTACATACCGGCGCAGTATTGAATATTGAATAAGACACAGTATCATGGTATCATATAATCACAGCAAAGGACAAAACCAAAAATCAGAAAGCTGAAAATAAAACAAACATTAATTGGAGGAAAAGAAAATGAAAAAGGTAAACAAAGGTATGATGATCACAGGAACATTCGCAGCTGCACTTATGGCTTGCAGCATGGTAAGCTGCTCCGGAAAAGTACAGCCCGAGATACAGCAGACAGCAAACACATTCACTGCTGAGCTTGCAGCTCCCATGAATGAGACAGCAGTCACAACAGCTATAAAGGCCCCCGCAACAACAGCTGCAAAGAAGGCAAAGACCGCTCCCACAACCACAGAAGCCGCAAAGACCGAAGCAGTAAAGACTGAGGCTGCCGTGTCAACGGCTCCCGCTGCTTCAGCTCCCGCAAAGCCGGCAGCAACAACAGCCCCTGCAAAGACTGCATCCGCTCCCGCCCAGCCCACAGCAGCACCCGCCGCAAACGTAGCAGCAACAGACATTCCCTCTGACAAGTATACCGGCATCTTCTACGAGGAGTGCGCAGGCCGCGGAAATATGACAGTCACAAAGAATGCCGACAGCACCTACTCCGTACACCTCGCATGGTCTTCAGGCGCATCCGAGTCCAGCACCTGGGATTTCTCCGGCTCCTTCGACAAGAGCGGCATCCTTTACTACAGCAACTGCACCATGAAGACAACTACATCTGATGCAAACGGCAATTCAAAGACCACTGACAACTACACAGCCGGCTCCGGCACCCTCAGCTTTGACGGCGCTGGCTACATCCTCAATGACAATATGGGCAACATAACTCCCAACACACGTTTCTCCGCAGAGGTAAGGAAGTTCTCCGACAACGCAAAGTCCGAAGCCGCAAAGGATTCCTATGTACCCTGCCCCGGCGCAGCAGGCTGCCGCTACTACGAGAACGAGAAATGCTTCATGACAGGCACCTTCCTTGACAGGAACGGTTCAAGAGTACGCCTTGATATCGCTCAGGCAGATGACGGCAGATACGACTGCACAGTCACAGCAGCAGACATCTTCGGCTCCTACTATGTATGGGGCTTCATGGCAGACTACGCTGACGGCGACCTTGTATACGACAGAGGCGCACTCTCCTACATAACATACGACGGAAACGGTGCAGTCACCGACAACAAGATAGTATCAGACGTACACGCCGGCGGCATCAGAAGCACAGCCGCAGGCCTTGAATGGACTGACAGCGACGGAACAAGCTATGTTTTCGTAAAGTGAGCCCACATAACCAACGCCATCCCCTACACATCAGACCCTATATCAGGACCGCCCGCACATACTGCAATGTGCGGGCGGTCTCCTTATGAGCGGAAAAGTATTGCGGGCACCCGCATAACACAGGTGCCCGCTTCAGACTGTCAAAAAAGTGGTTTCACCGACAAAACCAAACGTTTGGGATTCTAAAGGGGCT
>CAMKMD010000122.1 GCA_946413815.1 uncultured Ruminococcus sp.
TAGAGCAGCTGATTTGTAATCAGCAGGTCGGGGGTTCGAGTCCGTCCACCAGCTCCATTTTATGCTTTGCGGCAGAAAATAGAATATGGGAGAGTTCCCGAGTGGCCAAAGGGGGCAGACTGTAAATCTGTTGCTTTTCAGCTTCGGTGGTCCGAATCCACCCTCTCCCACCAGAAAAAAGACTGCTGTTGAGCAGTCTTTTTTCTATGTTACGGATAAAAATATTTCCCGATATCCTGTGATGTATATTGACAAGGTGCTATCACTATGATATAATTATTATATTAATTACCATAGGGAGGTATACTATCATGAATATCAGAAACATCACAAACGACAACCGCTCTTTCGTCAGCAGACTCGGTTCATTCGGGGTACTTGAATACGCAGTCGACAAAAGTGTCTCCCCCTACAATGCGCAGACTCAGTTCTTTATGGCGCATATGGGTGTCCGCCGCAGACAGCTCGTCGTAAACCTTGACGGCAGCAATACCGTTACGGTGCAGGCAGGCGCAATGCAGTGGATGGCAGGCGGCGTTGAGGCTTCCACCAATGTAAAGGGCGTTGGCGACCTCATGGGCAAGATGTTCAAGGGCGCTGTCACCAAGGAATCAGCTATCAAGCCTGAGTACAAGGGTGTCGGTATCCTTACTCTCGAGCCTACATATAAGTACATCATATTGCAGAATGTTGCTGAATGGGGTGCAGGCATTGCAGTTGAGGACGGTATGTTCCTCGCTTCCGAGGGCACTGTGCAGCACAGTGTTGTATCAAGAAAGAATGTATCCTCAGCCGTTCTCGGCGGGGAGGGTCTGTTCAACCTCGTTCTCAGAGGAAACGGCGTTGTTGCACTTGAGAGCGTAGTTCCCTACGAGGAGCTCATCGAGATCGAGCTCAACAACGATACACTCAAGATTGACGGCAATATGGCTGTATGCTGGTCTGCCAACCTTGATTTCACCGTTGAGAAGTCCACAAGATCTCTTATCGGCTCGGCAGTCAGCGGAGAGGGTCTCGTGAATGTATACAGAGGCACAGGAAAGGTGCTGATGAGCCCCGTTGCTCCTTCTTCACCCATCATGTCAGCGGTGAATACCTTACAGGCTAAACCCTGAGTCCGACTCAGGTAGCATATATTTATATTATGGAGGTATAGGTTTATGTTCTGGACAAAAACAATCAAGAACGGCATCAAGACTCTTTTCATCGTTGTGGTTGCTCTTGCAGCAGTAAGCTCGATCATCAGCATGATCCGCTATCACAGCAATTTCTTCAGCGAGCTCTTCAGCCTTACAAGGAGCATCGTTTCTTATGCTCTGACATTTGCTTCACTGCTCGTTGCCTGCGAGATCTCTGAGAATGTTTATGACATCAAGATCGGTAACAGGAAGCCTGCTGATGAGTCAAATCCTTTTGCTGCAAAGCCTGCTGCACCTGCTGCTCCCGCTGCATCTGCTGCACCTGCTGCTAAGGCTGAGACAGAGAAGGAGAATTCTGCTGACGCAGAGTAATTGCTCTTTCAGATGTAAAAGCATTTATAAAAAAGTACCTTGCCGGTAAGGCAAGGGCTTTTTTATGCCTGGAAAAAAAGAGGATATGCACGGAAATCCGGCGTTTTTGTGCAGAAATGTATAGGAGGTCACTATTGCCGTATGCTATAAACGGCAATGGCAATACAGAGGGGTGATATTATGATGATATGCCGTATGGACGATGCAGATAACCTGTCCGGCCAGCTTCTGACCCGCAAGCCGGGAGCCTTCACGAAATGGACGATACTCACGGTCGTGCTTTTCTTCTTCGCTCTTGTGGCGATGGGATTTGCCCTGATGGACGACACCCTGACCGCTAAGCTTACCGCAACAGCCCTCGGGGCGCTGTCTGTGCTCTGCTTCGTTAACATATACCGCTCCCAGAAAGCCGCAGACCGCTATTTTCTCGCCTATCTCTTCGATGACGATGTCAATTCAGCCGTCGTTATGGAAGATATAGTCAGAGCCTGCACCAATGATACCCTTTTCGGTGCAGAGTTCAGCGTGACCTTCGGCAGGGAGCATCATAACTGGGGAAGGATAGCCTCGAACCTGAAGAATATAAACACCTGTTCAAAGGTGGATGAGTTTCTTCAGAGGGAGGACGTGGTGAAATACTGCGGCACCGTTATCGAGGAGGTCCATGATATAAAGGAGACAAAAAAGGAGTATCATGTGCGGGCAAAGCTCCGCAGACTTGACACGAAGCACTTTTTTGTGGTAAACTACACAGGTACGATCCGCATACCGAAAAGCCATATAAATTCGGATGCGCTGACAGAAAGACTCAGAATGATGATATGAGCCGGAGGATACCGGCCTTGAAAACAGGAGGATAATTATGATAAGAGAAGATTTAAGGAACATTGCCATCATCGCCCACGTTGACCACGGCAAGACCACCCTCGTTGACGAGATGCTCAAGCAGGGCGGCGTATTCCGTGAGAACCAGGCCGTTGCAGAGAGAGTCATGGACTCCAACGACCTCGAGCGCGAGAGAGGCATCACTATCCTTGCAAAGAATACTTCCGTTATGTACAACGGCACAAAGATCAACATCATCGACACCCCCGGCCACGCTGACTTCGGCGGCGAGGTAGAGCGTGTCCTCGAGATGGTAGACGGCGTACTGCTCCTCGTTGATGCAGCAGAGGGACCCATGCCCCAGACACGTTTCGTGCTCTCAAAGGCACTCGAAATGGGACACAAGATAATCATCGTAGTAAACAAGATAGACCGTCCCGATGCACGTCTTGACGAGATCGGCGACGAGGTGCTGGAGCTCCTGCTCGACCTTGATGCAAGCGAGGAGCAGCTGGAGAGCCCGCTTCTCTTCTGCTCCGGAAGAAGCGGCACAGCCTCACTCAGCCAGTACGAGGCAGGCACAGACTTAAAGCCCCTCTTCGATACTATCATCAACTACATCGAGGCCCCGAAGGGCGAGGAGACAGAGCCCCTCCAGATGCTCATATCCTCCATCGACTACAACGAGTACGTAGGCCGTATCGGTATCGGACGCATCGTAAGAGGCGACATCAAGGTGAACCAGCAGGTAACTGTCTGTGACTACACCGGAAGCAAGAAGAACTACAACGCCAAGATAGTAAGCCTTCTCCAGATACAGGGACTCAACCGTGTTCCCGTACAGGAGGCTAAGGTGGGCGATATCGTATGGATATCCGGTATCGAGAACATCACCATCGGCGATACCATCTGCGCTACAGAAGCGCCAGAGGCTCTGCCCTTTGTAAAGATAAGCGAGCCCACCGTGGAAATGACCTTCTCTGTAAATGACAGCCCCTTTGCAGGCAAGGAGGGCAAGTTCGTTACCTCCCGTCAGCTCCGTGAGAGACTCTTCCGCGAGCTCCTGAAGGACGTTTCTCTCCGAGTTGAGGAGACAGATTCCACAGACTCCTTCCGCGTTGCCGGAAGAGGCGAGATGCACCTTTCCATACTTATCGAGAATATGCGCCGTGAGGGCTATGAGCTCTCCGTATCAACTCCCCGTGTACTCTACAAGACAGGCGAGGACGGCAGGAAGCTGGAGCCTATCGAGCGCCTTGTAATCGACGTACCCGAGGACTGCGTAGGCTCTGTTATGGAGAAGATGGGCTCCCGCAAGGGCGAGCTCGTTGCAATGCACCCCCAGGGCAGCCGTATGCGTATCGAGTTCAAGGTTCCTTCAAGAGGTCTCTTCGGCTACAAGAGCGAGTTCCTTACAGATACCAGAGGCGAGGGTATCATGAGCCACGTATTTGACGGCTATGAGCCATATAAGGGAGATATCGACCGCAGAAACACAGGCTCACTCGTTTCCTTTGAGACAGGCGAGGCTGTTACATACGGTCTCTATAATGCTCAGGAGAGAGGACAGCTCTTCATCCCCGCAGGTACTCCCGTATACGAGGGAATGGTAGTCGGCGCTTCACCCAAGACCGATGACCTCGTTGTAAATGTATGCAAGAGGAAGCACCTCACAAATACCCGTGCAAGCGGAAGCGACGACGCTCTCCGTCTTGTTCCCCACCGTATCCTCAGCCTTGAGGACTGCCTTGAGTTCCTCGCAGACGACGAGCTCCTCGAGGTAACACCCGAGTCCCTGAGAATCCGCAAGAGAGAGCTCAGCAATACTCAGCGTGCAAAGAACAGGGCAAAGGCATAATAGCGATATTTCGCCTATCGTTCACATACCCATCATACAGCTTGCAGATAATGGAGATATGATTATAATGAAAAAACGTGTATTAGCCGCAGCAGCGCTGTTCGCTGTCTGTTTACCGGCCGGATGCGGAAGCAAGCCGGAGGAACAGTCCTCCGGAGTTCCGTCAGAGAACCCCACAGAGGCTGCTGCCACCGAGGCAGCACCTATAATCGACCCGGAGGGACATACCCTCGAGGAGAAGCCCACAGAGCGTGAGCGTGAGATAGAGGCATTCACCGATTTCGAGTTCGAGGTAATAAACGGCGGCGCTGTTATAACAAAGTATTCCGGTAATGCGGAGGAGGTAGTCATTCCCTCCGAGCTTGGCGGAGCGCCGGTCACAGAGCTGGGCTACTATGCCTTTGAGGCTAAGTGGGACCTGAAGTCAGTGACTATACCGGATACAGTTACAGGCATCGGCGAGTTCTGCTTCAGCGACTGCTCATCACTTGTGAGCGTAACACTGCCGGAGAGCCTTACCTATCTTGACAGAGGTGCGTTTGCAGCCTGCACCAGCCTTCCGGAGCTGAATGTGCCGGCTGGCGTATCTGTCATCCATGAGGAGGCCTTCACAGCCTGCGAGGCTATGACGAGCCTTACTATAGGCAGCTCCACTGTGAAGTATGAGAACTGGGGACTGGAAGCGCTCCCGGACCTGACTCTCTATGTGGCGGAGGGCTCTGAGCTTGCACAGTGGGCACAGGGCAGCGGCATTAACTATGCTATCGTATAATTACAGGAGGATGCTATGAGATTCAGAAGATGTGCGGCGGCGCTGACTGCTGTGCTGTGCTGCATGAGCGTATGGAGCTGCAGCAGCAAGGCAGAGACACCCTCGTCAGCCGTTATTCACGAGGACGGCGCAGGCGATGTTATCGAGCCCGCAGAGGATGACCCCGAGTACAACCTCGGCTCCTACAGGATAAGCGCAGGCGGAGTCAAGCTCTATTACGAGGAGGAGAACTACCCCACTGCACTGCTGCTCTATCTTGAAAAGCTCTTCGGCACCTATGCCGCAAGAGACTATGATACCTACCGCAGCTGTATCTGGCCGGGCTATGTGGAGGCTATGGAGGAATACCTCCCGAAGGAATTCGACTATGACCTTGCGACCTCCTTCAATAACCGCTGTGACAGCCTTGAAGTTGATATGGGCGGAAGCTACAAGCTGACCCGCATCAAGGCCGAGGTGCCTGAGGAGGATTTCAGCGACGCCTTCTTCACTCAGCTTGCACCGATATGCGGTGATGACTTCGGCGAGAAGGTTAAGGGCGAAGCAGATAATATATACTGTGTGCAGCTCTATATCATGGTAAAGAACGAGACCGACACCGATGACCAGCTCTTTTTCAAGAATACAGAAAACGGAATGGGCATAGTCGTTGTTGAGAAGGACGGCAAGTATTACGCATTCTGCTGATAAACCAGCAATATAAAATATGATCTGCCTGAGGGAGACCTGTGACAGGCTGATGACCGCAGAGCGGTCAGGGAGGGAATCACAATGAAAGAACTTTTCAGACGTTCTGCGTCGTTCATTGCAGCACTGACAATGACAGCAGTACTCACATCATGCAGCTCGGAAAAGCCTGCTGAGAGCCAGACATCGGAAAATATGGTAGGCTCGCCTACCCCCGGTCATGCGATAGACGAGGCGGATATGCCCTACGGCGCCACCGCCACCGTGCTCGCCCCCACAGACGATAACGGTCTGTATATCCCGATAGAGTACGACAAGCGCTTCTTCACAGAGGAAGAGGCTACGATGGTATCCAATTTCCTCTATGCTATCGGTACAGGTGATTCTGCCCATGTAGAGGAGACTTTCTATCCGTCGGTAATGAACTACTACTGTGAGATGACCAAGACAGAGGACCCCAAGGCCTACTTCAAGGCACTTCACGATAACTATACCGGCATACTCGGCGAGGGCTACGAGTTCGACAAGGTGTATATCGAGGACTGCTTCAGGGACCAGGACACAGGAACTGAGTCCGGACAGGCATTTGCCGATGTAAACACCATGCTCAACGAGCTTGAGGAGGACGAGAACTTTGCGGAGGAGAAGGTAGACAAGGACAGCATGAGGTATATGTATGTCGAGGCTACCTACAAGCTGCCCGGCAGCGATGAGGAGAAGTCGCTGAGAAGCTCGCTCTTCTCCGTAGACTCCGAGGCGAAGTACCTTCCGATGCTGATGTATACTATCGACGGCAAGACTTATCTGATATAAGCAATATGAAAAGGGACGCCTTATAGGCGTCCCTTCAGCTTGTCAAAAAAGTCTGTTTTACCGTAAAACCAAAACGGTTGGGATTCTAAAGGGTCTTCGACCCTTTAGCGGAGTCCAGAGGCAGAG
>CAMKMD010000123.1 GCA_946413815.1 uncultured Ruminococcus sp.
ACTTCCTCACGGGGAACGCCGCTGTCCTTCACAGCCTTGCCGACGCTTCTCTCGTTCTGATAAGCGTGTGCCGTGTCGATGTGGCGGACACCCATTTTCAGTGCATCGAGCACTGCATTGTAGGTCGCTTCGCCCTCGGGGACCTGATAAACGCCAAGTCCGAACTGCGGGATCTTCGTACCGTCATTCAAAGTGATGTAAGTCTGCATAGTAAAACCTCATCAGATAAGTCCGTTATTTTTCAGCCACTTTTCGATAGTGGGCTTTGCATTTTTAACTCCGCTGCCGGTCAGGGAAAGTCCCTCACCGACATTTACGTACTTCTTTATATCTGAAACGCTCTTGCCGAGTCCGCTGCCCTCGTTGGTGCAGAGCGGATAGATCGTCTTGCCCGAAAGATCGGCGCTTTCAAGGAACGTGAACACCGCCATCGGAGCAGTACCCCAGTAGTTCGGATAGGCAAGAATGATATTGTCGTAGTCTGTTACATCGGGCATTTCTTTCAGCTCGGGACGAGCGTTTGCTCTGAGATGTGCCTTTGCTTCGTCGATGCAAGTCATGTAGTCTGCGGAATAGGGCTGCACCATTTCGAGCTTGAAGCTGTCAAAGCCTGTCAGCTCAGTGATATGTCCGACTGCGATTTCGGTGTTGCCGACCTTTACATACTTCATAGAACCGCCGAAGTAGTTCTCATCGGCTCTTGAAAAGAAAATAACGATAGTGTTCATAGTAGTTCCTCCTTTGGTTTTAGGTAACTGTCGTGACCTTAATTCTATTTTAGCAGATAACTCCCGAAATTACAACGGGCAGTTTCTTTGAAACGGTTACTTAGGTAACGGTTTCTGGAAAATGGTTACTTATCTGTCAGAAGCCATTTACCATCCTGCTTAACAAAATGCTGATTTGTTTTCAGCGTCCATGTTCCGGAAGCTCCGTATACTTTGGCTTCAAGCGTGGTACTGCCTGTCAGCAATGCAGTATCTCCGTCAACCGTAACAACAGGGCTGTTCAGCTTGTATGAGTAATAATTCAGAGTACCGTCTGCGATCTCACCGAAGAATTCCTCTTTGGTCTGAACCTTGCCTGACATATGCGTAAAAGTCTTATCCGCCGTTACAAGGTCATTCAGTGTATCAATGTCCTTATCGATCATAGCCTGTTCAAATCTTTCATACGTTTCAAGTACTGCGCTTTGATCTGTTGTTATGGTAGCAGAACTTGTTGCATCAACGGTCTGCGTATCATTGATATATGCTTTTTTCATAAGACAAAGATCAAATACGTCCCAACGTTCATCGCCGGTCAGATCATACGGCTTTCCGGAAAGATCTTCTTCAGTGGGTCTTCCAAGGAGAAAATCCTGTAAATTGCGAATATCCTGCATTGTATAATGCACCTCTTTCTTTTCAGCGATCTTATTGAAATTATTGTTATCGAGCCAGTTCTGAACGATAGTCCTTGCACTTTCGCCTTCATTCTGAGCAACCGAGCCTCTTACAGAGAAACCGCTCATTACTTCTGCACCTTCACAGATCCCTTTTATAGTGGTAACAGTATTTGCTTGTCCGCTGCCTTCATGTGTGTTGAACGGTATTATTGTTTTACCGTCCCAGTCATAACTTTCAAGGAAGCTGAACATCGCCATCGGCATATCGCCCCACCATATCGGATAGCCCACGAATATTACATCGTAACTCCCGAAGTTTTCAATTGAAGTTTTCAGTTCCGGACGTTCTTTATTTGTTCGCTCCTCGGTTGCAACGGTGAGCATTTCATCGTATGCAGACGGGTATTCCCTGACAGTTTCTATGCTGAAAAGCTCACCGCCGGTTTCTTCTGCTACGATATCTGCGAGAAGGTCGGTGTTTCCGCACTCTACGACACCAACACTGTAGTTTTCACCCGCTCTAGAAAAATATGTAATCAGTACATTATCATGATGAGGTTCTTCAGCTGTTGCATCAGGACTTGAAAAAGCAGAGGAAACTGTGGTTACAACAACAGTTGTCAGTATTGCTATCAGTCGTTTCATATTCATTCTCCTTTCGGGAATTTGTAACTTTGGTTTCTTAACTGTGCTTTTATTATATCTGATAGCTGATGAAAAAACAACGGGCAGTTTCATTGCAACTGTTACATAGGTAACTTTTTATGCGAAATAGTTACTTATCTATCAAAAGCCATTTTTCCATCCTGCTTCACATAATACTGATTTGTTTTCAGCGTTCATATTCGGAAGCTCCGTATACTTTGGAATCAAGCGTGGTGCTGCCTGTCAGCAATATCAATTGGAGTTCTTCCAAAGTATCAGAAACTGGCGGTTATAAAGTCATATGATATGCATTCTTGAAATCCGTTTCAAGTCCGGCGTGACTGTCAGCGTGGAAAAGTGAATATAATAATAAGGGCTGCTGGTATCGCGTGACATTGTTCACACGTTATCAGCAGCCCTTTTTTGTTTATCCCTTGTAATTTCAATTATCCCATCATTTACTCTTCCAGAAGAGCATAGATACCATCCTCAGAAAGAACACCACGTTTCAGGTCTTTCGGGAGCAGTCCGGCTTCATCGGCGGCAAAGTCTCGTTTCCATGCATCGCTGCCGTAATACTCGGACAATGATTTCAGCTGATCAACGGAACCGCTTTCTGCCTGCTGCATAATATCCTCATAATATGTAATGCGCCTGATCTGTGCCTGTATGGATTCCGGTGTGGACGGCAGTATTTTCTCAAATCGGAACATATCAAATAATTCACCGTCTTTATCATCCGGAGCACAGTGATGCTCGTTGAAATACTCGACGATATGGAATCCGCAGCGGTTCACATAGAAATGGATATTACGCTTTTCAAAATAGGGAGTAACAGTCTCCCAGACCGTGATCTCCGGATGCATAGCTTCGATCTCGCACCATGTTGCGTATCCTATGCCTTTGCTGTGAACGGCAGGGGATACGAACAGCAGTTCCAGCTCGCCGTGATCGTATTCTGTTCTGATAACAACACCGCCGACAGGCTTATTGTCATGCATGATCCGGAAAGCTGTCCCTTCGTCGATCGAACGGGAGATCGTATCACGTGAGATGATCTCACCGTCTTCTTCAAAATGATCGTCCCGCTGGCCGAATTCCTCCATAGCACCATAGTTGAATGCTTCCTGATTATCTTTTATGAACTGTTCCCGGTCTGAGGCTTCCAGCGGAACAAGCTGTACTTCTATCATAGCGATTCCTCCATAAATGTTATTGCTGTGGTTATAGCTCTGCTCCCATCAGTATGACCTCAGTTTCCTTTTTGAAGCCGTATTTTGCGTAAAACTCAGGCAGAACGCCCTCTCCGGCAGTGATCAGGTGAACGCCGACCATTCCCTGCGCCTTAATATCCGCAAGGCACTTTTCAAGCAGTTCCTTTGCGATACCTCTGCGCTGATATTCGGGATCAACAGCAAGGTCATTGATCTCAAAAGTCCTGCCGTAATGAAACAACATTGATGTTCCGAGGATAAAACCGACAACCTTACCGTCAAGGACGTATTCAAGACCGTAAGATTGCTTTGACTCCATCAATTCCTGAACGTGAATAACGGCATCTTCTGGTTTCCACGGATCATTCCACGGCTCTCCTGAGAATGCTTTTGCATATATGTCACCATAGCGCGTGACGTGCTCCATTGTGATTGGCTGAATGTTTTCTATGCTCATGATCGTTCTCCTATGTGTTTGGGTATCTGGGGGCAGCCCCGCACATTCTTACAATAACAATTATACCATAGCCGGAGCTGATTTTCAATCGAATATTTGAAAAATCGGGATTATATACTTCACCTGATAATAGACGAACCCTCTCAAAGAAGTTTCATTGCTTCTTATGAGAGGGAGATATATTCATCATGTTAAATTTTTGATGGATTCAATCATTTTTCTCAATATCCTGCCAATTTGAATTATGCAGAATCTCCGCATCATCACCGACAAAGACCTTTGATGCTTCCTCATCACCGCAAAGCTGATACAGCATCCAGGCGGTCATATAACCGTCGGAACGAACAAGCATATCCTCATGTTCTGCGCCTGTGGCTCTTGCCCGAACCTTCTCTACATCATCAGAAATGCTGTTATAATTCGTGACAACTGCTTCAAGAGGACATACACCTGCAAAATCCTTTGTAATATCCGGAACATCGGCATCATCGGTTTTTCCTGTTCCCGAAGTCATAAAATACGGTATCGTGACCTTGCTTTCATCATAATCCCAACCCATATTATGCGCAAGGAACGGATAAGCTGCACTGCCTGTGAATATCGTCTTATACATCTTTCCATTATCGAAATTCGTAATTGCACATAACGCTCCGGCACCGCCTTGTGAATATCCTATGATACCGATATTATTATTGTCTATCTTGCCGTACAATTCGCTGTCAGCACCGATATTCAGGATAAATTCAAGTGTTTCCGATGCAGTTTCACCTGTGCCGGACTGTGGATCATCGTTGCCGACCACTATAAATCCCCATGAAGCGATCCTGTCAAGCACAGCCGTATAATTTTTTGCCCGTGTCCCGCTTGCATTGACGGAAACGATCATGGGATATGTTTGATTGCTGTCTGCAAGCTCCGCAGGATAGAACACCCTGATCGTGTCTATCTTGCTGTTATCGCTCTTGAATTCGGTATAGGCGGTCTCAAAGCTGCCCCTGCCGGAATATTTCTTCTCAAGCACAGCATCTGTCTTAAAGTCATCGAAATAATTATCATCGTACCACGGACGGCGTTCGTGTATCTTACCCTTTATGAAGAATATCACTATAACAGCGAAAAGGATAAGCAGAATGATACCGATGATTTTCAACACCTTATGCCCCCGTATCGTTTCAGTTTTCATGTTTGACCTTTCCTTTCCGATATTCCTTATCCATTAGAAGAACACAGCAGAGCATGATACATGGAAATATGATACCACATAGGATTCCGCTGTGCAGGTCGTTCCAAAATAAGGCAGACGCTTTTCCTGCGATCGTCGGACCGGCACAACACCCAAGATCGCCTGCAAGCGCCAATAATGCAAACATCAGCGTTCCGCCGTTTCTAAGCCTTGCGGATGAGATACTGAAAGTTCCCGGCCAGAATATACCGACTGAAAATCCGCACAGCATACAGCCGATCAGTCCGGCTGCCGGAGCTTTTGTCAGACCGATCAGCAGATAGCTCCCAACGCATAAAATGGACGATGTGAGCATTACCTTTTGCAGCGGTATCTTCTCCCCAAATTTGCCAAACATCGCTCTTGCACTGCCCATACACAGCGCAAAACCCATTGTCCCAATCAGGTCTCCTGCGGATTTCGAGATATGCAGGCCCGATTCGGCGAAGGCAGATGCCCACTGGCTTACCGTCAGCTCACAAGCCCCTGCACAAAGCATCATCAAGCAGAAAAATAGGAATTGAGGTGTTTTTATCAGTTCGGCAAATCCCGATTCCTGCCCTCTTGTTTCGGATAGCGTGGCAATGGGTACTTTCAGGAAAAGAATATAATTCAACATCGGTACGATTGCCCATATAGCGGCAAGTATACGCCAATGCTCTATTCCTGCAAGGGCAAAAAACACAGTTGATAACAGCACGGTAGCCGCTTGTCCCCAACAGTAGAAGGAGTGGAGCAAGGACATTGTCGTCTCCTTGTTGTCTGTCGGACAAGCCTCAACGATGGGGCTTACAAGCACTTCAAGCAGTCCTCCGCCTACTGCATACAGTGTTACGCAGATCACAAGTCCTGCGAAGGGGGACGGGAGCTTGTCAGGCAGAACTGTCATCAAGAGAAATCCCGATGCTGACAGGATATGCGAAAGCTGCATAGATGCCCGATAGCCGATCTTATCCACAAAGGAAGGAGCAACTGCGTCCACTGTAAGCTGAACGACAAAGTTTATCGTTATTAGCCATGTGATCTGTGCCAAAGGAATACCAAATTCCGACCGAAACCGCAGAAACAGCAGAGGCACAAAGTTGTTGACTATCGCCTGTATCACATAACCGATAAAGCAGGCTATCAGTGTTGTTTTATAGGATATATTCTTAATAATCCTCATCTCAGAATGTTTTATCGAGCAATTCCAGCCCGTAGGTTTTTACATCGCCGTTCACAGCATCATATATCCACTCACCGACGCTCCTATCATTTCCGAGCTTGTCAAATACATTCGCAGAGATGATCGTATGCTGGGTATTATGGGTATCTGCATCTTCTCCGCAGCTCCAGACATAGATACCCACATCGGGGATATTCGTCTGCAAGCCGTTTACCATTTCTTTCAGATCACGCTGGAAGTTATCGCCAAGCTCTTTGGTCTTATCCATTTTTCCGCTGTCGATATAGGACTGATACTGCATCAGCGTATCATCACGGTAGGAGCAGTCAAAGAGTATTTTCACGCTGTCACCACGCTTTTCGTGGAGTGCGGTCAGACTGTCAAGGACAAGGTTGTTTGTGGTCAG
>CAMKMD010000124.1 GCA_946413815.1 uncultured Ruminococcus sp.
TCTATGGTGCTTCGTGAAAAAGTCTATGGTGCTTCGTGAAAAAGTCTATGGTGCTTCGTGAAAAAGTCTATGGTGCTAAAGTTCGAAAAGCACCGAAAAGTCGCCGTTTTTTATATGCCGTAATCAAGAGAGTAATCAAGATAATAATCAAGAGAGTAATCAAGTCTATCAATCAAGGAAGAACCGCACCTTTGGTGCGGCCTTGATGATTGACTATGCAATTAAAGAAAAGGCTATAAATAGGGATTTGTCAAAGAGTATGCCACCTTTATGTGGCTATAATCAAGTAAAGAGTGAACTATCAGTTCATACATATCATGACACATGGATTCACTCACATTGAAAAAGAAAAAAGCCCCCGAACAGGGGGCTTTTGTTAATCGTCGTAATGACCACGAACCGCAGCAATAGCTATAGAATCGCCATCGACCTTGTATACCACTCGATTGGTCTCGTCTATCCGTCTGCTCCAATAGCCGTTATGGTGCTTCAATGGTTCAGGCTTTCCAATCCCTTCGAAGGGATTGCGCATTATATCGGTCAATAGAGCGTTAATCCGCTTCAATGTCTTCTTATCCTGCGTCTGCCAATAGAGGTAATCACTCCAAGCGTCTTCGTCCCATTTCAGCTTCATTCGTCATCTACCTCAATCAGATCGTGCTCTACAAGCGGTCTTGTACCGTCCTCGATACCTTCTATAACCTTATTCAGATAACGCATATTGCTCTCTGCATAGAACGGATCTGCATTGATCTCAAAGGGAATTCGATGTTCTCTGCCTACCTTTTTCAGAAATACTGTGATGGCTGCGGACATAGTAAGTCCCATGTCATTCAATGCTTTCTCTGCGCTCTGCTTTACTTCTTCATCAATACGGAAGCATACCTGTGCTGTGTTTGCCATATTATCAGCTCCTTTCTACTATCATTGTATCACATATAACAGCAATTGTCAAGCATATGCTATACAATGTGTAGTATATGCTTTAATTGCTTCTCTTAAACAGTTTTGAGAACAAGCTGCGTTTGGATCTAACAGGATCTTCCTCGGTCTGATCCTGAGCCACCGTGAGCCGCTCTTGTATCGTTCCTGCATGAAGAGCCTGAGCTGCTGTCAAGGCTGCTGTGGTGTTCTCTGCTGCTGCCGTCTGTTGCTGCAGGGCTTTGGTGAGCTGCTCGATCTGAGCTTGCTGTCCTCTAATCTGCTCGTCCTTAACGGTGAGCTGACCTTGCAAGGTGTCAATTGTGGATTGAAGAATCGTGATTACATCCGCCAACTGGGTTGGCGATTGGTTGGCGTTTGGGTTGACGTTTTGGTTGGCACTTTTGCGCGAAGAAAATGCAGATTTTATCGCTTTTTCCTGATTATCGCCAACCATAAAACAGTTACCATTTTTTGTTAGCGATGATCGCAAACCAAGATTATCGATACATTTTGTTACTGCTTGTTTGCTCACGCCCAGATCGTCAGCAATCTGTTTTATTGTTTTCCCTTCCATGTATTCTCCTTATTAAAACAAACATCATTTGGCAATTTCATCAAACGGAAGCTCCTCCACAGTGGAGGAGCTTATTGATCAGGAGCGAAGATTATTGAAAAAATCGCTCAATGCCTTAACTATATTATCATATAGCTTATGAAAAGCCTTCATCTTGTCAGCTACAAATTTGACCTGTTTCTCCAGATGGATAACTCGGGCTATGTTTTTTACGCCATCTTTTATTGACTTTTTAGTGGATGGGGTGAAAAGATCCCATAAATTATTCATACTTAATCCGACACTTATAATACTCAGGAGTATGGTGATACTATAGAGCGAGCAAGTTGTTATATTGTTTTGATTATAAGCTGTCTGTATAGATAAGGCTAAGAAGAGGAGTACAAATAACTGGATAAGTATTACAGGAGCTTGGCAATATGTAGCCGCTGTACGTAGTTTAAGCCTTTTACGTGATATGCTACTGACAAGAAATACGAGGAAAGCACACATGAATGATATGATAGTCAAAGCGATACAGACCATCATTGTTTTGATTTCTGGTGTGTTCATAGATTCATCTCCTTTACAGATATAGGGGGTGGAGTTAAACCATGAACCGTTCAGTACTGAATCACGATGGACAAGTAAAATTTGAAAAAAATGCTTGACACCGTTAAATTTGTGTGCTATAATAGAACGTGTACAGTATTGACCGGAGTACAGGAAATAGAATGATAGTTCTTTTTTTTTCTTGCATTCATGGTTCAACGACGATGTGTACCTTTCGCTTAAAGTCTTGGCGGGTTCTAAGCGAAAAGCCTCTTTCAGCAATGTGTATTGCTTTTATATAAAGGCTTATCAAGCCGGAAATGGGAATAATGTTCTCCGAAAGAGAACAAAAATATAGAGATACCCCACGACAGTAGCATAGCTGCACTTAATGATACGGTAAAACATCAGCGCATCTATATTTTTACTGACGCCAGATATCTCTTATTACCTTCTTTTTTCAAAATATTGAGAGGAATGTTTATAAGAGCGTTGTAGATATACTTTATCCTCATCTTAGAGTATACCATATCCGTTGGGATTTGTCAATACATTTGGTATTTTTTTCAAAAATACAACAAAGCGGAGTGAAATAGTTTATAATAATATCATAAATGCACAAATTGGATGGAATTATAGCAAAGCTCCCCCGAGATTTCGGGGGAGCTTTTAATTTATCGAGTGAGATTGAAACTCTGAGTAGGTTCTTCGTCTTCAGAAGTGGGAAAATGCGGAATTTGTGGATTTGATGTATTGAAAGTGGCTATAGTCTTAGTAATATTGTTGTGAGCTGTGCGTCGTCCTTCAGACGTACTATAGTCGATAGGAGGAACAGGGGAGTCCTGGAGTCTCCTGTGAGCTTCGTTCTTCTGATCGTCTGGTACTTCCTTGCAAGCTGCTTGGAAGGCTGCAAGAGCAGCGTTCACAGATTGTTCTGTGACGTGTTCCTTTGATAGTTCATCTATCATTCTATTTGTCTTTTTCTCAGCGTCAGCTGCCTTCTGCTTGGGATCGAGGGCGCTATAAGCATAGTTAAAGATTGCCTTCCTATGTTCTTCTGTCGCTGTACGGCAGTTGAACTCCGTTCCCTCGTATACCAGTGAGATCTTCAAAGTGCTGCGGAGCTCTGATGCTAAATTGCCGAGCTGATCCGCTGCAGCGTCTCTCTCTGTACGCAGCTTGTGCTTCTTGATCGGGTTGAGAGTGTGTCGGATTTCGTTATCCATTGCGACGAGCCGGGACGAAGCTGTGCTATAGTTCGTTGTGAGCTTCATGGCTGCATCATAGTCCTTCTGAGCAGCTGTAGAGTGCTGCACAAGCTGTAGATAGTAATAGATGCAGCATTGCCGTGTGTAGTCGTTCTTAAGCTCTATCAGCTTGCTGATGCTTACACGGGGCTTCTTCGGCTGCTCAGGAGCTTTCTGAGGGAACTGCTGCGCCGGAACGGGTGCAGCAGCAGCCGGAGCTTTCTTCTCAGTCGTTGGAGTGGGAGGGGGCTGCAGCTTCTGAGCGAGCTGCTCTACCCGAGCCTTGTGCTGAGCTGCATAGTATAGACAATGCCCCTTATCAGGAATATTGGTGTGGACGGTTTGAATGCGCTCAGACAATAGCTGCTGGAACAGTTTTATAGCCGTGTCTCTATCCTTGAATATTATTGATTCTATCTTAGGGCTATGGTTGGCGAATGATGCTATATGGTTTAAGTTGAACTTGAAATCAGACTGTAAAGCTGCCTTCTGCATCTTTTTGAAGCGGTTATCAGAGTAGGGAGGGAATACATAGCCGAGATTCTGAAGCTGCTTGAAATGCGCATTGATACGGCGAATATTCTTGTTCTTCTCACGAATAGCCGGAGCATCTGATCCCTTGCCTTCATGGTACTGATGCAGCAGCGCAGGATCCTCGACAGGAATCCTGTAGTATCTGAAATAGGCAGCTACGGTCTGCTTAGCATCTTCAAGCCACTGCTTGGACTTGAATTTCTTGTCCTTCGGAGAGAATGATTGTGTTTTCGGTTCCCCCTTGCGGTGAACAGGTGGTTTAACATTGCCGTTCTTGTCTACAGCACGGTCAGCTTTCCGGCGTGCGACCTTTCCATCCTGAGTGAGATATATGTCACGGTCCCATACTGAGGAACTGTATTGAGGATTACGTTCTGAGAATATCAGATGTACGTGCAGGTTGGTGTGAGCCTTGTTCCAATGAACCGCCCACTGATAATCATTTTTCCCTGGAAGAAGTCTCTGCGCGAGGTCGTTCATGCGTGAAGTGAGTTCAAGGTTATCAAGCTTCTGCCACTCGTTCGGCAGAGCGATGATAAGTTCACGTCCCTCGTTGTTCGGTTCGCTGCTGCGCTGATGTTGTCTCTCATACGCCTGATAAGGTTTCCAGTTGGCATAGCTCTTGGCTGCTACAATGTGCTCCTGACGGTCGGGGTTGCTGATGTAATCCGACCGGCCAACGATGTCGGAGAGCTTCGACATTCTAACGAAGGTCTTCACTGCTCCACCCCCTTTTTTTCTTTCAGTATAGCACAGGAGCGGAGCGACTGTCAAGCCCTCGGCGTTTGAGAGCGCAATACACCCTTTCGCATATTGGTGCTGCGCACCACTCTGCAAAAGGGGTATTGCGGCAGCCGTTCCCGCTGCACACCCCAAAGAAAAAGAGAGCCGAGCCGGCTCTCTTTTATCGTATCAGGACTTATCAATAATCATCTGACGCAGCTGCTTGTTCTCCTCGATAAGAGTTTGGATCAGCTTGTCTTGTTGCTTCCGTTGCTGCTGCTGTCGTAGTCTCCACTGCTTCTGATAGAATGCGTTATTGAGATCCTTTTTCCAACCAGCGTGTTCTGAGCAGTACTTCTGTCGGATCAGCTTGAAGTAGTTTCCCTCCATATAGTTTCCGAGATACTTGCCGCAGATCACACAGGTTGTGTTCGTCGTAGGGTAGTCTGTTTTCTTTCCACGGAGCGCAGACTGCCCTATTTTTTATGCTTTCTTCCATAACCAAGAGCTGGTCTCACGGTACAGCCATGATACAATTGCTCCTGTATCGTCACAGATCCCCGCCCATGCAGTTCCCCAAGAACCACCTGGAGCTATCAGCTGCTTTTCGTGTAAGGCGTTTGTGAAGAGCTGCGAAGCTCTGACTTGCGCTTTCTTCAGCGTGGTACAAGTCTGCGGTAGATCTTCATCTGTAGCGACTTCGTGTCCTTGTTCCCAATAGAATAGTTTCATTTTTCAGTGTCCCTCCCCTGTTTTACGGTCATTTTCTATTATAGCTTTGAAGTAACTGAATCTATTTCGGATATTACGTTTCTTAGACTCGATGTTCAGAATAGCATATTTCTCAGCTAAGTAATGGTATCTTGCAAAGTTAATTCCTTCCGAGTGTTCAGGTAAATCCATAGTGGAAATCATAGTGAATATAAGTTCCATATTTTCATAGCTGAACTCGTTGCTGCAAGCGCCGGATAGAAATGAAATGTTTTCTGAATGTCGATCAGATCCTGTCTCGGACTCGTTGAGGAATGAAAGAGGGAGCAGCGGCTCCTCAATGGAAGCGAGTTCATCGGAAACAGTCTGCACAGTGAATTCAATTGCTGAAATACCTCGTCCTCTCTTAATGGGTTCGTATGTGAATTGAATATCAGTTTTTTCACATAGTTCCTTATGGCATTTCTTGAGGATCAAGTCGTTAAAGCGATAGTATTGTTTGTATGTATCAGCAGTGCAATTGAGCAAGGATTTGAGAGCTTCAAGTTCAATACTCCATGTCTTTCGGAAACGGTTATCGAGCAGGTAAAGGAATAATACATAGCTGTAACGTGATGTGAGGTTTACGACATTTTTAAGTCTATACCGCAAATAACCGATGTTGTCGATATTGAAAATATACTCACGAGCAGACGGAGTACACGTCAGGGTTATCTGCCATAGTCCATCATCGTCCTGTTCTGCATCTGCTTCTTCAAACAAGTTGATAAGTTTGAATCCCTTTTGCTTCTTTGCGTCCTTAACTTCGATGACTTGAAACAGGTGACGTAAACGCTTGTTAAGGTCGTCTTTGAGTATTCTTGTTACTCCGAGCGTCCTTTCAAGCTCCCCTTTTTCAAGCACAACGGTACGTTTTTCACTATCATGACTGTTGATCCTCGCAAGGTATGCGTCAAGGATCTTGAACTCCGGAAGAGTCAAATCAGTCTCAGCAAGTGATTGTAGTGGCCTTGCTTTCTGTATTTCTGCATTGTCTGCATTTCCTCCCATTCCATCAAGAGAGGGAGCTTTAGGGAGCTTAGTGCGTCTTGGCATATTCATCACCTCAATGATATTATATCATAGCAACATATTTTTGTCAAGCATTTTTATGGTGCTTCGTGAAAAAGTCTATGGTGCTTCGTGAAAAAGTCTATGGTGCTTCGTGAAAAAGTCTATGGTGCTTC
>CAMKMD010000125.1 GCA_946413815.1 uncultured Ruminococcus sp.
GCATTCCATACGGTTGAGATCACATTGGAAATGGTATCCATTACCGTGCTGACAGCGGTAGAGATCGCGTTCCATACTGTTTCAATCACAGTTTTGATCGTCTCAAGCACGATCGTTACAACAGCCTTGATGTTCTCCCACGCCGTGGTGATCTTTTCGTGAATCCAGTCCATCACGCGGCTGATAATTACATGGATCGCTTCAAAAATCGTCTCAAACAGATACTTGAAAGCGTCCAGCAGCGGAGAGATAAAGTCATAAATGGTCTGCCATACAGTTGTGATAACCGACCAGATCGCATTCAGCACCGTACTGATCGCTGTATGAATGGCGTTCCAAACGACTGTGATAACAGTTTTGATGAGGTTGATTTTCTCTGCGACGCTGTTGTAAATCGCAGTCCAGATACCGACAAAAAAGTTCTTGATACCCGTCCAGATAGTTGTGAAAAAGTTCTTGATCGCATTGAGCACTGTGCTTACGAAGTTCTTTATACCGTTCCAGATGTTTACAAAAAAGTTCTTGATGCTCGTCCAGACGCCTACCCAGAAGTCCTTTACTTCACCAAGATCGGTGCCGAAAATACCGCAGATCATATTCAGCGCATTTTTCAGTGTATCCTTGATGAAATTCCATACCGCAGCAAAAATACCTTTGATGCCGTCCCACACTCGGCTCCAGTCGCCGGTAAAGATGCCGACGAAAATATCCAGAATACTCAGGATAATGTCTGTCACGGCTTTGAAGATATTTGCGATCTGCTGGAACTGCCCCTCAAAGATCGGTTTCAAGAACTTGCAGAGTCCGTCCCATACAGCCTTGATGACCTCGGTGATGTTTTTGAAATCGAAGCCCAGTGCGTTGATACGGTCAACGATGCCCTGACAGAATCCTGAAAAGATACTTTTGATCTGTTCCCAGATCGCCGTGATCTTATTCCGGAAGTCCTCATTCGTGCGGCACAAATGCACAAAAGCCGCTACCAAAGCGGCAATGACCGCAATGACAGCGACTACGGGTGCGGATATACCGCCGATAGCTGCGCCGAAGGATGAAAATGCTGCTTTCGCTCCTGCGATCATAGAAGGCAGGTTCGCTACAAGCTGCATCAGTTTGCCGATACCGACCATTGTTTTTCCGATAACAAGAAGCAGCGGTCCCAGTGCCGCTGCCACAAGTGCAATTTTCACGATGGTCTCCTTCGTTGCCGGAGACATCGCATTGAATTTATCAATAAGCGCCTGAATACGGGAAACAATTGACCTGATTGCCGGCATCAGAATCTCACCGAAGCTGATTGCAAGCTCCTGCAACTGAGATTTCAGGATGGTCATCTGTCCGGCAAGGTTGTCCTGCATGGTGTCTGCCATGCCTTTTGCAGATCCTTCACAGCCGTAAATGGCAGTAGAGAGCTTGTTGTAGTCCTCCTCGCTGG
This sequence comes from uncultured Ruminococcus sp., assembly GCA_946413815.1. Classification (GTDB taxonomy): domain Bacteria; phylum Bacillota; class Clostridia; order Oscillospirales; family Ruminococcaceae; genus Ruminococcus. The sequence goes on from CAMKMD010000125.1 coordinate 1,436, forward strand.
CATTGATGATCGCAAGCATACCTGCCATATTCTGTTTACCGAAGATAGCGGCTGCCGCCTGCATCTGCTCTGCCTGTGCAAGACCCTCTGTGGTCGTGGACAGTTCTGCAACGATATCATCGAAATCACGGGCGTTGCCCTCGGCGTCTGTCAGTTCCACATTGACCTTGCCCATTTTCTCACGAAGCATACCCATGATATCTCTGAGCGACCGCATATTGCCGTCTGCATCGGTCATGAGTGTATTTGCCCCGGCGATCTCCTTTGAGACACCTTCCTGTTCTTTGGCAAGCTCCTCTTGTGCACGGGCAAGTTTCAGTTGTGCTTTTTCGTAGTTATTGCTTGCAAGCTGTGCCTGCGAACTGCCCTCGCCGTACTTGCTGATCGCATCGTTTAGCTTGATTTGTGCATTATTCAGAGAGATCGTCGCATCCTCAACAGCGTGCTCTGCCTTCTCGACCTTTTCAAAGTCGATTTTCTGAATGGTTTCAGTGCTGATAAAACCGAGCTGTTGCATTGCGGCAGCCTGCTGTTTTGTCGGCTTTGTGAGGTTTACAAGAGCGTTTTTCAGACTGTTACCAGCCTGAGAACCCTTGATACCGCTGTTTGCCATCAGGCCGAGTGCGATAGACAGGTCTTCCGCAGACGCTCCCATAGAACCGGCGATCGGTGCAACGTACTTGAAGGATTCGCCCATGAGAGACACATTGGTATTTGCGTTACTCGATGCTGCTGCAAGGATATCTGCGAAGTGTGCAGAATCATCTGCACTCATACCGAGCGCCGTCAGAGCGTCCGTAACAATATCCGATGTCGTTGCAAGGTCTTCACCGGAAGCTGCAGCGAGGTTCATAATACCCTCGACACCGTTCAGCATATCCTCGGTTTTCCAGCCCGCCATTGCCATATAGTTCATAGCGTCAGCGGCTTCCGATGCTGAGAATTTCGTCTGACTGCCCATTTCTCGGGCCTTATCTCTCAGTGCCTGAAGATCCTCACCGGTCGCACCGGATACAGCGGAGACCTTGCTCATGGATGCATCGAAGTCTGCTGTGGTTTTGACCGCAGCAGTACCGAGTCCGAGAAGCGGCACAGTGACATATTTCGTCAGATTCGTACCGACGGTTGCGATTTTGTCGCCGACCTTTTCGATAGACGCTCCCGCTTCACCAATCTTTACAAGTGCCGTATGAGAATTTGCGGCTTCCTGCTGCAGGTTACGCAGTTCCTGTTCCGTATCAACAATTTCACGCTGAAGTGCGTCATACTGCTCCGGAGGGATCGGATGACCGAATTCATCAGAGACATCCTTTGCCTGCTGTTTCAAGCCGTTCAGCTCATCGGTGATCTGCTTGATCTCACTTTGCAGGGCATCATATTTCTCCTGCGAAATTTCACCGCGGGAGAGCTGTTCATCGGCGATGCGGCTCTGCTCCTTCAGTTCCCGGAGTTTTGTTTCAGTCTCGCCGATCTTCTGCTTGATCGGATCGTATTTTGCCTTCCACGCGTCGTAATTGTCTTTGGTTTTGGCGGCCTGTTCGCTGGCTTTCTTCAGCGTTTCGAGCTTATCACTGGTCGATGATACGGCATCGGCAAGCAATCGCTGTTTCTGCGACAGCAGTTCAGTATTGGTCGGGTCGAGCTTCAGCAGCTTTTCCACATCCTTGAGCTGTGTCTGCGTGTTTTTGATGTTCTTATTGACACCTTCAAGGGCTTTGCTGAGTTTCGTGGTATCGCCGCCGATCTCAACGGTAATACCCTTGATTCTGTTTGCCATGCGGATCACCTGCCTTTCGCATGGGTATAAAAAAAGCACCTGCCGTAGCAAGTGCTTTGTGTGTGTTCAGTTATAACAAGCAACTATTTTTCAAACACCACATAGAAATTGTATTGCCCGTTGCTTGTATCCAGAGATGTTTGGATAATTGTGATTTTTACAGGGCAGGAATCCGAAAAAATAGTCTCACATTGAGTTGCGTGTCCGTTATATACCGCTTTTCCCTGATATTCCACACCCTTATATCGTAGAATCATATTCAGCGTTGCGTTATATTTTTCCCACGCTTCTTTATCATCATTGCGCCACATTTCAACACAACGATTGCATTCCTGTAAAAGGTCATCAAAATTCAGCAGTTCAAGAACAGTGTCCTTATCAAGCTTGAAAACAGACGCTGCCATTCCATTCAGGACTTTGTATTTAGGCATAGCCGGCAAGGATGTTTCAATCTCAGCTTCAAACGGAACGTTTTTGTCATATTCATCATTCCAGAATACATTTCCAAAACCCGTCCATTTGATTTTGATAGTGTCTGCGGTAATGTCAAGTATTTCAATAACACCGCTGGTCACATCTTCATGTTCAAGAACATATAGTGTTCCACCGTTCCAGTTTGAAGCTTTTTTCCATTCAAACCGTTTACCCTTAAGATTGCGTGTGGTCTTTCCGCCAATATCAAACCCATTATTGTGGTATAGTCTGACATATTGTAATTCATAATCAATTTGATCACTTTCGTTTTTTGCTTCTATATCAATATACATCTTCAGATGCTGGTTGTACGGAATAATATCAAAAGCAACATCGCATGATTCAATTGTATATTCGACATCGTTTAGTTTGAAATACATAGACAGACTCCTTATCACTCATCATATTGATTCAGGATTTCTTTATCGACATTATACCACAGTCGAGAGAAAAAGTCAATCAGAACGATTCAAGGTCTGAACTGTCTCAATCACGCTTTTATGCCGCAGTTTCCTCGGTTCGAAATGAATCACAGTGTAGAATAGATGCATGACCGCACCTGCGCCGAAGGTGGATATGACAGTGCCAATGCCGACAGTGCCGCCCAAGAGATACCCACAAGCTGTCACAGTAGTCCATAGCAATATCTCGATGATTCCTATTGGTATCTTCGGCATTTTCCTGCCTATAGCAATCAGCAATCCGTCCTTCGGACCGCAGCCCATTTCCGCTTTCATATACACATACATCCCCAGAGCGATAAACAGGAATCCGAACAGCATGAAAATGATACCGAGCCACAGGCTGTGATTTTCGGGATACGGGGATATGTCGATAAAGAACTGCGTGAGCCGTCCGGTTATCAATGCGTCAAACAGCGTTGCAAAGCCGATACGCTCTCGCATGATGAGCTGTATCACGATTGCGCAAACACCGGTCAGCACCATAGAACTGCCGTAGTTCAGCGGAGTGTGCTTTGCAATACCCATGCCGAGGCAGTCCCAAGGTGCCAAACCAATGTTTGCGGCTATCGTCAGATGCACTCCGAAGGAGTAAACAGCAAGCCCGAACAGGATCCGCAGCCAGCCGGAAATGATGTGCTTTTTAGAAGGCATCGAAGTTTTCCTGCGTTGCCTTGATCGGGTAATCATAGTCGTCATTATCCTTTTCAATGAACATTTCGTTGACCATTCCGATAGTGAGCAGATCAAGGTCGGAAAGACTCAGGCCGATCTGCACACATCGGAGAAGGAACAGCGGCGTTGTCATCTCGCGGTCAACTGGGCGAGATTTTTTTTTGACTCTGCCTGTGTCTCCAGATTCACGCCCCAGAGCTCGAAGAGCTGAGGCAGCACCTCGTAGATCGAGAAACAGTTGAACTGCTCAAGCCATTCATCCGGGCTGTCGGGCACATTTTCCGGGTCGGCGTGCTTCGCCATCGTCCAGGCGATATTCTCGAAAACCTCAAGACTCTCGATGCCGAGACCGGAATTCTCCTCATCGCTCTCGTCAACAGAATCCTTCAGCGCAGAGAAATCCTTGAAGATATCCTTGCGGAACTTTGCACGGTAAAGGCGAGGCAGTGTTGCACTCGCCTTGAAAGGAACCTCGATGCCGTCAACAGTAATTGTTTTTCTTATAGCCATATACTTTCTCCTTTATCAGTCAGTTGTTGCTGCGGCTGTGCTGCCGCCCTTTGTGGTACTTGCGGAACGTGTACCGGTGCTGTTGTTGGTGGTTGCTGCAATCGGGATATAGACGGCGTTGTACCAGTTGTTGTAGGTGGTCTCATCTGTGCTTTCACAGGTCTTGGACTTTACCAGACCGGAAGGCAGCGCAGAAGCCTTCAGCGACAGTGTCTCTGTCTTGACTTCCTTGCTCTCCTCAGTAGTCTGACCTTCAGTCGCGGGACGGGATGCAGAGCAGCAGTACAGCACATGACGGATGTGATTTTTGTCTCCGTCAAACTCAAAGAGCAGTGCGAACTGCGATGTTTCCGCATCGTTGCGCTCAACCAGAACGCCCTTGCTGTCGAGCTGTTCACCGAGGATATCGGTTGCGAAATCGGTAGTGATGAGAGCAATTTCGAGGTCGCCCTCATATCCTGCGTTGTTGTTGATAACGTAATAAACGGTGTTGTCGGCGTAGAAGTTGTCGTTCTCGCCGTTGGCGTCAATGCTCAGCGAAACAGCACCGGGCAGGCGCACAGGCGTTGCAAATGTCGGAACACCGTCATCACTCCATGCTGTGATCTTTGCCCAGTGAACCTTGTTCAGACCGAACTTGACCTTGTTTTTCTTCAGAGCCATATTCATACCTCCAATGTGTACAGGACCTCATAGAGCCGTTCGCTCTCGATCCATGTTTCGGATTTTGTATAATAAATGTTGTGCTGATGCAGCATTTCCTCCACACGCTCCTCCGTATCCGGGGATTTTTCATCGGTGTAAAGTTCGATGTGAAGCCGCTTGAAGCTGACATACATCTGGTTATCCGCACCGAATGTATTTTCACCGGGAGACAGAAACAGCGTGAACGGAGGATCCGGGCTTTCACCCTCTGCGAAATGGTGGTACGCATTGGGCAGCCCGATCTCCTGCATCATCTCGGAAATTTCCTCGTAGGTCACGATAACTCCTTTTTGATGAGCGTTTCGAGCATATCTGCGCCGTTTGCTTCGGCAGGAGCGATATGCGGAATCGCCGCCACACGTCCGCCGCCGCGCTTTGCATGACCGTGTTCGAGCAGATGTGCGATCTGGTAGCGGT
>CAMKMD010000126.1 GCA_946413815.1 uncultured Ruminococcus sp.
GGCAAGGTGCGGTTTTAAGTCCGTGCAGCTGCGGTTCTGTGAGCGGCATATACATATTGATAGCCGGAAAAGTCAATCCCTTCATATACCACTACAGAATCGAGGTGCGTTTGGACGAAAAAAAAAATACGCCCGCCGAGAAAAATCCCGACGGGCGCTGGTGTTATGCCTTATTCAGTTTTCCGCTGTACTTCTTTCCGTCAACCGTGACCTCAACGGTAATGCCGTCCTCCGCAGCAGGCGCAGGCGGATTCAGCTCCTTACCATAGCCATTCAGTCCCTTTGCCTTGATGATCGTGGGAAAGTCCTTGTAGCCGATATCGAGATCGACGTTGCCGTTGATGCCGTCCACACTGCCTTTCTCGGAGTGCTGCCAGATGCCGTATGCGCCACTGTAGTTGGTCTGGTCACACCAGTGCGCCAGCCAGATCGTGTAGCGGGACTTGATGTCATCGGCGGTATGCGTCGTGAGAGAGGAAGCCGAGCCGTACAGACCGACGAAATAGCCCGCTGCCTCGACTTTTTCAAGGAACGCCCGCATAATCGCAGACACCTTCTCCTTGCCAAGGTCGAACTGCTTTTTCTCCTCCAGATCAAAATAGACCGGGAACTCGAAATGCTTTCCCTTGATGACCGACAGGAACACATCCGCCTCCAGTTCCGCTTCCTCCGGTGTCATCGCATAGGAGTACCAGTACGCGCCGACCGGAATACCGGCAGCCTTTGCGCCAGCATAGTTCTCCTCAAAGCGGTCATCCTTCTGCTTTGCCAGCTTGCCGTAACCGGCTCTCAGGATTGCAAAATCAATGCCCGCAGCCCTGACCTTCTGCCAGTCAATCTTGCCGTTATGGACGCTGACGTCGATGCCCTTCTTATCCTCGCCTCCGAAGTATTTATAGAAATCATCCGTGACGGAGCTGTTGCCGTGCACTTCATCGCCGTACCACTTGCCGCCGGAACGCACATCGACGTGCGTGTAGATGTAAGCGGCAGTGATATTCGCAATGCCGGTAAAGCCCGTGTCCTGTGCCTTGCAGCAGACAGTCTTGCTGGAGATCGGCTGACCGTCCTGCCCGTAGCAGCAGATGTCCGCCGCCTTGCCGAGTGTATGCTGTCCCGTGCCGCTGCCCTTGACTGCCTTATCATGAGCAGCACAACGGAAGCCGGAGGTCACGATGATCTTAGAGCAGTTGAGGGCTGCATAAAGCGTTTCCAGCTTGGTGATGAGATCATCATCGATCTGAAAATCATGCTCCCTGCCGCACTTGCAGCAGAACTCCTGCGCATTGAAGTGCGGAGAAAGCTGCGTGTTATCGGTATAGCCGTAGGTCTTAATCATCGTTATCATCCTTTCTGCCGGTCTGCTTCTGCAGCACCTCAATGGCATTTTTCAGTGCAGGCGGATACGGAATGCCCATGAGCGATGTGTTTTCCACGATGGAAAGCAGTTCGTTCACGCAGAACGCGATGCATACCGCATCACGTACATAATTCGTATTGAGCAGAATATCCAGTCGCACCGCCACAATAATGAGCATGAGAATGCTGCCTTTCTTCGCAAGCCCGTACCAGCCTGCTTTACTGTTGAGCTTTCCGGTCTTGCTGTGCTTGGACTTGCCCATTGCGCCGGTAATCATTCCGGTTGCAAAGTCAATGCCCATGAAGATGATGAGCGTCACCAGCGCAGAATCCCAGCCACCGAACAGCGCTGCAATACCGCCGCCGATCGCGCCGATCACCGTACAGATACTTCCTTTCATGTTGTCACCTCCAGTACCTTGACCGTCCTGATCATAGGGCTTGTATTGTCTGTCACCGCTTTCCATGCGAGATAATAGTCGCCAGCAGATAAACCGCTGCAAGCGTGCAGGACGGAGATATAGTTGCCGACGGAGCCGAGCCAGCCGAACGGAATGGAAATTGCCTCGCCGCCGCTGAGCTTTTCGTGGATGTATCTTGCCATTTCCGCAGGCGACATCTGCTGACTGCTCTTGCGCACCAGCCACATTTCGCCTGCATCGGTCGTGCCGGATTTGTAGGTAAACAGAACTCTGCTTGCAGGCGTGATGCGTACCGGAGTGATACACATGGTGTAAATGACAGCGCCCCAGTTGAAGTCCGGCTGATTATAATAAATGGCGTAGTCATTTTCCGCACAACAGAAACGCGGATATACATCCGCAAAGCCCGCGATGCTGCGGTATCCGTCAATATAGAAAGTGTAGATGCTCTCACCGTATGTGGTAAGAGCATCATTGCCGTTGCGGAACAGCGTCACCTCCGGTTTGCCGGACGGAATTTGCAGCACCTTCGGCACAAGGGTATTCAGCTTTTCGGACTCCGCCGCCTGCACACCCATTGTTACAAGGTTCCGGGCAAGCTGATCACGCTGCGCATCCAGCGCCGTCAGATAATTTGCAATGCTCATGTCGTCACCTCCACAATAGCCGCAAGCGCGGTCTCTACCCCGTAAAGCTCGGTCTCCACGGCAGACAGGCGGTTCAGGATATCCGAAATGGATGTACGGCATCCCTGCATATCATAGAGAATCTCCGTCTTGAAGCGCTCGAAAACACCTTCATTGACACCGACACGCTCATTGAGGTTCATTGCTGCGGTGTACGCTTCTTCCCAGCGGGAAACATGAGAATCCGTGATGCCGTTCAGCGTTGTGAGGTTGTGATGTGTATGTGCCTGTCTCTCTGCACTTGCAATACTGTCAAGCATTCCCTGCGTGATGCTGTCCAGAACAGATTTATTGGCATGAGAATGCGCCTGCGCAGAAACCTCACTCAGCCCTGTGGACAGGCTGTGCAGCGCGTTGCTGGTCGAAGCGCGGAAAGCCGCCTCATCCTGCAAATACTGCTCCGTAATGGTGTCCAGCACATCCTTGTTATTATGTGTATGACGCTGCGCATTCAGCGTCAGAAGCTCCTCGTTGATGATTACTTCCTTGAGTGTACTGCAGCATGAGAATGCGCACCTGCTGACCTCAGTCACAGAAGAAGGCAGAATGACTTTTTCTATGGGCTGTTCCTCAAAGCAGAATGTTTTGATATGCAGCACACCGTCCGGTATGATAACAACCGGTGACGCTCCGTTATATGCTTCCAGTACGCCGTTTTTGATTTCAAATTCCATCGTGTAATCTCCTTTTTAAAGCCGCCATCACTGGTGATTCAGTGGTGCGGGGATTTTGTTTATTCTTCCTCGACCATGACGGTCATTCCGGTTTCTTTTGCATATGCAAGAAAATCACAGATCAGCTTGTAGCATTCCCACGCCCGTCCGTCTTTGTAATGTTCCATTCTTTCCTTGTAGGTATACAGATCATTCAGGTATTCATCCAGATTTTCGATTGGAATAGGATCATCTCTGAAATCCAATGTTCGCTGAAACTGCTGCCAGTCACGGGTGAAGCCATACCATTCTGTTTCAGGAAATACGGGAAATACAGGCTCACAGAATATGTCCATAAAATACGCCTCCCAGAAGGTAATCTTAAATTCCGGCTGTTCTTTATAGAATAACGCAATCTGACGTTCATCTCCGAATATACCGAGCAGCACATATTCTTCGTTATTTTTAAGCCTTTCGATATCCATGCAGGTGAGTCTCCTTTCTGCCTGTCCGCATCACCGGTAATTCAGTGGTGCGGGGATTTGTATCAGTGGTTATTCAGCCAGAGAAGCGCATTTTGATAAGCTGCTGCCCAGTCCGGATACCCCTCCGACTGACAGCGGCTGATAAGCCTCTGAAGCTCTCCTACCAGCTCGCTTCTTGAGATAATGTTTTCAGATCTTGAGTCCTCATCGATATAGTCATCCAGTCTGTACGGCTGTCCGTAGGCATTTAAGCCCCATTGGTGTACCTCAGCGGGACCGACAGAGAACGCACTGATCAAAACGATATCGCCCTCTTTATTGCGGTTTGTATTCGGTCTGGAATATCTATAGCCATTCAGATGAAACTTTTTACCCATTTTTCTGTTCCTTTCTGTACCCCGCATCACTGGTGATTCAGTCATGCTGTTTTTCCTTTGCGTAATATGTCTCTTTTTTTATTTCCAAATCAATATCAATCCATGTTTCACCGCACAGATTATATTCCTCCCGCACTCCGTTTTCTTCAAATCCTACGCTTTTATAGCAATAATATGCCTGCTTGTTGTTTTCAAAGACACCAAGGCTGACAGAATCAGCTCCATATATCTCAAATGCAAATTTCAAACCGAGCGTAATCATCTGTTTTCCATAGCCCGTTCCTCTTTTTGAAGGATTGACAATCACATATCCGAAACGGAGCTTTTTATCATCTTCTTCAGGACGTACTCTTGCAGTAAAGAAGCCGACAAGCCCATTTTCATCAAAAGCAGTAAACGGAAAATACCTGTCGTTATCTTCTCTGCCTGATGTTGCTTCAAGCAAGCGTTTTTCAGTAACAGGATATTCACCCAGAATTCCGGCTGACCACTTATAGAATTCTTCCTTTTTGTTTGTCCATGTAATAATTGTTTTTGCATCATTCTTTCTGAATGGTCTAAGCCTGAGCATTTTTCTGACTCCTGTTCTTTATACTTTTTTCGACAACATACGTGGCTTTCGTTTGCAGCTTAACCGTGATTATCAAAATTCCAGATCTTCAGGTTTTCATCGACCTGAATATAACAGCAGCCGAGTATAACGCTTTCAGCGTCTTCACAGTCAATATTAAAACCGCCAAAAGTATTGATCGTCAGATTCTTCTGTACAATATGGGAAAGGAAGAAATCCCAGTTGAAGCTCGGAAATGCGAGACGAAGTCTTTCTTCATACTCAAGTTCTGCTGGGACACCTTCAAATGAATTGCCGTAATTCACTTCATAGTTCGGGTATGCCTGCACAAATTCCTGATTGACAAAATTCGGATGCTCCCAGAAGGGGTAGCTGCAGTCCCTCATCCAGCTGTATACACGAAAGAGGATATCCTTGTTGAACTGCTTGATATTCTCCTGCAGCTTTGCTTCCTGCTGATTGGCAAGGTCTGTGATGTATGCAGACAGCTCTTCATCAGAGCAGGTCAGCGTGTCAATTCCGGATAAGCCGGAATCCTTTATATCCTGCACATCGTCGCAGCCAATCTGAATCAGGTCATCACGGAAAACGCCGAGAATGCCGCAGTCGAATGTGCCTTTTACTTTGAAGCTATTGCCTTCGATTGTTACTTTAACCATTGCAGACTCCTTTCGCGGTTACCCGTTGTTCCAGTCATTGAAAGTGAAATCGGGTTTTACATCACCAATAAGCTGACAGAGATAATTCATTGCATCTGAAATCATAAACGAGATCCATGCTTCATCGCCAAAGTCCACCACGGAAATACGATGCAATTTCAGATGAGAGAGATAATATTCAAAATTAAACATCGGATACTCCTCCCGATATGAAATTTCCATATGTCCGGCATTTTCCGGAATATAAACAGAATCTGAAAATTCTTCTTTGCTATATGAATGATTCAGATCAAAATCAGGGTGTTTCCGCAGGAATTCCGGATTCACCATATTAGGATGTTCCCAGAATGGGTAACCGCAGGCTTCAAAATCATTAAAAAGCTGGAAAAGGAACTCATCATTGAATTGCTGAATATGCTCCTGTATATGTGCTTCTGCCGCATTGTAGAATGCCGCTATTTCCGCTGCAAGTTCTTCATCCGAGTATTCAGAGACATCTTTGCCCTGTAATCCGTCACCGCGGACATCATCCGGATCGCCGTTGAAAATGATTTGATCATCACGGTATAGCCCTGCGTATCCGCAGTCAAAAGTACCGTGAAACTTGAATTTGTTGTTTTCAAATGTGACTGTTACCATTATATTATTCCTTTCTGCCTGCCCGCATCACCGGTTTTCAGTGGTGCGGGGATTTTCATGTGTTATGAAAGGCGATACCTTTCTTTAAAATGGTTCAGATAATTTCTTGCAGTTGCTTTTATTTCCTCGTTTTCATTTTCAATTCTTTTTTCAACATAATGACATAAAACCTCATAGAATTCCTGATACGACATGATAACAGGATCGCCTGCCCGCTCACATTCGATATACGCCAAATATGCTCCTTGAAATCTTTTCCCTTCGAGGAACGCATAATCTTCACTTTCGTAATCTTCTTCTGTAATATGTTCAGAAAAATCTACGAGTGCATTCTCAAAGCAGCAGCCTCCGCCATTGGAGATACGTTCAAGACGATGTAAAAAAATCTCCGTTATATTGGCACATATTCTTTCCATAGCACTTTTTACCAAAGTATCATCAATCAACTGATTATGGTTCATTCGGATCTCATGACGACCTTGTGGAAGAAATTCTTCTGCTGCGTGAACAGCAGGAGCAGACTAA
>CAMKMD010000127.1 GCA_946413815.1 uncultured Ruminococcus sp.
CAGAGGGGACCGCCTCCGTCAGAGGAACCTTTCCTCAGAAAGGTTTCCCCCGATAAAACGCACAAACTGCTGTAAGGGCAGCACCTGTACGGTGTTTATCTCATCTCGCCGAATATCAGGCGCATGAGCCAGTAGCTTGACGAGGCTATTCCGGTTGTTTCGCCGTAAATAAGGAATGCGAGGAAGGCGACGGACAGGAGAAGTGCGGGGACTGTTATTATAACGGGTATCAGGGGTCTGTACTTCCTTCGCTTCGCTATACTGAATATGATGACTCCCAGCGACAGGAGGATGCTTTCCAAGGGCAGGCCGAATAAGCCGGTGGCGAGTGCCAGAACAGCGGCGATAACGGCGGGTACATATATTTTTCTTTCAGTCATTTCAGTCACGCTCCCAAAGAATATACTCTTTATCATTTACATCGTCGTAGTAGAAGATCTTCTTTATATCATCGCCGAGGTCGGCGATATCGCTTATCTTTTTCTCAAAGCCGTCCGTCCCCATCTCCGTGAATGCGAGGGCGTCTATGCGGCGCTGCTTCAGGGTGTAGCCGAGTCCGTTCTTCTTCTCCTTGTCGAAGCCCTTTCCGTGGCCGAAATGGTCGCCGTCGGTATCACTTAGGGTCGGGTATACGAAGTCGAAGGAGGCGGCAGGGCCGTTCACGCTCAGCCAGAGCGCATTGTCATGCTCGGTGACACTGACGTTTTCCGTGATGTGATACTTTTCCACATCCATGGACCTGTCTGTGTTGACAAGCCAGACGGTCAGGAAGGAAAGTCCGCCCAGTATGACCGCTCCGGCGACCAGTCCGGCGACTATCTTCTCTGCACGTATACGGCGCTTTATGCGTTTCAGTGCGGCCGTATCCTTTGCGGACGGCAGCTTTATATCATTCCCCATAGTTTCAAGCTCGGAGCGGCAGGCGCTGCATTCCTTTATATGCTCCTCAACAAGAGTGCAGCTTTCTTTACTGCATACTCCGTCGGCGTAGAGGGGGAGAAGGTCTTTGATGATATTGCAGTTATTGTTCATTCTGATTCCTCCAGTCTGCTGATTATCTTTAGTTTAGCACGGTGAAAAGTGACGCGCGCCCAGCTCTCTGTCTTTCCGAAAAGCTCACCTATCTGCCGGAAGCTCAGTTCGCCGAAAACCCGGAGTGTGAAGACCTCCTTGTGAGGCTCCTCCATATCGTGCAGTATCCTGTGTATTTCCGCTGCACGCTCCTTGTCGGCAAAGCCGGCTTCTATTGAGACAGTTGTATCAGGTACCGTTTCCGGCACCTCCTCTCCGGTGAATCTGCTGCTTTTCTTACAGAGGGAGAGATAGGTGTTCTTTGCTATCTGACACAGCCATACCCGCACATCGCAGTCGCCGCGGAAGCTGTCAACGGATCTCATGGCCCGGAAAAAGGTTTCCTGAGTCAGTTCTCCGGCAGTATCCTCGCTGTGTGACAGGGACAGCAGGTACAGGTATATATCGTGGAAATATTCATTGTAGAGCTCTTCAATGCTGTGCATCTTTTTCACCGCCTTCATACATAAGACTCAGCATTACAGGATATGTTACAGTTAAAATAAAAATAAATATCTGCCGCTGTGATATGTTCCGACAATGCTGATTATACCACAGACGGCAGATATATGCAACAGCCCCTCCGCGGAGAAACAGAAAAACGCGGAGGGGCTGGCTTGTCCCTATATATTTCGGCAGATGAATGCCCGGATAAAGTGTGTTTCAGTCGCTGTCCGGTGCCCTGTCACCGTAGGACAGGGGAGGTTGGTCTGAGATGCAGGAAATGATACCGCCTTGTACTGTGCTGTCTGCTGATTTATCCATGATGTCATTATCCCGCCTGCCTCTCAGGCAGGCTGCGGCAGCAAAGGCTGCGGCTGAGATGATCGCTGTATGTCTGGTGGTATGCCCTGATGTCTTCACGGTATCATCTCCTTCATCTTCAGTGATTATATTATAACGTAAAAGACAGATGGAGACAATATGCCGTGTGTCACTTTGATGATGACAAATGTCATATTATTTTACCTGCCGGAGAGAAAAGCCTCCGCGGGAAGAGCGGGGAAAATAGAAACTGCATTTCCCCCGCTCTTCGTCCGGCAGGCCATACGATAAGCTAAGGGCTCATGATTCAGCAGGTGATGATAGGCCGCAGCTGCACTCCGTTGAGGGCGGCATGGGCGGCTTCCGGTATCATTGAGAACTCTGCTACAAGAGATGCGGGCTTGCGGAGGATGTCATCCTGCCGCATGGGTACGAAGTAATAGCTACGGCGGTTGAAGAGCTCACCGATATTCCTGGCTGAGCCGAGGAGGGAGTCGTTTGAGGCTATGGCAAGCAGCACGGGTTTGCCGCTCCTGAGGTGCGATTTCACAGCCATTGCCGCAGATGTATCCGTTATGCCGCAGGCAAGCTTTGCCGCCGTATTGGAGGTGCAGGGCGCAACTATCATAAGGTCCGTCAGGTCATCCGGCCCGATATGCTCTGTCTCCGTCACGGCTGTCATTACTTCGCGGCCTGCTATATCTCTCAGGCGTGCAAGATTCTCCCCGCCTGTGCCGAAACGGGTATCGGTATGCGCTGCATTCTCTGACATGACCGGTATCAGCTCCGCCCCGAGACGGACAAGTTCTGCCGCTGCCTCAAAGCTGCGCCCGAATGTGCAGTAGGAGCCTGTCATGGCATAGCCTATGCGGACCCCCTTGAATATCCCCTCATTCATTCCTGTTTACCTCCTCAAGTATATCCCTCACAACGCCGGCAAGTATCTCCCCTGCCGTCACAGGAGCTGTCTTCCCCGGCAGCCCCGGTGCATGGAGAGCACGTATGCCCAGCTTCTCTGCTGCTTCAAAGTCAGTGCCGCCCGGCGCGGAGGCAAGGTCTATCAGCAGCGTTCCCCTCCCGAGGCCTTCAAGCACCTCTGCCGTCAGTACAGGCGCCGGGGCGGTGTTGAATATGAGCCTGTGGGAAGCCGTGGGCTCCGACAGCACGGCTCCGGCAGAAAATGCCTTTGCTGCGCCTTCTGCGCTGCGGGACCATATACTCACTCCTGCCCCGAAGCCGGTGAGTATCTTACAGAGCGCCATACCGATGCGTCCGGCGCCTATGATGTTTACCGGCAGCCCGCAGAGAGCTTCATCCAGCTCTTCAAGTGCGAGCTGCACGGCGCCCTCAGCAGTGAGCACGGCGTTGCGCAGGCAGAAATCCTCCCTCTCCGTATAGCTGATGACAAGATGTCCCGGGAAAGCCGATGCTGTTTGCCTTTTGTCACCTCCTGTGATGATAATGGCATCAGAAGTCAGTCTTTCATGGAGTTTCTCTGCCTCTGTGTTGCCTACAGAGCAGGGATAATTTACCTTTCCGTCCCTTCCGGATGTATTTACAGGAAGCAGCAGACAGCTGTACTTCTCCCCGCTGTCCTCCGCAAGATATCTCAGCTCCTCCGGTATCCTTTCCCTGTCAAAACCGCAGACCTCGGCGGAAAATCCCGGCATATCATCAAGTGCGGCGGCACACCGGAGCTGCCGGAGGTCACCGCCGGCTGCAAGTATCCTTTTCTTCATATCATTTCTCCGTTCGTTATACAGTAATCTCATGCTGCATTATATGCCCCTGTGCGGAATGCTGTGAATCACAGGCGGAGCATTATTACAAAAAGATAACAGAACGGCTACTTTCCGGCGAATATTCGGCATAGTGTTTGAATACGGTTTAGTTGAAGCAACAAACTTTGTTGATTAAGTATCTTGAAAAAAGCACCGATATCGTGTATCATTATATTAACCGCAGGGTATCTATGCCCACGGAGCCTCTGTCTCCGTTATTCCCTGTTATTTCCGGTCCTGTTCCGTGGAAAAGCCGGAATATCACTTGAAAGAAAGAGGTAAAATGAATATGAAAAAGCTCATCTCCTGTATAGTTCTCTCTGCTATGCTCTGCTCGCTTGCAGCCTGCGGCGGAAAGGCTTCATCAGAGGTTGACAAGGGCGGAAATGCTTCCGTTTCCGAGAATGCTGATGCGACAGCCCCTGAAGATACACCTGCCGACGGACAGCCTGCTGAGGAAGAGGCTCCCGTTTCACCGCAGTCAGAACTTGAAACTCCCGCTGTTGCAGGACCCGGAGACGCTTATCTTGCCATCGTTGACAGCACCTGGAAGAGACAGTACTGGGGCAGCGATGATATATCCAAGAACAATCTTGCCTACAACGCAGGCGTTGCACACATCACAGGCAACGGCGACTATACTGTAAGCGTTACAACCGACTCCAAGGGTTACCGCTTCGCAACTACAGGTAATATGGACGATGCAAGCGATGTTCCCGCAGGCCTCAGCTTCATGGCAGTTATGCTCCGTGACGGCGAGACCATGTATCCCGGAGCTGTTATCACAGTCAACTCCGTAAAGCTGAACGGCAATGAACTGCCGCTGCTCTCAAAGGCCTATACCTCCTCCGATGACGGCAAGGAGACAAGAGCTAACCTCTTCAACGAGTGGGTAGCCAAGCCTGCGGCCGACGGAAGATGCGTTGACGGCCCCCTTTATACCGATGAATCTGCCGAGACTCTTCAGCCCTATGGCTCAGAGTACAGCGCTCAGGTCATCGACAAAGCTGCGTTCGACGGCGGCTGGAATACTGTTGAGGTCAGCTTCACAGTATCAGGCATCGCCGAATAAAAATAAAGATTATTACACACCACACCTTCTGGCTGCCGGTATACCATTTCCCGGCAGCCGCTTTTTTTGCGGCAAAAGGCAGTTCATCGGCAGGATACGGAGTTGACACCTCTGGCAACCCCTGCACAGGCAGACGTGTAACAGCAAAAATGAATGGGCGGACTTCATAGAAGCCCGCCTGCTGCCTTTTCGCAGGATCATGCATCTCAGTCCACTGTTGACAGAATAAGCAAAATATGATAAAATATATTATATAATATGCAGTATGCTCTGTACACTATAAAGGAGTTGGTTTTATGAAGAGTATGCTTAAAAAGGCAGGAGCTGCAGCGCTTGCGGCCGCTCTGCTGAGCGGTATCCCGGCATCTTCCGGCGTTGCTGATGCATTCACATCCGCTTTTACAGCAGAGGCAACTGAAACTGAACCCATCGGTTTCGATAATCCGTTTGATAACATCACTTTCAGTCATACCATAAATCTCAGCAACACTCTCGGCATCGTCTACTATATCCCTGCTTACGCTTTTGAGGGAATGAGTGACGTAAAACTCACTGTTACAAAGGAGACATACATAGATAACGTCTTTGATCTGAAGTCTACTGTCCTCAGACCTTATGCCATTGAGGACTCGGGCAACGGCAAGGAATATGTCTTCCGCTATGAGGGGCTGGCCGCAAAGGAAATGGCAAGCATGGTATATGCAGTCGCATCCGGCACAAGGAACGGCACTACTTACCAATCTGATACGGATATGTACAGCATAAAGCAGTACGCCATGAATAAGCTCCATAATTCAGATGACCCGAAGCTGAAGGGCCTCCTTGTTGATATGCTCCAGTATGGTACTCAGGCACAGTTTTACTTTAACTATAACATGGGCGTTTTCGCAAGCGACAAGCTCACTCTCGCAGAGAGCAAACTCGGTGCATCATTCAATGCAAATATGCTCCGAAATGACGCCTCGGAAACGATACTGCCGGGAGCAAAGGCGAGATTCACCGGAAAAACACTCAATCTCGGCAACACTATATCAATAGTCTACTTCATGGAGCTTGACAGCAATGTCAACAAGAACAATGTTAAGCTCAGACTCTCCTACAAGACCGTGACCGGTACCGACAAAACGGTAGATATCCCCTACAGCAAGTTCAGAAAAGGTGATTATCCCAACGAGTTAAGATGCGATTTTTCCGGCCTTGCTGCCAAGGATTCACTGCAGCCCGTTACTGCTGCGATCTATGAGGGAAACAAGCAGATAAGCAATGAGATCGTATACAGCATACCCACATATTGCTACAAAAAGTATCACAATGAGAACACCTCCAGTGAACTTATCAATATGATATACTTCCTCATTACATACTGCTCATCAGCTAAGGACTACTTTACACAATGATAAAAAGCCCGGAGTAATCTCCGGGCTTTCAGTCTTTCGAAAAACCTATATCTATTAAGGGGACGCCCTCTCTTGCAGGGCGTCCCCTCTTCAAAAACAGTCC
>CAMKMD010000128.1 GCA_946413815.1 uncultured Ruminococcus sp.
AGGCTCTGCCTCTGGACTCCGCTAAAGGGGCGGAAGCCCCTTTAGAATCCCAACCATTTAATTTTATCGCTGAAACGACCTTTTTGGAAAAGCTGATGCCCCTCCCTGCGGAGGGGCTTGCTTTTGCCCCCCATGAAAAAAAGTTGTTCATACTCTTGTCAAAAAGAACTCAATGTGCTATAATAAAAAGTACCGGAGTGACAGGCTCCGGAATAAATGATAATTTCGGAGGTGCGATATGTCTGACCCGTATGCGAGTACGAGCACAAGTAAATACTTCGGCAAGTCAGGCAGGGCACATTCCGCTTCCTTCCTGCTGCTGAGGTAAATCCCAGCGAAAGGAGAGCGTCAGTACGGCGCTCCGTATCACGGAGCAGGGAACTGACCGGAAGAAAGAAATGATAAGATACTTCACATCAGAGAACGGCAGGATATGCCGCAGCGAAACGGCTGTGCCGGGCTGCTGGGTCTCTGTTGTCGCTCCCACTCAGGAGGAGATAACGGCTCTTATCGAGGGCTTCGGCCTTGATATCGGTTTTGTGAAATCCTCCCTCGATGAGGAGGAATCTTCGCGTATCGAGCGCGAGGACGATCAGACGCTTGTCATTATTGACAGCCCTATGCCGGATGTGGATGAGGACAAGACAAAGATGTTCTATACTCAGCCTATCGGCATCATACTCACCAAAGAGTATGTATTTACCATATCCATACAGGATACCCAGATAATACACGAGGCGGAATGCGGAGTCATCCGCAATCTGCGTCCGGAATTCAAGACCCGTTTTGTACTCCAGCTGCTGCTGAGGATCGCTGCTCTCTTCCTTATGTACCTCAAGCAGATAGACAAGATCTCATCCGCAGCCGAGCAGGAGCTCCATGACGCCATGAAGAACGAGCTTCTCATGCAGCTTCTTGCCCTTGAGAAATCCCTCGTATACTTCTCCACCTCCCTCAAGGCGAATGAGGCGACTATCGAGAAGATATTCCGCGGCAGAGTCATAAAGCTCTACGATGAGGACCAGGATCTCCTGGAGGACGTTCTCATCGAGATGAAGCAGGCCATCGAGATGTCGAGCATCTACACCGGCATCCTTTCGAGTATGATGGACGGCTTCTCATCGGTCATCTCCAACAACCTGAATATGGTCATGTGGCGTCTTACTATCGTCACGATACTCATGGAGATACCGAATATCATCTTCGCCTTCTACGGCATCAATACCCCCGATGTACCTATGAACTACACCTGGTTCGCCATATCGCTGGCGGCGGCGCTCATGGTGATAGCGGCGGTGATACTGATGCGGTGGAAAAAGAAATAGACATCACGGGCCGGTCATTGCGACCGGTCCTGTTTTTGAAAACATATTTGTCCGGTATCCCTCCTGTATGTCGAATATATATACAGAGATATGAATAACAAAAACGGAGGTGTACCAGATGACAGATACTGCTCAGATATCATTGAAGTCCCTTGAAGAGGACTACCGTGACAGAATGATCAAGCATACCTACGGAGGTGCGGCAATGACAGACAACGAGTGGGCGCAGCTGATAAGCGGCTCCCCGAAGAAAGCCTTTGAGGCGATGTATGAGACCTTCGGCGGTCTTGTGTATGCCATCGCAGCAAACAAGCTTTCCGGATGCGGTTCGAGAGAAGACATAGAGGACTGCGTCAGTGACATATTTGTGGAGATATTCCGTTCGGCGCAGCGATACTCCTACAGCTCCGGCAGTATGAAGGCTTTTGTCAGCACTATCGCCAAACGCCGTGCCATAGACTGCTTCCGGAAACTGGCAAGGTACGGCAGCACAACGGAGGAGCTTGAGGATGATACAATACTCCCGCCCGCTTCAGATGACACAGAGAAGGAAGCGGATACGCGTATCGGCAACAGGGCGCTGTGGGATGCAGTGCAGTCCCTCGGAGACCCGGATACAGCGATAATCGTGTACCAGTATTTCTATGACCTTTCCGTAAACGAGACAGCCGAAAAGGTGGGGATGACTCCTGCGGCGGTACAGAAGCGGAGCGTAAGGGCAAGAGCAAAGATACGCACGATACTTGAGGAGGGTAAATAATGAAAGATTACAGAGAAGATGAGTTCGACCTCACCGGACTGGACGACGAGACCGTTGAGATGCTCGCGGCAAGGTATCCGGTCAACGACGAGGATACAAAGAACCGCATTATGGCAAAATTCCTTGAAAAGACAGGATATGAGCCGGAGGAGGCGGATGATGAGCCGGCTATAACAGTATCAGGTACAGAGCGCTATCACAGACCATTCTGGTCAAGGTATATCGGCACGGCAGCTGCACTTCTGCTCGCCGTCGGAGGTATAGCAGGGATATTCAAGTTAGGCAGCGGTCTTGGCGGGCCGGCTGACCCGGTATTCACCACACTGCCTGAGACTACTCAGGCTACGGAGGCAGCAACAGAGGCAACAGCACCTGTGACCACAGAGGCTGAGGTTGCGACAGAGGCAGCGCAGTACACAGAACCCGCCGTTGTGAATGAGAACAGGACGACAGCATCCACCACGGACACAACAGATACCGAGACAACGGCAACTACAGATACTACAGACACCGCAGAGACAGGCACGGGTACAGAGACCTCTACAGAGCCTGTATCCGCAGAGACAACTCCCGCAGAGGACCTCCCCAGCGACGAGGAGATAAAGTTCATGCTCACCGGCAAATGGATAGCTTCCGGTGAGGACGGAAACAAGACAGAATACGTCTTTGAGACCTATTCTGACGGCAGCCTTGGCGGCATTGCTGTTGACCTTTCGCCTGAGAATATACATCAGACAGGCAACGGATTCAATGTTGATATTGACGGAAAGCATCTGATGTTCCATTTCATCACAACAGATGACGACAGCCCCGCAACTATCGACTGGGAGGGCGATTCTCTCAGTGAAGGCTTCACTCTCGTCTGGGACGGTACGGACATCGAGGTAACATTTACTCCCGTCAGATATGACGAAGAAAAGGATAACAACTGAAAAGACTCCTGTAAATGCCCCGTCATACCGCAAGGTGTGACGGGGCATCCTTTTGTACGGGAATGGAAAAGGCCGGAGCTTTTGCGGCTCCGGCCCTGTTATACTTTATACGGTCGATGATCAGTCAATCGGAACGATCCAGTTGAATGTATCCTCGATCTTGCCCCACTGGATACCTGTCATTGTATCATAGAGCATCTGAGAGATCTTGCCGATCTTGTTGCCGTTGATCTCCATAACCTTGTCATTCCACTTGAGGTGGCCTACAGGTGAGATAACAGCTGCTGTACCTGTTCCGAATACTTCGTCGAGCTTGCCTGCATCGTAAGCATCAGCGATCTCCTGGATGTCGATGCGTCTCTCCTCTACCTCGAGACCCTTGCTCTTGCAAACCTCGATAGCAGACTTTCTTGTGATGCCGGGGAGGATAGAGCCCTGGAGCATAGGTGTAACTACCTTGCCGTCGATAACGAAGAAGATGTTCATAGCGCCTACTTCCTCGATGTACTTCTGCTCAACACCGTCGAGCCAGAGTACCTGTGAGTAGTTCTGCTTGTGAGCCTCGTCCTGTCCGATGAGTGAAGCAGCGTAGTTGCCGCCTGTCTTTGCAAAGCCCATACCGCCTCTTACTGCACGTACATACTTGCTCTCAACGTAGATGTTTACAGGGTTCAGGCCGCTCTCGTAGTAAGCGCCTGAGGGTGAGAGGATGATGATGAAGAGGTACTGTGCGCCGGGCTTAACGCCGAGGAAGGGATCAACAGCGATGATGAAGGGACGGATGTAAAGTGACTCGCCTTCCTTGGAAGGTACCCAGTCCTTCTCGATGCTGATGAGCTTTGTAAGGCACTCCATGCCAAGCTCAACAGGGAGCTCCGGGATAACAAGTCTCTCGTTGGACTTGTTGAGTCTCTTGAAGTTCTCCTCAGGACGGAAGAGCTGAACCTTGCCGTCAGCTGTGCGGTAAGCCTTGAGTCCCTCGAATACCTCCTGGCCGTAGTGGAGGCACATAGCGGCAGGTGAGAGCTCGATAGGAGCATAGGGCCTGATCTCGGGATCATGCCAGCCCTGTCCCTCGTCATAGGGCATTACCAGCATATAGTCAGTAAAGATGTGGCCGAATCCGAGCTTGTCGCCGGGCTGCGGCTTAGCCTTTAAAGTCTCTGCTTTTGTGAATTTGATTTCCATTTCAATCAACCTTCCTTAAAGATAGAATTTCCGTCTGCTTCGTCATTGGAGCAGCGGATCAGATCGGCTCAGTCTGCGGAGAAGTAGGTCTTCTCGTAGATCCTCTTACAGATGACCACCGCTGCTGTGGCGGCGCCTGCGGCTATAACTGCCGAGCTGAGTGTAACAGCGAGAATGATCTTTCCTTTTTTAGTCATAGCTTCCTCCTTGCTTGCGATGAGCGGGTTCTGTTCAATAAATAATTATAGCATATTATAAGCTATTTTTCCATAGGTAGATACTGAAAAATATGCACAAAAAAGACTGTTGATATATAGCTATGATGTACGATGACTGTCAGTCGAAATAGAAGATATCCTCGAATTTCTTATCAAGGGCGATGCAGAGTATCAGCGCCAGCTTTGCTGTAGGGCAGAACTGCCCGGTCTCTATGGAGCTGATGGTATTCCGCGATACGCCTACCATTTTCGCAAGCTCGCTCTGTGAGAGGTGCTTTTCCTTGCGTATCTCCTTGAGGCGGTTGCGGAGTACAAGTGAATCTTCCGCCATGCGCTCACCCCTTGAATTCTATAAGGGAGGATATCTCTACGAACATAAACAGAGCGAAAAAGATGCCCCATATAACCGTTGCGGCTATCATCGTGAATTTGTATTTCCTGGGCATTTTAAAGCATGAAGACAAGCACCAAATAAACGGTACAGCTGAGAGTGTCGCATATAAGCCGGGGTTGAATTCGCCGTAGACCTTACGCTCGGCAAACAGGATAACCATTCCTGTCAGCCATGCAGCTATAAGTGTAATGACGCATGAGGTCTTGTAATTTGATAATACAGGTAGGTCGCACTGCTTGTTCTCCTGTCTGCTTTTAGCGAGTATTTCTTCCTTGTTCATAATAATTTCCTCCTTATGGTCTGATGTTTAAAAGCTCACATATCGCTATTGCAGTCATCATGATGAATGCGGAACCTGAGAGCAATGCTAAAAAAACATCAGCCAGCTTTCGGCTTTTCAGAGCACTGTACAGCTGCATAGAAAATACCATGCAAAACTCTGCGGCGATAACAGCGAAATTCACACGATGCGCAGCGATAAAAGATAACATAGTCCATAATGCTGTAAATGTCAGGCTTGCGGTTATTGCGAACTTTGCGGCGCTTCTTGCCTTGTCTGCCTCTGCAACATCATGGCCTTTGTTTTCTTTTCTGCTTTTTGCGAGTATTTCTTCCTTGTTCATATCATTCATCTCCTGTATTATAAACGGTTTTGCCAAGTATACTTGGTATGATTAGATTATATCGCTGCCAAGTGAACTTGTCAAGGAACTGCAAAGCGAACTTGTCAACTTTGTACATTTACACAACGGAGCGGATTTAACTATACGTCAGATAGTGAATTATAGCTAATAACATCTGACGCAGCCCCTCCTAAAAAAAGTCACCCTTTGATCCATGCTGCCCGTGCGATAGCCTCATTTAGCCTGCGTGTCTTAAATCAAAGCAAAAGCTGACAGGTGGGGGAAGGGGAAGGAAGGGGGAGTCCAGAGGGGGA
>CAMKMD010000129.1 GCA_946413815.1 uncultured Ruminococcus sp.
AGGCTCTGCCTCTGGACTCCGCTAAAGGGCCGAAGGCCCTTTAGAATCCCAACCGATTGGTTTTGTCGGTGAAACTACCTTTTTTGACAAGCTGGGGCAGCATCGTTGGATACTGCCGGTATCTTCTATTCTGTATCAGCCGTCTTATTCTTCTCAGGCAGGTTCAGTATCACAAGGGCGGCAAGTATCAGGGCTATACCCGCTATCTTCAGAGGGCTCCTGTCCTCTCCGTAGGCTGTCATGCCGAGGACTGCACCCACAAGGGGCTCAACCGAGACAAGTACTGCCGCCTTAGAGGGCTCCATTCGTGAGAGTCCCCAGGTATAGAGGAAATAGGGCAGCACTGTACATATAACGCCTATACCGAGACACCAGAGTATGAGACTGCCGGAGGAAACGGCGATCTGCACGGCGGAGGCAGGGCGGCTGACGGGAAGTGCTCCAGCAAAGCCGAGTATGAAGGTCCACACCGTTACCGTCAGCGAGGGATAGCGTCTGAGGGCGACTCTTCCGAATATCGTATACAGACCGTAGAAAAGACCGGAGGCAAGGCCGGTGAGGAGTATGGGCAGGGTTATGCCGGAGCTGCCGGAGAGCCCCGCAACGAGCACACAACCGGCAAAGGTCATGACTACGGCGGCAGTCTTCACCGCCGTTATCCTTTCCCTGAAGAACAGCGCAGACATCAGCATTATGAAGACCGGAGAGGTATAGAGCAGGACGACTGCGACAGAGGCCTGCGAATGTATCATGGTGTGGAAGTAGCATATATTGAAAAGGACTATGCTCACTATTCCCGTACCCGCAAACATCCATATATCCCGGGGACGTATCTTCAGCTCCCTGCGTGCAGTGCAGAGGACATAGCCGGCAAGGACAGGTGCGGCTACAGCAAGGCGTATCAGCGTTATCTGCATGGCGTCGAGGCCGGCAGCACTGAGCGCGCGTATAAACAGACTTATTATGCCCCAGAGCACTCCTGCGCCCATGACAGCAAGTGCGGGCAGTATCTTCTTCATGTCATTCCTCCTGATGTATATGTTCCTGTTTAGTATACTCTTTAAATACAAGAATGTCAATATCGTTCCCTGCTGCTATTATTTCTCGCGGATCTGGCTTTATCCCGCCTCAGGACTTGACAATTACTTGAAATAGTGTTACAATAAAATGTATTATTATCGCCGGGGCTAAAGAGAACGGTCACGGCAAAGAAAAGGTGAGTGAATTATGAAATACGAAGAACTTGCAGGAAAGCCGGATATATCCGCTATCCAGGAAAGCGTACTGAAATTCTGGAGAGACGAGAAGGTCTTTGAGAAGTCAGTCGACAAGGAGGGCGCTCCCGAAGTCGTCTTCTATGACGGACCTCCCTTCCCGACAGGAAAGCCGCATCACGGTACTATCCTCGTTTCCTTCATCAAGGACATGATCGCAAGATACTGGACTATGAAGGGCTACAAGGTGCCGAGAGTATGGGGCTGGGACTGCCACGGTCTCCCCATCGAGAACCAGGTCGAGAAGGACCTCGGCATCGATGACAAGAACTACATCGAGAATGAACTCGGTATCGACGTATTCAACGACAAGTGCTTTGAGCTGGTATCAGGCAACAACGAGGCATGGAAGGAATACGTTGAGCAGATGGCCCGCTGGGTAGACTATGACGGCGCTTACAAGACCATGAACCCGACCTTCATGGAGAGCGTTATGTGGGCTTTCAAGCAGTGCTATGACAAGGGTCTTATCTACCGTGATTACCGTGTTACTCCCTACTGCACACACTGTGAGACTTCACTTTCCATATCAGATACAAGAGAGTCAGATTCCACACGTCCCCGTCAGGACAGATGGATAATCGCCAAGTTCGCCACTGACGAGAAGATAGACGGCAAACCCGTATTCTTCCTCGCATGGACAACTACCCCCTGGACTCTCCCTTCAAACCTCTGCCTCGCTGTAGGTGAGGGACTGGACTATTCCTTCGTTGACGTAGGTGAGGAGATCTTCATCGCCTGCACCAACGTGCTTCCCAAGTATGAGAAGATATTCGGCAAGGAGCCCGTTATCGTGAAGTCATGCAAGGGCGCTGACCTTGTGGGACGTACCTACGAGCCCCTCTTCCCCTACTTTGCAGACCTCAAGGACAAGGCTTTCAGAGTCGTAACTGCTGACTATGTAGGCTCCGATGAGGGTGTTGGTATCGTACATACCGCTCCTGCCTTCGGTGAGGACGACTACTGGACCTGCAAGAACAACGGAATCCCGCTGGTCAACCCCGTTGACGCAAAGGGCCGCTTTACAGAAGAGGTAACAGACTTCTACGAGCCCGACGGCGAGAAGAATGTTATTGAGATGAATCCTACAGTTATCCGTTTCCTCTATGACAACGGAAAGGCTGTTGCCGACGGTACTATAGAGCATAACTACCCCCACTGCTGGAGATGTAAGCGCCCGCTCATCTACAAGGCTATGGACGCATGGTACTTCGATGTCACCAAGATCAAGGACAGACTCATCGAGTGCAACGAGGAGATCAACTGGGTTCCTGAGACAGTAAAGCACGGCAGATTCGGCAAGTGGCTGGAGAATGCCCGTGACTGGAACATCTCACGTAACCGCTACTGGTCAACTCCTATCCCGATCTGGGAGTGCGACACCTGCGGAGACAGGACTGTACTCGGCAGCATCGACGAGATCGAGCAGGCAAGCGGCATCCGTCTCACAAACCTCCACCGTCAGTACATGGACAAGGTCACATTCAAGTGTAACTGCCCCGGCTGCAGCGGTACAAAGGTCAGAGTCCCCGAGGTTCTTGACTGCTGGTTCGAGAGCGGCTCCGTTCCCTTCGCCCAGAAGCACTACCCCTTCGAGAACAAGGAGTGGTTCGATTCACACTTCCCCTCCGACTTCATCGTTGAGTACACCGGTCAGATCCGCTGCTGGTTCTACTACCTCCACGTACTCTCCGTTGCGCTGTTTGACAAGCCCTGCTTCTCCAACTGCGTAGTACACGGAACGATCCTTGCAAAGGACGGAAAGAAGCTTTCCAAGTCCTCAAAGAACTACACCGATCCCATGCTCCTGATGAAGAAGTACGGTACTGATGCATTCAGACTCTACCTCTATCAGACAAATGCTATGCTCATCGGCGATCTGCTCTTTGATGACAACGGCATCCAGGACGCTTATCAGCAGATGATACTCCCCTACTGGAACGCCTGCAACTTCTTTATCTCCTACGCCAATATCGACGGCTACCGTCCGGAGACTCTCACAGCTCCCGACACAGACAACCAGCTCGACCGCTGGATGCTCGCAAAGCTGTATGAGGCTACCGATACTATCACAAAGAATATGGACGCATACTTCGTAAACAAGTATGTTGACAGCCTTATCGAGCTGGTGGACGGCCTTACCAACTGGTTCATCCGCCGCTCCAGAAGAAGATTCTGGGAGAAGGGTATGTCCGCTGACAAGAAGAACGCATACGATACACTCTACTACGTTCTCGTCAACATGACAAAGCTCTTCGCTCCCGTTGCTCCCATACTCTCCGAGAAGCTCTATCAGACTCTCACAGGCAACTTCTCCGTACATCTTGATTCATGGCCGGAGATCCCCGAGAGTTTCAAGGACGACGAGCTCCTCGCTCAGGTCGAGCTCGTAAGAAATGTTATATACCTTGCACGTTCCATCAGAAGCAAGAACAACGTAAAGAACCGTCAGCCCCTTACTTCTCTGGGCGTGGCTCTCTCCGACAACTCCGGCATCCCCGTTATCGAGGCATTCCGCGACATCATCGCAGAGGAGCTGAACGTAAAGACAGTTGAGGTCCTCGACAGCGTTGAGAGCATCGCTGAGGTGAAGTACGCTCCCAACTTCAACGAGATCAGAAACCGCTACCCCGACAGAGTGCCGGATATCATCAAGGCTGTAAAGAGCGGCAAGTTTGCTCTTACTGCTGCCGGTGCAGAGCTTGAGGTCAACGGTGCAAAGGAAGTATTCGACTCCGAGATCATTCTCGTTACATACCAGGCTAAGGCCGGTCAGCACGTTGCAAGCGAGAAGGGCATAGTCGTATCACTCGATCTGACTATCACCGATGAGCTCCGCGAGGAAGGCTTCGCACGCGATATCGTAAGAAGCATCCAGGATGCACGCCGTCAGATGGACTGCGAGATCATGGACAATATCACCCTGAAGCTGGAGGGAGATATCCCGGAGGCATGGGTAGACTATATCTGCTCCGAGACTCTCAGCAAGCTGGGCGATGCAGAGCCTACCATGACATTTGAGGTGGCCTACGACGACAACAGAAAGGTCACTGTAAGCGTTACAAAGTAATACCGAGCCGATACCGTACAGGTCAGCCTGTACGGTATTGCGGCAATTGAAAGGAATGATATGATGAATCACGATCTGCCAAAAACCTATAATCCCCGTGATGTTGAAAAGCGGATCTATGAAAAGTGGGAATCCGACGGCTGCTTCAGAGGCGTCATCGATCCCTCAAAGAAGCATTACTCTATCGCCATGCCTCCTCCGAACGTAACCGGTCAGCTCCACATGGGCCATGCCGTTGACAATACCCTCCAGGACATCCTCACACGTTTCAAGAGAATGCAGGGCTACGCTGCTCTCTGGATACCCGGAACCGATCACGCCTCCATCGCTACAGAGGCAAAGATCGTTGAGCAGATGAGAGAGGAAGGCCTCACCAAGGATGATCTCGGAAGAGACAAGTTCATGGAGAGAGCCTGGGCATGGAAGAACAAGTTCGGCGGAAGGATCGTAAAGCAGCTCCGCACACTCGGCTCCTCCTGTGACTGGGAAAGAGAGCACTTCACCATGGACGAGCAGTGCTCCGAGGCTGTACTCAAGGTATTCACAGACCTCTATGAGCAGAAGCTGATCTACCGCGGAAACCGTATGGTAAACTGGTGCCCCAAGTGCAAGACCTCCATTTCCGATGCAGAGGTTGAGTACGAAGAGCAGGCAGGACATTTCTGGCACATCCTCTATCCCGTAAAGGAGACAGGAGAGTACCTTGAGATAGCTACAACACGTCCGGAGACAATGCTCGGTGATACTGCCGTTGCCATCAACGCAGAGGATCCCCGCTACAAGCACCTCCACGGCTGCCATGTTATCCTCCCCCTTATCGACAAGGAGATCCCCATCGTATGCGATGAGCACGCCGATATGGAAAAGGGTACCGGTGTTGTTAAGATTACTCCCGCTCACGACCCGAATGACTATGAGGTTGGCCTCCGCCACGATCTTCCTATGGTACGCTGCTTCACCTATGACGGCCACATGACCGGCAAGGCTGACGTTGAGGAGTACCTTGAGGCTGAGAAGGCAGGACGTCTCACCGAGGGCGAGGCTGAGGTCCTCGACTGCGGCAAGTACGCAGGCATGACCACAGCAGAGGCAAGAAAGGCTGTACTCGCAGACCTGGAAGCCCTGAACCTCCTCAAGGAAACTGAGGACTTAAAGCACGATGTCGGTACCTGCTACCGCTGTCATACAACTATCGAGCCCATGATCTCAAAGCAGTGGTTCGTTCGCATGAAGCCCCTGGCAGAGCCTGCTGTAAAGGCTGTTGAGGACGGCGAGCTGAAGTTCGTTCCGGAGCGCTTCACAAAGATATACCTCAACTGGATGAGAAATACCCGTGACTGGTGCATTTCCCGTCAGCTCTGGTGGGGACACCGCATCCCTGCATGGTACT
>CAMKMD010000130.1 GCA_946413815.1 uncultured Ruminococcus sp.
CCTTTGCTGCGATATTCAGGAGCTATGTAATAGCCAACGTGTCCTGAGCCCTCAATAAGCGACTGGCATAGATAATGGCGGAAGTGAAATGTGCCAACGATATTATCATCATCCCAGAGATAGTATACTGTCTGCGGAACATATCCTTCCGGCAGCTTTTCACCCTTTGATTGAGCAATCATCGTTTCAAGAGCATTATCAAAATCTTCACGGCTTATACCGTTATAGTCGTTGAGAAAACCGTTCTCATCTACAGGAATATCGCGTTGAAAGAGCCATTCCTTATCAATATCTTCGAAGTTTGCAGATTTTATTATCAGCATATTTGCCTCGTTTCAGTTCACATCATTCTTGAACTTTAGTGAATTAATACTTAGTAGCATACGAGTATAATATCATATCACAGCGATAGTGTCAAGAGTTTCTGAAAAGTTGTTGATATGGATTATTATAGCATAGTTTGAGAACAGCTAACCCGGCGCAAAGGCCGGGAGTCAGGATATTGACCGGAAGCTGTTCTCTTTCTTGTTTTAGTGAAAGTTCATGGAGCGTTAAACTCAATACTCAGGCTTTATATGCGGATAGAACACTCTCTTGAAAGCAGCATCTTCATCACCATCCTGAGGCGGATTCTTGCGTTCTATCACAAGCTGCACCGGCTTCTGAATGATATCGGCGATATTCTGAGCGATGGGATAGTTCAAAGCGTTTGTGGGATGGAGCATTTTTCCGGTCTCAAGATCAGTCGTGCATATTGCAGTGTGGGTATGGTAATCGGACTTCTCTCTCGGCTTGTGGTCACATCCTATAAGCATCATATGATTATCCTTGAGAGGTTCCAAGGCCCTGTCAGTTATCACCATAGCCGTTTCTGCATCAGGTGCCGTTTCTCTTGTTAACGATGTCATGTATTGATTAAAGGGATTTTTGCTTTCATTACCATAATATTTTGCCGCATCTTTAAACTGTCTTTCGGCGTTTTCTGGATTACTATCATCAACGCCGTATCCTTTTACTGCAACACTGTCTTCATTTGACGGATAAGTCATAATATGATCCCAGTAGTCTTGCGAACAACCGGCATATGTAAAGATTTTCAAAATGTTCATAACTTGTTTGCCTCCTCTTGCGCTTCATCGATTTTACCTACTCTGCACAGGTTTATAATGGTCTGTGTTCTAGCACGAATTAAAGGCGTAGCTTCGTTAGCTTCGTTTACACGATGCCTCATTCTTTCGTTTGCAACAGCCGGAAACTTAACGCCTTTCTCCTTTGCTTCTTTCTCAATATCAGCGATAGTGTCTTCATCAATCCATATTGACTTCTTCTTTTTCATAGGATCAACCTCCGTAATATAGTATTTCAATAATGTCGTATTCTTGTATTTAACCGCATATAGGCATCAGTATAATAGATTTATTTATATATATTAATAATATTTATCAATATATTTATACAGGTTAAAAGTACAAATGTCCGACATTATTACTAGATAGTATGTTTGTCATACAAAAAAACTCCCGAATAATCGGGAGTAGAAATTGATTCAGAAAAAGGATAGCTGATTATTTATCCAGCTGACCTGCTCCGCCTGATGAATGACTTCATCATCATGGTGTGTTCCGACAAGGAACGGAGAGTTCGGATCATGCAGACGAATATTTCTTCTTACGTTTTCTCTGTTGGAGTTAGCATAACAGTAACGGCAGAGGTGGGCACAAGTATCATAAGCGCCGATATCAGTACCGAGAACGCAGCTGCATTCCGATCGCTGTGATTTCTTTTTAGGGATATCAAGAGAACAACCGATAGCCGTCTCAAATGTTTCCTGAGTCATGCAGCCGTTACAGTCAACACCGTATGGTGCAAGGTCATTTCCTTCAGCGCAGGCTTTTATCGTTATGCCGTAACACTTTCCGATCTCTGCGAAAGCCTTACCAATAGCAATGCGCTCCTGTGGAGTTACTGTTCTTGCCTGCGGGAAGTTGCGAGTGACCTTCTCGTAGATATCAATAAAGCTGATAACACACACTTCTGTATAACCTGAAAGTGTGCTGCACATACTCTCAAAGTCAGATACATGATGTTCAAGTGTGTATGTACTGTCTAAGAATATCGGATCGTATCTCCAGCCGATGCAGTTGACTCCGACAGCTTCTGAGAGCGTTATGAAGTCCTGCATGACCTGCTCCTTAGACGGAACATTCAGTTCAATGTCCTTTCCGTAGGGAGTTATGGTAACGAACCAGTACTGATGAAAGCGCTTCAGTTCGTCAATGTATTTCAGCATTGGTGCAGGATTCTTGGTACAGAAGGCTATACAGTCCACGACATCAGGATCAAGCTCATAGCGTGTTATCCAATCCTGACGATACGGATTCCGCACAAGAACGTAGCCTTCACGTATCCTGTTCATGAACCATTCAGAATAAAATGCGGGAATATCAGTCCGCATACCAGTGTTTATTATCATTTTTCTTTCTTATTTCTCAGGCAGTGGTACGAAAGTATCACTGCCTTTTTTTGTATTAACCGCTGAGCCGCCCATTACGGGCGGCGATATACTGCGAAAGCATTCAAAAACTGTATCTTCATCTGTTATGATAACATAAAAGGAAGCTTATTTCAAGCAAAGCAATAGATAAAACCTCTTTTCCGAGAATTTCAGAAATTCATATGTATATTATTACTGCGTAATATCATTTAAAAAAAAGGCCTTTTGACGTATTTTAGCGCTATTTTTCTATTTTTTCGACTTTCTATATGTATATTATTCTTATGAGTACATTGCGCGTGTATTCAAGAATAATGCAAGGGAGGATTAAAAAAATGTCCGAAACTAAGCGCTATTTGACCTGTGGAGTGGACAGCACCATACCGTTGGAATTGCAACTATTCCTGTGGGAATGTGTAGAGCGTATGCCTGCTCCGAAAGATTATCTTCAAGTCTTCGACTTGGAACAAGTCGGCTGTATGCAGTCTATCACTCACCGGAGCGAGGAACCGGAATACCGTAAAGTATACCTGCTCCCGTCTGATACAACTATCACAGAAAAGCTGTACATCATTGATGACGGCGACCACAGCACCATGTTGCTTGCAAACGAATATTGAAAATAAGGCCAGCCCTTCGGGGCTGGCTATCGCTATTTATGGAGGTTTTACAATGGAAGATAACAACAAGAACGCTTTATACTGCTCACACTGCGGAGCACTTATCGGCGAAGATGAAGACTACGAAGAGGTCAATGGCGAGATAGTCTGCACTGAATGCTATGAACGTAATACGACAACCTGCAATCGGTGCGGAGAGACTATTTGGACTGAAGACAGTTACGGTGACGAGTATACTACACTCTGCCGTCACTGTTACGAAAACCATTACACCAGATGCAGCTGCTGTGATGCTCTTCTTCATGAAGATGATGCTTATCACTTGGACGGCTATGACTACTGCTCGGAATGCTACCACGACGAAGTCGATAAATCGCGTAGTATCCACGATTATGGCTACAAACCGGAGTCTCTCTTTTATGGAGATTCCAAGAGGTATTTCGGAATTGAGCTGGAGATTGACGGTGCAGGAAAAGACAGCGATAATGCTGATGAAATACTTGCAATCGCCAATAAGGACAACGAGCATATGTACATTAAGGGGGACGGATCTCTCGATGACGGCATGGAGCTTGTAACTCATCCCATGAGCCTTGACTACCACAAGAATTATCAGTGGGAGGAAATCATGAAAAAGGCTATATCACTGGGATATCGCTCACATCAGACAAGTACCTGCGGTCTGCATATCCACGTCAACAGATGCTGTTTCGGCGAAGATCGGGATACTCAGGACGAGGTTATCAGTCGTATCCTGTACTTTGTAGAGCATCACTGGAATGAGATGCTGAAATTCTCCCGCCGTTCCGAGTACAGCATGAACCGTTGGGCTGCGCGATATGGCTTTGAAAAGACAGGTCGTGAGATACTGGATAAGGCTAAGAAAGGAAACAACGGCAGGTATGCCGCCGTAAATCTCATGAATTGGGCAACGATAGAGTTTCGCCTGTTTCGCGGTACGCTTAAGTACAATACCCTTATCGCTGCAATTGAGCTTGTGAACGAAATATGCGATCTGGCTATACACCTGACCGATGAAGGTATTGAGAAGATGTCGTGGAGAGAATTCGTTGATGCTATAGAAGCACCGGAGCTTATTACATATCTCAAGGAACGTAGGCTATATATCAATGAGAACATCAACTCTGAGGAGGATATGTAATGAAGGACGACATAAAGAAAATAGTTACCGGTTCAGTTGGTGAGCTTATTGCCGTTGCCGCTGTTGTAGCTGCAACTGTTGTAGTTGACATGATAGGTGATAAGCTCAAAGAGATTACTGAAGATAAGAAGAAACCCGTGATAGATTTCACGTACAAAGAACGGGAGGAATGATTATGTGTTCATTATTCGGCTTTTTAGATTATCAGGGAATTATCCCTCACAAAGTATTACGAAAACTCACACAGGCATTGGCAAACGCAGCAGAGGAGAGAGGCACAGATGCAGCCGGTATCAGCTACATAAACGAAGGTAAGGTTGTTGTATACAAACGTCCGAAGCCTGCTCATAAGCTTCATTTCAATCCGCCTGACGGAACAAGAGCGATTATGGGGCATACTCGTATGACTACACAGGGCAATGAGAAATATAACTATAACAACCACCCTTTCGCCGGTATTGCCGGCGATACTTCGTTTGCATTTGCTCACAATGGAGTGCTTTGGAACGATAAGGAACTGAGGAAGGAGAAGCTTATCCCCGATACACACATTGAGACTGACAGTTATGCTGCTTGTCAGCTGATAGAGCAGCAGGACAAACTAGACTTCGATAGTTTGAAGTATATGGCTGAAACTGTAGAGGGCAACTTCACATTCACAGTCATTGACGACAACAACAGCCTGTATATCGTCAAGGGCAGCAATCCCATGTGCCTGCTTCATCTCCCTGTGCTGGGACTGTACGTATACGCTTCCACTGAGAGCATAATGAAGAAAGCTCTGAAACAGGTTGGACTTCACAAGTTTGCTATGGAGCGTGTAGAGACTGACGAGGGTGACATACTTCGTATTGATAAAAATGGTGAGGTCACACGCTCTGAGTTCGAGTTTAAGAAATACCGTTCCAAGTATAGCGGCTGGTATAACTACGATGACTCTCCTTATTATAATATACACGAAGAGATGCTCCTTGCATACTGCGGCTGTTATGGCGTTGACAGTTCTGATGTTGAACTGCTGCTCGAATATGGATATACCTGTGACGAGATTGAAGAGATGCTCGCTGACCATGATCTGCTCCATGAAGCGCTCAGAGATGTGAAGTATATGTGCGGAGAGAATATCTATGAAAGCTGCTACGGAGGAGCATTTTGAAGTCTCAAAAAGTTTACTTTATGGGACACCTGAAAAATAGCGAAAAAGTGTTCCTAAAAGTGGCGTTTTGAGTTTTGAGACGTCCCGAAAGTCAGCACCACTTTTGGGGACAGACCTGCAAATAAAAGTCAAGCCCTAAATTGAAAAAATCAGAAAAAGTT
>CAMKMD010000131.1 GCA_946413815.1 uncultured Ruminococcus sp.
CGCTCTGCATTGATTGCCTTGCGGATTATCTATGCTGTTACAAAAATTGAGAAGTAGTATGCGGCTTCAACGGCATAAGGGCGGTCTGTGCAGTAACAGGCCGCCTTTTCTTGTGTGTGTGTTGTGATAGATAGATGAAAGATATGTGATGTGTGGAACACTTGTAATTGTATTCCGATTGCATATTTTCATCGTAGATACAGTGCTTTAAGGAGTATAATCGTTCAGATGAACGAAAAAGGAAAAAAGCTCAAAATCTCTGGAAAATTGGCGGTTTTCAAAAATCAGGGTGTTTCAGTACTGAAACACTTGAAACGACGCTATATCTTGCTTTTTCGCGCGTTATGGTTCATAATGGTAGTATGCACGTTCAAGGGTGTGCAGTCCATATAGTGAACCTATTGCGCAAGGGGTTACTCGATCACTGTATGGAAACTGAATAGGATTCAATCAAATGAACGAGTGATGTTTGGTTGTCGGACGGTTTATGCCGAATGACAGTCGTACTGTGTTCATTTGTACATTTCCGTCCGGCAGGAAAGGACGGAGATGTTTTATGGAGTATACATACAAAGTTCGACAGGAAATACCGGACACCGAAAGTGAAGAACTGGCAAGATACGAGCTTGAAGTCTTTGGGACAACAAAATACGCAGATCAGTTGAAAGACACATTGCCGATTGTAATATCCCGATATATGGAGGAAGCTAAGATCGGCACGAACAAGCTGTCTCGGCTTACTGGAATCCCCAAAGCCACAATCACCCGTTACTGCAATGGAACTGCACGGTATCAGGAAGATTATCTGTGTGCGATATGCATAGCGCTCAGGCTCAAACCCGTAAAGCAGAGATATTTGCTCGGAAGACTGCGGCATCATCTGCGTGACGGTATAGTCGAGCATACTGTCAGGAGCTATATCATAAGAGAATATCTTGACGGCTGCTATTATGATGATAGTCTGACTGTGGCATTTTGCAATGATCGCCTGATCGCTAACAAGGAAAGACCGCTTACAAAGCTCACCTCTGAAACGGAGGGCAAGCGGTAATGAATAAGTTCTTCTACAAACACTTCGGTGATGATGTTCCTGCATCCATAGAAAATGAGTATAACAGGCTTCTGATACAAGAATATAACCAGAACGTCAGGGAGTATAGGAATCGGGTGCAGACATTGGATTTTTATGAAGTGGCTGAGTTTTTCCCTGATCCTGCCTCACTCCCTATGTATGAACTTGAACAGGAGAAAGAACGCCTGCACCACAAAAGACTTGAGTATCTGCCGAAAGCATTACAGCTTCTGAAAATAGAATATCCTGAGCTGTATGTCCTTGTGATCGAATACTTCTTTGCCCAGGATAAGGTGACATTGGCTACTTTAGCAGAGGTTCATGCTATGAGCGTAGATAAAATCAGGTACAGAATCGGACTTGCCAAAGTAAAGCTAAGAGAATATTACGATTTGCACGAAAAGATGAACTAAGATTTGTTTACATTGACGATTTTTCTTTTCGACAGCAAAAAAATCGTGAAAATCTTTCCCGAAAACGCAAATTTCTCATTAGGTATATAGAGGGCGTTGGTTCTGAATGATTCCCGAAGGACTGACAAGCTCTCGATCCTCCTTTCGTTATGAAGGGTTATATATAAGGGCTTCGGAGCGGTGCGGTTTCTTTTGTCCATTTTCAGACTGTGCCGTTCCATATAAGCCCGATCCGAATGTATTGCTTTTTCTAAGCATAATTGACTCCTTTCACTGAGACAGCAGAGATGCTGTCGGGAGAGCCTGAGCTTCGGCTTGGGTTCTGCCTAAAACATCTCTAAATATGATTGTTCCATTTCTCCTATTTTCAAATAGACAGCGTTATGCTGTCCTCCTGTGTCGGGGGCGGAGTTCCGTTCCCGACAATATGCAGGAGTTCATTTTCAAACACAAAACACCGACAAGAGAGAAAGAGGGTGTTCTATATGAATGAAATCACAATAGCTGTGAAATTCGATAACGATAATCCTACTGTCAGCGGACGGGAGCTTCACGCAGCTCTTATGGTTGATACTCGATATAATGACTGGTTCAAGCGTATGTGCGAATACGGTTTTATCGAGGGAAAGGACTTTTACTCATTTTTGAGTAAAACCTCAGATGGTGGTAGACCGTCAAAAGATCATCAGCTCACCATTGATATGGCAAAAGAACTGTGTATGATTCAGCGTACCGAGATTGGCAAACGCTGCCGTGAATACTTCCTGAATCTTGAACGTCAGTGGAACAGTCCTGATGCTGTTATGGCAAGAGCATTGCAGATCGCAGACCAGAAACTGGAACTTGCCAAACAACAGAATGGAAGTCTGATCGAGACAACTGCTGTTCAGGCAAAGCAGATAGAGGAAATGAAGCCAAAAGCCAATTATTACGATGTCGTGTTAAACTCCGCAGGACTAATGCCCATAAGCACTATAGCAAAGGACTACGGCAAATCTGCGGTATGGCTGAACAAATGGCTTCATGAACATGGCATACAGTATAAAATGGGTACTGTATGGCTTCTCTATCAGAAGTATGCTGACAGAGGTTATGTACAATCAAAGACTTTCACAGTCTTAGACAGCAATGGCGATTCTATCGCCAAACCCAGTACACAATGGACGCAGCGTGGAAGACTATTTATATATGAGCAGTTAAAGAAAGAAGGTATCCTGCCATTAATTGAGCAGGACGATAGCTGAAACGCTGTCGGGAGTATCCGTTCTGCGGCATGACGGATACTGCCCACGGTGCTTCACACACACCTCCTTGTTTTGAACGACGGCTGATGTTCCGTCGGGAGCTTCTTCTCCTCGGAGTAGGAGCTGCCAACAGTACATCAATCTTTGGGCATAAAAATAACCGACAGACGATGTACGCTGACCTCTGCGGTCGGTATCAGTATCTTGAAAACTGAATATGAAACATCAACGCTAATTGTTTTCTGTTTCTTCCTCTTGAGAAAGGAGTTTTTTCTTTATGGATGAAAGAATTGAAACCAATGAACCGGAACAGACAGAGGAAAGCGTGTACCACACGATGTTTGCTGATTATCCTGACTTGGTCGATGTGAATCAGCTATGTGAAATGCTTGGTCTTAAATACAAGACAGTCTGTAAGTTCATCAGAGAAGGCAAGATACCTCGTATGCCTGATGGTCGAAAGATTAGAGTGGCAAAAATCGAGGTTATCAACTATGTTCTGCAACGCGCACAAAAATGACCTGTGATATACAAGCCGATGCGCTGAAAATAGAGAAAATGGCAAAAAGGCGGTAATTAGTCTTGCATTATATTATGATTCGCGCTATAATGGTATAGTCAACAGCAGACTTCTACCGCTTTCAACTCAAAGGAGGATAAAAATAATGAAAGCAAGTCTGCCTTATAAGTACATAACCGCCGTAAAGAACGGCAAACAGTATGTCGTTTTTGATTTCAAGGATAATGCAGGAAAGCGTAAGCGCAAATGGGTGGCAACAGGTCTGCCTGAGAAATGTACTAAGAAAGCTCTGAATGAAGCTATTGAAAAGATAATAGCCGAATTTGCTAAGAACTGGAATAATAATCAGGTGATAATCAATGATACACCTTTAAAATGTCAGTCTGTTCTCGAAAGCAATAATGATGAAGCTGAAAACAACAGGAGTATCAGTAATTTCTTTTCCGAATGGCTTTCAGCCATAAAACCGAATATCGCGCGTACAACATATCAGAGTTATAATAAAGTGTCACGGCATTTCAATGAGTTTATGAGTGAGAAGTATCCCGATGTCACTCTTGATGATCTGAACCATTCACATATCCAGGCTTTTCTTAATAGTAAGCTGGATCGTGGATTAAAAGGAAGCTCATTGAAAATATTCTACCTCGGACTCCATTCAGCTTTTGCTTATGCTGTAAAAATGGAGATTCTGACACAACATCCTATGGATAAACTTGTTGTGCCGAGAGTGGACAGACATGAGGCGGTGTTCTATAATGAAGAAGAACTCGCTGAACTGTTTGAAGTGTTTAAGGGACACAGGCTTGAGCTTATTGTACATATTGCAGCTTACTACGGTCTGAGAAGATGTGAGATCCTTGGTTTGAAATGGGAGTCAATCGACTTTAAGAAAAAAACCATTACGATTGAACGTAAGATCGTCGAAGATTATGATGAGAATGGAAAAATGCAACTTTTTGTTGAGAACCGCCTGAAAACCAAAGCATCAAGAAGAACTCTTCCGTTGATTCCGCACATTGAGGAAATGCTTATTGAAAAGCGCAAAGCGGATGAGTACTATAGAAAGCTTGGTGGCAAGAACTATCATACAGAGTTTGATGGTTTTGTTTGCCGTGATTGTTACGGCAAACTTATTACTCCACATAAGGTTTCTAACAGTTTTTCACAGATTGTCAGGAAGAGAGGCTTAAAATTGCTTCGCTTTCATGATCTTCGTCACAGCTGTGCGAGCCTTTTGTTAGCAAACGATATTCCGATGAAAGCTATTCAGGAGTGGCTTGGTCATTCCAATTATACAATTACTGCGAACCTGTATAGTCATCTGGAGTATAATGCGAAGCTGGCTTCTGCTGCGACAATTGCAAGAGTCCTTGATAAAAAGAAAGATGATGCCACGCTTTCAGATAAGGGTGGTAAGGAAGAGAATAATAACTATTCGGACGAAACGAATCCTGCGTAGAGGAAGTTATATTATATAATGGTACGCAAACAGGAATGAAACAGAAAGTTTTAAAACAGAGTGATTTTGGTAGAAAAACTGGTAGAAATACAAAGCAGATGGAAGTAATATAGAATTCAAGAAGGTCTGCAAAGCACGAAACTACGAAGTTTACACGAACCGAAAATGCAAATGTTAATATAATGTGATAGATTCAGGCTACATTATATGGTATTATATGAAAATATATATAATGTGTCTGCTGAAAAATACCCGCATCCGGCATCGTTGACCGTATTTGCCTGTTATCCGGAAGATTGGATCGGGGCAGTCAGGTATTTACAGTTACAATTATATATCACAATGAATGGTTTGTCAATAAAAAAGCAGCCTTCCGGGATCGAACCGGAAAGCTGCCGTACAAAAGAACTATTACTTTTCAGGCTTGAGCGGGAGCTCAGCTACAAGGCCTGCATCCTTCTTCTGGATTGCAGTAGCATCGCCGCCTGTAAGGCCTTCAACTCCGTCGCAGTCAGCATTGACAAGAGCCTGACCCTTGAGTCCGTACTTTTCCTGATTTGCGATGTGCTGGAGAACGCCTACAGCATCTGCAACAGTGATCTTGCCGTCAAGGTTTGAATCACCGGAAAGCTTGGAAACATCACCGTCAGTAGGAACCTGAGTCTCTGTCTCGGTAGGAGCCTGAGTCTCTGTCTCGGTGGGAACCTGAGTCTCTGTCTCTGTGGGAGCCTGAGTCTCTGTCTCGGTGGGAGCCTGAGTCTCTGTCTCGGTGGGAG
>CAMKMD010000132.1 GCA_946413815.1 uncultured Ruminococcus sp.
GCAGTGACGGCAGGCTCGGATTCTCCGCAGGCGTACCGGGCGTTATCTCAAGAGAGACATTTCGTACTGATTCTCCGACATCAAGAAGAATTGCAATTGCCACATAACGCGGCAGCGACTCATCCTGATACTCTGTAAGGTCAATGGTGTAGCGGGAGTCGTTGACGAAATAGTGACCGTCGATCCATGCTTTGCCTGTGCCGAGCCTGACTTTGAGACCGGTGTCGGCGGCGGTCAGCTTGAAGCACTGCCCATATGTGTCGAGGATGCCATTGCAGATGATGCTGCCGAGATAATCACAGAAATTCTCTGCAGTATAAGTGCGGTCAAGACCTTTTGAATTGAAAAATCCGCTTGAAAAAGCC
Organism: uncultured Ruminococcus sp.; assembly: GCA_946413815.1. Taxonomy (GTDB): domain Bacteria; phylum Bacillota; class Clostridia; order Oscillospirales; family Ruminococcaceae; genus Ruminococcus. Next base: position 366 of record CAMKMD010000132.1, read on the forward strand.
ATAATATCATTCCTTTCTGAATGTCGGTGTCAGGCTTCTGCCGTTCCGGTCAAACGCTTCTATCATGCCGATAAGCTGTACTTTCGGCTGAAGCATACCGAAACGCTTATGCTCGACCGTCACATAGTCACCGACGAAATAGTCACGGTTGTAGACATACTGCGTGCTATCCGCTGCGATCTCCGATTCCGATGCGGTTTTCGGATCGACCAGCTTTTCTGAGCCTCTTGTTTTCAGCAGCGCAATATACTGCTCCTCCGGAATTGGCACAGTCTCACCCTCGACCTGTTCTTCCTCGGAGATATCCTTTGCGTCCACATACAGCTCATATCTGTCAAGATAAGTCGGCTCAGCAGAAACACAATATGTGGTATGTTTTCGCTCTGAACCCTCGCCGTGACCATAGATATAGGCGAAATTGCGTGTGATTGCAGTATCCGAAGCGTATGAGAATGACAATAGATTGCTGTAGGCGTCGGAGAAAATGATATGTGGATTATCCTCTTGCATCAGACTACGGTCAGTCCCCTCCGATAGGTCAAGCACCATTTTGTAGGTTTCACCAACAGCCTTCACAAGTCGGATATTTGCAGTGCCGCCGATTTTCTCGCAGATGGTGTATACCCATTCCATCAGATTTTCATAGGATACCTGCAGCGTTGCATTTTGTTCCCAGCAAGCCCCCGATACTGAGCCGAGTGATAAGCCGGGAATGCGACGGTTATCATTGAGGAGCGTATTCTGCCTGACAATATCATGCACAATTTCGCTGTATGCCTTCTGCGCCGTGACATTATATGTCGGGTGAATGATGCGGCGCTCCAGCAGGCACATGAGGAAGCGCCCCCGCACTGTCAGGTAGTCGCCGTTCTCTGCATCGGTGTCGATCTGTACGGACTCAATCATGCCGAAATGCTGACTGTCATCATCTCTGCCCACGATGCGCCCGGTCTGAAAAATCGAAAGATTCTCCGGATTGGCGGCGATATACACCTCAAAGCTGCCGCACTGATAATATTCAATATCCCACAGAAGGGAGGAAAAGCTGTCACACACTGCTTCGAGAGTGATCGTCAGGTTGTCCTCCACAGCGTCCATTCTGTAAACTTCAATCTGCATATATCACACCCCTAGATAAGCATTTGTGTGGACGATAGTCACTCTCAGATTTTGCAGACCTGTGCCGCGAAGATAGAACCGGTTCTTGCCCTCACGCAATGTCAGCCATGTCGAGCCGGAAACAAGCCGGTTGATGATATTGGTTTTCACGCCGCCTCGGTCTAGTGATACCGTCTTATGACCTGTCTTTGTTGTAACAGTAATGATATCACCTGCGAGGATGTCGCCCGTGATCTGCAAGTATTCGTCTGTATCCGCATTGTACAGCGTGGGGGATCTGGCGTCCTCAAGGGCTTCTATCTGCAAGGTAAAACCGATCTCGTCACCGTCATTGATGATCTCCATGATGTTCTGTGTGTTGTATTTGCCCAGTACAAACGGCTCCGGATTGCTTTCGGTCGGGAACGGGAATGTGAACGCTCCCGTGATCTGGCTGTAATATGCCATGACGGATTCCGTGGAGTACCAGTAGATATCCGGACAGAGAATAGAGATCTGCCCGGTGACAAGCTGCTCGAAGTTGCTGACCTCGCAAGTCTCCACATAGCCCTCGGTGAAAACATCTATGCCTGCTGTCTTGTAGTAGACCTTGACATATCTGCTCGGTTTCACCACCTTGTATAGCTGATGACGTCGGGCTTCTACGCCCACGCCCCGCATCTCAAAATGAATGACCACATTCCGCTTCTCGATGAAGGCGTTGTTGAGGTAGCTGCCGTCCATGCCGGCATAGCTTGATGTGCTGATCGTACCGGGCGGAGGTGACAATCCCTCTATCTGAGAAGTCATATATTGATTTGCTGTAGCCGTCATGTCGATTTTGTCACCGGCTGCATTTTCTAATATAAGGCTGAAAAACATAGTATCACCGACTTTACTTTTCTATGGAATTGATGTATAATAGTGGTATTAAATATGGACAGGAGAATCATTGTGGATAGATCATCAAAAATAGAACTCACAAATATGTGCTTGATTTATGATGATAAGCGTGTGCTTGTACAGGAAAAACAGGGTTTGAAAGAAAAGTATAAAGGCGGTCTTGTTTTTCCGGGCGGTCACGTTGAACCCGATGAATCACTGCTCGATTCCGTTATCCGTGAGATGAAGGAAGAAACAGGACTCACCATCCACAATCCGCATCCTTGCGGTTTTAAGGATTGGATCTTAGAGGACGGAACACGATATATCGTTCTGTTATATAAAACGGATCAGTTTGAAGGAGAGCTGAAAAGCTCCGATGAAGGCAGAGTGTTCTGGCTCGACAGGGGTGATATAGACAGCGCTAATCTGATCTGGAATATGCGTGAATTAATGCAGATTTTTGAAACGAATAGCTTCAGCGAATTTTTCTTCAAGATTCAAAATGGAACATATGATGGAAAATTACTTGGTTGAAAAGAGGTACTAAATATGATTAACTCTGTTCCAGAATGCATCGAACAAGTAAAAAAATATTTTCTGGAATATGGAAATGGCGAGATTGAACGAACTGCAATGATGTCAAAACTATCTGCTGCGTTCGCTTTCATTCCAGTTCAGATATTATGCGGATCCAAATTATCATTATCCTCTCAAGAACAATATGAATATGAATATATGCGAGAGATGTATGAAGAATTTATGAGAGATTCTTTATCACCTTTAGCAGCGAAAAATGGCCTTTTGTCTATGCAGAAAAGTTGGCTAGCAATACAAACACTTGATGAAATGCTGACTAATGGCATACCAAATAAACATGAATTCTCTGTTATAGATAAGAAAGACCTAAAGAAGACAGTTTATGTTGATATGAATGTCATGTCAGCATTAATAGAACAAATTGAAATAAAGGATACTGGAGATTATCAATTTGTATATAGTCCTGAACATATAGAGGATTTTGTATTTTCAAAATTAGAATATCATATTCCTTCATTAGAAGCAATATCTTCTATAACCGATAACATTACAGTGGCATACTATGAACGAGGGGGCTATACTTACGGAAAAGAAAATGCGTTTTTTGTATATAAAAACCGTGTTCTTCCAGATATTGAAAATATTAGGCGAGCTAAGGATATGAAGGCAATTGATTACTCTGTGGATTTAGAGAATGAATATCGCAGTCCTTCCAAATATAATGGAGCTGTTCCAATCGATAATCCGTTTGTCTTTATAACAAAATTTAAGGACGATATTGACCAAGTTTTATTACGAATAGGGGCGCCATTTAGGATTGAAGATCTTATTAACTCTAAATCAGAAAATATAGAGTATAGTGATTGCAATCCTATAATTCATTATCTATATCAGGCTATGGATAATATGGGCTTTCAGCAGGATACGATTAGTGAAAGCAAACTTAATGAAGCAACCAGTTTATCTCATGACAATTATCGCAAAATCCGAAGTAGCCGGCTTGATATCGAACACATCCTATATGGTTCCTGTTGTGACTATTTTGTTACTTTGGATAAAAAGCTGTATTTTAGAGCTTCAATCATCATCAAATTATTAAACAGAAAATGTAAAGTTATTCATTTTAAACATCAACAAGGTAAATCAATATATGAAGAAATCTTAAATACTATAAGTCATTATTCAGAAGTTGATATGTAAGAGGGCAGGCAAAAGCCCACCCCATTACACATTCAGCGCATTCCGCGTCTGACGATAGATTTCCAGCCGTGACAGCGATTTCGGACTATTGTTGGTCTGATTCACTGTGCGGCTGTTGTCATTATTGTAGTTGTTCACAACAGTAGTTCCACCTGTGCCTGCCATTGCGCCGGTTACACCGGACATATCCACATTGAAGTTGGAATTCATCGCAATGGTCATAGCATCTGCAACCCCAGAAATTGCCTTCTCTACATATTTTTTACTCTTATTGATGCCTTGTGCAAGCCCCTTCATGAAGTCGGGCATCCAGCTTTCAAATTCCGTCAGAGGCCCCTTGTCAGGAACGGAGAAGTGCAGATAATCGCTGATCGCTCGTGCCACGTCAGCAACCGTATTGATGAGATTGCCGAGCATATAGTTCAGACCGTTGATAAGGTTCTGCATAAGGTCTCGTCCCCACGACCATGAACTGTTGACCTTGTCCATGACTGCGATATAAACAGCGTTCATGGCGTTTACGACCGCATCCCGCACTCCACCGAGCCTGTCACCGATGCCGTTTTTGATGCCGTCCCAGATAGACAGCACGGCATCCTTTACCTGATTCATCGGATTACGAACGATATCCGGCATAGCGTTCCAGACAGATTGCACCACGGATCTGATACCGTTCAGAGCTGTATTTACCACATCCTTCGCGGCATTCCAAGTTGTCGAGATCACATTTTTAATGTCAAGCTGTCCGGTATTGATGAGCGTTGTCATCGCTGTCCAGACTGCTGTCACGATCTTTTTGATCCCGTTCAATGCGGCCTCAATAGCAGATGCAGCCACTTTCCATGTCGTTGCAATGACTTTTTTGATGTTGTCAAGCGCATTTTCAACCACGGAAACAATTGCCTTCCATCCGCCTGTGATACCGTTTTTTATCTGTGACATGGTTGCATCAATTGCTGTATTCGCATTTGCCCAAACGTTCTTTACAGTATCAAAGACCTGTTCCATGAAGCCCTGCACCGCTGTGACAACATTGGACAGAG
>CAMKMD010000133.1 GCA_946413815.1 uncultured Ruminococcus sp.
TTCAGGCAGATTCAGAGGAGTACAGACCTTTACTTAAGAAGGCAGGCTTCTTAACTCGTGATCCTCGTATGAAGGAAAGAAAGAAGTACGGCTTAAAGGCAGCTCGTCGTGCACCTCAGTTCAGCAAGAGATAATCAATCCCGAACTTACTTTTTTATCAAAAACAACGAAAAACCTCGTAAACACTGCGTTTGCGAGGTTTTCTTAGATTTGTAGCACAGCTATGTACTTACAAGCGTATCCGAAACAACAAAAAACAGAATACCGAGGAATGCCGGCCAGAGTGATAGCATTATCCATTTATATGCCTTACTTTTAGCCTTTCTGTATCAATGTGTCGCTCTTTCAGAAACACAAGACTGACATTGCGTTCGAAAAGCTCCTTATATAATAGGAAGCCCTCAGATGCATTTCGGCGCATTCTGCTGACGCTGTCAGATATAACTGCTATGCTTCTATTATATAAAACATAAGAAGTGTGCAAATTTGCCATCAAATATGGACATAATGTTTAAAATTTTGTGCATTTTTTTGGTTTTCTCTTGATGTTTATGATAAAGTATGCTATAAACTATTTATCATAATTGTTGATTTCAAACTATAATCAACTAAAAAGGGAGATCACCAATAATGACAATTAACCAAAATAAGAATGGCTCAAAACTCACATTAGAGGTTGAAGGAAGACTTGATACAACAACTGCTCCTCAGCTTGATGCTGAAGTAAAATCATCTATCAGCGGTATAACTGAACTCGAAATTGATTTCAGCAAGCTCGATTACATTTCATCAGCAGGACTTCGTGTACTTCTTTCTGCACAGAAGATCATGAATAAGCAGGGAAGCATGGTTATCCATGGTGCAAGTGAAGATCTGATGGAGATCTTTGACGTTACAGGATTTATTGATATTCTTACAATAGAGTAAATCAGGGTGGAGGAAATACTATGATTAACGATGTCACACGACAGACATATGAACATAATTCCAAACAGGGACTTGTTGTATGGGAGAATTTTATAAATAATGAGACCCATAAGCCGATGGAGCTTACCACTGAGCTTTTAATGAAGCTCCTTAATGACAACAAGGATACTGAATACGGTAAAAAGTATGATTTTGCCAATATACATTCGGTTGAGGAATATCAGAAAAAAGTACCTGTTGTTGTTTATGACGACCTTGCTCCGTATCTCGAGCGTATGATGGACGGCGAAAAAAATCTGCTTACCGCTTATGAATATAATCATTTCAACGAAACATCGGGTACAGTCGGAGCTCCTAAGGTCGTTCCGATGACCGAAAAGCAGTCAGAAGTATTTGCAAAATACAATAATCTTATCATGTATGGAATAATCCGTCAAAACCTTCCGGAAGACTGGATGATCGGACGCGGATTCTGTACATCAAGCGGTAACTGCCGCACTCTGCCGAGCGGTCTGACTGTCGGTGAAGCCTCTGCGAAAATGGCTGACTTCATCAAGGGCGGCAAAGATGCTCTCGATGCGATGATACGCACTATGTATACCTCCCCTATTGAGGGACTCAATCCGGAGCACGGCTCAGATACGAAATACATACATACGCGCTTTGCGCTTATGGATAAAGATGTGCGCGGTATGGTAACAGGCTTTTACAGCGTTGTTGTTCTGTTCCTAAGATATATCGAAGACAATATCGACATTCTCATAAATGATATTGAGAAGGGTACTATTTCTGATGAGATAGAGCTGCCCGATTCAGTCCGCGAGAGCCTTCTCAAGAAGATCGAGCCTATGCCTGAACGTGCTGCCGAGCTCAGAGAAGCCTTCAAGGACGGCACGGATACTCCGTGGGTAAAGAAGGTATGGCCGCATTTCACATATCTGACCGGTGCAGGCGGCGACGGCTTTGAGATCTATGACCGCCTCATAAAAGAGCATTTCACCGGCGATGGAGTTGCAAATATCTACTCCGGCGTTACGGCTTCTGAGGGACTTTGGTCTGTTCCCTCAGGCGTTAACGATTTCGACAGCATACTCGCTCCTTCAGCAGCTTTTGTTGAGTTCCTGCCTGTTGAAGCTGGTGACGATTTCAGCAAGTGCGTGACTCTCGACAAGCTCGAAGTCGGAAAGATCTATGAGCTCATCATCACCAATCTCAGCGGATTCTGGCGCTATCGTATGAGCGATGCTGTTTTCGTTACCGGATTCTGCAACAAAACCCCAAAGGTACAGTTCATGTACAGAGTTAACAGAACTATCAATCTTGCCGAGGAAAAGACAACTGAAAAGGCACTTCAGATTGCTGTTGAGAATACCTGTAAGGAAATGGGTATCGAGCTTGCAGACTTCTCTGTATACCCCAACACCGATGTTACACCGAACAGGTATGATTTCCTTATCGAACCGCTTCATGAGGTAAAGAAATTCGATATGGAAGCCCTCAAGGAGAGTATCTTCAAGAATCTCTGCAAGGCTAATCCTGTGTACTTCGACTGCTACGACGATCACTGGCTGGACAAGCCTGAGGTCTGGTTCCTCCAGCCTGAAACTTCCCTGCTTTACCGCGATATGATGGTATTCAGGGGCGCGTCCCTGAACCAGCTAAAGCCCGTGCGCGTTATTATGAATGAACGTCAGAGGAAGTTCTTCTTTGCTCTCCGTCAGGAAATGGAAGAATAAAAATATTCCCTGTACTGCCTCGTCAGTGCAGGGAATTTGTATAAAACAAAGTCTTATTACCAATCATATTATCGAAATATAATCATAGGAGGGCAGCAAATGTCAGGCAAAGCATATTACAATGGCGTTATATATACTGCTGATGCAGAATTGCCGGTCGCTGAGGCTTTTGCAATTGAAAATGGGAGGATCATTTTTGTCGGCAAGACCTCCGGGCTTCCTGAGTGCGGGGAGCGTATCGACCTTGAAGGAAAATGCGTGATACCCGGACTGATAGATTCACATTGTCATATGTTTGCCGGTATCGCACAGGCGGCGGCAAATATGCTGTTTATTGATCCCAAGACCGCTCCGGATCATCTTGCAGAAGAGATAAGCACACTGCTCAGGCATCATCATATTCCTGAGACAGAAACTATTACGATAATGGGAATTGACCTGACTATAGGAGAATTCAGCGCTGCGAACATCGATCCTGCCGTTTCGGACAGACCGGTCATCATTTTCAGCAATGACGGTCATGCACTTCTGCTCAATTCAAAGGCTATGGAAGAGCTCGGTATCTGCAAGGAGACTCCCGATCCCGACAGCAGCAGCTATTATGTCAGAAACGAAAACGGTGAGCCGACTGGTCTTGTTATCGAGATAGCTGCTATGCTCCCGTGCAAAGCGCTTATAAAGGAGAACGAACCGGAGGATAACGAGGAGATCATTCAAGAGCTTGCACTATACTATTCAAGGCTCGGATATACAGGTCTGTTTGAAGCTATGTCTGCCGATGACGACAATACTAATGTATTTGAAGCTCTGAAGAAAATTGACGATGAGGGAAAGCTCCCCCTGCATATCTCGACAAGCTTCTGCTATCACGGCGAGGATATTATGAATGCCGAAACAGTTCTCGGACTTATGAAGCGCAATCGCGAGATGTATTCTTCAGAAAACGTAAACCACGACACACTGAAAATGATAACCGACGGAACTGTTGAAGAACAAACAGCTCTGCTGTATGAGCCATACGCCGACTCTGAGGACAATTATGGTTCAGAAATGCTCAGTGCGGAGGAAATGAAAAATGCAGCACGACTTGCTGCTGACGAGGGATTCTCGGTGCATATCCACGCTATCGGCGACAAGGCAGTAACACGGGCTCTTGACGTTCTGTGTGAACTCAAAGGCTGCGAGGGAACAAGGACTATTGCACACAATCAGCTTTATACGGACGACGATACAGCCCGTATCATAAATGACGGTGGCATCTTCTTCCAGACCACTCCTCAGTGGACGAAAAACGACGATCATACGCTCAGATTTCTCGGTGAACAGCGCTTTGCAAAACAGTTTCAGTCAGGAACTATGCAGCGCGGAGGCGTAACTGTTACTTTCGGAAGCGACAGCTGCCTTGAACCCGAAACTGCCAATGCGTTTGCAGGTATTTTTTACGCTTCTGCCCGCGGGGACTCTGCTGCCTGCGGAAAGGAATGCCTGCCGCCTCAGAGTGAGAGTATGACCCGTAAGGAAAGCCTTCTGGCATATACTTTAAACGCTGCAAAACAGCTCAGGATCGACCATAAAACCGGAAGCATTTCCGTTGGAAAGCTTGCTGATTTTGTGGTCATTGACCGTGATGTCATAAACTGTCCGGCCCAGGAGCTGAAAGAAATAGAGGTTGAGCAAACCTGGTTCTGCGGAAACAGGATCATATGAGCTCACATCATCAATACTATTTTTATAATTTTGAAGTATTATTAATGAAAGGGTATGTTATTATGAAAAAATCAAAAAAATAGCAGCATTGTTCAGTGCTGCCGGAATACCGATATGCGGATGCTCGTGAGATAATCAATCCCGAATGGGTTTATTTATCAAAAACAACGAAAAACCTCGTAAACACTGCGTTTGCGAGGTTTTCTTAGATTTATAGCACAGCTATGTACTTACAAGCGTATCCGAAACAACAAAAACTGTTCCGGTAACTGATCGGAAGCCAAGACAGTGTAGGATTGTTCTCAATATCCTTTCGCATTGTCATCACGGATTAGTGCATGGAACCGACGCTTGTGCTTCTTGGACTATATGAATGTGTTTACGAAATCAGTGATAGACCGTACAGCTTGCCGCGGGACCAAGCAGGCTGTCAGGAAGTGCAATGTTTGCCGGATGAAGAACGAGCTTTTCTACAATGACGCCGGGTTCTCCTGCGTACAGAAAGATGTCGTTTTTCCCTTTTTTTAGGGTCACGGTTGTCGAAACGATTCTTCCGTGATCGATCA
>CAMKMD010000134.1 GCA_946413815.1 uncultured Ruminococcus sp.
AAAAACTCCCCGGAACTGCTCAAAACGAACAGCTCCGGGGAGCATTATTTCGGGATCATATCTTAGCGAGGTATTATCCCTCAATTGCAATATACTTGTGATTCTCCAGCTTCTTAGGCTCTGCCTTCGGAACGCAGATGTTCAGAACACCGTCCTCAAACTTTGCCTTCACATCGGCTTCGGTAACAGTATCACCGATATAGAAGCTTCTCTGCATTGCACCGGCGTAACGCTCCTGACGGATCAGCTTGCCCTTCTTAGTCTTTTCGTCCTTGTCAAGTCCCTTTGCGGCGCTGACAGTCAGATAACCGTTCTGAAGCTCAAGATTGATCTGGTCTTTCTTGAAGCCCGGCAAATCGATAACGATCTCATAGTGGTCGTCATGCTCATGGACATCCGTCTTCATAACCTGCGCAGCGTGCTTGCCGTACAGCTTCTTCTCCACGTCTCTGCCGAAGTCAGGGAATCTGAAGAAATCATCGAATAAGTTTTCACCGAAAATGCTAGGATACAACATAGGTCAGTCCTCCTTTTTACTCGTCACATTGTTTCCATTGCTTCGAGCAAGGGGACGGAGGGTTCAGCACCCGGATCCTTTGGTGCTTCTCTGTTCCTTTGTTCTGATTATATTATAGCACTGCTAATTAGCACTGTCAAGGGGAGAGTGCTAATTTTCACATAGCTTTCATTTTTTGACAAAACTGTCACATTGGGCATAAAACTGAATAAGGCATAATATCTGCACCCGTCGGGATTTTTCTCAGCGGGCACTTTTTTATAACACCATATCAAAACATCATCCTAATGTCCGTATAGTGAAAGGAGCTGTTTTTATGGAGCAAAATCAGGTCATTGATGAGATCAACTACTACAAGGCGAAGGCAATCACGGAACTGCTATATGCCAGAGCTATGATCACATTTGACGAATAATGGGATGAACGGATGGGGTAAGGCAGCGAATCCATGCCTGTCGAACCAGATGCCACAGCTTACTGTGACCGTCTCCATCGGCAAGGATACCTACAAAGGTACGCTTGTGAAGGAGTAAAACAATCGGGCAGAGGATGTTCTCTGCCCGGTACATACTGTGGTAATCTTTTTGATAGTCTTAATTATGTGTTATCATAGGTATAAACCGTGGAATCATTTATACGGAGCTGTTGTGAACTCGCAGTCGGTAAAATGTGCGCCGGGATTCGTTGTATCAATATCAGTATTCGAAAACTTACACCCGATAAACTCGACAGAATCAAAAGTGCAGTCTTCAAAGCTGCAATTGTTAAATACGCAGTTCCTGAAAACCGTTTTTGAAAGATGTCCCACTTCCTGTCCTTCTTTATACACTGGATTAAAGTAACAACTAAAGAATTCTGAGTTTTTAACCTCACAGTTTTCCATAATGATACTTAAGAACGATACTCTCACTGCCTCAATGGAAACAATAGAACAGTAACTAAACTTCACATTATTCCAATCGGCTTTCAGAATATAATTCTCGCTGAATTTGCAATTACGAAAGACACTACAGTTAAAATTGGTATCCGTAAGTCTGGTAGTGTGGAACGTGCAGGAATCAAATTGATTGTCCATAAACCATGTTAAACCGAGATAATAGGACGAAAAATCCATATCGCTGATGGTTTCGTCTGTAATCGTAAGGTCGGACATTTTTTCATTTTGCGTATATTCCTCAAGCAGTTTTATCAATTCTACTCTGTCCATAGCTTACCCTCTTTTCTTGGGGGAATCAAAGCAGCCCCTTATCCACTTTATTATATATCCTATCCCAGAAAAAGTCAATGAACTTTATCATGCATAATACCAGCGCCCGTCGGGATTCATTCTCGGCGGGCGCTTTTTATAACATCCCATCAAAACAGTACCTAAATGTCCGTATAGTGAAAGGAGCTGTTTTGATGGAGCAAAATCAGGTCATTGATGAGATCAATTACTACAAGGCACAGGCAATTACAGAACTGCTCTATGCCAGAGGTATGATCACATTTGACGAATACGACAAATTAACCGATCTGAACCGGCAGACATTCTCTCCGATTTACGCGGACTTATTACCGAAATCACTTGAAAAATCACCGAATCAGAGTTAATATACGATACTGACAAGGAGGTATAGTAATGACAGTCAAAACAATTGAAGCGCAGCCTGCTGAGAAAAAGAAGCTCCGCGTGGCTGCATACTGCCGTGTCAGTACCGATAATGACGACCAGCGCGAAAGTCTGGAAACGCAGAAAGCACATTATGAAGCGTGGATCAGGCTGCATTCCGAATGGGAGTGCGCCGGTATTTTCTATGATTTCGGTATCACCGGCACAAAGGCTGATGTCCGCGACGGCTTGCAGGCGCTCCTGTACGAATGCCGCATCGGACGCATCGACTATGTACTGACGAAGTCCGTCAGCCGCTTCTCCCGCAATACAACGGACTGCCTTGAACTGGTGCGTGAACTGCTTTCTTATAACGTACCCATCTACTTTGAGAAAGAGAAGCTGGATACCGGCAGCATGGAAACAGAGCTTGTTCTGGCAATTCTCAGCAGTCTGGCGCAGGAGGAATCAGCGTCCATTTCCAAGAACGTGAAGTGGGGAAACCAGAAACGCATCAAAAACGGAAGGTACAGGGCAGGAACAGCGCCCTACGGATACACGTTTGACAGTGACGGGAACTATGCGATCATACCGGAGGAAGCAGACATTGTCCGTTTCATTTTCGAGTCCGTCGTTTCCGGCATGGGTGTGCATAAGATCAGTAAGGAACTGGACAGCCGGGGTGTGCAGACGCGCAGAGGCGGCAAGTGGAGTACCACAACGATCATGGGTATTCTGAATAATGAGAAGTATGTTGGTGACGTTCGCTACAACAAGACATATACGGACGACAACTTCCGCAGGCACAGTAACAAGGGCGACGTGGACAGTCCTGAAACGAAAGACCACCACGAGGCGATCATCAGCCGGGAGATGTACGCGACAGCACATGAAGTGCTGGAACAGCGGCTCAGGGAGCGTGGCATCCGGCACGATGATGAAAAGTATCAGCGCAGATTCGCTTTCAGCAGCAAAATCATCTGCGGTGAGTGCGGTACCACGTTCAAGCGTCAGGTGATTTCAAGCGGAATCAGCTGGTGCTGCAAGAAACACATTGCAGATAAGGATAGCTGCTCGATGAAGTTCATTCACGAAGAAGCATTCCAGTCCGCGTTCACCACGATGCTGAACAAGCTCATATTCACCCGGAAGATAATGCTTCGCCCGTATTACAATGCGCTGCGCGTGGCAGGCAGTGACGAAAACCTGCAGCGCATTATGAGCCTGAAGGAGAGCATCCAGAAGAATTCCGACCGAAAATGCGAACTGAAGAAGCTCCGTGTAAAGGGAATCATTGATGCAGTCATGTATACACAGGAGCTGAACCGTATCGAGAAGCAGAACGAGGAATCCCGCCGGGAAATACAGAGCCTCGGCAATATCGAATCCGGTCTGATGCTGCGGGAAACGGAAAAGCTGCTGCATTTTATTGATACAGCGGAAACGCAGGACGCCTATAACGAGGAACTGTTTGTTTCCTTTGTGGACAGCATCATCGTTTACAGCAGGGACAGCGTCGCCTTCAAGCTGAAATGCGGGCTGACATTGAAGGAGGCACTATGTACGGATACAAGATCATAAACGGCAGGGCTGAGATTGACGAAGCCGAGGCTGCTGTTATTATCGATATCTTCAACGGATATATATCTGGATTGAGCATGAAAGCGGCTGCTGAGTCGGCGGGTGTTCCTATGGCGCACAGCACAGTTAAGAAACTCCTGTCCAGAACCGCTTACATCGGAGACGACTACTATCCGCCGATCATCAGCAGGGAGACTTTTGCAAAGGCTAATGCCCGGAGAATACACCGTTCCGATATGTATAACAGAGAAAAGCGGTATTGTCCGCCGCAGGGCTGCAAGGAGTTCAGCTTATCCGAGCCTACAAAGCAGTTCAATGATCCGGCAGAGCAAGCCGAATACATATATAGTCTGATAGAGGTGAAAACATGAAAAACATGACCGTCATTCCTCCGAAGCCGCAGAAAGGAAATACGGCAGCGAAGGAGGAAGTGAAGCGCCTGCGGGTGGCGGCATACTGCCGTGTATCAACGGACAACGAGGAACAGGCATCCAGCTACGAGGCGCAGATCCAGCATTATGAGGAATTCATCAAGACGAATCCGGAGTGGGAGTTCGTCGGGGTGTATGCGGATGAGGGTATCAGCGCGACCAATACAAAAAAGAGAGATCAGTTCAATGCTATGATCGAAGACTGCAAGCAGGGGAAAATAGATATGATATTTACGAAGTCTATTAGCCGCTTTGCCAGAAATACCTTGGACTGTCTGCAATATATCCGTCTGCTGAAGGAGATCAACATTCCGGTTTTCTTTGAAAAGGAGTCCATTAACACGATGGACGCAAAAGGAGAAGTCCTGATAACCATTATGGCGTCACTCGCGCAGCAGGAATCAGAATCCCTTAGCAAGAATACAAAAATGGGTATCCAGTACCGCTTCCAGCAGGGAAAAGTCATGGTAAATGCAAAACACTTCCTCGGCTATGACAAGGACGAGGAGGGACATCTGATTATCAATCCTGCGGAGGCTGAGATCGTCAAGCGCATTTTCCGGGAGTACCTTGAAGGTTTCAGCTGCCAAAAGATAGCACGCGGATTGGAGCGAGACGGTATTCTAACTTCAAGAGGCAATCCACGCTGGCACGACAGCACCGTCCGAAAAATATTGGAGAACGAGAAGTATATGGGAGATGCGCTCTTGCAAAAGACCTATACCATAGACTTTCTGAACAAGAAGCGTGGCAAGAATAACGGTGTTCTGCCGCAATACTACATCGAGGACGACCATGAGGCAATTA
>CAMKMD010000135.1 GCA_946413815.1 uncultured Ruminococcus sp.
TTGAGGAGATCCGACGCTTGCTGACAGATTACGGGATCCGAACGAAAAAAGGTCAGCCTTTATCGCATAGTAATATCATTTATATCCTTCAGAATGAGACTTATATGGGAGATAAGCTGCTTCAGAAGCAGCCTCCCAAGAATTTTTTGACGAAGAAGCCGGATGATAGAGTGCCGTATGAAAGTAATTATCTTGAAAATGATCATGAGGCCATTGTGGACAGGAAAACATGGGATACTGTACAGGAGATCATACGTCAAAAGAAAGCGGTGACGGCAGCGGTCGGAAGAATCGGCGGCAGACCACACTTCCTGTACGGAAAGCTGTTCTGCGGCGAGTGCGGTGAACCGATGACAAGACGAACGCTGAACGGCCCGAAAGGTATCAAGCATAAGGTATGGACCTGCAGAGGACGCCATGAGGGACGGAAAGGAAATGGCTGCAAGCTGAGGACGATCAAGGAGGATCTGCTGCTTCAGACTATAGAAGAGAGCATCGGGTGTGAGGTAAATGCCGAAAACGCTGCGCAGATCCAGCGTGTAGTTATCACCGAAGATGATATTGCGGTCGAAACATCATAAATCAAGCGAAAGCGGTGTGCCTGATATCTTCTCAATTTGGGAGGATGCTGGTTATGTCGAACCAACTATTGAGGAACATTTCGGCAGCAACGAACCAAATGGGCATGATAAGACAATTATCATTTTACCTTTAGTGGATAAAGGCACAGTTTCGCCCGTTTTGCAAAAAGGTGCGAAAAAAGGTGCGAAAGCTGAAGAAATACAAAAAAGAGTTGCTTTAGTTTATCAAGCAATATGTGCTAATCCTAAAGTGAAGAATACAGAACTTGAATCAATTGTCGGTGCATCGAAAAGACAGATTGAAAATGCAATAAAAATCCTTAAGCAAGAAGGGAAAATTCATAGAGATAAAGAAAAACGTAAAGGTAAATGGATCATAACTGAATAACCACCTCCGCCCACTGAGCAACTACCGAATGAATCTGGTAGCCGCTTAGTGGGCTCTTTTATTTGTGTTACCACTAGCAACACGGGCGTCACAATATATAAACTGAATTGTTTTTATGAGTTCATATTTGGCAACGTATACATTGACTTTTTATATAACATCTGCTATAATAATATCATCATATTAGAAATCACAAGTGTTGCTAGCGGTAACACTTTGCATAGGAGGTACTTATGAAGCACTTATCTTCGAAGCTGCTTGCTGAGACTGTTGTAAGCAGAAGAAAGGCAATCAAGATGTCGCAGCTTACCCTGTCAAAAAAGACAGGCATCAACCGTTCAATCATCTCCAGACTGGAAAGTGAAGACTATACACCGTCTGTGGATCAGCTCCTTGCACTCAGCACAGTCCTTGGTTTTGACAATGCTGATGTTCTGGAAGATGACGCAGTAGAGGCAGCGCCGATTGAACGCAAGAAGATTGCTGTAGCAGGTACCGGTTATGTCGGACTGTCCCTCGCAGTTCTGCTTTCACAGCACAACGATGTTACCGCTGTGGATATCGTACCGGAAAAGGTGGAGAAGCTGAATAACTGGCAGTCTCCGATTCAGGATGACTTCATTGAGCAGTACCTTGCAGAGCATGAAGAGCGTCAGCTTTCCCTCAAAGCTACAACGGACGGCGAATCTGCATACAAGGACGCAGATTTCATTATCGTGGCTGCACCTACAAACTATGATCCGAAGACAAACTTCTTCGATTGCTCCGCTGTAGAAGCAGTTCTTTCCCTCATAAAGGATGTAACGGGAAAAAAGAAGAAAAAGCCTACTATCGTTATCAAGTCGACGATTCCTGTTGGCTATACCGCGCAGGTGCGTAAGAAGATGGGCATGGATAATATCATTTTCAGCCCTGAGTTTCTCAGAGAATCCAAGGCACTCTACGATAACCTTTACCCCTCTCGTATCATTGTTGGCTCTGATGACGCTAACATGAAGGCTGCCGAGGAGTTTGCCACACTTTTACAGCAGGGCGCTATTAAGCCAAACATTGATATTCTCTTTATGGCTACAACTGAGGCAGAGGCTGTTAAGCTGTTTGCTAATACATATCTTGCATTGCGTGTTTCCTATTTCAATGAACTGGATACATACGCAGAGGTCAAGGGACTGAATACGGCCAATATCATCCGTGGTATCTGTCTTGATCCTCGTGTGGGCGACTACTATAACAATCCATCATTCGGTTACGGCGGCTACTGTCTGCCCAAGGACACAAAGCAGCTTCTTGCAAACTATCAGAATGTTCCTCAGAACATGATGACTGCTATCGTTGAGTCAAACAGGACCAGAAAAGACTTCATTGCTGACCGTATCATGGAGATTGCGGGTACTTATGGCAATAGTGCTGACTATTCTGCTGAACAGGAAAGCAAGCAGAAAGAAATCGTTGTGGGCGTATACAGACTCACAATGAAATCCAACTCAGACAACTTCCGTCAGTCATCTATTCAGGGCGTTATGAAGCGCATCAAGGCCAAAGGAGCAACTGTTATTATCTACGAGCCTACACTTGAAAACGGTAGCACATTCTTTGGTTCTGTTGTTGTAAACGACCTTAAGAAGTTCAAGAAGAAGTGCGGCTGTATCGTTGCTAACAGATATGACTCTATTCTTGATGACGTAGAAGAAAAGGTTTATACAAGAGATCTGTTCAGAAGAGATTAAGATATGAGCAAAACCAGAATTGATTTAAACGGCAAGACCATCCTTGTGACCGGTTCTCCCGGATTCATCGGTGCAAATCTTGTGCTGAGACTGCTGAAAGAAATGTCATCCGGCACAGTGGTCTCCCTTGACAACATGAATGACTACTATGACCCTGCACTGAAAGAATATCGTCTGTCTCTGATCAAAGAAGCTGCGATCACTTCGCCAGTCAGACACATATTTGTGAAAGGTTCAATTGGCGATAAGGCTTTGATCGACAAGCTGTTTGCTGAGTATCACTTTGATGTAGTGGTCAACTTAGCAGCACAGGCAGGTGTCCGTTATTCCATCGACCACCCGGATGTGTATATTGAAAGCAATATCATCGGTTTCTACAATATCCTTGAAGCCTGCCGCCATAATCCGGTGGAGCATTTGGTTTATGCATCCAGTTCTTCTGTCTATGGTGGTAACAAGAAGGTTCCGTTTTCAGTAGATGATAAGGTTGACAATCCTGTGAGCCTTTATGCTGCAACCAAGAAGAGCAATGAGCTGCTTGCTCATTCATACTCCAAGCTCTACAATATTCCGTCAACCGGACTTCGTTTCTTCACAGTATACGGCCCTGCAGGCAGACCGGATATGTTCTACTTCAGTGCAACAAACACATTAGCCAAAGACGGAACGATTAAGATCTTCAACTATGGTAACTGTAAGCGTGATTTCACCTACGTTGATGATATTGTTGAAGGCGTGTACAGAGTAATGCAGGGAGCACCTGAAAAGCAGAATGGCGAGGACGGACTTCCGCTTCCGCCTTATGCAGTGTATAACATCGGCGGCGGCACACCTGAGAACCTGCTTGACTACATCAGCACACTTCAGGAAGAGCTTGTGAACGCAGGTGTTCTTCCCGAAGATTATGACTTTGAAGGACACAGAGAACTCGTCGGAATGCAGCCCGGTGATGTGCCTGTGACTTATGCGGACAGCAAGGCTCTGGAGGAGGACTACGGGTTCAGACCGACGATCGGCATCCGTGAAGGACTGAGGAAGTTCGCTCAGTGGTACGCTGAATATTATAAATAAACAGAATGACCACAGACAACAATTTGTGACAAAAACTTGTTTTGACATACATTTTTGAAAGTAATTGGGATTCGTTTTTTTAAGGAAATGTATTCAACTATTTGTTTATCATTTATTTGAACAAAAACCGCATAAAATCCACTTGAAACTGCTAAAGGTAAAATCGTAAAATACCAAGATATAACGCCGTATTCATATTTTGCATATAATTGTCAAAATCCCTTGACTTTTTTACGAAACACTTCGACGATTTTACAGTTTTGAGTAATAAACCAAGTATACTTGCTGAATAGAATAAAGATATTTAAAGGTGATATGGATGTATAGGATATACTTTGACGAATCTGGAAATACAGGAACAAATTGGTTAGACGAGAATCAACCTTATTTCGTATATGGTGGCTGGTTGATTGAAGATTGTAATTTGGATTCAGCGATAGAATGTCTTCACAATGCCTTTTCATCATCACAAGCCACCGAAATAAAGGCAAAAAACATATTGAAAAGACAACGTTATATTTTTTATGAATGGTATAACGACATGACGAAGCGGGCTTGTGCAATTCCTGTTTTTATTATTGCAGACAAACATTTTATGATTGCAGCTAAAATTGTTGAAACATTTTTTGATTGCGCATATAATCCGAATATAAAAAACAGCTTTAATTGGCAATCTGATCTGAAGAGAATGTTAGCAGAGGTTATAAATAAAAATGAAAGCATTATCGAAAAATTTCAGGAACTAATAAAATGTGGTATTATTGAATTAAAAACAATGGTGATAATTAGTCTCTCCTCAAAAACAAAAAATCACCGAAATATCGACAAAAGCCGAAAAAT
>CAMKMD010000136.1 GCA_946413815.1 uncultured Ruminococcus sp.
CGATCTGGCTGGCGCACTGGGTCGATCAGACCAATTACAGCGGTGCTTACGGCATCTGGCAGCATTCTGAGAAGGGCAAGGTTGCATGCATCAACGGCAACGTCGATCTCGATATCGGCTACAAGGATTTCCCCACGATCATCAAGGGCAAGGGGCGAACGGCTACAGCAAGGAGCCGAATCCGCCTGCGCCTGCTGCGGAGGACGGCATCACCGTTGAGGTCACTGTTGACGGAAAGAAGTACAGCGGAAAACTGAATAAGGCATAACAGCAGCGCCCGTCGGGATTTTTTTCTCGGCGGGCGTTTTTTCTTTTGCTAAAATCCGAAAAAGTGTCCTATTGATAGTGAAGAATCCGGAGGGGGGTGACTTTTCCGGCTGTCAATAGGAGGTGTCAATATGGATCAGCAGAAAATCATTGATGAGATCGAATATTACAAGGTGCAGTCAATCACGGAACTGCTCTATGCCAGCGGGATGATTACATTTGACGAATAAGGGGATGAACGGATGGGGTAAGTCAGCGAATCCATGCCTGTCGAACAAGATGCCACAGCTTACTGTGACCGTCTCCATCGGCAAGGACACCTACAAAGGTGCGCATGTGAAGGAATAATAATAGAGCAGAGAAGGATCTCTGCCCGGTACATATTACGATAACTCAGAATTTGAAGTATAATCACTTTTTCTTTTGATAGAAAACAAAACCATCATCAATTTTGACTTTTGTATATCCTAACTTCTCATAAAACGCATTCGTTCTTATATTCCAACTTGGTGTATCCAAATTGATTTCATTAACATATGGGAACTCGCTTTCTAAGCATTTCATTAAAAGTATTCCATAGCCTTTCCTGTGATAGATACTGTCAATGAAAATCCGACCAATATATAAGCTCTTGCGACTTGTATCAGGAAAAAGAATAGCAGCGCCTACTAATTTCTCTTCTTCTATCGCTTGAAACAGCCGCCCCTCTTCTGCCATTTTTCTATGACATTCTATAGAATCATATCCAGGTGGATAGTCTCCTTTTTTTCCACAACAATTTATATCTGTTTCAAATGCTCTGACAGACATACCAACTATATTATCTATCTGATTTTGTTCTGCTTTTATTATATACATTTCCCACTCCTGTCAATTAACCAAATATCGATTTGGAGGGTTGGCACTGTTTGCCGTCCTTCTTTTTGATTATATATCCTTTCTTTGAAAAAGTCAATGTATTATATCCAAACGCAAAATAGCTATTGACAAGTGACCTGTCGTTCGCTATAATGAATATAGCGGTGAACGATAGGTCACTATTTGCTGCTGGAGGTAATTATGGCAAAAGACACAAAGGAAAGAATACTTGATGAAGCACTAAGACAGTTTTCACAAAAAGGCTATGACGGTACGAATATCCGTGAACTGACAGCTTCGCTGGGGCTTGTAAAATCCTCGATGTACAAACATTTTGACAGCAAGGAGGATATCTGGAATGCGCTTCTTGACAGGATGATCGTGTATTATGCAGAGCGCTTCGGCTCGGCAGAGAACCTGCCTCCTGTTCCGGATACATTGGAAGGGCTTGTTGCAATGACGATGAAAATGGCGGATGTTACGATACATGATGAAATGATAATAATGACAAGAAAGCTGCTTACCATTGAACAGTTTCGTGATGAACGGGCAAGGAAGCTTGCGACAAAGCATTTTATGACAGGCCTGACAGATATGTTCACGCATATTTTTGAGGGCATGATGAACAAGGGACTGCTTCGACGTGATGATCCGGAAATGCTTGCCTTTGCTTATACAGCGCCAATTTCGGCACTGATACATCTTTGTGACCGTGAACCAGAAAAAGATAATAATGCCATATCACAAATTGAATCATTCAGCCGACATTTTATCAAAACCTATGCAGCACAAGATCAGGAGGGATAAACCATGAGAAAAACAATATTTGCAGTTTGTCTTGCATCTCAGAGAGTGCTGAAAAAAGCTGGCTTTATTTCCACCGGTACAAACGGTGGAGAAGATATGGAGACCGTTATTGACAAATCGGAGTTTGCCAAGCTGTTTATATAGAAAGGAACATACATGAGACTAAAAAATATTCTGATAGTTGTTAAAGACATAGAGAGAGCCAAACAGTTCTACCATGATCTGTTCGGTCTTGAAATGATCCTTGATAATGACGGCAATATGATACTGACGGAAGGGCTCGTGCTGCAGGAAGAAAAATACTGGAAAGAGTTCATCGGGAGAGCTATAATTCCGGAGAACAATTCCTGCGAGCTATATTTTGAAGAAGCCGACATTGAAGGCTTTATCGAAAGGCTTGAAAGGTATTATCCGGAAGTGAAATATGTCAACAGACTTATGACGCATAGCTGGGAGCAGAAGGTCATGAAAGCACCAAACCCTATGGTTACGTTCTCTAAGACATTTGATGTGATGCCCCTAATAAACAAGAGCAGAATGACAGGTATGAAATTCAATATGCTGCTCGATCATTGCATAGGCAAATCGGCAAGCTCTATTAAAGAGTTTTATTTCCTGCCTGTTGGCAATAAGCTGATGCAGTACGATAAGATGCAGTCAATACGATCGTAAAAAACAAAGAGGGCGAAGTGAGTTCCTGTGACATTGTTTACACCGATGACCTCGAACAGTTTAATGCGGATTATTTGCAATATACGAAACAAGTTCATGGCACCTGTTCGGATCATGATCTATCGGAAAACTACATGGTGATCGGAACCTCTGCCATTGTAGATACCGAAATTGACGGTGCAGTCGGAATGTACAGCGGAATTTTCAATAATCCGTTTATGATATGAGGCAGATATAGAATTGACGGTGACAAAGCGTTATTGCCTGTTTCTTTTCAGTTTCATCATACGCAAATGGATGGTGCTCATGCGGGGGCGTTTTTAAGAAATCTGGAAGAAGAAATCAGCAAATTATGATCTGTGAGGATAAGAATGGAAAAGATAATAAGGACAGAAAGGCTGTTTCTTCGTGAAATGAACAATGATGATTTTGATGCACTTTATCGTGTGCTCGCAGACAAAAATATTATGCGGCATTATCCATATACATTTGATGAAGCTCGTGTCCATAAATGGATAGAAACCAATATCGAACGTTATCGCGTATTCGGGTTCGGATTGTGGGCAGTATGCCTGAAAGATACCGGTGAATTGATAGGCGACTGCGGACTTACGATGCAGAATATAGGCGGCTTTATCCGACCCGAAATCGGATACCATATAAGAGCCGATCAGCAGCGCTATGGATACGCCAGGGAAGCTGCCTCTGCCGTAAGAGATTGGGTGTTTGCACATACGACATTCAGGATCGTTTACTCTTATATGAGAACCGAGAATATTCCTTCCGCTAAAACAGCTGAGTCGATAGGAATCATACCTTCATATGAATTTGTTTCATTGGATGAAGTAAAAACTATTTCATTCGATAATCCTGAGGAAATTCAAGGCGCATTAAAGAACTATATGGAACAAGGTTCATTTACTGTAGGAAAATCAAAACTTACTTCATTAGCTGGTATGATTTTACTTGGAAATATTGATCTTGATATGAACAGAAGGCCAATAAATAATCATTATTTTGAGGAGCTTCCTGAAGCTTTTCAAGATCATGCTTTGATTGATAGATTTCACGGCTTTATTGAAGGTTGGTATTTGCCAAGGATTAGCGAAGATTTGAAATTGAATGGATATTCGTTAAATGTTGAGTATTTTTCAGAAATACTATCATATAGCAGAAAGCTATATCGAGAGCGAGAAGCTCTACGAGGTGCTTTACGAAATGGAGGTATAACAATGGCACTGCAGAAGAACAAGGTAAAATTCGGTCTGAATAAGGTGCATTGGGCAAAGATCACGGCATGGTCGGACGACGGTGTTCCGACATTCGCAACGCCTGTGCGCCTGCCCGGTGCAGTTTCCCTGAGCATTGACGCCAACGGCGAAAATGAGAACTTCTATGCCGATAACAGCGTTTATTATGTCATCAACAACAACGCAGGCTACGACGGCGATCTGGAGGTCGCACTCATCACAACCGACTTTGCAACGGCAATTCTCGGTGAGCAGCTTGATGCAAAGGGCGTTCTGGTGGAACGCAACGATGCAGAAACATCGCAGTTCGCACTCATGTTCGAGTTCGACGGCGACAAAAACCACATCCGTCATGTGCTGTACTGCTGCTCTGCATCCCGTCCTGCGACTGAGGGTGAGACCACGGAGGAAAGCAAGTCCGTCAAGACGGAAAAGCTCTCCCTCAAGGCATCGGCGCTGCCCAACGGTCTGGTGAAGTCCAAGACCTGCGAAAGCACCGATCCGACCACCTACGACAACTGGTACAATGCTGTGTATATGCCGACTGCCGCAACCAACAACAGCACCGGTACACGTTCCGCGGGCACAACCAAAAGCGGCAGCGCGACTGAGTAAGGAGGTACAGCATGGCTATTAAAAAGACGATTACCGTTGACGGTATAGAGGTTCCGTTCAAAGCGAGTGCCGCTGTGCCTCGCCTTTACCGCATCAAGTTCCGCAGGGATATTTACAAGGA
>CAMKMD010000137.1 GCA_946413815.1 uncultured Ruminococcus sp.
GAGGCTCTGCCTCTGGACTCCGCTAAAGGGCCGAAGGCCCTTTAGAATCCCAAACATTTGGTTTTAACGCTGAAACCACCTTTTTTTTGACAAGTTGTAGGGACTGCCGCAGCAGTCCCCTTGTCTTACACCATTGCCTCATCGCCGGTATCGGAGAGGAGTTTTTCATACATATCTATGTACTCGTCAGCGGAAGCCGCCCAGCTGTAGTCGCAGAGCATGGCACGCTTTATAAGCTCCTCCCATTCTCCCCTGCGGCGGTACGTTGAATACGCACGCTTCACAGCATCGGTCATATCATCCGCATTCACTGTCTTGAAAGTGAATCCGTTGCCGCCTGCCCCGCCGTTGTCACGGACGGTATCACGCAGACCGCCGGTCTCACGCACTATGGGTACTGTACCGTAGCGCATGGCTATCATCTGTGCAAGTCCGCAGGGCTCGCTTACGGAAGGCATCAGGAACATATCAGCACCGGCGTATATCCTGTGGGAGAGCTCCGGTACGAAGCCGAGAGTTACGGATACCCTTGCGGGATAACGTGCCGCCATCTCCGTGAAGAAGTCCTCGTATATCTTCTCGCCGCTGCCGAGAACAGCGAACTTGACGCCCTTGGCCACCATGTCCTCAAGTGCCTTGCGGATAAGGTCGATGCCCTTGTGCTTCACGAACCGGCAGACTATGCCTATGACCGGCTCCTCTGTCAGCTCAAGACCCAGTTCCTTATGGAGCTCTTCACGGCATACAGCCTTTCCGGAGATGTCCTCTGCGGAATAATTGGCAGGTATCATCTCGTCCCTGGACGGGTCGTAGGTGTCAGTGTCTATGCCGTTGAGTATTCCCTTCAGCTTGTAGTTCTTCGTGACGAGTATGCGGTCAAGACCGTGTGCATACCAGGGGTCAAGTATCTCCCATGCGTAGCTGGGGGATACCGTAACTATCTGATTGGCAGTCTCGATAGCTCCCTTGAGCATATTTACGAAGCCGTCATACTCCACAAGGCCGGCATTGTACTGGGGTATGCCCATGAGCTCGTCAAGGACCTCCTTGCCGTACTTGCCCTGGTACTCGATATTGTGGATGGTGAATACTGTCTTTATCCTGTCATAGCCCTGCTGGTACTTGTAGTACACGTTGTAATATACCGGTATCAGCGCCGTCTGCCAGTCGTTGCAGTGGATGATATCCGGCTTGAAATCAAGGCTTCGGAGCATCTCCAGCACTGCACGGTCAAAGAAGACGAACCTTTCACAGTCGTCATAGAAGCCGTACATACCGTTCCTGCCGAAGTAGTATTCATTGTCTATGAAATAGTACCTCATACCGTTGTATACCGCGGAGAATATACCGCAGTACTGCTTCCTCCAGGAAACATCAACGGTGATATTGGTAACAAACTCAAAGCCGTACTGTATGCGCATATCCTCAGTGATCGCACTGTAGAGAGGCATCACGACAGCACAGTTATGACCCTTCCTGCTTATCTCACGGGGAAGGGAACCCGTAACGTCTGCCAGTCCTCCGGAGGCTGCGAACGGCACTGCCTCACTGGCTGCAAACAGTATATTCATTTTCTCACGTATGATCCCTTTGGCAGGAACCTGAACCCGAGCTCCTTGCCCGGACCGATATTGTCAAGTATCTTCACGTTCTTATCGGCAATCGCCTTTATTACCTCGCAGTCGGCATCTATCATTCCGCCCTGCATGATGATGGAATCCTTTACCACGCTGCCCTTGCCTACCTGTACTCCTCGGAAGAGGATGGAGTTCTCAACTGTGCCCTCTATGACACAGCCGTCGGCGATGAGTGAGTTCTTCACCTTTGCGCCGTAGCCGTACTTTACAGGAGCGCTGTCACCGACCTTGGTGTATACCGGGTGGTCAACGGGGAACATCGCATCTCTGACGTCCTTGTCAAGGAGCTGCATATTTGCATCGTAGTAGCTGTGGAGGTTGTTTATCCTCATGAAATGGCCGGTATGCTCGAAGCCGAAGACCTTCAGCTGGGCGATTCTGTCCTGGAGAGCATACTTTGTAAGGCTGTAGTCTCCGGGAGAGGAATTGAGGACTATCTCCTTGAGCTTGTCCTTGCAGATAATAAGCATCTCGAGCCACATATTCTGCTCGCCTGTATCATCGGGAGTAACTCTTACCTCTGTAACTCTTCCGTTTGCATCCATATCTATGATGGTGGCACCGTTGTCCTTCACCTTGTCATACTGTGTCTTCTGGTATACAAGGGTGATATCAGCGCCGGTGGCTATATGCTGCTTTATCATGGGATGGAAGTTGATCGAGGTTATAACATCGCAGTTGGTGCATATTATATACTTCGCTTCGGAATGCTCAAGGAGGGGCCAGATGTTCTTCAGCGCATCGAGCCTGCCCTTGTACTGTCCGTTCTGATCCTCCTGAACGTAAGGCGGGAGGAGTCTGAGGCCGTGCTTCTTTCTTGCAAGATCCCAGTCTCTGCCTGAGCCGACATGGTCGAGCAGTGAGCCGTAGTTCGACTTTGTTATGATACCGATATCGGTTATGCCGGAATTCACGAAGTTTGAAAGGGAGAAGTCGATGAGCCTGTAACGGCCGCCGAAGGGTATGGAACCCATAGTTCTCTTGCTGGTGAGATCGTGAACGTCCTTGTCGTGCATACTTGCGAATATAAGACCTAAATAATCATTTCTAACACTCATTGATAATACCTCCGCTCGCTCAGATGTTCTCGCCGATGATCTGCTTCGGCTCTACCACACTTCCGGGCGATACCGTTACGCCGTTGCCTACAACAGCTATACCGCCCCATTCACCTGCGTCATTGCGGCTCTTCTCAGGGCTGCTGCCGATACGGGCATTCTCTCCGATGACGGAATCGCTGCCCACTATGGCATACTCAACTACTGCGCCCGACTTGATGACCGTGCCCGGCATGATGACGCTGTAGTTCACCGTAGCGCCCGGCTCTACCACAACTCCGGAGAACAGCACCGAGTAATCAACAGATCCTTCGATATGGCTGCCCTCGGCGATCATGGATTTCTTGATCTCCGCATCATTTCCTATGAACTGAGGAGGCATATAGTTGCTCCTTGAGTATACCTTCCATGACTTGTCATAGAGGTCAAGGCGCCTGTTCTCGTTGTTGGGCGGGCTGATGAGGTCGAGATTTGCCTCCCAGAGGGAATCGAGGGTTCCTACGTCCTTCCAGTAGCCGTCGAACTCATAGGCGAAGAGTCTCTGTCCGTCGCGCAGCATGGAGGTTATGATATCCTTGCCGAAGTCCTTGGACCAGGGCTCGTTGTTGGCGCGCTTCTGGTTGGCCTCCTTCTCATTCTCCTCAAGGTAGAATCTCAGCTTGTCCCAGCTGAATACATAGATACCCATGGAAGCGAGGGTGGACTTGGGCTCCTTGGGCTTCTCAACGAAATCGATGACCTTCTTTTCCTCATCGCATATCATTATACCGAAGCGTGAAGCCTCAGACTTTGGCACGTCTATTACAGAGATGGTGCAGTCTGCCTTGTTCTGCATATGGAACTCCACCATCTTCGAGTAATCCATCTTGTAGATGTGGTCTCCGCCGAGCACTACCACGTAATCCGGGTTATAGCGCTGGATGAAGCGGATGTTCTGGTATATGGCGTTGGCCGTTCCCTCATACCATGAAGCGCCCGTCTGCGTCTCATAGGGCGGGAGAACGTGTACGCCGCCGTTGTTCTTGTCAAGGTCCCATGGCTGTCCGTTGCCTATATACTCATTCAGCACGAGGGGCTGGTACTGCGTCAGTACTCCGACTGTATCGATACCGGAATTGGTGCAGTTGGAGAGAGGGAAATCTATAAGGCGGTATTTTCCGCCGAAGGGTACTGCCGGCTTGGCTACGTTCTTGGTAAGGGCATAAAGCCTGCTTCCCTGGCCGCCGGCGAGAAGCATCGCAACGACTCTTTTCTTGGTATACATATTATTCCTCCTGAAATCAACATAATGTATTGTATCCTGTGGACTGGGAGCTTACTCCTCTGTTTTCTTTTTGCGTCCTCTTTTCTTCGGTACGGGCTCAGTCACTGCTGCCGCCTCTGCCTTGGGCTTCCTGCCGCGCTTCTTGGGCTCCGGTGCGGGCTCAGTCACTGCCGCTGCCTCTGCCTTGGGCTTTCTGCCCCGCTTCTTGGGCTCCGGTGCGGGCTCAGCCACTGCTGCAGTCTCTGCCTTTGGCTTTCTGCCCCGCTTTTTCGGCTCCGGTGCGGGCTCAGTTACTGCAGCCGCCTCTGCCTTGGGCTTCCTGCCGCGCTTGTTCGGCTCCGGTGCGGGCTCAGTCACTGCTGCCGCCTCTGCCTTGGGCTTTCTGCCGCGCTTTTTCGGCTC
>CAMKMD010000138.1 GCA_946413815.1 uncultured Ruminococcus sp.
GAAGCTGCGGATGACCTCCGTAATTAGGTAACTGATGATCCTTTTCGATTATGGGTTGATCTACATATCGGCTGTACTTCGTGTCAGCCTTGATACGTCCACGGAGCCATTCCACTACCTTGTCAGGGTTGTCCAGCAGATATTTTGCCTCGGTTTCGTCACTTGTCCATATTTCCGGACAGCTGGTTTCACGGGCACCTGTTTTTACAGGGAATTCACACTGGACATAGTATCTTGTGTCTGCGGGATAGTTGTAATGAGCAATGCAGCAGAAGCCTGCATCATAGACTATCTCGCCATTAACCTTTATAATATAGCCTCTGTAGCCCGAGTATTCCTTATCGCTCATAATGAACGCTCCTTTCGTCAGACAATAACTTTGAGGCTATTGCCTTCAATTGTAACAGTAACCATATTTATGTCCTTTCTTTGCGGTAACTTTTACACGCACTCAACCCTACCTCTCAATCGCAATTTTTGATTAGCGTGATTTTTCTCTATTTTTCGGACTTTTTAACGAGTGACAGCATTTCTACACACTTAAAAGTTACAAACAGCAGTTTTAAGCACAAAAAATCGAGTGCTTAAAAAGACTGTTTATATCGCGAGTGCGCCAAAATGCTGCCTGTATCTCTTTAGGTGATATTACGTGTTCCCGCATACAGAAAATGAGTGCTTATTTTGGTTGTTTACTGAACTGCAAAATGCCAATTATCCGCGATAAATCGGCGTTTTAGGATTTCTGCCTTGACATTAAAACTACGCACTCAACGTGCCTCGGTGCCGATTTTGTAGACTGAAAATATCTAATAATCATACTATATCGGTAAAATAGGCTATTTGCAGCACAATAATCGAATGTTTTTTTTGACAGCAAAATCACTGCATTGATGTATCTTATACCTATATTATTCAATAGAAAACCTGAAAAAACAACCTATTTTACGCATATATGCAGAACTCTCCCTCATAAAAGAAATCATTGCTTTCCAATGATGCGGGGGATTCACAATACGACAGAGGTCATACTTGCGCTTGAACAGAGTTTTTGTCCATCAAAGTTCAGGATATGATGTAAAATGAACAGACCGATCATCGCAATGCCGATCACTTCATGTGCCGTTTCCCCGATAATAGAATAGCACATGAGTACAGGCAAAGCCGCTGTCATCAGATTGTCAGCGGCTGTTTTATCTTTATCTTCTTATCAGAATCCCAGCCCGTCAAGCCAGTCACTGACAGACTGCTGCGTATCGGAGCTGAACTCCTGTGCTGTCTTGCCCTGGATAGCCATACCGTCAAGCACCTGTGCATTAGGCAGATAGCTTCCGATCGCTGAGTATGTTCCCGATTCACCGCTGCCTTCGTGGGTGTTGAAGGGGATAACTACTTTGTCCGAGAAGTCATAGCTGTCCATGAAGGTATACACCGCCATCGGCATATCGCCCCACCAGATCGGGTAGCCGAGGAAAACAATGTCATATTGCTCCATATTATCAACAGTTCCGTTCAGCTCGGGACGTGCTTTGTCGGCAAGCTCTTTCTTTGCCACATCACAGCAATCATCATAGTCCGCAGGATAGGGCGTGACTGTCTCGATATGAAAGCTGTCGGCATCGACTTCACTTGCGATATACTCTGCAACGATCTGTGTATTGCCCTTATCTATCGTGCCGACATTGTAATTCTCATCGGCACGGGAAAAGTATGCAACAAGGATATTTTTGCCGTCACTGTCTGTCGGAGCTTCTGTTTCAGCCTGAGTTGTAACAGCACTGTTATCGGACTGTTTATCATCGGCTTTTGTTTCATCGGTATTGCTGTCCTGCTTGTTCAGCTTTTCCTGCACGGCTGCCTTGTCGGTTTCGGCTACGCTCGGTGCAGAGGCAGGCTCGGACGCTCCACAGGCAGTTATGGTCAGAGCCATGAACAGTGCAGATGCAATAACAGCTATCTTATGCTTCATACATATCACTCCTCAGTCTTTCATCTGCTCAGGATCAAGCATCTTGATGACCTTAGCCGGAACACCGCCGACTACCGCATAATCGGGAACGTCCTTTGTTACAACTGCCCCCGCCGCAACAACAGCGTATTTTCCGATAGTCACGCCCGGACAGATCGTACAGCCCATACCGAGCCAGGCATTCTTTTTCACAAGCACCTTGCCGTAGGTGTATGTAGTGTGGCGGTCGTACATATCGTGATTGATCGTTGCGATACGCAGCCCCGGTGCTGCCATGACACCGTCCTCAAACTCGATACCGCCCGATGCAGAAAGAATCGCAGAGTGATTGATAAATACACCCTTTCCGAATGTCACACGGTTTCCGAAATCACAGGTGAACGGTGTGAGTATCCTGACATCGTCGAGCTTGCGACCGAACAGCTCCTCAAGATAGCTTACATAGGACGGATCATCGGGAAGAACTGCATTTGCCTTTGCGCACAGCGTTCTCGCCCGCATCATTTCATCAACTGCTTCCTTGAAGTAAGGCTCAGTCACTTTAGTCGGACCACCTTTATCCATCAGCTCATATACATAGCCGTTTTCGTATTCCATATGATATCCTCCTGTTGAATTCAGTATGTTGATGCTTCTGATCTTGTCAGCTTCCATTCACTGCCGTACTTCTTTGCGTTGAAGAGAAGCTGCAACCTCCATGTATGCTTTCCGCCGCCGAACACAGCAGCAGTCACTTTGGATCGTCCGACAATTTTAGCCGTATCACCGTGAACCTCTATTTTTAATTCTTCAGTCTGAGAAGAATAGTAATTCAGTGTACCGTCCATTATTGCACGGACATATGTTGTCTTATCCTGTTGCATACCGGTCATGTGGACAAGAACAAAGGAATCATCGTGGACACGCAGCAGTTCCGCTTCGTCCTTTTTGACCATAGCATTGTACATATCTTCATAGAGCTGATTAAGCATTTCTTTGTCATTCATCTGAAAAATCCTTTCACACCGCCAAGCACAAGCCTGTTTGTGATCCCGATGATCTCCTCAACTGACTGTTGCTTGCCTTCTTCTATCCACTGCCTGTAAATGCCGAGAACAGAATTATTGACGAAGTTCATCAGCATGGTCTGCTGATATTCTGGAAGCGCACCGTATTTTTTTGAAGTGCTCCAGCCTGCGGTAGTGACCTTTTTTATCATACCGCTGCGGATATAGTGGTAGGACTCATTGCCTGCGCAGGTGATCTTCTCATAGGCAAGTCCCTTTTCCTCTGAAAAAAGGAAGAATTCACGGTTCACCTTGTCCAGCTCATCAGGCAGCTTGTAGTCCTTGATACGCTCGATATATTCAGCAGAATACTCCGACTGAATCTCGGCAAGCAGATCGTCAAGGGTGGGATAGTAGACGTAAAATGTCTTCTTGTTTATCATGGCACGGCTGCAAAGCTCCGTCACCCTGATCTTACCGTAATCCATTTCGCATATCATCTGCTCGAATACGCTCTTTATAGAATCTATCGTCCTGCGAACTCTCAGATCTTCACTGCCTGTCAGTATCATAATAGTCCTCCTATACATTCTGTGGTAAAGTAACTGTGGTTACATTATACCATAGAGTGTCATTCCTTTCAAGCCTTAGTCAGCCGGATGCCACGCTCCGAGGTTTGCTTCCTGCTCTGCAAGCGTCATATTGAAGAAACGCTTTCCGCAGTCCAGTGCTCTGATCTCAGCCATTTCATCGGCGGTCAGCTCAAAGTCGAATATCTCGAAGTTCTCCTTCATGTGCTGCGGATTTGTTGTCCTTGGAAATACGATCGTTCCTTCCTGGATATGCCAGCGTAAGATGATCTGCACGTTGCTCTTGCCGTATTTCTGAGCCAGTTTCGTGAACACGTTCTCATTGATAAGCCCCTTGTCACCGTGACCGATGGGATACCAGCTTTCGATAACTGTGCCGTACTTCTCGATACGTTTTTTCAGTCCGTTCTGCTGATAGTAAGGGTGGCACTCCACCTGCAATACAGACGGCTTGATCGTGGCAGCTTCGCACAGCTCCTCAAGGCGCTCGCTCTCGAAGTTGCTGATGCCGATAGACTTCACCTTGCCAGATTTCACAGCCTTCTCCATGTCCTTCCACGCGCCGAGGTAGTCACCGAACTGCTGATGCAGGAGAAGAAGATCAATGTAGTCCGTGCCAAGCCTTGCAAGCATCTTGTCGATCGCATTGGCGGTCTTGCCCTCGCCGTACTCGTGGGGCCAGAGCTTTGTGGTTATCCATACTTCCTCACGGGGAACGCCGCTGTCCTTCACAGCCTTGCCGACGCTTCTCTCGT
>CAMKMD010000139.1 GCA_946413815.1 uncultured Ruminococcus sp.
GGCTTTGCCCCACACCCCACAAGGGCTTTCAGCCCTTGACCTGACCAAAGGGGCGTGCCCCTTTGGAATCCCAAACCTTTGGTTTTATCGCTGAAACTACCTTTTTTGACAAGCTGATGGGCGCACAGCTGTGCGCCCATTGTTTATAAAAGTTCGGTATAGAATGACAGGCCCACGAGGGGAGCCCTGTACTCCGGTCATGCTCTCTGCTTCCTGCTGTACAGCCAGGTGCCTGCCCAGCAGACTGCCGCACCAATGGCATAGCAGAGAATATCTATCCAGGAGAAGCTCGTTCCGATGAGCACCCGGAAGAATGCGATATCACGCAGTCCGAGTATATCTATGATATGGATGTACTGGAGGAATTCCACAAAGAAGGCGAATACCATGACTCCGCCGGCAACGATATAATGATTGTTCCTGCCGCCGAGGAGAGCCTGCACGAAGCAGTATATCACCCATATCACTATGACGTCGCCGCCGAAGGGGCGTATTATCTTATCGTCTACAAAGAGGGCGATGAGTACCTCTACCCCGAGGAGTATCAGACATATCACGATGTATGGCAGTCTTCTCTTCATTCTTCCACCTCGCTCAGAAGGTCGGGGAAGACGCTTAGACTGCGGCGGAGTATGCCGTTCATCATGGCAAGAGCGATGCCGTAGTTGGTAAAGGGCACGCCCTGCGCCTCTGTGGTCTTCCTGCGGCTCACCATCTCACGCTCGTTGAGCATACAGCCGCCGCAGTGTATCACAAGGGCGTACCCCGAGAGGTCCTGCGGGAAATCGCGGCCGGAGGAAAGCTCGATATTCAGCTTCTTTCCTGTGGTCTTTTCAAGGAGCTTCGGGAGCTTTACGCTGCCGATATCGCCGCACTGACGATGGTGTGTGCAGCCCTCGGATATGAGGACGGTATCCCCGTCGCGCAGGCTCTTTATGGCTGCTGCGCCGTGTACGGCAGTGCGGAGGAAGCCCTTGTAGCGTGCCATGAGTATGGAGAAGGAGGTGAGGGGGATCTCCTCCGGCACTATCTTACTCACCATACCGAAGGCCTGACTGTCGGTTATGACCATGGCAGGGGGAGAGGAGAGACTGCGGAGAGTCGCCTCAAGCTGGTGTTCCTTCGTCACGAAGGCCATGCAGTCGGCATCGAGCACATCCCGGAGAGTCTGCTGCTGGGGGAGTATCATCCTGCCTTTGGGAGCAGCCTCGTCTATGGGAGTGACGAGGATAACTGTACTGCCGGGAGAGAGGAGGTCGCCGACAATCCGGCGCTCTGTGCCCGTATCCTTTGCCATGGCGGCAAGACGCTCCTTCAGCTCGTGTATATTGGTCTTATCCCGTGCGGAGACGGATATGCCGTTTTCCGGCAGTTCCTTTATCTCAGAGGAATCCGATTTGTTGAAGGCGATGATGTATGGTATCTCCTTCTCTCTGAAGAGCCCGATGAGCTCGTTATCGCAGGGGGTGAGACCCTCTGCGGAATCAGCCACAAGTACGGCTATATCCGTTTTAGCAAGTATCTGTCTGGTCTTCTTCACTCTCAGCTCGCCGAGGGCTCCGGTATCATCGAAGCCGGGGGTATCGATTATCTCGACAGGGCCGAGGGGGAGAAGCTCCATTGCCTTGTAGACAGGGTCGGTGGTGGTGCCGAGAACATCGGATACCACAGCGAGCTCCTGCCCTGTTACTGCGTTCACAAGGCTGGATTTACCGGCGTTTCTTCTGCCGAAGAAGCCTATATGTACCCTCTCGCCGGAGGGAGTATCGTTCAGGGACATGATATCACCTCACACAAGACCGGCTTCGGTCATTTCCTGAGCCGCAAGCATAACGCCCAGCTTGCCGCTGGTGTAGGTTATGCCGCCCTGCATCCATACTGCAAAGGGCTCACGTATGGGGGCATCAGCGGAGAGCTCTATGGATGCACCCATTGTGAATGCGCCGGCTGCCATGATGACCTGGTCGGTATATCCGGGCATATCCCAGGGCTCGGGAGTAACGAAGGAATCTATGGGAGCGCCCTTCTGTATGCCGCGGCAGAAGGCTGTAAGGCGCTGCTCGTCGCGGAGACATACGGCGGTTATGATATCGCCTCTCGGGTCGTCCTTGCGGGGGGAGCATTCAAAGCCCATAAGGCTGAAGAGCTCGCTTGCAAAAGCGGAGGTCTTGAGGGCTGCGGCAACTACGTCCGGAGCGAAGAAGAGACCGAGGAGCATCTCACGGTTCATGCCCAGGGTGCAGCCTACCTCCTTGCCCATGCCCACGCAGGTCAGTCTGTAGGAGCAGAGCTCAACAAGGTCTGCACGGCCTGCGATATAGCCGCCTGTGCGTGCGATCCCGCCGCCTGCGTTCTTGATGAGGGAGCCGATGATGATATCAGCGCCCACTTCGGTGGGCTCACGCTCCTCGACGAACTCGCCGTAGCAGTTATCCACCATGATCACGGCGTCGGAGCTGCCCTTCCTTATTGCCTGCACCATCTTCTCAATGTCGGCAACCGTGAAGGCCGGGCGGAGAGAATAGCCGCGGGAGCGCTGGATATAAGCCACCTTAGCGCCCTTGACGGCCTCTGTGATGCGGCCGTAGTCGGGAGTGCCGTCCGGCAGGAGGTCAACCTGTGCGTACTCCACGCCGTAGTCTTTAAGAGAGCCGTTTCCGGGCTCTCCGGCTATGCCTATGACCTCCTCGAGGGTATCATAGGGCTTGCCTGTTACGGCGACGAGCTTGTCTCCTGTGCGGAGGACTCCGAAAAGGGCGGTGGAGAGTGCATGAGTGCCGGAGACGAAGTTGAAGCGGACGAGAGCGTCCTCAGTGCCGAGGACCTGTGCGAAGACCTTGTCGATGGTCTCTCTGCCGATATCGCCGTAGCCGTAGCCCGTCGAGCCGTAGAAGCAGGGCTCGCTGACACGGTTGTCCGAGAAGGCCTTCAGGACCTTAGCGCCGCAGTATTCCGCAACGCTTTCGATACGGCGGAAGGCCGCCTGACAGTTCTCCTCGGCCTGCTCTGCCAGCTTCATGAGCTCCGGCGGAAAGTTGTATATAGATGATATGTTCCTGTTCATAGTATCTGCCTTTCTGTTTTTACTTGGTCAAAGACCATTATACCACAGTTTCCCCCATTTGGCAACTGTGTCAGTTCTGTGGGACATATAGCGGGGGCTCTGCCCCCACACCCCTGCCAAAGAGGCTCCGCCTCTCTGGACTCTCATTTCAAAATCCTCCCTCCCCATGAATGGGGAGGGAGGATTTTGCAGCGGGATTCCTAAGGGACGAGTCCCTTAGGCGGGAGTTTGAGGGCAGAGCCCTCAATATATGTATGTCGGATATAACTACTCAGTTACTGGTATGGGAGCTGATGACGAAATAGCGTATGAGCTGGGCGATGTCTATGACGAAGACGCCGATTATCAGCACGATAAGGATAGCATTCCGCTCTGTATGTCCCAGCTTATCCATCCATTTTTCAACAAAAAGATCGTAAGCGGCTAAGCCGGCAAAGAGACCGATGATGTAGTTCAATGGCGGCCTGCATAATTTCCCTATTAACTTGATGATTATCCAGAAGTAGGATACAACGATGTAGACAGGAATGAAGGCTATGAGTTGAGGGTCGTTGCGGGTGATGAAATAGGTGAATGCAGCAGCCACGATAATGCGTCCGATGATGCTGGGTATCATGCGGCTGGCATTACGTATCTCGCTTGCGGAATAGGTGGGTTCATGTCCGGCATCATGTGATTCATGGTGTCCGCGGGTTGTAGGTATGGGGCCTGTAGGCGAATCGTCGGTGTTGTGGACGAATCTCCTCTGGCGGATGGATGAGCTTATGAATTCAAAGATAACGGCGAGCAGTGCGAATCCGGGCACAGATGCTATAGCCGGTATCTGATACTCCGGAGGTATTTCGATGAGCTCTTTGTAGATAGCAACGAAGGAAGCGGCGGTGAGTATTGCTGATATGGCTGCAAGGCCGGTGAATATCCTGTGCATGATTTAGTCCTCCTTTTACCTTACATATTATAACCGAAGGGGGAAAGACTGTCAAGTCAGAGATTGCGGGGCGTGGGGATTTTATGTTGGGGGAGTGCTCCCCTTGCCCTTTTATTACTATTCACTATTCGTTATTCACCATTCACTATTCACTAAAACAGGTTTACGTTCTATCTTTCCTGTTATTGGACTTCCTGCTTGTACTGTTGACTGCCAGAGGGGGAAACCAGGGGAGTTGGGGGAAGAAGAGAAAACCGCAGTAAAAGCTGACATCCTCCCCCTTCCCCAGTTTTCCCCCTCTGG
>CAMKMD010000140.1 GCA_946413815.1 uncultured Ruminococcus sp.
TGTCAGCTTTTGCTTTTATTTAAGACACGCAGGCTAAAGTCGGCTATCGCACGGGTGACTTGGAGAAGTGCTGTCTCTTTTAAATCCATCGCCGTCAGGCGATACAATAATTCTGCATTCTTAAATCTGAATTCAGAAGGGGCTATCGTACAGTTTCATTGCCAGCACGCAAAAAAACCGCAGCCCCGGCTATTGCCGGGGCCTCGGTCCTTAGGAGATATTTATGAGAACAATGATGAAGCTGTCTTTGAAAGCTCTGCAAGCTCTGCAGCCTTTTCGCTGCTGCCTGCAAGTGAGTTGGCCGTCTTGGTGACGTAGCTGTAATCGGAGCTGCCCTTGTACTCTGAATCCTTGAGCAGCATCGCAAACTCAGCAGCCGCACCTGCCAGTTTCAGTCTGTCGGAAGGAGCATTGCTGTACTTCTCCATGCCGAAAAGCTGAGATGTATATATATCCTCGTCTGTGTCTGTATCCTTGTATGTGAGGGAGAGCTTGCAGAGCTCCGTCCTCTCGTTTTCTGTATCTGTCTTGTTTTCGAGCGGCTGTACGTGCTGGTCACCGAATTCCAGCTCAATGCCGTGGTATGTGCCGCCGTCTGATACCAGCTCTACCTCGTAGAGAGCAGTAACATTGTGTCCTGCGCCCACCTCTCCGGCATCCTTGGTCTCGTCGTAGAAGTCCTCTGCCGCCATAAGACGGTTGTCATAGCCGACGAGCCTGTAGCTTGCCACCTGTGAGGGATTGAACTCCACCTGTATCTTGACATCCTTTGCGATGGTGCAGAGTGTTCCGCTCATCTCCTCAACGAGCACCCTGTGTGCCTCGTCAACGGAGTCTATGTAGCTGTAGTTGCCGTTTCCGTTATCTGCAAGAGCCTCCATGCGGTCATCCTTGTAGTTGCCCGTGCCGAAGCCCAGAACTGAGAGATATATGCCGCTGTCACGCTTCTCCTCGATAAGCTCCGTGAGCTCTTCTGCTGAGGATGCGCCCACATTGAGGTCGCCGTCTGTAGCAAGTATGACGCGGTTGTTGCCGCCCTCGATGAAATACTCTTCAGCGAGTTCGTAAGCTGCATTGATTCCGCCTTCGCCGTTGGTTCTGCCGGAGGCGGTTATGGAATAGAGCGCTTCGAGGATATCATCCTTCTTGCTTCCGTCTGCGCCCTCTATAAGGGTGGAGCTGCTGCCTGCATAGGTCACTATGGATATCCTGTCATTCTCGGTAAGGTTCTCTGCCAGCATGGAGAATGCGGTCTGTACAAGAGGCAGCTTGTCATACGAGCCCATAGAGCCCGATGAGTCTATAAGGAACACAAGATTTGAGGGAGGCGTCTCCTTGTTTTCAAGGCGCTTGCCCTGAAGGCCTACCATCATAAGCTTGTGCGAAGCATTCCACGGGCAGTCGCCTATCTCGATATACTGGCTGAACTTGCCCTCATCCGGATCCGGATAATCGTAGTCAAAGTAGTTTATGAATTCCTCTGCACGGACAGCATCCTCAGGCACGAAGCTGCCGTCCTCTATAAGTCTCCTGACATTTGAGTAGGAGGCTGTGTCCACATCTGCTGAAAAGGTCGAAAGCGGCTCAGCCTTAGGGTCTTTGAACCCGCCCTCGACAG
This sequence comes from uncultured Ruminococcus sp., assembly GCA_946413815.1. GTDB lineage: Bacteria > Bacillota > Clostridia > Oscillospirales > Ruminococcaceae > Ruminococcus. The sequence goes on from CAMKMD010000140.1 coordinate 1,619, forward strand.
GGCTTGAGTACTCCTCAGCAGGTGAGGGCTGTACCGGATACTCGTATCCGCCGCAGTATTCTTCAGCAGCGGCCGGAGCCTCTGCAGGAGCGTAGTCTTCGTAGTCGTAACTGTTATCAGGCGCATAGTTGCCGTTGTCTGTGGGTGCATCGCTTGCTGCACCGCAGGAAACAAATGCCGAACTTAAAACACATAAGGAAATAGTAAGTGCCGCTGATCGTATAGTATTCTTTTTCATAATATTCACCTCGGAAAGTTTTTGTCATCCATCCCCGATAATCTCTTTACCATGTTGTCCTGTGCCGACCGGTCGTGTCCTTTACTGTGATTATATTATACCGCAGATGCCGGTATATTGCAATAACAGGGCGTTTTCAGTTTTAATACGATTCATTGGCGAATTGATTAGAGAATTATTTCAATATGTTACATTTCTGCGGAAATATTACAGGGAGGAGACATATTTCACAGACTGCACATATAATAAAGCAGCAACAGACAAATATCTCCCCGTCCGGATGTATAAGCGGCCGGGCGGTGACAATAATAATACCGGCACCCCTATCAAGTATACAGGAGAGATAACTATGTCAGTCAAGCGAGGAGAAATATACTATGCCGATCTCAGCCCCGTCGTCGGCTCAGAGCAGGGCGGCGTAAGGCCTGTACTTATCGTCCAGAACGACATCGGCAACAGGCACAGCCCCACCGTTATAGCCGCAGCCATTACCAGCCAGAAGGACAAGAACCCCCTTCCCACCCATATCGGCGTGCAGGCGGATCACTGCGGTCTCTCACGGGACAGCATCATTCTTCTTGAGCAGATACGCACCATCGACAAGCGCCGGCTCAAGGAGAAAATGGGTGAACTCGACCTCAGCTCCATGCACCGTGTCGATACCGCCCTGTCCATCAGCTTCGGGCTCGGGTAATGCATCCCGACCGACAGATACTGAGGGCTCTGCCCTCAGACTCCCGCCTAAGGGACTCGTCCCTTAGGAATCCCACTGCAAAATGCACCCTCCCCATGAATGGGGAGGGTGCATTTTGGAATGAGAGTCCAGAGAGGCGAAGCCTCTTTGGCAGGGGTGTGGGGGCAGCGCCCCCGCTGTCTGTCAGTCAGAGGTATCATGCAGCAACTGTGGGTGGGTGCAAATAAACTATTTACATTTCCGGAGAAATGTGTTAAAATAGATATTATATGTCTGAAAGGAGCCTCTTACATGGCTGACAATCTCAGCTCTGAATACTACAGAGCAGAAATAGCGATGCTCAACAGCGAGATCAAGGGGCTGACAGAACGCCTTGAAAACAGCAATCGTCTCGCTGTTCGCGATAAATATGATCCCTTCGGCAATCCCACAGACTACAAGGGATTCAGCGGGGATTACTCCCGCATCGACCCGAGGATAACAGAGCCCGGCTACAAGAGCCCTCTCTCCCCGGATCTTGATGAACGTGACAATCTGAAAAAATGGTACGGTCTCGGAGGCGGATGCCTGATACTGCGATTCGTCCTGACCGAAGGCCTTGTCTTCATCCTGATGCTGGTGATATATATGCTGATACGCCACAGGAGCCCGGATATGTCCTCCGCAGATGTCAGGAACTATATGTCCGGCACCTCCATAATGGCCGGTATAAATACCATAGTCTTCGTCACAGCGAATATCGTGACCGCAGTCCTCGGCCTCAAAAAGGCCGGTATACGCTTCACCTCCCTGCTCAGGACGACTGATATCGGAGCCTCCTCCACCATGCAGTACTGTCTTATCGGCTCGGCGCTCTGGTACATATGCTCCTATATCGCAAAGGCTATGGAGCTTTTCTTCAACTCCCTCGGGCTGACTATCTCTCCGGCCAATTCCGTGAGCAGCTTCTTCTCCGGCGGAGTACCTCTTGCGATATTTGCCATATACACCTGCCTGCTCGCTCCTATAACGGAGGAGCTTTTCTTCCGCGGTATGCTCCTGAGAGTCTTTTCCCGGGCAAACCAACGCTTTGCCGTATTCGCCTCTGCCTTCTTCTTCGGCATGGTACACGGCAATATGCAGCAGTTCATACTTGCCTTCGTCATGGGTATATTCCTCGGCCACATCACACTGAAGCACGGCTCCATAATACCCTCCTCGGGAGTACATATCTTCGTGAATTCCCTGTCACTTATGTCCGCATTCCTGAAGCACTATCTCCGGGATGTATCCTTTGCGGTGGATATGGTGCTGATAGTATTCACAGCGATAGGCATACTTCTGCTTATCATCTTCCGCATAACCGACAGGATACCCCTTACCACCCCCGAACAGAACCGCCGCGGCACGAGCACTGCTACCGGCAGCTGGGGCTTCGACCTTGCTGTAGTGCTGCTCTTTGCCAATATGGCCTATGTCCTTTGCAGCGGAAATATGTAACACAAAGCCCGCAGAAATACTGCGGGCTTTCTTCTTGTCAAAAAAGGCAGTTATGGCAGAAGTCAAGCGGGCGGATGTGGGCATCCGCCCGCTTGACTTCTGCCATAGCAAAATGTAGGGGGCGATGCCTACATCGCCCCGCTTATTTGTGAATGTCAGGTTCAGGGGACGCCCTCTCTTGCAGGGCGTCCCCTCTTCAAAAACAGTCCACCGGA
>CAMKMD010000141.1 GCA_946413815.1 uncultured Ruminococcus sp.
AGAGGGCTCGGCTTCGATCCGAGAAAATATATCACTGCGCCGGTGCAGCATCACAAGCCGCAGCGCGGTGACATCTGGTTTGCGGATCTCGGCAGTCATCCGGATTCCAGCGTGCAGGGCGGTATCCGCCCTGTGATCATTCTCTCGAATGATATGGGCAATGCACACGCCGACACGGTCAATATCATTCCCATGACACGGCATCTGAAAAAGCCGGAGCTGCCGTGCCATACGCATCTGTTCCCCGACAGTATTTCCGATCTTCATCAGCATCTGGATCCGTCCATGATCCTGGCGGAGCAGCTCACGACTGTCAGCAAGCATGCGCTTCGCAGCTATGCCGGACATATCTCGGACGCCGATGCGATGAACCGTATTGAAACCGCTGTCATTGCACAGCTTTTCCTTGAAAGGAGATATTCTGAATGCCTGTAAATTTTGTAAATATCCCGGACGCACTGAAGCAGTCGGCATCCTTCTGTGTCTGGAAGCTGGAAAAACGCAGCGGCAGACCGACAAAGGTACCGTATGACCCGAGAACAAGACAGATGGCTAAAACGAACGAGCCGGACACCTTCACCGACTTCAAGACCGCTATGAAAGCGTATGCCATCGGCGGCTGGGACGGTATCGGTTATCGTGTCAGCGAGGGCATCGGTGCCATTGATATTGACCACTGTATCCGGGAGGATGGCTCACTCAACGATGTTGCTGCTTCAATACTCGGTATCTTCAGCACAGCATATTTTGAACGCTCTCCCTCCGGTACCGGACTGCGCGGATTCTTCAAACTCAGCCCCGACTTCGCCTACGATAAGACCGTGTACTACATCAACAATCGCAAGCACGGTCTAGAGGTCTATCTGCCGGGAACGACAAACCGCTTTGTAACTGTTACGGGAGATATGTTCCGTCCCGGTACCGTTGAGCGTGATGATGATGCACTCCGCAATCTGCTTGACACCTTCATGAAGCGCAGCACTCGTGTATCCAATAAGACGATCGAGCCTGCATCCTATCTTGATGACGAGGGTGTCATCGCACACGCATCCGCCTCTGCTTCCGGTGATAAATTCAAAGCACTCTATGAGGGACACTGGGAGGAAGGCTATGATTCACAGTCTGATGCGGATATGGCTTTTGTTTCCATGCTCTGCTTCTGGTGCGGCAATGTGGAGGAGCAGATCGACCGTATTTTTCGTTCTTCCGGGCTGATGCGTGACAAGTGGGATCGTATGACCGGTGACAGGACTTACGGTCAGATCACCATCCGTAATGCTATCGCATCGACATCCGAGATCTATACACCGATCTTCGACACATCGGCGGAGGATGACTTTGAAGCACTGGACGATGAAGAAGTGGAGGAACACGCAGGTTTCCGTCCCGATCTCTCCCGCATCACCCTCACGCTTGACGAAATGCAGCCGCATACGAACCCGCGCTACCAACGTGACGAGATCGGCATCGGCAACGCTTTCGCTGACTATTTCAAACCCATCGCACGGTTCAACGGCGACCGTAATGTCTGGTATGTGTATGACGGCAAGGTCTGGCAACCGGACGAAAATGCTCTCGCCGTAGCCGAACTTGCAAAGCACCTCGCCGATCTGCTGTATACGTTTGCACTGCAGATCAGGGACGAGGACACCCGCAACAGGTATATCAAGCGAGTTCAGAAACTCCAGATGCGAAAGAACCGCAAGACGATGGTGGAGGACGCAAAGTCTGTGTATCCGATCAGGATGTCAGCTTTTGATGCAAATGTCTATCTGCTGAACCTTGAGAACGGCACCCTCGATCTGCGGACACTGGAATTTCATGAGCATGACCCGAAAGATCTCATTACAAAGATCAGTCACATCAACTATGATCCGAATGCTGTCTGCCCGCGCTGGATTCAGTTTGTGGATGAGGTCATGGTCGGCAGAAAGAATGTTGCACGCTATCTTCAGAAAGCAATCGGCTACTCGCTCTCCGGTGATACATCGCTGGAATGTCTGTTCATCATGTTCGGCCCTACGACCAGAAACGGCAAGACTACGACCATTGAAACGATCCTGCGTGTTATGGGAGAATACGGCCGTTCCGCCAAGCCGGATATGCTCGCCACAAACTACTTTCGCGGGCAGTCCAACGGCTCCTCGGATGATGTCGCCCGTCTTGCCGGTGCAAGATTTGTCGGCATTTCCGAGATGGAGCAGAAGCTGACGATCAATGCCTCTCTGACAAAGCAGCTCACAGGTAATGGCTCTATTACAGCTCGTTTCCTGTATGAGGGCTATTTTGAGTTTCATATGCAGGCAAAGATCTTCATCGACACCAACCATCTGCCGAACGTCACTGACCGTACTCTGTTTGAATCCGGCAGATTGAAGATCATTCCGTTCACCCGACATTTTGAGGACCACGAGCAGGACAAGACGCTGAAGACTACACTGATGCTGCCGGAAAATCTGTCCGGTATCCTGAACTGGTGTATCGAAGGGTATCGCTTGTATAAGGCAGAGGGCCTCGACGAGCCGGAAGAAGTAAAGGCAGCGACCGAGGAGTATCGTGTGGAGTCCGACCGTATTGCGCAGTTTATGCGTCAGTGCCTGAAAAAGGAAAAGGGCTCGGAGATCAAGGCATCGGCGGTCTACAGTCACTATAAGACGTGGTGCAGCGACAACGGATGCAAGTATGAGAGTTCTCAGAATTTCTATAAGCGGCTCTCTCTGGAATATCTCATTGTCAAGCGCAGACCGTGGAAGCAGACGACGACCGGCAATATGAATCCGCTGTCACTTGTGAACGATGTCACCTGGGTAAGCGGTGAAGAACCGGGAATGGATCTCGTACCTCTGGACGATGAGGAGTGATGACCTATGGCCGGCGCATAAGCTGAAAAGCGCCTTTCTTCTGTAGTTTTCTATTGTTTCTAGTATATATATCTTTATATATTCTATTTTATGTAGCAAATGTAGCAAGTGAATATATAAATATTACTATAAAGAAGAATATAGGAAAAGTTATGGAACGGAATGCTACAAGTGCTACAGAGATAGTGAAAATGAAGTAATATCGGAAAAAAACTGTTGACATCTGTTGCAAATGCCAACTATGTGAGTGCTACAAACGTGGCAGGGGCAACAGGTGTCAGGATATGGAGGTAAAAACCATGCAGAGAACTGCGATACTGCGAGGCACCGTCAATAAGAAGTACGGTAAGACAATCGCAGAGGCGATCAATGAAAAGCTGGACAAGAATCCGGAATTCGAGCTGGTACAGACTACGGTGCTGGAAAGCTCGGATGTATTCTGCACACTCTTGTGCGTATTTGAGAAAAATGATCAGGAGGAAAAATAAAATGAGAATTATCACTTCAGAACAGGTATCCGCAGGACATCCCGACAAGATCTGTGACCAGATCGCAGATGCCATTGTGACTGACTGCCTTCAGCATGACCGCAGCAGCCGTGTCGCAATTGAGTGCCTTTTCAAGAACCGCTGTCTTGTGATCGCCGGTGAGCTGACCAGCACTCATGAGCCGGACTACAAGGCTCTGGTGCAGCAGGTGTTCGACCGCATCAACAACGGCGGTGCTGAGAACGCAGATGCGGGTCTTGACTACAAGCTGGACTTCTCTGCTGACGATCTGAACATTGCGATTCTGGTCGACCACCAGAGCAATGACATCGCTCTCGGTGTGAATATCGGCGGTGCCGGAGATCAGGGTATGATGTACGGCTATGCGACCAATGAAACGCCGGAGATGCTGCCCATTCCGTTCGTACTTGCTACCAGATTTCTGGAACTGCTGAAAACGTACCCCTGTCGTATGCTGAAAGCAGATGCCAAGGCGCAGGTCAGCTTTGATTATGACAGCGGCAGGATCACGACCTTCCTCTGCTCCGTACAGCATATCCGCGATGTGGATGTTGAGGATTTCAGACCGATTATTGAAAAGTTGATGGTAAGAACAGCGACCGAATACGGGCTGAATACTGACTTCGTGAAACTGGTAAATCCAACAGGCAGATTCGTTCTCGGCAGTTCGTTTGCTGACTGTGTTGTGACCGGGCGCAAGCTCGCCTGCGATACCTATGGCGGAATCGGACACATTGGC
>CAMKMD010000142.1 GCA_946413815.1 uncultured Ruminococcus sp.
TCGCGGAGACCTGTTCCTTGCCGAGATCAAACTGCTTCTTTTCCTCAAGGTCGAAATAGACAGGCATCTCGAACTGCTTGCCCCTTATAACCGAGAGAAACACATCTGCTTCCAGTTCAGCCTCCTCCGGGGTCATGGCATAGCTGTACCAGTATGCGCCGGCGGGAATTCCTGCCGCCTTTGCTCCAGCATAGTTCTGCTCGAACTTCTCATCCTTCTGCGATGCCAGCCTGCCGTAGCCGGCTCTCAGGATGGCAAAGCCGATGCCGTCTGCTTTGACCTTACCCCAGTCGATATCGCCGTTGTGTACACTTACATCAATGCCCTTCATATCCTCACCCCCGAAATACTTGTAGAAATCATCGGTCACAGTGCTGTTGCCGTGGACTTCATCGCCGTACCACTTCTTGCCGGAACGGACATCAACATGTGTATACTGATATGCTGCTGTGATGTTTGCGATACCTCTGAATCCGATATCCTGCGCCTTGCAGCAGACAGTTTTAGAGGAAATAGGCTGTCCGTCCTGCCCGTAACAGCAGATATCTGCCGCATTGCCGAGTGTATGCTGTCCGGTACCGCTGCCCTTAACAGCCTTATCGTGCGCAGGACAGCGGAAGCCGGAAGTCACAATGATCTTGGAACAGTTGAGGGCGGTATAGAGCTGTTCAAGCTTCTGCACCAGATCATCGGATACACTGAACTCATGTTCCTTACCGCACTTGCAGCGGAACTCTTTTGCATTAAAATGCGAGGTGATCTGTGTAGTGTCACCATATTCATAATTTCTGATCATTTTCTTGTCCTTTCTGCGAATAATCGCGGTATATAGGCTTGACAGCAGATTATAAAAATGCTATAATGAGAAAAAACACGGAGGTGCATGAACAATGCCAAGAAAACCTGCAAACCCGAAAACCGATGCTGTAAAGAAAACGACACGTAAGAAGAAAGTTGAAGATGCAGTCGTTGAGGCTGCTGTTGCAGAAACTCCTGCTGTTGCTGATGCACCGGCTGCTGAGAAGCCTGTCAAAAAGAGAGGCAGAAAGCCTGCTGTAAAAAAGCCTGAGCCTGAAAAGCATGATATCGTAAAGGTTGCTACGCTTGCGCCCGGCGAACTGAAAGAGCTTATCAATGCTCCTGCGCCTACAACGCCGTTCCCGGCATCCGATGATCCGTCAAAGGATATTGTTCAGACTGCACGCAAGCCGAGAGCGAAAAAGGCGGACAAAAAGGCAGAGCCTGTTCTTTCCACACTTGTACAGGTCGGAGACGCAGAGTACGATATCTCGGATATTGCTGCAAAGGCATACAAGGCATACAAGTCCACGCATAAGCGGAAGGCTGTAACAGAATTCCGTGTTTATGTCAAGCCCGAAGAGGGAGTGGCATACTTCACTGTAAACGGTGAAGGTTCACCTGATTTCAAGATCAATCTTTAATACACCATCTCCTTTATAATGCAGTCGAGCGATCGGCTGCATTATTTTTTATCGCCGTCTTCCAATTCATCGATCATTTCCTGAATATCATCGTCAATGTGCTGCGCTCTCTTCTGAAGCACCTCGATAGCTTTCTTAATAGCAGGCGGATACGGGATTCCCATGAGACTGGTGTTTTCAATAATAGAAAGCAGCTCATTCACACAGAAGCCGATGCAGGTCGCATCTCGGATATATGTGGTACCGATCATGATATCCATACGGACAGCCACAACCACCATGAGCAGAATGCAGAACTTCTTTGCAAGACCGACCCAGCCCGCCTTTGAACTCAGCCTGCCGGTCTTGCTGTGCTTGCTTCTGCCCATAGATGCGGTGATCAGTCCGGTTGTGAAGTCGATTGCCATAAAAATAAGGAGTGTAGCCAATGCTGAATCCCACCCTCCGAGCAGCGCCGCAAAAAAGCCGCCGATGACTCCGGCGGCAGTACAGATATTTTCTTTCATTGTATCATCCTTTCAAATTGTCACATTCACTATCTTCACAGCGCGGATCATCGGACTGGTATTGTCGGTGATCGCTTTCCATGCAAGGTAATACTCTCCGGTGCTGATACCGCTACACTCATGCAGTACATTGACATAGTTGCCCACAGTTCCGAGCCAGCCAAACGGAACTGCAATAGCACTATGATTCTGGATAGCCTCATAGATATACCTTGCAGTTTCTGCTGAAGATAACTGCTGATTATTTTTCGGCACAAGCCACATCTCACCGATATCCGTTGCACCCGACTTATAGCTCAGCATGATCTTTCTGTTGTTGCTGATGTGAACAGGTTCAACGCACATCGTGTAAATGGTCTGTCCCCAGTTGAAGTCAGGCTGATTGTAGTAGATCGCATATCCGTTTTCTTCACAGCAGAAATGCGGATAATTCTCTGTAAATCCGGCAAGAGAACGGTATCCGTCGTTATAGAAGGTGTAGACCTTTTCGCCGTAATCATGGAGCGCGTCAATGGAAGCCCTGAACAGCGTGACATCCGGCTTTGTCTGCGGGATCTGCAGTACCTTCGGTACGAGTGAGTTCAGCTTTTCAGATTCCGAAGCCTGTACGCCCATTGTCACAAGATTTCGGGCTAAAGCATCCCTCTGCTCATCGAGAGCAGTCAGATAGTTTCCGATACTCATTCGCTCACCTCCACAATATCAGCCAGTGCGGTCTCAACGCCGGATAGTTCTGTTTCCACGGCAGACAGGCGGGTAAGGATATCTGAAATTGACGTGCGGCAGCCCTGCATATCATAGAGGATCTCAGTTTTGAAACGCTCGAATACACCCTCATTGACACCCACACGCTCAGTCAGATTCATGGCTGTAGTGTATGCCTCGTTCCAGCGTGTCACATGGGATTCTGTGATACTGTTCAGCGTCGTAAGGTTGTGATGCCAGTGGGCCTGTCCGACAACTGTTGCGATGGATGCGATATCATCGAGCATTTCCTGCGTAATGCCGTCCAGCACTGCCTTGTTGGTATGCGAATGCGCCTGTGCGGAGACTTCGCTGAGTCCGGTTGACAGTCCGTGCAAAGCGCTTGCGGTTGAAGCCTGAAAAGCAGCCTGATCACGCATATATTGCTCTGTGATGGTATCCAGTACATCCTTATTGTTATGTGTATGCGCCGCAGAACTGATCGGTAGAAGTGCTTCACGGATATCATGGATATCATAATTCGTGGCATCTTCAAACTGCTGCAAGCCCTGCAGGTCAGCAAGTAGCGCCGCCGTCAGTGCATTCAGCACATCGAGATTCGCATGGCTGTGCGTACTCGGTCTGAGGTTATCCACAGCTTCATTCAGTGTCTGAATTTCATACTGTGTTCTGTCCTCAAACTGCTGTAAACCTGAAAGGTCAGAGAGTAATTCCGGTGTGAGCGCATCGAGCGTATCTTTGTTATCGTGACTGTGTGCCTCCTCTGCAACAGGTGCGATCTCACGCTCTATAATGGTCGTGACCTCAGATGTTTTCGGGTACTCCGACATATCCGGTGTCACGCCGTCCTTGCCCTTCAGACTTTCCAGCCACTCCTCCTCAGTACCGACATAGCCGTGCTCTACAGCGATCTCATAGGCACTTTTGCCGTCAAGACCGTGCTCTGCGTCTTCAATACGTTTAAGAAGCTGCGTATACAGGTCAGGGGGCGGCGGGATAGGCGGTTCATCACCCTCAAAGCCGGATTCTCGGATATTCAGCGTTACCGGAACAGTTGTTGCTCTCACAGTCGTATCCGATTCCGTATCATAGCCGAACACAGCCATTTTAACAGCACCTGCGTGAAGCTCCGCAGGCAGATACAAAGTCGTTCCCTCTGTGCCGAGCACAACGGAATACACCTCATCACACTGCGAAAACTGCACGACCTTGTGAAAATGCTTCCAGTCGCCGTCAAATGTGAATTTGAACTGCACATACTGAATCTGGTGGTCCGCAAGCACTTCACGTTCAATGATCTCAATGCTCTGGTTCTTTACAAGGAATTTCCACATTATTCACGCACCTCCGTCCATTCGTGGGTTTCTGTATCAT
>CAMKMD010000143.1 GCA_946413815.1 uncultured Ruminococcus sp.
CGTACTCAACCCCCGCATCAATACACTGTATAGCAATGGCGTCAGTACCGGTTATTCCCGGAACACCGTCGATATCGGCATTTACCTTTCCCTGAGGGCTGAGAGGGTATTTTTCTGCGTTTGCTATGTACTGGAGTACGGCTACGGCATCAGCGACAGTGAGTTTGTAATCACAGTTTGCGTCACCGACACCTGTTGAATCTATGGGAGAGGAAGGAGCCATAGTTTTCTCCTGTGTAGATGACTCTGTTATCGTCGGCGCCACTGTCGGAATGGGCAACAACCCGATGGTTGGTGCAACAGTTGCTTGCGCAGTTGCTGTTGAAGAGGCTATGAAGTAATAGCTTTAAGGCTATATTACGCAATATAACGAAATCCTGACAGATTTTATGATCTGTCAGGATTTTACTATTTTTTGAGACGATAATGTGTTTTGTCACCCGTTTGTCACCCTAAGTTTATTGTGGGTGACGGCTCCACCTGTTGATGATAAGGCTGCTATCGCTGACAAGAAGTGATCTGAAATACGATAGTATCGCAGGTAAAAACACTCTGGTGCTAATCTGAATAAAACAACAGAGTCCTCATAGCTTCGGCTGTGAGGACTTTTTTGTTCCTGTTTCAAGGAAGATGGTCTATGACAGGTTTAAAAAGATGATAAAAGAGAATGATATCGACATGACTTTCCACGACCTTCGCCACCTTAATGCATCGATCATGCTTATGCTCGGAGTACCTGACAAGTATGCTATGGAGCGCGGCGGCTGGGCGACGGATAGTGTGTTGAAGTCAGTCTATCAGCAGACGTTCAGCTCGGAGCGTAAGAAAATCGACAGCTATTTTAACAGTATCATTTCAAAATCTGAGGATGATCCAGCATAAAAAATCACACGTTTTTCCAAAGAAATCACACGGATTGTCACATGAAATCATTCTTTTTTATGATGTCATTTACCTTCTGTGAGCTTCTGAAATGGAGAGCTCCGGTCTTTTGTGAGTATATGCCACCCATGAGTTCAAGTTCCATGAGGATCAAGCTATGATAGAATTGCCGGAAATTAACTAATTATTTATCAGAATGATCAACCGTAAAGAATGGCTGAAACAGCAAACACATCCTCTTCCGGTACGAAGGAACAGGTACCGTTGTATCTGTCAGCTATGCTCTGCACTGAACTGATCCCTATGCCGTCACCTGCGTGTTTGGTAGAGTGGAAGGTGCCGTTATCATCGCGGGAAACTTTGTCGAAACTGTTTTTTACGTTCAGCCAGAGACAATGTGAGCCATTAGGCAGTTCCGTATATGCGGCAGTGAGGTCGATAAATCGTTTGTTTTCTACCTCCTTGCAGGCATCTGCGGCATTTTCAAGAATATTGCCGAACAAAACGGCAAGGTCTTTCTTATCAATGGAAATATCCTTCGGAATATTCGCCTTGACGTTAAAGGCAATGCTGTTCTGATATGCCGTTTCCGAATAGAGTGCAAGTACAACATTGACCGTTTCATTTTCACAGCAGGTCAGTGGCTGATCAAGGCGGTTCTGCTTGGTATAACCGGCGATCAGATCGTCAAGGGCGGAAATGTCTCCGCTATCTCTGATCTCTTTGAGCAGTGCAGCGTGGTGGTGAAGATCATGCCTTGTACGGCGCATATTTTCAAGCCGTTCATTCAGGCTGTCGTATTGCAGCTGCTGTACAGAAAGGGAGTGGTTCTCTGCAAGAAGTGCAGTATTCTTTTCATACAACGCTGCCATCTGGACGATAATACGGTAGATCAGCAGAGAGCCGGCAGTAATGACGAGCAGATACAAAGTGTTCAGGGGATTCAACTCATATTCCAGTAAAAGCTGTCCGGAGGAAAAAACATTCTGATACCATATTAGGGTAAATATCGCAGGAACCAGCCAGAGGAAACGCCACATAAATCCACCGATGGTCTCGCTGCCTGTGTGTTCGTCAGGTGGATCGACATGTGTACAGATGTCCCGGAATACCAGCAGATAGGCAAGCGTCAGCTCGGCGGCAAGAAATGGCAGACTGCACAATGTATAGGTAAAGTGGTGACGCATCGGAGCATATTCCGGGAACAGCAGTCCCTCCAGGCATTTGCCGCCAATTACCATAATATTGCCCAGATTGCTGAGTGACAGGACGGTAAACATCAGCTTTCCGATATGTTCCTTCAATCCAACAAAGATAAACAAAATGTATATGGTGATCTCAAGAATGTTCTTGGCGGGCATATTTGCCCGCGGTAAAATATAGTAATCAAGCTGATCAAGTGTCATTTCGATCACCCAGACGAGAAAAGAAATGGTGAACATCGTTTTTTTTCCGAATCGCCAATGCCCTCTGAAAGCATACAGAACAAGGATCATGTGCGGCAATGTACGCAGAACATCATATGAGAGCTTTTCCCAAAGCTGAAACGGATAAAGATTATCAGTCATAGGCATATACCCTTTGCATTTTTATAGGCGCCCCGGAGGCGTTTTTCTCCTAATATTCTATCATAGTATGTCTGGTTCGTCAAGCAAAAAACAGCCCTTCAGACCGTGCTGTCGGTGTATCTGCGGAAATATCCGGATATATTTTCATGATCATGGATATATCCGTTTTATGCCGTTTTTTCGTGCAAAATTTCTGACTATTCGTGCAAAATATGTTATTTTTGAATTGTTTGTGATATAATAGAGAGGTATAAATATATAAGGAGGACTATTATGCTGGTAGCGATATGTGATGACATCAAAGCTGATGCGGAAAAGATCAGATTTGCGTTAATGGATATCACTGACGGTCTTGAAACAGTATGGTTCGACACAGGTGAAAAGCTGCTTGAAAGCATCAGGGGCGGTGTGTTTTACTCGCTGGTGTTTCAGGATATATACCTTGAAAACGAGATGGGCGTGGACATTGCCCGTGCCGTCAAAGAACTTTCCTCGGGCACGCAGATCATCTTTGTGACCACAAGCCTTGACCATGCAATCGATGCGTTCAGGGTGCAGGCGGCAGATTATCTGGTAAAGCCCTGCACGGAGGTGGATATTGTCAAGGCGTTTGCCCGTGTGAATATGCGGATAAACAAGCCCAGAACGGAGCCGGTCGTGCTGAATGCCGGCAAGGAGATACATATATACTACCCGGAGAAGGTCATCAAGCTCGAGAGCGACCGTCATTACACCGTGATCCACCAGCAGGACAGCAAAATCTCCCGTGTGCATATGAATTTCACGGATGCTGCGGAATTATTCGGCAAGCAGTTCATCGAGATACGAAGAGGGATACTTGTCAATCCTGCATATGTCGAACGCATCAGCGGTGCAGAGGTGATACTGTCTGACGGAAGCAGCTACAAGATACCGAGACTGAAGAAAGACAGCATTGTTACTGCCTATACTGAGTTCCTGTCAAAAGGGCTCAGCAAATAAATATATTATATATGAAGGGAGTTTTTTATCACCGTATATGCTGCCTGCACAAGGTTCAACGAACTGATACGGAGCAGTTCAACTGCTGCTTTTATTCAATTTTACCGTCCTGCGGACAGCATTCCAAAAAAGCATAAGGAGAAAGATCTATGAAAGCAAAACAAGTAAGAGCACTGATCACAGCACTGATCATCTCAGTTTCCGTACTTGCTTCCTGCGGTACACAGAAGCCTGATACGGCTGTGGGAAACCGGCCGTCAGGTAATACCGGCAGTTCCGGTATCACCGGGGGTGACGGTATCATCGAAGGTTCCTTCGGCACCATCGCCGGTCAGGAACTGCCGGAAGCTGCAATACCTGAAA
>CAMKMD010000144.1 GCA_946413815.1 uncultured Ruminococcus sp.
AGCTTTTACTGCGGTTTTCTGTTCCTCCCCCCTCCCATGGTTTCCCCCTTTGGCCGCTGAGAGTACAAGCTGGAATCAATGAAACACAAGAGATGGAAGAAATCGTGTAGGGACCGCCTCCGGCGGTCCGCGGGATATCAAAACAGTCTGCGTATGAAATCGATGGACGCCCACGCTGCGACCGCAGATATGGATATAGGGGCGGGGCGATGCGGGCATCGCCCCCTACATTCTGTTTCCGGTAAATTGTGGGAGCGGACCGCCAAAGGCGGTCCCTACAGATAACCGTTGTCAGGTGCTACAACTGTGCAATAGCACCCTTTGGCCGCTGAGAGTACAAGCTGGAATCAATGAAACACAGGGGATTAGAAGAAATCGTGTAGGGACCGCCTCCGGCGGTCCGCAGGTTGACGAATCGCTTAATAGATGCGGGCTGCCGAAGGCAGCCCCTACAATGCGGACATGACTGTAGGGGCAGGGCGATGTGGGCATCGCCGCCCTGCATTCTGTTCCCGGTAAATTGTGGGAGCGGACCGCCAAAGGCGTTCCCTACAGAAAACTGCCGTCAGACGGTACAACTAATTATGAATTAAGAATTATGAATTATGAATTGGAAGGTATGATCCTCAGCGGCTGTTTCCGGCATTTTGTACGTACATGAGTACTCCGTTTCATGCAAAGCGTTGGAATTTATTCTATCCCCTTGCATTCCGTTTTAACTCATGGTATAATAAAAATAATATCATGTCCGCAGAAGGCACTCTGCCGGTACGGACCTATAGAAGGAGAAAGATAATTATGCAGTACGGACATTTCGATCTTGAGAACAAGGAGTATGTTATCACCGATCCGGCAACGCCCGCACCCTGGGCCAACTACCTCGGAGACCCCGAGTACGGTGCCATGATCTCCAATAACGCCGCCGGCTACAGCTTCGTAAAGTCGGGCGCTAACGGAAGAATTTCCCGTTTCCGCTTCAATTCCATGATGGATCTTCCGGGACGTTATATCTATATCAGGGACAATGACGCAAACGATTACTGGTCTGCTTCATGGCAGCCTGTAGGCAAGCCCCTCGACAAGTACAAGAGCGAATGCCGCCACGGTACTGCTTATACTGTTATATCCGCAGAGTATGAGGAGATAAAGTCAGAGGTCACCTACTACGTACCCTACGGCAAGACCTATGAGGTATGGAGAGCAAAGGTCACCAACGCTTCATTAAAGGAGAGAAACCTTTCTGTATACGGCTTTGTTGAGTTCACAAACGAGCCCAACTACGAGCAGGATCAGGTAAACCTCCAGTACACCCTCTTCATCACCCGCACCGCTTTCGAGGACAACCGCATCATGCAGTACATGAACGAGAACAGCGAGAGGGACGAGACAGGCTCCAACAACAAGGAGCGCTTCTTCGGTATGGTGGGCGCACCCATCTCCGGCTTCAACGGCAGCTTCAGCGATTTCATCGGCCCCTACAGGACCTTCGCAAATCCGATCGCTGTTGAGTCAGGCCGCTGCAACGGCGCAATGAACTACAACTCCAACTCCTGCGGCGCACTCCAGTCAGATATCACTCTCGCACCCGGCGAGACTCAGGAGTTCATCTTCATCATGGGACAGCGCAACACCCGTGAGGCTGCCGCTATCCTCGAGGAGTACAAGGCAGAGGGCAAGGTAGATGCAGAGATCGCTCAGCTCAAGGATTTCTGGCACAATAAGCTGGAGAACTTCAGCGTTGAGACTCCTTCCCCTGAGTTCAATAACATGATAAACGTATGGAACGCCTACCAGTGCTTCATCACATTCATCTGGTCAAGAGCTGCTTCCTTCATATACTGCGGACTCCGCAACGGCTACGGCTACCGTGATACCGTTCAGGATATCCAGGGCATCATCCATCTGGATCCCGAGATGGCAGCAGAGAAGATCCGCTTCATGCTCTCCGCTCAGGTAAGCAACGGCGGCGGACTTCCCCTCGTTAAGTTTGACCACAAGGCCGGCCATGAGACCTGCCCTGACGAGAACGATCCCCACAGCGTATATGCCAAGGAGACAGGACATCCCTCCTACCGTGCAGATGACGCACTCTGGCTCTTCCCGACTATCGTGAAGTATATCGGCGAATCCGGCAACAAGGCATTCCTCGACGAGGTGATCACCTACGCTGAGGAGGGCGGCGGAAAGGCCTCCGTATACGAGCACCTCAAGAACGCTATCCGCTTCTCAATGGAACGTCTCGGCGATCACAATATGCCCGCCGGACTTCACGCTGACTGGAACGACTGCCTCCGTCTCGGCGCAAAGGGCGAGTCTACCTTCGTTGCATTCCAGCTCTACTACGCTATGAATGTTATGCGCGGTATGGCAAAGGACAAGAACGATACAGATTATATAACCTACCTCGACGGCGCTCAGAAGAAGCTGGGCGATGCACTTGAGAAGTGCTGGGATGAGGACAGATTCATCAGAGGCATCCGTGACAACGGCATAATCGTCGGCGCAAAGAAGGATCCCGAGGCCAATATGTGGCTCAATCCCCAGAGCTGGAGCGTTATTTCCGGATTCGCTTCCGAGGATCAGGCTGACAAGGCTATGAACAGCGTACACAGCATACTCAACACACCCTACGGTGCAAAGCTCCTTGAGCCCCCCTACAAGTTCCACCACTTTGAAGGCGCTCTCATGCAGGTGTTCAACGATGATACCAAGGAGAACGGCGGTATCTTCTCACAGTCTCAGGGCTGGCTGATACTCGCAGAGGCTCTTCTCGGACACGGCGACCGTGCATTCGAGTACTTCATGGAGAGCTCTCCTGCTGCCATGAACGACAAGGCTGAGATAAGAGTTATGGAGCCCTACGTACACGGACAGTTCACCGAGTCAAAGGCTTCACCCTTCGAGGGACGTTCACACGTTCACTGGCTCACAGGTACGGCTTCAACAGTCATGGTCGGCTGTGTTGAGGGTATATGCGGTATGCGTCCCGACGCTGACGGACTGACTGTTGCACCTTCTATACCGGCTTCATGGGACGGCTTCACTATCCGTAAGAACTTCCGCGGAAAGAAGCTTGTTATCACCGTTGACAACTCCGCACACGTACAGAGCGGTGTAAAGGAGCTCTTCCTCAACGGTACAAAGCTTGACGGCAATTACGTACCTGCTGACAAGCTTGCAGATACAAACGAGATAAAGGTAGTACTCGGCTGAGACGGGTTATCGGCAGAATAAACTCAGGGCACCGTGATTTTCGCGGTGCCCTTTTTGCGTCTGCTGAGAAATTGGCCGAATGCAGAATTAATGTATCGCCTCCGGCGATGAAACAAGCTGACCGCCTCCGGCAGTCGGAGGTACAAGTAAGAAGAAAGAGAAAAAACAGATAGAAAATATATGTGTAGGGACCGCCTTTGGCGGTCCGCTTCTGCAAATTGCCGGTAATTGAATGCAGGGGGCGATGCCCACATCGCCCCGCCCCTACAGTCATGTCCGCATTGTAGGGGCTGCCTTCGGCAGCCCGCATCTATTAAGCGATTCGTCAACCTGCGGACCGCCGGAGGCGGTCCCTGCACAATTTCTTCTATCCCTTATGTTTCATTGATTCCAACTTGTACGCTCAGTAGCCAAAGGGGGAAACCATGGGAGGGGGGAGGAACAGAAAACCGCAGTAAAAGCTG
>CAMKMD010000145.1 GCA_946413815.1 uncultured Ruminococcus sp.
GTGTTCTGTTATCCTCAGACGTGAGATGTTTAAGATTTGCTCAGTAAATGAAAATGCCGCCATATGGCAGCATTTTCATTTCAGATATTGGTTAAATACAACCCGATGGTTGGTGCAACAGTTGCTTGCGCAGTTGCTGTTGAAGAGGCTATGAAGTAATAGCTTTCAGGCTATATTACGCAATATAACGAAATCCTGGCAAGTCATAAAACTTGTCAGGATTTTACTATTATTTGAAACGTCAACGTGATTTGTCACCCATTTGTCACCCTAAGTTTATTGTGGGTGACGGCTCCACTTGCTGCTGCTCAGGCTGCAATCAACGAAGGAAAGTAATTCCAAAATATACTCAGATCGGCTATTTTACGCTGAATCTGGACGATGCTAAAGAATACCTTTACGCAAAGTCTACGAAGCGTAGGATACTAAGTTGGCGTGATATTCACGTTAATGTGTTTATCTGATTAAAAACAATGAGTCCTCACAGTTTCGGCTGTGAGGACTTTTTTAACTCGTTATATTGCCCAGGATACGCAGATATCATCCAATTGTAACAGTATATCTTCCATCCTTCATTTCTCTGACTGTTATCGTCAATCCCGTTTCAACTGTCTGTCTGCCGTTTGAGTCATACCAGTGGAATCCGGAAATACTGCCGTTTATCACATCGCCGGAGTGATAGAAATTGTCGTTCTCTGTGTCATCGATTATTCGGATAAGACGTCTGCCGTTATCCTTATCCGTGAATTCACTGCCGCTTGCGTAGCGGAAATAGTTATTCCAGCCGTATTCTGTTGTCGCGTCGATATGATACACACGAACGCCCTCACCCGGAGTTACCCACCAGCCCAATTTTTTGCCGACGGCGCTGTTGTTGCCGTCTCTGGTCGCGTACTCGATGATGAAATACTCTGAGAAATAATCGTCAGCAAGCTTTCCGTTAGGGATAATGATACAGTTTCCGCTGTCGGTCTGGGCGTTGTTCAGTGTGAAGGTCTGCTTTCCTTTTGAAGCGTCATAAATCTGCACCTGTTCCTTGCCGTACCAGCCCTCCATAAGCTTTGAGAATGCGCCGAAGTCCGAGCCTGCATCAGTGTCCATAAGCTCGCATCCTGCTGTTCCGTGCATACCCTCGCTGTCACTCGGATTCGTGAACAGGTAATAATCCGGCAGGCCTGTGCAGTGTCCCATTTCATGGCAATAGGAGCTTATGTAATTGATATAATCGGCAGCCGAGCCTATCTGTGCATTGCCTGTTATGATATGTCCCACACTCACGCCGTCTACACGGAAATCCGGATCACCGAATGCTCCGGCACATGGCCACCAGTGATCTGTGCCTGCCTTCTCGGGAACAGTGAACAGAGTAGCATCTATCCTGCCGTCGCCGTTGCCGTCAAACTGTGAAAAATCAACCTGATCCCTGAAAGCCTCATAGCATTCCTCGGCAATCCTGACCTTGTTGTCATCGTATGCAGAACGATTCTCCTTTGTGGTATAGCGGAAAACCTGACCGTCCAGCTTCATTGCCCCCTTTGAGGCTCTGCTGTAAAATGCGGAGAAGCTCTCAAATGGATAGCATGGATTTGTCTCGTCTGCCGGGCCGAAGGATATCCGGTTCAGATCATCCGTATCCGGAGCATAGTCATACTTGCAGTCGGGGAAGTCTACGTAGAAAACGACCAGTTTTGCGCTGCCCTGTGTAGGGAGGGAAGCTCCGTGCTTTGCCATATTTGCCGTGATAAAGCTGCCCGGCTTTTCCGCCTGTGGAGAATTCTCTGTTTCCGGCTGCGAAGGAATCTCTGCTTCCTGTACCGGCTGTTCATCTGCAAGAAGAAGTCTTTCCATCAGTACATAGTCAAAAGTGTCGAGCCGGTCATCTTCACAGAGGTCGCCAGCCTTCCAGTCTGCCAGTACAGTGTCAGGTCTTCCGAGCAGCCATTTCTGGAATGTTACAGCATCGGCAATATCAAACCTGCCGTCAGCATTGACATCGCCTTTTACGCTTACATGTATCTCAGGAGCAGACAGATCGAATCTGCCTTCATCGTTTTTGATCTTCGACCACATATAGCGGAGCATCCATCCGTCAAAATCCGTTATCTCAGCCGCTGAACCGGCCATCATTATCGAATTCCTGCCGCCGGGGAATCCTCCGGGCGGAAAGCCGTCAGATTCGCCCTCACCGCCGTAGAAGTCGGTCATGCCAAAGCCGTGACCTATCTCATGTTCGAGAACGTGGATACCTGCCCCGTTTATCATATTCAGATATGCCGTATCTGACAGGCGCTGTCCCCAGTCTCCGCCGCATCCGCCGATATCTGGAAAGCCCTGCGTAGCCCACATATACATATCAAAGCGCTTATCAAGTCCGCCGGGGTATTCGTAATTCTTATCCATGAAATGCTCGAAACGTGAAAGCGCTGCCGGTGCAAAAGGCTCTTTGTCGGGTATAGTGTCCCTTCCGTTGGAGGTGTCATACTGAGCGTCATAATACCTTGTGTCGGTATAGACCACCTCATCATCGTGCAGGTCAAGCAGACAGCTTTTGTCGATAACAGCCCATCCGGTGACCTTGACATCGATATGGTCATATTTCCAGCCGTCATATCCGACAAGCCAGTCGTTCCACGCATTGATACAGTCAGAGAGCATTTTTGCGAACTGCTGTCTCTGTTCATAGGTCACCTTGCGGTATGACTGCCACTTCACAACGTAATTTATAGTTCCCCTGCCGGCATCTATCTGGTCAAAGATCGTGTTGCGGCGTTCCGTTGACTTTTCACGTTCGATGCGGTTTGTCCATATCCAGTCCGCAGCGTATTTATAGTCCGCCGGAAAGTCGGAAAGGCTTATTGCCGAGGCGCTGAACTGTGTTGAAGTCCCCGCACTCAGAGGAAGTACTGCTGCCGATAAGCAAAGAGCAGCTGATAATGCGCCTGCGATAAGTTTATTCTGTTTCATGATATCCCTCCGTTAGTATCACGGTATGCCCGTTACCGTTTTTCACTGTGTATTCCCGCTTCACGGCAGCGCACCGTCTGTTGCGGCAGCCGTGATCTTTATCTGTCAACTAAATGATAGCATAGTATCTCTGACAGTACAATAACGTTTTGAACACTGCGACTGACATAATGCGGAATTCTTATTGACAAAAAGCCGCTCAGCGATATATAATGAAGAAAAAGGGGGCGATCTCTTGAAAAGGATAGGCGTAGTGATACCTTCGATAACTGATGATCTGCAGACGCAGCTTCTTGACGGCATTGTCAGAACTGCCTCTGCCGAGGGCTGCGATGTCATTGTGCTGACGACTGTGACAAACGGACTGGATTTTCATGTTCAGAGCGAGATAATGGAGGGAGAGGAAAGCATCTACTGCCTTCTTGACCGAGCCGCACTGGATGGGGTTCTCCTCGCTTCACAGTATTTTGTCAAGGAAAGCGTCCGCCGCATGATATCGGAGAAGATAAGGCGGGCAGGTATTTCGAGCGGATATATTACGAAGAAAATCAGCTGTCAGGTATGACAGCT
>CAMKMD010000146.1 GCA_946413815.1 uncultured Ruminococcus sp.
CACCTTCAAGGGCTTTGCTGAGTTTCGTGGTATCGCCGCCGATCTCAACGGTAATGCCTTTGATTCTGCCTGACATGCGGATCACCTGCCTTCCTTACAAAAAAATCTGAAAAATAGGTTGAATTTATCCTAAAAGTGTGGTATACTATAAGTGGGAGGTGTTAGCATGAAAATTGATACCAACACTATTGTTTCGATGACCGAAGCTAACCAGAATTTTTCCAAGGTTGCAAGACTGGTAGATCAGTTCGGCTCCGCTGTTATCCTGAAAAATAACACTCCTCGCTATCTTGTGGTGGAGTTTCAGGAAGCTGATGCACTGCAGGATGCAGACAGCGATGAGGTCGCAGAGATCTCCAAGAGACTGCTTGCAAGAAATGCCGCTGTCTACGAGGAACTCGCCAAATGAAACGACTAACGAAAGAACAGATCATGATGCTCCACAGAGCATTAATAGCCGAATCAGGCGGCTCTGTGGAGATTCGTGATGAAGGGCTGCTTGATTCAGCTATAAATGCTCCGTTTCAGACATTCGGCGGTGACGAGTTATATCCGTCTCTTCTTGAAAAAGCATCCCGCCTTGGATTCGGGCTTATAAAAAATCATCCTTTTGTAGACGGTAATAAAAGAATTGGTACACACGCTATGCTTGTCTTTCTTGCAGTCAATCATATTGAACTGCAATATGAGGACTTAGAACTTATCCATCTTATACTCGGCATTGCTGCGGGTGAATTTGACGAGGCATATTTATTAGCGTGGTTACAGCAGCATATAGACTAAAAGCATTTGCCTGAGAGAGACTTCAATGTCTCTTTCAGGCTTTTGTGTTTCAGCTTCCTCGGCTCAAATCCTATGGCATCGTAAAAGATGTGCATGATAAAACCCGCACCGAAAATAGACAGCAGTGTTCCGATACCGACAGAGCCGCCAAGCATCCAACCGATCAGTGTAACTACCGACCACAGCAGTACCCCGATCATGCCGATGGGTATTTTCGGCAGCTTTTTGCCCATTACAATCATCAGACCGTCCTTCGGACCGCTGCCGAGTTCCGCCGACATATACACATAGATGCCGAGATCAATAATCAGAAAGCCGATTAACAGCAGAACGATTCCGAGCAGCGTACTATGGTTTTCGGGATACGGGGAAATGTCGATGAACAACTGCGTGAGTCGTCCGGTAATCAGTGCATCGAGAATCGTTGCAAAACCAATGCGTTCCTGGAACAGAAGCTGTATCAGAATTGCCGCGACAGATACCAGCACCATAGTGCTGCCGTAGTTCAGCGGTGTATACTGTGATATTCCCATGCAGAAGCAGTCCCACGGTGCCAGCCCTATATTCGCTGCAATGGTCAGATACACGCCGAAAGAGTATATAAGCAGTCCACAAAGAGTCTGTAATATGCTCCGCAATACACGGATACGGGTATCAGAAGGAGTCGAAGTCATCCTGCGTTGCCTTGTATTCATATGAAATATCATCATTATCCTTTTCAATGAACATTTCGTTGACCATTCCGATGGTGAGCAGATCAAGGTCAGATAAACTCAGCCCGATCTGCACACATCGGAGAAGGAACAACGGCGTTGTCATCTCGCGGTCAACTGGGCGAGATTTTTTTTTGACTCCGCCTGCGTCTCAAGATTCACGCCCCAGAGTTCAAAAAGCTGCGGCAGCACTTCGTAGATGGAGAAGGTATTGAACTGTTCGAGCCACTCGTCGGGGCTGTCCGGCACATTTTCCGGATCGGCGTGCTTGGCCATTGTCCATGCGATATTCTCGAAAACCTCAAGGCTCTCGATACCGAGACCGGAATTCTCCTCATCGCTCTCGTCAACAGAATCCTTCAGCGCAGAGAAATCCTTGAAGATATCCTTGCGGAACTTTGCACGGTAAAGGCGAGGCAGTGTTGCACTCGCCTTGAAAGGAACCTCGATGCCGTCAACAGTAATTGTTTTTCTTATAGCCATATACTTTCTCCTTTATCAGTCAGTTGTTGCTGCGGCTGTGCTGCCGCCCTTTGTGGTACTTGCGGAACGTGTACCGGTGCTGTTGTTGGTGGTTGCTGCAATCGGGATATAGACGGCGTTGTACCAGTTGTTGTAGGTGGTCTCATCTGTGCTTTCACAGGTCTTGGACTTTACCAGACCGGAAGGCAGCGCAGAAGCCTTCAGCGACAGTGTCTCTGTCTTGACCTCCTTGCTCTCCTCAGTGGTCTGACCCTCAGTTGCAGGACGGGATGCAGAGCAGCAGTACAGCACATGACGGATGTGATTCTTATCTCCGTCAAACTCGAACAAAAGCGCGAACTGCGATGTTTCGGCATCGTTGCGTTCCACAAGGACACCCTTGCTGTCGAGCTGTTCACCGAGGATATCGGTTGCGAAATCGGTGGTGATGAGTGCAATTTCGAGGTCACCCTCATAGCCTGCGTTGTTGTTGATAACGTAGTAAACGGTGTTGTCGGCGTAAAAATTGTCGTTCTCGCCGTTGGCGTCAATGCTCAGCGAAACAGCACCGGGCAGACGCATGGGCGTTGCAAATGTCGGCACACCTTCGTCCGACCATGCCGTGATCTTTGCCCAGTGAACCTTGTTCAGACCGAACTTGACCTTGTTTTTCTTCAGAGCCATATTCATACCTCCAATGTGTACAGGACCTCATAGAGCCGTTCGCTCTCGATCCATGTTTCGGATTTTGTATAATAAATGTTGTGCTGATGCAGCATTTCCTCCACACGCTCCTCCGTATCCGGGGATTTTTCATCGGTGTAAAGTTCGATGTGAAGCCGCTTGAAGCTGACATACATCTGGTTATCCGCACCGAATGTATTTTCACCGGGAGACAGAAACAGCGTGAACGGAGGATCCGGGCTTTCACCCTCTGCGAAATGGTGGTACGCATTGGGCAGCCCGATCTCCTGCATCATCTCGGAAATTTCCTCGTAGGTCACGATAACTCCTTTTTAATGAGCGTTTCGAGCATATCCGCACCGTTTGCTTCGGCAGGAGCGATATGCGGGATAGCCGCCACACGTCCGCCGCCGCGCTTTGCATGACCGTGTTCGAGGAGATGTGCGATCTGATAGCGGTCTTTGCTGTGGACGGTCATTTCCAGTGAGTGGCTGTTTTCCTTGGTTTTCTTCGCTGTCCAGCTTCGCTTGTAGCGACCGGACTTCACAGGTGCTTTTGAGGAGATCTCATTTTTGACGGCGGTCGCTGTCTTTCTTACAGCTTTTTTCATGGCGGCATCTGCAAGATCAGCGTATTCCTCTAGGCCCTCCATGATCTCCGCAGCCATATCGTCAATAGATGTCATCCTTTGATCCCGCCCTTCGTGATTCGCAGATCAGCTTCATATAGTCCTGCGTCTGATAATTCGGCACAATGCCCTTGATGTCATAG
>CAMKMD010000147.1 GCA_946413815.1 uncultured Ruminococcus sp.
GGTTCCTTCGGCACCATCGCCGGTCAGGAACTGCCGGAAGCTGCAATACCTGAAAAGCCGGAGGGCGCTTCACCGCTCACGGACGATGACGGATTCAGAGAACTGCAGCACAAGATACATGAAGCCAACAGCAAGGATTCGATATTCAAAAACCACACCTCGCTGTCGCTGACGCTTGATGACAAGTATAAGCATATCTACGATATGGCCGATTATGTGTATCTTGCACCTGATTACTCCTACGGACACGCATCATACTATCAGCAGTATTCTAAAGACCGTGAGATCTTCCAGTATGTCGGCACTGATTCATTCAGTCCGTATCCGGTATATGTAGCAGATCTGAGTGAAGACTACACCGGACACGTATACTGGTATGTTCCGCAGGAGAAATCTGATTTCTTTGATCCCGAACATGAGAAATTTACAGATATATACGAAAAAGACGGAGTTCTCTGGCTGTATTCCTTCATGGATGAAACAGGCAGCAGGAACTATTTTGAAGCTATGATAGACGGCGAGTACGACGGCGAGACAGTTCACTGCTTTGAGGTCGTGAATGCAGAGAATTACGAGATCATTGAAGCACGCCAGTATGCCGAAAAGGACGGCAGGAACTATCTCCTTGGAATACACAGGATGCAGTATGACCTTCCGGAACCGGAAGAAGTCAGCACCTTCCTGAAGAAATTTGACAGTGGTGATAAAAAAACATCGACCGTTACATATGTTGCAAATCCCGGAAAGGCCAATGAGATCAGCAAGAGCATGACTGTACCGCAGTACAGTGTCGTGTCTTTCTATTCGCAGGATATGCCGGAAGCAGATGTGTTCTCTGACAAGAAATGCACTAAGTCTGCAAGTAACGGCTGGGATGGCGCATCTGATTCAACTTTTTATGTTATCCCGCGTAAGGGGTAAAAGGAGGAGTATTTATGTCTAAAGAAGGAAAAGTAAGAAGGCACAGGCTTTCAGAGAATAAATCCCTGATCGCTGTCGTACTTGTCACGCTGCTGATGATGTTCGGTTATTTCTATCTGGCGCAGATATTGCTCGGATTCGGCGTTTCATTTCCGCTGATATTGCTGTTCAGCGGAAAAACGGTAGATGAAATATTCAATGATGAGGCGATGGTCGAATCTGCTGCAATTACGGGTGCGATCTTCGCAAGTATCGGACTTTTGTTTTTCTATTATCACTGGTTCAAGCCGGAATTCAAATGGAAACCCCGAAAAACAGCTCTTTCGTGGAAGCTCATCTCACCGATCCTGATCTACTGGATCATATTCTTTGGGATCACTTACACGGTGGTATCCGGCAATTTCACCTTTGGTATTCCGACCTATGACGCTGTGATCTTCACAGTCGGTGCCGGTGTCTGTGAGGAGATATCGTTCAGGGCAATCGGTGTTTCATACATGAGGCGGCAGCGAAAGGGCGAAAAACACATCCTTCCGATCCTCTTGTTTACATCGCTCTCCTTCGGACTGATACATATTACGAATGCGATCAGAGTAGGCCATATAGGTGTTTATGCCATGCAGGCGTGCATGGCGTCTATGCTCGGCATATTCTTCGGTGCTGTTTATATCCGCACCGGAAATATCATCCCCTGTATCATTGCACACGGGGTCCACGACTTTTTGGTAAGCGCTTTTGAAGTGAACAGACACGCAGAACTGACGACCCCTGTTATGGTGATCTCATTTATTTGTGAGGCTCTTCTTGCTGCCTACGGATTGTACCTCGTCAGAAAGGCAAAGCGTCCTGAGATCGAGGCTCTGTGGGATGAAAAATGGCAGCTCCCTGAACTGACAGGAGCTGAAAACGTAACATCGTAACAATACTGAAAACACAGGAGGGCAACATGACTGAGAATTTAAGAAACAAATGCGATCTGTTTGAACGGAATCGCAGTGCCATTGCCGGAAAGTTCCTGTTTGAAAAAGCTGACATATGTATTGCGGCAGGACTGATCTTCACCGGAGCGGACAAAGAGGCAGATATTGAAAAGCTGAAGGAATGCCGCAGTATCCTGAACAAGCATACGGGCTTTTTCTCAGAGTACAGAGAAACCGTGAAAACAGTTCTGCTCAGCGAGATGTCGCTTTCTGATGATGCTGAGCGGTATATCGAGGATGTCAAAGCAGTATACAAAATACTGCATAAGGGACATTTCAGGGATAATTCGTATATGGTCCTTGCGGCTATGCTGATCTGTGAGCTCGGCAGACAGGACGATGCAGAAAGGATCGTAGAAAAGCATAATGAGATCATGAAGCAGATGAATGAGCTGCATCCGATACTTACGGATTCTGAGGATATTTCCTATGTGATACTCCTTGCACTGTCTGACAGACCGACAGATCAGATCCTCGGCGATATGAACGAATGCCAGGATTATCTCAAAAACACCTGCAAAGTCAAGGCAGGTCCCGATTCCGTTCAGCGGATCAGTGAGATACTTTCACTCACGGACGGAGACATTAAGGAGAAATGTGATAAGACAGTCAGGCTCTACGACACGCTGCTGAGCAACAAGGCTGTGACTGAGGACGGATATGTATTTTCATCCCTTGGAATGCTGACAGGCATCGACAGAGAACCGGATATCATCGTCAATGAGATACTCGAAGCTTATGAGTGCCTGAAGGACTGTAAGGGTTTTGACGATAAACCGGAAGGGAAAAAGCAGCGGCTGACTGTTGCAGAGCTGCTTGTTGCCGACAGCTATGGTTCAGATCCCACTATGATCAACAATGCGCTCATCAACAATGCATTGTCTGTCATAAAAGCGCAGCAGACCGCAACAATGATTACTGTAGTATCGAATCTGCTGTCTGCGGTATTGGGTGTTGTTGCTGATAAAAGCAGTACAGGACCCGAAAGCACTGACACTGATAAGAATGCAGAGCAGACGATGGACAGTAACGAGTGAAAGGAATCCCACCCAAGCACCTTACGAACAATCCAAAAAGTGCAATAAACAGATGCTCTTGCTAAAAACATGACCGATCGCTATTTGTTAAGTATTCACTAGGAGCGTCAGGTCGACAATGTTGGAATGCCTGCACAGCAGGCCATAAAAGAATCGCCACCCGGCTCAATTGGAACCGGGCGGCGATTTTTGTATGTGTTCTGTTATCCTCAGACGTGAGATGTTTAAGATTTGCTCAGTAAATGAAAAT
>CAMKMD010000148.1 GCA_946413815.1 uncultured Ruminococcus sp.
TCATTTTGCTATGATAACAGCATCTTTTCGTAGCCATTGGCATTTTGTAACGCAACCATCTCCTTTTTGCTGATAGAAATGTGTAAACGCTTATAATTTTGATTGGCTTTCAGAATAATAGGCTTCATCTGCATCAAGAAGGGGTTCGATACAAATTGCAGACTATTTTCATCGTTCCATATTCATATTTCTCATGACAGAGACAATGTTTCAAAACTAAGCGCTTCTATGAACTCTATCAACTCTTCTTCTGATACGACCGTATTAACTGTAAAATAATGATCCTGATCAATAAATGCACCTGCATAGGTTTGACCATTATCAGGTAAGAATAAGCTCACGGTTGTATCGGACACATTGATTTCTTTATCACATCTGCGTCCCATACGAATTTGCAGATACTCTGCGATACCATTTGTCTGAGCGGTCAAATCACAATCAGCATAGTAGAAAGTAATGTGATAGTTTATATCCTTATATCTTACATAGCATCCAACGCCTACATCTTCATATGCTGCATACGGGAATAATGCAATCCCTCTGTCCTCGATGAGAGAAACCGTATCGGTGTTGTTCACCTGATAAAGTATGCCATCACTATTGATCCTATCAAACATACTAAGATATACTTCCTGCTCTTGCTCAGAATAAGAAGATACATCGCTTGTGTTGATAGCATCTATAGCTGAGCTAATATCTGTGAATAGAATTGGCTGAGCAGGCGGCGCTACGGGACGAATCCACTCAGTTGTTGTAATTGGTTCAGTTACAATCGGAGCTTGTGTTTCTACGGTTGTGACAACAGGAGGTTCCGTTACGAGTTGCGGATCGGTAACAGGCTCCGTGTCCGTAGGTGTCGGAGCTTCTGTCTGCTCTGCGGCTTGTTCCGTTGTCGGTGCTTCCGTTGCATCTGTAACAACAGTTGTCACGGTCTGCGTTTGGTTGCCTGTTGTAGTGGTCATACGCTCGGTCTCCGAGTTGGTGGTAGGCACAGTTGTAGATGCCGGCTCAGACGGAGTCTCTGAACTGACAGTCGTGTTAGCATCTGTTGATGCTGTGGTAGTATCAGGCGTTTCAATTGTGGGTTCTTCGATTATATTTGGCTGTACGGGGATATTTGGGAGATTCCTGAAATGATCCCAATACCCAACGCCCAATGCAACAGTCAGGCAGAAACAGGCTAATACCGGAACTGTTCGTCTAATCGTGCGGATACGTTTTTTCTTCTTTTCCTCATACTCATTATATCTGGAAAGCAAGCTCTGGTACATTTCATTATGATTCTTCATAATCAAAGCCTCTCCTTTCCAGTTCAGATCTTAAAGCAATTTTAGCCTTATACAGATAATTCTTTACCGATTTTTCAGATTTTTTCATGATCAAGGCTATTTCTGTAATGCTGAATCCTTCAAAATAGCTGAGAAATAACACTTGTCTGTATTCAAGTTTCAATTGGTGCAGTGCGAGATGCACCATACGTTTTTGTTCGGTCTTTATGTAATTGCCTTCGATATCATCCTCAACGGCAAGATATTCTTGTGATTCCAGCGGAACAACACTGAGCTTTGCGTACTTTCGGAGGTGTTTTGCGGTTAAATTACGCCCGATTGCAAAGAGCCATGTCTTGAAAGAGCTTTTTCCAGAGAATTTCGGACGCTTGATCATCAATTCCAAGAAAGTATCCTCTGTCAGATCCTCAGCCAAATGAATATCCTGAACAAAGCTGTTCAGATACAGCGTTAAACCAGCCTGATATTCACAGACAATTTCAAGAATTCCCTCATTGTCGCCCGCAAGGAAACGGCGGTAGCTACTTTCACCGTTACCCATAGGGTGATTCCTCCTCTCAAGGGCTATTTTCTTGCCCTTTCACTTATTAGTACCATTTTTCAGGAAAAAGACTTCGTGATTTTTAAAAAAAATCTGAGGTTTCATTAAGTTTGTGAAGTGTGTACAGATATTATACCAGATATTTGTTAATGTTGCAATATGGAATGCAGCGATACTGTGTTTTGCCCTATAATCAAAGCCCCTCAGGTCGCTCCGAGGGGCTTGTGTGCCGTTAAGGTGTGTGATGATTATGGAGTGCGCCATAATTCAGATCATGACTTGTGCGGAACGGAAAATGAGTGCGCCAATAGGCTAAGGCTTTTGATAGTAATTGCATTAAATCCCAATAAACTGGATAAGCGCAATGATAGTTATAATGTCGATTGCTGAAAAGATCAGCATTTCAAAAGCACGTTCAATTTTCTTGTCGCTCCTTGCAAAAAGCAGATAAGCGACAGTCACAAGAACACTTCCAATTACAACCGCTATAATTGGAATATCCACCTCCACTTCGTGAGCCGTGTTAAAGTATGCTATACCAAATAAACCCACAATGATGAGATACATCATTGTATCTGAACACTTCGAGAACTTATCAAATGTGTATCGGTCGTCTTGGTCAAAAACAAGATACACATAACCAATTACTATCGTGATCACACATATCGGAGCGCAAAGATCATACAGGCGATGCCATAGCAACATCGCACCGATCGCATAATAACATATAGTTCTTGCAAGCTCTATTAAAAAGCAGCGGTCAGGAATGTGCTTTTTTAGTGTTGATGAAAATAGAAATCGCTCAGGATACCACGAGAACAGTATTTCACGGATTCCGCTTCTGTCGGTCAATGTTGCAGCGATTAGTCCTAAAACCGTATCAAACTCACACATTGCACGGGCATGATCTGTAATTGCGAGAATAACGTTAATACTGATCAGGAGTAAAACAAGCAGTGCGATAATTAGGAGTCTGAGCCAGAACAAACGCTTTTCTCGTTTTTTGCGGCGGACTCTCTCGTCGTGTAATTGCTTTCTTCTCTCCAGTTCTGCGGCGGTCAAAGGCTTTCTTCGATGATGTCTCCGTTTCGTACTCATATTCTCACCCCTTACGAATATATATTGTACTTGTTCTAATCTGAATTATAGCAAATCGCTCTGAAAAAGTCAATCACCTGCAAAGAAAAGCCCAATCTCACCATGAGATCAGGCTTTCTTGGTATTACTTATATTTGCCGATATAAGGTTCACTCTGGATATGTGTCCTAAAGTGAAGTGTAACAAG
>CAMKMD010000149.1 GCA_946413815.1 uncultured Ruminococcus sp.
ACATCAGCAAAATGACCGCTGTCGGCAGCAGTTAAGCCGAAAGCGGTCAGAGCGTCAGTTACAATATCCGAAGTTGTCGCCAAGTCCTCGCCGGAAGCGGCAGCAAGGTTCATGATGCCCTCGATACCTTCCAGCATATCTCCGGTTTTCCAGCCCGCCATCGCCATATAGTTCATGGCATCGGCAGCCTCGGAAGCGGAGAACTTGGTCTTTGCACCCATTTCACGGGCTTTGTCACGCAGTGCGTCCAGTTCATCACCGGTCGCACCGGATACAGCAGCGACCTTCGACATAGCAGAATCGAAATCCGCTGCGGTTTTGACAGCGGCAGTTCCGGCAGCCATGACTGGAACGGTCACATGGGTGGTCAGTGTCGTTCCGACATCGGCGATTTTGTCACCGGCTTTTTCAAGCATTTCTCCCGCCTGACCGAGCTTTGCAAGCGCCGTGCTGGAAGCCTCCGCTTCACGCTGGAGGTTTTGCAGTTCCTGTTCCGTTTCGATGATCTCACGCTGCAGGGCATCATACTGCTCCTGCGAGATGTCGCCGTTGGCAAGCGCCTGATTTGCTTGCTCTGCTGCCGTTTTCAGTGTTTCCAGCTTTTCTTTGGTAGCCTTCACCGCATCGGCGAGGAGCTTATGCTTCTGCGAGAGCAGTTCCGTATTGGTCGGATCGAGTTTCAGCAGCTTCTGTACATCCTTGAGCTGCGTCTGCGTGTTCTTGATGTTTTTATTGACGCTTTCCAGAGCCTTCGACAGCTTGGTAGTATCGCCGCCAATCTCAACGGTGATGCCCTTGATTCTGTTTGCCATGCGGTTCACCTCCTCCGTGAGGGCATAAAAAAGCAGCCCCGAAGGACTGCTCAGTGTATATTCAGTTTATGCGATAAATCAGAATTTGAATCTTCAATTAACACGGATAAGTTTCTTTCAGATATTCGCTCAGCATTTCCGGAATGTACTGATAGTGATGAGATTCATACAGCTTGTAGGTCAGCTCTGCATTATGTGACTCAAGACGCTCTTTCAGCTTTGCAACACCTTCAAGTGTTGTATCATCTCCCTCACGATAATGGTCGGCATAATCGGGATCTTCCTGCGAACCTGCACAGAGGAATACGGTCTTGTCCAGCTTTTTGTTTCTGTCAAAATAGTCGTAATCATTCATATATATGTCATTGCTGATGCCTTCATATTCATTATAATGCTTTAGCCCCCACAGTGCAGGGCTGCCGATGATGTAATGTCCGAAGGGCTGATTCTCGTACTGATCTGAATTGAACAGTGCATAGTGTGTGAATACGCCTCCGTCCGAATGACCGTACAGTGTTGAATTTCCGCAGTCAATATTATAATTCTCGCACAGATACGGCATAAGGTTGTCGGTGATAAAATCCAGCAGCTGTTCACGGTTGATCACCAGATCTTCATAGCGCATTCCCTGGTCAGGGTCTGTGATATCGTAGCTGTAATAAAGGCTGACAAGTATAACGGGTGCAGCCTCGCCGTTCTCCATACATTTTCTCAGCTCAGGACAGTTGCCGAAGCGCCATATACCATCGGTAAGGAAGAATACAGGATAGGTCTTATCCTTGTCGTAATCGGGCGGGAGCGTAACGTGAACGGTAAACTGCTTGCCAAGCTCTTCGTCGTAAATGCTTATCTCGTCAACGGAATCCTTTATCGCTTCCACAGCTGCGCGGTCAAATTCCCAGTCGCTTCGGTAGTTGTGAAAGATATTGTAGAGGTTTTTCGATTCATCGCTCCTGTCAACAGAACCCTCAGGAAGAGTTTCATAATCGCCGCTTTTCAGCGCATCATATGCGACCTGCGCAAGAGTGACCTCAAGCTCGATCTGTTCATCGGGATAGCCCCATTCAACATCTCTGTCACGGATATATTCAAGGTAGTCCTCAAATGAACCGAATGTCAGCTTTACCTCTTTCGGCTCGCCGTTTTCATCGTGATCAGTCGTAGTAAACCAGAATGAACCGCCGTCAGCAAAATCGTCCTCCGTGGGGATAATATATGGAAGAATATATCCGTCTACAAGAATGGTGGACGGGAAAAGGTCTTCGCTGCCCTTTTTCTCTCTCTTTTGGAGCTTCTTCATTTCATGCTCGTATTCTTCATCGGTGAACATATCACGGTGCTGCTCCAGATATTCACGGGTCAACTCCGTATCACCTGTGATAAACTCAATGCTTACATTGTGGTCAGCCTGTGGGTCTGCATTGGGCTTTTCATATTCGTCCAGCAGCGTGAGCGTGTGCTTGTCCACCCATTGCAGCTCATAATCTGTCATTTTATTGGTCAGCTTTGTGGGCGATAATGGCTGTGTTTGTATTGGCTCAGTAGTACTGTTTTCTGTCTGCGCCGTAGTGAGACTGCTTTCCGCCTGCGAAGTGCTTTCCTGCTTGCCTGCGCAGGCAGTAATGGATAAGGTCATTGCAAGGATCAAAAATAGAGCGACTTTTTTCATTATTATATTCCCTTCTTCACTAAATTCCAATTTAACGTAGAAAGCCCCGTGCTTTCCCCACACCAGAATTATAGCATAGAAAACAGAAAAAGTCAATCAGAACGCATCAAAGTCCGCCTGTCCTGCAACCTCATGCCAGCCGTCATATTCGTCATTTTCCTTTTCGGTGAACATATCATTCACGACTCCGATCGTGAGCAGATCAAGCTCCGAGAGAGACAGCCCGATCTGCACACATCGGAGAAGGAAGAGGGGCGTTGTCATCGGGCGGTCAGTTTTTCGATGTTTTTTTTAGATTCCGCCTGCGTTTCCACGTTGAGCCCCCACAGCTCAATGAGCTGCGGCAGCACCTCGTAAATGGAGAATGTGTTGAACGCTTCGAGCCATTCATCGGGATTGTCGGGGACGTTCTCCGGATCAGCGTGCTTCGCCATGATGTATGCGATATTCTCGAACACCTCAAGGCTCTCGATATCGAGGGTAGAACCTTCCTCATCACCCTCCTGAACAGAGGTCTGAAGCGCAGCAAAATCCTTGTAAATATCCCTGCGGAACTTGATGCGGTAAAGGCGAGGCAC
>CAMKMD010000150.1 GCA_946413815.1 uncultured Ruminococcus sp.
TGTGTTTGTCAAGTAAAAAATGCATAGAAGGGGCTCCAAAAAGTACATAGGTACTACAGCACCCGGTTTTTTATTAACGAGCCTTAATTGTGTAAATCGGGAGACCCTGAATTGTATTATCGGAGCACTTTTACGGTGCCCTCGAATTTCACTTTGGGAGACCCCAAGTTGTATTTTTGAAGCCCTGAATTGTATTTTGGGAGCTCTATTTAATCAGAGCAGATAAATCTGCTGATAGATTCTGAACCAGAGGCAAAAGCAGCCACCGCGAAGCGGCTTGCCCTTGACCTTTAGCGAATGAGAAATGCTACAATGGGCTTTGCGGCGGTGTGCTCAGGATAATCTGCTAATGAGTTCCTCACCGTCGGCAAAGCCTGACAGCATTTCTCATTGCGAGGTCAAGGGTGGCGGACGGTTCGCATAGAAGTTACGGCATCATATCTTCCGTAATTCTTCTGCCGGAAATGAAATCCATTATCATTCCGCGCTCATCAGCAATGAGAGAGGGATTGCTGTAGGGAGAATTTCCTTCTGCGATCCATTCGCACAGGGCTTTGTGTTCATTATCTGTCATTGCTGTATTTTCTGCATATCTGTTGTATTCAAGCATGAGATATTCACGCAACTCTGCAGATACATCTGTGCTGAAATGTATTCTTTCCGTCACGACCTTCACACCTCCTTCTTGCTTCTGCGGCGGTTCATCGACTGTGTGAGCCGGTAGCTTTCGCCTGAGAAGATGATGATGTGTGAATGGTGGATCAGACGATCAACAAGCGCTGCTGTCAGCCTGTTGTCACCAAAAACGGTGTTCCATTGTGAAAACTCCAAATTAGAAGTAATGATCAGACTTTTTCGCTCATAACAATCGGAGATCACCTGAAAAAGCAGCTCCGCAGCATCCTTGTGAAGTGGTACGAAGCCGATCTCATCAATGATGACCAGCTCAGTCTTTTTAAGGGTGTTCAGAAAGCTGTTAAGCGTTCCCTTGTTGTTTCTTTCCAGCAGGATATTTGCAAGCTCTGCTGCCGTAAAGAACCTTACACGGTGACCTTCCTGACAGGCTTTTAATGCAATTGCAGTGGCAAGATGAGTTTTGCCTGTTCCGACTGCACCTAAAAATATCAGGTTTTCTCTCGGTTTGATAAACTGAAGATCTGTCATGTATTCCTGCGTAATGTCATGGGGCATTTCAATAGCAGAGTTCCAGACAAAATCATCCAGCGTTTTCAGAACACGGAAGCCTGCTGTTTTAACCATTCTGTTTATGCGGTTGACCTCACGCTCGTGAAGCTCTATCTTCAAAAGCTCTGTTAAATACTGTTCTGTGGATACATACTGTACCGATCGCCAGTTTTTAGCCAGACCGCCAAGCTTCAGAGTTCTCATATACTGTTCGATCTGTTCAGCCATGAGCTTCACCTCCCGTCAGACTGTCATAGACAGACAGGTTCGGATCATAGACCATTACCGGTGCAGCATCAAGCTTCAAGGGCACAGGACGATATTCACGTCTGGAGATCATGTAGTAGCACTGTCTGAGGCTGTCCGTGTCCGTGCGTCCGTTTTCAATGGCAAGCTGTATGGTATCATTGCAGAGTGCAGTATTACCGTCTGAAACTATTTCTTCAAGGAGCTGCAAAGCACTTTTTCGTTCCTGACCGGAGGTCTTTGCGAGATGCTCTCTCCACATATCAGGCAGCTTACTGAAAAATCTTGTATTCTCCAAAGCTCTCGGCTTTTTGCAGAGTGTAGAAACATACAGTGTCCAGTCAAATATTTCCTGCTTATGACCGTAACAGCGTCTGAATGAACCGACGGGCTGATGATCGCAGAAGTATTCGATTCGGTTGAAATATATCTTTGCCTGAACTGTTTTACCGGCAAGCGTCGGAGACAAACCGTATTTGTTTGTATCTACGACGGCGAATCCGGTTTTGTCAGCGACAAGGGATTCGTATCTGAAAACCGAATATGGATGTTCAGGCAGGATCAGCAGTTTTTTCTTATCGTCCTGCCAAAGCTCCTCAATAGGCTTTTTGAGAGAGTAATGCTCCCGTTTTGCATCCTCTTCGCACCATTTCCACATTGATTCATTGAATTCATCGAAGGAAGTGATGGCAGGAACCGGAACAAAGGCGTTGCGTCTGCTGTAGCCCACCTTGTTCTCTACATTTCCCTTCTCATTGCCGGAAGCGGGATTGCAGAAATCCGCCTCAAAACGGTAATGGAGCATAAATCTCGTGAATCCGTCGGTAAGCTTTCTCTCGGCTCCTTCCAGAACCTGTGCAACTGCTGTAGACATATTGTCGAAGCGAATTCGGGATGGAACACCTCCGATGTATTCAAAGATGCATTTCATTCCCTCTAACAGACATTCCTGGTTCTGTGAAGGAAAGACCTGGATATATGCTTTGTTAGAATACGGGAAGGACATTACCAGTGCGTAGGCCTTGCTCTCCTGTCCATGAACATCGTAGTAAATGAATTCACCGAAATCCACCTGCGCTTCTCCCTGCGGATGTGCCAAGGGTAAATAGCCGTTGGGCTTTGAACTCATTTCGGCTTTTTTCTTGCGCACATACTTTTTGACGCTTGAATAGCTGCCCGTGTAGCCGAATTCGTCGCGCAATCTGTAATAGATCCGTTTGCCTGTGTGACGCTGCTTGCGAGGCACTCGCTTATCTTCTTCCAACCATTTGTTGATAGTTGGAATGAACTCACCTAAAACCGGATAACTCTCCGGCTCAAGATTCGGCAGTTTGTCTTCGCTCCAATCGTCCTTGAGCGCATATTTGCGGACGGTACGATAGTTGAGTTTCGTTGTTCTGGCGATCTCCGCCAAACTTTTCTCTTCCATTTCGTAAAGATGTTTGATATACTGTTGTTGAGCCATTTTCAACACCCTTTCTTCAACTCCTTAGGTTTTTTGACTTCACCCTAAAGAGTAACTGATTTTTCAGGTGCTGACAATGGCTTTTTTCTATGGGCCACGCCTATGCACTTTTCGGGACCCTTTTATGCACTTTTATTATACCGTAAACA
>CAMKMD010000151.1 GCA_946413815.1 uncultured Ruminococcus sp.
GTAAGCGTAAAACATCCCACGTCTGAGAAAAGCAGAACACATACAAAAATCGCCTCCCGGCTCTGTTGAACCGGGAGGCTTCTGTTAATTAAAGGAGGCATTATATCATATTTTTCATGATTCGTCCCATATACCTGCATCTATCTTCTGTATGGCGATAGCATCTCCGCCTGTTATGCCTTCCTCACCGTCAATATCTGCATTGAATCTCGCCTGTTCGGACATAGGGTACTTCTCTGCATTAGCTATGTACTGAAGAACTGCAACTGCATCGGCTACAGTGACCTTGCCGTCACAGTTGGCATCGCCTATTATTGTTACATTTTCTCCGTAGGAGGCGTACTGCTGCATCGTTCCTGCGAAAGACGTAACTCCATATAATCCGCTCTTGTCACGAACAGAATTTGAAGCATAATGCTCACTTTCATAAACACATATGCAGGATTCAAAATCTGTCATTATCTCAGCAGGAATCAATACGCGATAACCGTAGGTTCTGTGCCCGTTACCGTCCGGAGTTCCGTCAATTTCGTCTATAAGCTCAACAGTCCAGTCGGAAGGATAACCAAACTGAGAAGGATCGAAAGAGGGATCAAGTGGCTGTTCCGTATCAGCAAAGAAGGAGAGATAAGGAACATTATCACCGCTCTTGTACTGTAAGTAGGCGTAATATGTTTCGCTCATATAATCATCACCTATAAAATAAGAAGGAGCTTTATTAAAAAATGAGATGAACTTTTCTTCTTCAGAGATAGTCTCATTATTGAATTCCGGGATATCGAACATTTCTGTCAGTTCTTCGTCAGTCATCTCAGCAAGTTCATTGTAGGAATAGTAATGATCAAAATTTTTTATGGGTATAGTGTAAGCAGATGCTGTGAAACACTGACAGCATGACATCATCATTGCGGACATTATAGCTGCCGTCATTCTCTTAGTTTTTTTCATAATTACGTACCTCCTTTTGATATTGATGTAATTACCCTCTCTGCCTCCTGTTGACTAATTCCGTCTATACGTATCAGGATAGCAGAAGATTCACCTGTGTATTCTGCAAAGAGCGTACTTTCGCTGGATTCGTATGTATACCTGAATGTATACCCGTTTATCTCTTTCATAATGACTCCCTCCGTTTCAGTCGTGATCAGTTGGAATGGCGGATTGCCTTTAGTATCTTTATATGTCAGCTCAATAGAGCCGTTTTCTGCGTTGAGGTATTCAAACCAGAGTGTTTTTTCATACCATTGATCATCCCGTTCAAGCTGTACAAGCTTAAAGCCGTCAGGCATATGATCCGGAGCAATATCTATAACTCCGAACTCTCTGCATATCGCCCTTATTCCATAAGGATCATCAGGAGTTGACGGTAGCTCTATTACTTCTGAATTTGCAGTCGTTGTACAAGGAGGAGGCGCCACTTCCGGCATATCTGTTGCAGTTGTTAAATCTCCATCGCCTTGCGGATACAGCCGGGTTGCAACCGGAAGAGTGCTCGTTGTTGCCTTCTCAGTAATGGATACTGTTATAGCCTGAGCTGTCTCCGCTGCCCGTGTCTGCACTTCAGGCTGAACCGCCGTATTCACAGACATACTACCCGCCGGACGGCTGCTCGCTGGTCTGGCCTCAATCGTAGCAGCTGTAGTCTGAACATCTGCTGCGGAGGTATCAGATGCGGCTGTGGCCTTTTCTTCCGCAGTAGCAATATTGCTGGCTGTAGTTACAGTCCCTTCCTCCGTGGCAGCTGTTTCTGCAACCGTCGTTGTAACAGCCGATATCTCCGGCAACTGTGGGATTTCCGGCGGCTTCTGCAATGCCGGGGTTTTCCATATGCCAAAGCATATAAGCGCCGCCGCACAAACTCCTGATACAGAGAAGGCTATATTTCGGATGAGCCCAGCTTTGCGTTTCTTTTCTGCTATTATATCATCGCCGAATTTCATTATCCATTCAGCGCTTTTTTCATACCTGTCCATTTCCGTCACTTCCTTCCAGTTCGGCTTTCAGAGCGTTTTTTGCTCTGTATATGAGGTCTGATATCTGCCGCAAGGATTTACCCATTATTCTTGCAGCTTCAGCATTACTCATCTGCTCAAAGAATATCAGATATATTACCTGTGAATATTCCTTTTTCAGGCCTCTTATCGCCCGGTGTATCAAAATGTTCTGTTCACCTTGTATGTAGTTAGCTTCTATATCCACATCGTCCGCAATATAGCAGTAGTCATCTATCGAAGAGAATCTGTGTCTTTTATCTTTTCTCATATAATTGATCGCTGTATTTCTTCCGATAGTATATAGCCATGTTTTAAATGAATACTCAGTTTTATACTGTGGCTTTTTAATATACAGCTTTAAGAAGGTCTCGTCTGCCGCCTCTTCGGATATATGGATATCCCTGACGAAACTGTTTATAAACAAGATCAGTCCGTCTTTATACTCTTTTACAATATCAACAAAACCATTTTTATCACCATTAAGGAAACGGAGGTAGCTACTTGCACCGTTTTCCATGTATAAACTCCTTTAATACCAATATCAGATATGGTTTTATGGTTTCTTCTACTTATTATACACCTGCTACATACAGAATCTCGCAGCAAAATATATATTTTTATTTTTTAATTTTATGTTTTCGCGTCAAAAGCAGATGAAAGCAG